>NZ_ATUY01000005.1 GCF_000420445.1 Actinotignum urinale DSM 15805
ACCGGCATACCCTCCCCCGAAACGCTATCCGCACACGCTCCCTGCGTTGGAGAACCAGGAAGAATCTCCCCAGACTCGCCAGGCTCACAAGGTTTACCAGGAGTGCTCTGTTCCCACACCTCACCAAGATTGCTAGGCTCACCCGGCATGTCCGGTAAGGCGTGCATATCGCAAGCCCCAGGAAGCTCAGGCGCGGTGTGGGAACGAGCCGGAGGCTCACCCACACCCACGCCCACACGAGACCCCGAGCCGTGAAGATCATCCTCACGTGCAAGAATTTCACCATCCACACCAAGTAGGTTATCCACACCCGAAAACGTTACGGAGGGGTTGGGGTGGTATGGATGGAGGTTTATATGGGGGTTATATGTACATATGGTGGGCACTATTGCCACCTGTGAGGCGGCGGAATTGCCACCTGTGGACTTTGTACCATCTCCACATGTTGCTTTTTGCCACCTGTGGACTTTTCCTTGATTTTCCGCCGATTTCTCGACATTTGAGGGTTTTTCATTCTCGAAACCCTTATTACCTGTGGATAACTTTTCTGTGGATAACTCCGAGTTATCCACAGCCTTAACGGTGGTAGACACTTCTTCTCGAAGTGGGGTTGTCCGATCAAGGTGGAGCTTGTAGAGCGTGCCACACCGATGCTTATGAGCAGGACGAGTTGCACACGGAACATCCTCACTATCACACCACGCATATCTAGGCTCACGAGAAATGAAACCATACGATTCTAAAGTCGCTAAATGCTTACGGGTGGTGTAAGGGCTGGAAATAGCGCGCTTGGCAACGGTTTGGATCGAGCGCCATGTAACATCCTCATCATTAGCAAACTCAGCCAATGCGAGGAGAACAAGCTTTTCAGAAGCGGTAACACCTTCTACGTGGTCAAACGCCCACGTGACAGCACGGAAACTCATACCACACCCCCTCGCGCACAACATACACTACCTAGCACGCCTTGACGGATATGGATTCTGTTTAGTAATACCATGGCGCACCTACCTGATGTAGCGGAAATCGTTTCGTGTCAGCCTCAATATCCCGAAGCCTCCACAACGAGGAGTTTTGCGCCATCTCACGAGTCATATAGCAAGGAGAAGGGAACGATAACGTTTGAGTTAATTCTTTGGGATATGAATGGAAATACATGTACAACATCACCGGACGTTCAAGAACATGTCTCTCATCTTTATATGTCGCAAGCGCACCTAAAACATGCGCTATATCCTTTTCGGGAATTCTGGAACAATTCCCAGACACATCAATATCAGCAAAACCCGACTTATCAACATCGGAAAGAATATACTCGAAAGACTCAATACCATAAGGCGGGCAATCCGGGGAGGCATCCAAAGCAAAACACTGCCCATAATCATCCCAATACGCCCGAAGACGATACCGCAAGCAATTCGCGTATTCCCCAGCCGTATCATCTGCAAAAGGCACATCGAATACAACACGTATTCCAACCCCTTCAACAGGGTTGCCCAGCACATGACAGGGACGGTTAAACATGACCAAAGGAATAACACCCGCAGGATACAACACAAGGTCACCTTCAACCCACGAATCTATATCCACATGGTTAGTTGTGGAAACGGTAGGTCCTAAAGTCGGTTTTACGGTGTCCATAACAACGATCCGATGGGGCATAATATTCACCCCTTTCATCAAACATGCGGCACTCTTCTATGTCATACAACATGCAGTGATGCTTACCCACATAGGAAAGCTCTTCAACCACCTCGGGTATAGCCATACGCTGATCAATCAAACCAATAACACCCAACACGATCATGACAACAGCGTAATCAGCCCACACCTTCCGACCCCGCCAATACATTGCATCACCACATGCACTCCTCACGCTTTTACCAAAATTCTCAAACACCTCACGCACACCATCATCACGCCAAAAGGCGAACCCCTGACACACATACTGGAACGTGTTTGGACGTATCTCACCAACAGGCATAGACGTTCCCTTACTAAACCACTCGTAAGGATCCTCACCACCAGCTAACCGGGCAGCAACATCTTCAAGAATCGAACGAAGAACACGCACCTCGCTACGCTCATACTCAGTCAAGGCACGAACTTCACTATCAAACGGGAAACGCAACGACGCATACGTGGATACCAAACATAACTTATCGAGCACCACATCAATGTTCTCAGTTTCTATCATCTCAGCCACGATACCCACCCCCTCGTGCCATAATGAAGATAAAGAATACGGTTAGGGAAACATGGCAGTGTTTCCCTAACCAACACGCATCAGCGTGTCCCCCCAACAAGCACTTGGAGGAAAACTCATGCCAGATCTTGGAACCCAGGAGGACTGGGTTATTCTGACCGATTTTGTTAAAATCCACAAAATCGACAGGTTTAGTTGGAGTATTAACGACGGAAACCACAGATTCCAATTCATTTTCACCCAGCTTCAACCCCTCACGCCTGGTCAAAAATGCGCCGAACTCTACATTATTGAGCAAAACGCTAAACGCCCATGGAGTCAAACCATTGACATATTGTGTAGCAGAAAAAAGTGGCTTTACCCAGGCAACGCTAGAGAATTCAACGAAGACGGGTTGAAAAACGCATTGAACATTAATCCCAACCCACGCCCCGATAATCGATGGAGTACAAAAGAATGGATAATGGGAGCATTCAAGCACCTTACACAACCGGGGGTTGTTAGCCGACCGTTGCCTCATCAATTGCCACCCAACATACATAAACGTATCGTTGAAGAAAGGAATAAAATCTATTTTCTCTACATGCGACACACAGGGCATCCGAGTGCCAATAACCTGGAAAAGACACGTCTCCTTATCGGTGAACACGCCTACATGTTCGCCCGCACATACGGATACTCGTCCCATTGGAGTGATAACCCTAAAGACTTTTCCGATAAAGAGTGGAACGATTGGATTAACACAATTTCCGGTAACACAATTAGTTGTGGAAACGGTAGCTCGTGAAACGGTTGACTCTACGCCTATTATCGCGTTGTGATTCTTCAAGATACTCACCCCTTTCATCAAACAGTCGAAACTCTTCCAGGTCATACAACACATGAAGATGCTCTCCTGCCTTGGAAAGCTCTTCAACCGCCCCGGGTATAGCCATACGCTGATCTATCAAACCAATCGCGCCCAACACATATGTGGCAACACCGTAATCAGCCCACACGACATCTTCATCACGCCACATCAACGCAAGACGAAGTAATTTGAACAACGCACTACCAAAGAAGAACAATGCTTCATCTGTATCTGCAAGGTGATACAACCCTTTGCACGCATACTGGAACGTGTTTGGACGTATCTCACCCACAGGCATAGACGTTCCCTTACTAAACCACTCGTAAGGATCTTCACCACCAGCTAACCGGCTAGCAACATCTTCAAGAATCGAACGAAGAACACGCACCTCGCTACGCTCACGCTCAGTCAAGGCACGAACCTCACTATCACACGGGAAACGCAACGACGCAAATGTGGACGCAAACCGTAGCATGTCACGCACCACATCAGCATTCTCAGTCTTTACCAGCTCAGCCACGATACCCACCCCCTCGTGCCACACAAGGACGGGCATACGCGCGTGTACGGGCTTTCCATCCCGCACACGGATAAGCAGAATTATGGGAGATGCAGAGAGATAAAACCCTGTCACAGGAAACTAGAAACATGACAATATCCAATACTGTTTGTTGGGCTTTTCTAGAGCCGTTGTCAACACCAGTGTTGACATGCTTTACCGGCATAGCAACACCGGGAGCTAGAAAACCCGCAAACAGTCGGGCAGCCGATATTCCCCTAACGGGTCTTGTATTCTCGGCGTACTCCCGGCAAAGACCATGTTTTGCCGTAGCATAAAGAAAACCGCCCATGCCGGGAGCGGTAAACCGCTGTTTGTTGGTGTTTCTAGCACCAATAACAATTATACCCGGCATGGTGATAGCTATGCAAGGACGCGCGAAACCAAGGGGATAAGCCGTGTACCCAAAGGAGCGTTCACACATGGCGTGACCCTTATAGCCACGCTCGCCACATACTTGTATGACTTTTGAAACGGACATGTGAACACCCCCTCAAATACACAACTCAGTCTGACCCGGCAACACCGGAACCTGGTTATTGACAGATGTAATAGACGGTGTTAAAAAACGTTCAACCTCAGATACTGGAATACGATACTGACCACCAGGATGGGTGATATACCTAATCTTCCCCCTCCTACACCACCTAGTAATGGTAGAAGGGGCAACAGAAAAAGCCTCAGCCACCTGCGACGTGGTAAGCAACGTTTCCAACTCCATTAGCGTCCTTTCTATGCAAGCGTGCATTTCATGCACATATACATACTATCTGAACGTAGATTAGATGCGCAAGGTGTCTACATTGTGAACCGTCGTGCATTTCATGCAACATGTGTGTATTATGGCTTTTATGAGCGTAATAGAAAAATATACGGCTACACTGACACCGGATCAGATTATTGGGGAACGTGTGCATCTATGGCTATATCGCCATAACTTCACCCTAACCGACTTAGCTACATGGTTAGGGTTGTCACACACGACTGTCTCTCGGAAAGTGCGAGGAACGACGGCGTGGTCAGCATCCGACCTTGTAAAAACCGCAGCGTTCCTCAACGTTCCTCTATCCGAACTTTTACCGGAAGAAACAGTGGAATTAGAGCAAGAAAAAATCCGCAACCAGAACGTGGTTACGGATTCTCGATTGGTGGCGGGGGCTGGATTTGAACCAACGACCTCCGGGTTATGAGCCCGGCGAGCTACCGAACTGCTCCACCCCGCGGCGACTCGATAAATAATACACATCCTTTTTCGACATGTCAAATTTTTTGAAAAATCCGTGCATAACATGTTGAAACTGTGAATAACTTCCCCGCCTCTCATAACCTAACCCTGTGGACATATCTCTTTTTGGCAAAACCTGTGGATAGCGAAAACATCGTCGTCGAACTTTCCGTGAAATAGGAGGAACACACATTAACGGAAAGGTACACACATGGCACATACGCCAATCTTTCACAAACGCTACAACAAGAGGCGCACCCCTCCAGGGTTAAGTCCCTTAGCGATTCTTTTCACTCTCATGTTGGCGATACTCTACACGCAACCCTCACACGCGCTAAGTATTCCAACAAATCGGCACGATGAATCCGCACTCTTCTTCCCCGGATCAGGCGTCACTGTAACAACTCCCCAGGGCGGAACTCCGGTAAGGCTGGCAGCTCTCGCTCCCCCGAAAGGAGCGGGCGTTAACTCATCACTTCCCGCCTGGTGTGTGGAATTAGATAATGATGCACCGGGAGGTGGCGCCGTCGTACAAGTTTCCTCCCTTAAAGAAACTGTTAACGTCAGCGGGGATGCTGGATTGCAACTCACCACCGCGCAACTCGCAACAGCGCTGGACGCCCACCAACTGGAACGAAATAGCGTTACTTTAGCGGCTCTTGCCTACCTCGTTCACGTCAACATGGAACAAGGGCATGAGGCAACAACGCTCATTCCATGGCTCATCAAACACGTAAAACAAAATCGAGCAGATATTGACGCGCGTGCCCGGGAGCTAGCCCAAGAGGCGCGATCTTCCACCGCACATTCCTACGAAACCATTCAACCGACCGGGAATAAACAGTACGAGGGCACCGTCGAAAATATTGGGTTGAAGAACGCTTCAGGCCAATGGATTGCAGGAAGGAAAATAACGGCAAAAATTGAAGGCCCAGCAATTTTCCTTGAAACCGGGACGACGGAATGGGCAGGCGTTTCTCAACCCAATGCGGTAATGCTTCATTGGCGCGCTACGGGTAACGGGGACGTGAAAATCATTCAAGGATACGAGAAAAGCGCCGAGGAACTTCTGTATCTTGTTCATCCTGATGGAAAAATACAGAACACTATCCAATACCCCCATCAACCTCATTCATATTTCACGAATGTCGAATCACCCGGGTGGAGAGTCCAATACGATTTTCAGCCTTCAGGTGTCTCCCACGTTCAGAAAATCACCGAGACGGGTTCTTTTACGGATAGTTTCGAGGCATATGCGGATCCGAACTATGGCAACGGCATATGGGCAAAGTTTTACGGAACAGACACCTATATTCCTGTAGCCTACCGGGCAACAGCGTACTATGTTGGCGAGCTTCCCCCTGCTAAGGCGAGTTCCGTTCCCAAGGAGGCAGAAGTTATCGGCACAGTTACTCACGTTGCGCACGGACCGGGAAAACTCAGTGCTGATTTCACGACGAAAAAGCCTGGTTTCGTTACTGTCGTGTGGAGCGTGGAGAAAAACATGTTGAAAGAAGGGGAAAATCGCGACCGTGTTGCAGGAAAATGGGCGGATTACTTTGGGATTCCTGAGGAAACAACGTCCTTTAAGCACCGCGCGGACGTGGATTCCTCGCTATCCATTCGCGAAACGAAGAGTGGAACCTACCTTGTTGACGATATATGGATTCACGGGTTGCCTTCAGATCACGGGAAATTCACTGGCGATGGACGTTTTGCTGCCGATGAGCAGCATATAACGCAAAGTTTGCTGTTTTTCCCTGAAGGTTTAACCGTGAGCGAAGAAAACCGGGCGAAAGCCACAGTTGTGGGGAGCGTGAAGGTTCCCGCAACCAACGGTTTCCATCCCTCGATTGGCGATTCCACATTTAAAATCGCCTACAACAAGGACGGCTCGCCAGTTCTCGGAACCTATGTTTTCGTAACGTCATTTAAGGGCGACGACCGTGTTGAACCCTTCGAATCCAAGGTTACGGATGTCAAGGAACAATACACGGTAAAGGCTTCTCCCCCAGAGTTAAAAACAACGGCGACGAATACAAGCACGGGAGAAAAAACCATGCTACCTGAACCGAAGCAGTCTATTACGGATCGTGTGTGCGATACGAAAAAGTCCTTGAAGCCTGGAAAAACCTACACTATTTCGACACAGCTCATGCTCGACGACGGTAAACCGTTAATGAATAACGGCAAACCCGTCACGGTAACAACTCAATTCACTCCGAAATCCGCCGACGAATGCGCGAATATTGTGATTCCTTTCGACGCAACTGGTTTAGAGAATCGCAAGATTGTTGTTTTTGAAAATGTTGCCGATGAGCACGGAATTATTTCCTTCCATCACGATTTAACGGACACTGATCAAACGGTGAGCGTTACGCCTTCACCAACACCTCCACCTAATCTCGTAAAAACCGGTGTAGGAATTAGTGCCAGCGTTATCGCAATGTTTTCGTTAATCGGGTCGGGCATCGGAATGCTTCGTTTACGACGGCAGGATTCAGCATAAATAATCCGGGGCTCATAGACAAAACGTGTGGTTCATAGACAAAATGTGTTGCTTTGGGATTTAGGCGGATTGAGCCGGACTTAGCCGGGTCTAACGAGTCTAACGAACCCTAACCGGGCTTAACGGGATCTACTAGACCCTAACCGGGCCTAACGGGATCTACTAGACCCTAACCGGGCCTAACGGGATCTACTAGACCCTAACCGGGCCTAAGCACAAAAGTAGCCAACAGCCATAATCACACAAGTAGTTAACAGTAGCTAATCTCTACACAACAATGGGTGGTGCATCCCTGTTGGGATGCACCACCCATGGAAAGGTGAAGGATTAAGCTAGTAGGTTACGTGCTAGCTTACTTATTTCCTTCGAGTTCCTTTTGAGCAGCAACTGCCTGGTCGAGAGCTGAGCGAATTCTCTTTTCAGCTTCACCATAGGCTGCCCAGTCGCCGGATTGACGTGCCTTATCGGCATCCGTTACCGCAGCGCGCATCGTAGAAAGCGCGTTATTTAAGCGCTCTTGGGCTCCGCCAGCAGGTGCGGCAGGAGCTGCCGGTGTGGGAGCAGAGGCTTCGGCCGGTGCAGAGGCCTTATTATCATCAGATTTTGGCTTTGCTTTATCGGTCTTACCATCTGACTCGTCGGCTTGTGCCTTATCGTGAGACACGTCCTTCTTGAGGGATTCAATGTTGGCATCTCCTGCCTTCGCACCTGAATCACCGCCGAAGGTCTGGTTGAGGGCTTCCTCAAGTGTTGGCGCAAAACCAATATTTCCATCACCGAACGCCGTCAAAACATACTGCATTAACGGATATGTTGTGCCTTGAGATGCCTGAACATAGACGGGTTGGACATAGAGCATACCGCCACCAACAGGCAATGTGAGGAGGTTACCCATGCGAACCGTCGTACCACCTTGACGCAAGAGATTCAGTCTACGTGAAACTTCTTGGTTAGATAGGAAGTTGTTCTGTGCCTGGCCTGGACCTGGAACCGTCAAATCTCGGGGAAGTTCAAGGAGACGAATCTTTCCGTAACCATCTCGAACCTTTCCTGCCTCATTACCGGCATTGGAATCGACAGCCATGAAACCTGTCATAATGTTTCGATCCGTGCGGCCACCCGGAATATATCCTGTGGAAAGGGAGAATTCTGCACTTTCTTGACCGGGCATTTGCAATGTCAGATAGTAAGGGGGCTGGAGTTCGGAGGAAGTCCCAGCTTCGAGTCGCTTAGTTGAAGCAGAATCGACAGCTGGTTCGTTAGGAACGTTCCAGAAATCACCAGCGGTGTAGAAGGAACCCGGATCGCTGACGTGGTAGCGAGCCATGAGAGTACGTTGAATCTTGAACATATCTTCCGGGTAACGGATATGCGCCATTAAATCGCCGGACATTTTGTTCACAGGTTTCAATACATTCGGGAAAATCTTGTCCCATGCCCTAAGAATCGGATCCTTATCGTCCCATGCGTAAAGGTTGACGCTTCCATCGTAAGCATCCACAACGGCCTTCACGGAGTTACGAATGTAGTTCACTTCCTTACCGGCACGGCGTTCCTTCACTTCTTTATCGGTCAGAGCGTCGTTCGTGGCCCTCGCCAAAGATTCGCGAGCAGAGTAGGGATAATTTTCTGATGTTGTATAGCCATCAATAATCCACACAAGCCTCTTAGGCGTTTTCTTATCGCCATCCATATCGACGACGGCAGGATAAGCCTTGGAATCCAAAGTGAGGTAAGGAGCAACACGCGCAACACGATCATGAGGATCACGGTTGAAAAGAATCTGTGAATCCTTTGTTACACGATTGGAGAAGAAAATATCGGTAGAGCTAAAACGAATGGCGAACATAAGTTTATCGAAGAAGTTACCAATCTTCGGGCCACCGTTACCCTGATAGGTGTTGAGAACCTGGGAACCTTCAGCTTTATCTGAGGGGTAATCAATTTCCCAGGGCTCGCTCCCCTTAGGCGCACCAACAATGGAATAATCAGGCGAATTCTGCCCGAAATAGACACGGGGTTCATATTCGCCAAGTCGTCCCTGTGAAGGAATACCGGACTGCAAGAATTCCGGGGCACCCGAAGTACCTGTCGTGTTACCGTATGCGGCAACAACTCCGAAACCGTGAGTGTAAACCGTGTGGTCATTAACCCAGCTTCTCTGGTTATCGCCAAGGCCGTTCAAGTTCAATTCACGAACGGCAATAACTGTGTCGCGATCGGTGTTATCGAGGTTGTAACGGTCAACTGAAAGTTGCTGGGCAAAACCATAGTACTGACGGTTTTGTTGCATCTGGTTAAAGGTTGGGGAAACAATGCTCGGGTCAAGCAAACGAATTTGTGCTGTTGACTTCGCGTCATCACGCAACTGCCCTGCCTGCGCTTCCGTGCGTGCATTGTAGCTAATCGTTTCAACCTTATTTAAACCGTAGGCCTTCTTCGTCGCTTCAATATTGCGATTAATGAACGGAGATTCCAGTTCGATTGTGTTTGGGGTAACGCGGAACTGTTGCACGATTGTGGGCCAAGCCCAACCAAGAGTTATTCCCGCAATAATGGCGACGATAACGCCAGCCGTAACCAATCGCCAAGAATTTTTCACCATGGAGTAAACGAAAATAACGGCGATAATCAGGAAGGTAATCGCAAGAATCGTCAACCCTGGAAGATTGGCGTTGATATCAGTGTAGGAGGCCCCAGAGAAGCGAGAATTCGTGTTCAGCAACAACTGGTAACGCTCAAGCCAGAAGTAGGCCGCCACAATTGCAAACGCGAGAAGTCCCAGAACAGCAACATGGATTTTTGCACGTTTTTGAAGCTTAACCTTGCCCTTGTCGAGAATAACTCCGCCATATATATAGTGTCCAAGCACAGCTCCGATTGCTGAAACTACTAGGAGGGTAACAGCAAATGTCCACAGCGACTGAAGAAGAGGATAGGTGAAGATATAGAAACTAATATCCATACCGAACTGTGGGTCTTTATCTCCAAAGGGTGTGCGATAGAACCAAGTAAGATATGTTTGCCAGTCGGAGGACAGACCCACACCCATAATCAGCCCCACCAACCCGGGGACAAAAACGTTGCGTGTCCAGCGGAAACGTTCTACAAAATTCCTATAGGACTCAACACTGGCTGGGCTACCGTAGTCCTTGCTACGTGCGTAACGGAAATTAAACCAGAAGCATATTGCAACAAGGAGAGCACCAATTACCCCTAAGGCAAAAGCCCACCCCCATTGAATCCAAAACACTCGGGCAACGCCCAACTGTGAATACCATTTTATTTCCGTGTAAACACCGGAACCTACATACAGTGCACCTAAAAGGAGAAGAAGAATCCCCAAGGTCCACCAGAAAGCTGTAAGCTGACGCCCTCCCTTAAACGGGAACCATTTCTTTTCGGTTGTTGTGCTCAAGAAAAATCCTGACTCTCGACCAATGGCTAAACCATATCGTTGCGACGTGCCCTGGAGGGCAAACGCCATATACACACATAACAATAACCGAAATTACGAGCTTTTCCTATACATTCCGCGCTAAGCTAGTCACTTTTATCCCTGTGCCCATCTCAACACATCCCCCCAGCTCTTCCACGTAGCCCCCTGACTTCCACAAGTTTTGGTTTTTGTGTTGTGAAGGCTGGTTTTTTGTTGATTTTCCGAGGTTGTGTTTCGTGTTTTGGGACACTGCAGTTGTGGTTATGATGTCGCAACCTTTTAGGACAAGTTTCAGGACTGCTCTTTGGACAGAAAAGACCTAGCCACGTTGAGGGGAAATTTCAATCTCTGAACATTGAGGAACCTTAGGGGTCTCCCCCTTACCGATTGCGTCAACAACCTGGCGTGCTTCATCAAAAGTACGCACCGCCCACACGTTCATACCCGGTTGCGGATATGCAGTTACTTCATCACAATTTAACACCGGGGCAAGGAAGTTTTTGATCCCCTTCTTATGGGCAGAGACCATTTTGTACCGAATTCCTCCAATAGGGCCAACTTCTCCAGAACCATTAATCGTTCCGGTACCCGCAAAGGCTTCGGCTTTCCCAAGATTTCCCTCAGTCAAACGGTCATAAATTGCGAGCGTAAACATTAACCCGGCAGATGGTCCCCCGATTCCTTCCACCGCATACTTCACTTTCACGTAAGACTTCAGGTTTTTCACACCAACGCTCACCCCAATACGTGAGCCTTTCCGAACATACCCGGTGGGATCCGTCGCCCAGGCTTGCGTCGTGACATCAACATTTTCACGGTTCTTGCCACGATCCACACCCAACACAATCGTCGACTTCGGGGGTATTTTATCCAAAAGTGACGTCATCTCCCCGAAATTGGGAATCTTGTGGGTTTCCCCATTAAACGTTATCGTGCGCACAATATCTTCGGGCATTAACCTGTTGTACCCAGGACCATTTTTATCAATCGCGTACACAACTACGTCGCCTTCAATGCGATATCCCGCCTTATAAATAGCGTAATCGGCCGCGCTATCTTGCGAGGACTGCATCATTTGTCGATTCTCTTCATCAATTTGTTTCGTCGAAACTTCTTTGGGATACATTGCCCTCACGGGAACCAATTGATTATTCGGCGAAAAAAGCGCCAGTAACGCCGCCCCGCCCGTAGCGCCAAAATCTGGGTCACCCATTGTGCTTACGGTCGTCATATAAAATTTGGCGGAACTCATGTGATCCCGAGCGCCGTCAATCGTCACAATATTTTTGCCATTAATTTCCCCCGATAGGTTCAGCATCGGACCGGGTTCTTGTATAAGATATGCGCCCGGCATTATGAGGGCAAGGCAAGTCGCCACTAGAAAGTAGAAAAGACTCCCGTTTTTCGCACCTTTTTTTGTTTTACGGGGGCTTTTCACTTCCATTTTCCTAGCAAATGCGCCATCACTATCAGCATCTGCTACGCTATTGTTTTCCTCAAATTGGAAAGATTTTTCACTCACCTATCTATAATTACACGAATTCCCCACATGTGTAGATAGAATTTTGCCACAAAAATTCATCTGGAAGCGAGGAGCATGGGGATATACAGCATATATCGCCACAACCACGTAAAATAGGCGAAGTAAGCAAGGGAGGCGTAAATGAGTGATCAGGATAAGTCACGCGAAGAATGGGAAAACATGTTGCGCTCAATCATGGGCGATAACGTCGCCGATGAAGTGATTCGTTCTTTAGACGAAACGAATAAGGGTAACTCTGAAAACGCCCACTCTGGTAATCTTCCCCCCATGTTTTTGGACTCGAACGGAATGCAACTCATCGGTAGCTTCATTTCATCACTTACCGGTAACGGCGGGAAAGGCCCTATCAACTGGAAAATGGGCGACGAGGTAGCGCGCCACACCGTTTTGCATAATGCCGGGGATGGGAAACCTACCTCCGAACAGTGTTCCCATGCAAAGCAGGCAATGAATGTAGCGAATTTATGGGTCGATCCGGTCACGAATTTTGGTCCTATTAATGGAACACTTCAGGTATGGAGTCGCCTAGATTGGGTTGCACATTCGCTTCCTACCTTCAAGAAATTAACCGGACCTGTTGGCGAAAATATTGCGCGCGCTTTCGAGGAAACCCTCACCGCACAACTTGAGGATATTCCCGAGGATATGAAAGACAATCTTTTCGGTGGCTCACAGTTATTCGATAGTAATTTTATTGTCCTCATGATTTCCTCCCTTCTCGCAGTTCAATTCGGTAAGGGTTTGGGAGATTTAGCGACGGTTGCTTTTGGTTCGACGGACACCGGCATTCCCTTGGTCGAGGGTGAAACTACGGCGCTGGTTCCCGCAAATATTGACGAATTTTCGGATAGCATCCAGAGCGATCTTCAGGAATTGCAACTGTATGTTGCGGTCCGTGAAATTGCGGCGGCTCGTTTGTATTCGAGTGTTCCCTGGTTGCGCACCTCAATTCTTGATGCGGTTGCGGCTTATGCGGGCGAGTTAACAATTAATGTGGACGCCATTCAAGAGCGTGCTCAAGAAATGGGTTTCGATCCCCATTCCTTGGATATGGACAACATAGGCACGGGCATGGGCATGGAAGTACCAGCGATTGATTTGGGAGATCTGTTCATTTTCGACACTACGGAAGCCCAGCAAAAATCTCTGGCTCACGTCGAACATCTGCTGTCTCTTGCTGAAGGTTGGGTGTCCTGCGTGACACGTAACGCCGTTGCCTCACAACTTCCTCATGCCACAATACTGGAGGAAGCTTTTGTTCGACGCGAAGCCACTGATTCTCCCATGAACCGAGTTTTCGGCGCACTTATTGGTACGGATGTTTCCCCACGTCGAATTAGCGAAGCAACCGCGTTTTGGATGATGGCAACCGATAAACTCGGCATCAATGAGCGTGAAAAATTGTGGAACCACCCAGATATTTTGCCTCAACCCGAAGATTTGGAAAACCCGGAGAAATTCTTCGAAACTCAAAAGGAACTCACAGATATTGAGGCAGAACTCGATTCCTTCCTTGAAGAAGTCCTCAACGCCGGCTTAAACGGAACATCCGGAAAAGATTTTGGCAACCATAACGGAAGCGACCACAGCAACAGCGATAACGGCGAAAGCAACAACGGCGAAAGCAACCACACCGAAAATGGCGAACAGGATCCGGGCAACTAGGCAACCCGCAATATCAGCATTATTGCGTGCGAACGCTATTGCGGGTGCGCGCAATAGCTCAATTACCGCTTCTCAAACAAACACACTCGCAGGTAGGCCCGCGCAAACACACATCAGGGCGATACCCAATTTCGCCTACAGCTACACCTATACCCAAATCGAATATTTCCGTCGGCTAGTGTTGCGCTTAGCTACACCCACATCTTTGCGGGTGCCCAGCCAAGCGCACGTACGGCACCCGCGAAAGCCTCAATGCTCGGAAACGACACTAAGGTCAACTTTTCAGTATCACATATGCCTGCATTTTCTTTTCACACTTTTCCACAGCTGTGAAAACTAACTGGAGTCGTTATCACCTTTTCCATATCCTCATCCCATGAGATTATGTGACCCTTTACGTGTTCTGTGGTTAACACCCTCCCGTATCCAAATCGGTGTCGATTCGCGAATTGCCATCCACTGCGATGATTTAACTCCCGCGGAACAGCGCCTGACCTCCCACATGTCCACCGAGATGACCCTTCAGGAATTCCATTCTTCGGCCTCCCGATACTCTATTTCTCGCGAACGGGCAGATGAAATTCTCAACATGTTGAGACGAGCCGGTATGCTCACGGACTCACCCAATCCCGTTCTTCCTGGCGATTTTTCACCCTCCACTCGAAAATTATGGCTCGAACGTTTGGATCCCCTGGCTGTCGAAGTCGCCCTTCATCTTAGTTCTCGCATTCATGCGTTTGTTGCCAACGATAAAGGCTCCGTCGGCCTAAAAGATCATCATCTGTTAGCGTCCTCGCGTAGCTCTCACCGGATATCGGCTTTTCGTGGAGCACTTCATATGCGTGGTTATGGGAGCAAGGTTTTTACAGGTAGCGCGAAGAATGCCGACATAGCGTTCGTCACCTCACTTCAGGAACCCGACCCGTTACGTTGCGCAGATATTTTACGTATCCTCCCCGTTTACACCCTTGCGTATGTTGAAGATCTTGACATTCGTGTTGGGCCGACGGTTGTTCGGGGAATGGGCTCAGCGTGCGCAAGTTGTTTGTTTCATCACCGTGTGGACAAGAATCCCGCATGGGTTGACCTTGCCTTACAAACATATTCTTTCCGCCATTACAATCCATCACGCCCCGGCATTTTAACGGCAGCGGGGTTGGCTACGGGTGAAATTTTTGGGATTATGTGCGGAAAAAAGCCGGCACTCCTGGGAAAACAATGGGTGATTCCTCCACCACCTCAAGCCCCATTTCTTGTTGATGTTCCTCAACATCCCTCGTGTTCCTGCGCTGTTCTTCCCGAAAAATATCCCGAACGCCTTGATCGCGCGAAATAAAGGACTTGCCAAGCACGCCACTGTTCTTAAACCAAGCACACCCCTACTCCCAAACCACGCGCGCCCCCTATTTCCGAAAGTATCCCGAACGCCCGTCGTCGTAACATCTACTGTGCACACAACTGCCACTCACCATGCTATGTATTCTCAAAATGTCGCACAATCTCAAGGATTTCACGCCCGTATTTTGCGATACGCTTTTCCCCCAATCCGCGCACCTTAAGCAAACCTTCATAGTTTGAGGGACGTATAACCGCAATTTCTCTCACACTCACCTGAGGCAATATCCGATAGGCGGGAACCTTTTCTTCCCGCGAGCGCAACAAACGCCATTCAATAAGCTCTTCAAGAAGCGCTACATGTTCGGGAAATCGTTCCGCAAAGTCGCGTGTTTCCTCATCTTTGCAACGTTGCCGTACCAGGGTCTGTGCTTTTTTTCGCGTGGACTTGGGTGATTGATTCCAATATGGTTCAAGGAACCGAGATATTTTTCGCTGTGTTCCGTTGTGCCCCGTAGTGGCATAGGAGAAAAATAATCGCGTCTGGGCACGAGTTATCCCAACATAGAATAAGCGGCGCTCCTCAGCGATTCCTTCCTCACCTTTAGCTAAAGAAATTGGCATCAAACCTTCATGAAGTCCCGCAAGAAAAACCGTATCCCATTCCAGCCCTTTTGCTGCGTGCAAGGTAGACAGGATAACACCGTCCATGGTGGGCGGATTTTTAGTGTCGGCACGTTCCTGCAATTCTGCCGAAAATGCCGCAATATTCATGCCTTGTTTTTCCAGATCGCGTGCGAGCTCCAGTATCGCTGTGCGCGCTTCCCATTGTTCTCTCACGGCTCCCGCATTTTCCGGCGCTTTTTCACGCCAACCCAATGAGCGAAGAATTGTTCTCACGGCCGAACCGAGGGGTTCTTGCACCCCACTGCGCGAAGCGGCACGAATCGTTGCCATGGCTTCGCGCACTTCTTTGCGTGAAAAGAAGCTCTCTGCGCCCTGCACCTGATACGTTATTCCGGCATCATGTAAGGCTTTTTCGTAGCGCGCCGATTGGGCGTTCGTGCGATACAAAATAGCTATGGAGGACAGCGGGACACCTTTGTTCTTCATGTCGCGAACATGATTCGTGATTATTTCGGCTTCCTCATCTTCAGTTGCGGCCTGGATATAGGAGAGTTCCGGCCCGGAAGAACGCATTGAAACAAGGTGAACCGCGCCTTTGGAACCGTCGTCCTCTATAACTTTGTTCGCAATATCCACAATTTCGGGAGTGGAACGATAATCTCGTGTTAATTCGATTATTTTCGCACCCGGATATTCTTCAACGAAATTCGCAAGGTACGACGACGACGCTCCCGCGAAGGAATAAATCGTTTGAGAGACATCCCCTACCACGCAAATATCTTTACGGCCACCCAACCACAGCTGAAGTAACTGGTGTTGCAGGGGCGAAACGTCTTGGAACTCGTCCACAACAAAATGGCGATATTGGGCGCGCACACTTTCCGCAATATCTTTGCGTTCATAAAGTATCCCGCACAGCACCAGCAGAATATCGTCGAAATCAAGAACATTCTGTTCAAGTTTGACGTCCTCATAGGCGTCCATGAGTTGTGCTATCTCGTCGTAACTGAATCCCGCAATATGCTCACGCCCCATACGCCGGGCAATATCAGGATACGTGTCAGATCCAATAAGTGAAACTTTTGCCCACTCTATTTCAGCCGTAAAATCACGAACATTTAGTTTATCTGTGGGCAGGTTGAGAGCCCCGCATGCCTGGGAGACGAGCGGAATTTTACTGTCACGGATCATTGGTATGTTTCCGCCAATCGCCGTCGGCCAAAAATAGCGCAGTTGACGTAATGCTGCCGAGTGGAACGTTTGAGCCGACACCCCGGAAATACCTAAGCTACGCAGACGCGCGCGCATCTCAGAAGCTGCTTTCGTCGTGAAAGTAACCGCCAAAAGATTGTGCGGGTTGTATGTTCGGGTGTGCACTCCGTAGGCAATTCGATGCGTTATTGCCCGCGTTTTCCCCGTTCCCGCGCCGGCTCGCACGCACACGGCTCCGGTTAAACTGGTGGCAACTTTGCGTTGGTCCTCGTCCAAAAGCTCCAAAATTTTTTCCGGCGTGCGCGCATATGTTTCCGTATGTTCGACGGCTTCCCCGTCGTGTTTTACGCGCGCTGTATTATGTGCGACGTTTTCTTTATGATGCCTCACGCACGCCTCCTTGTGTTCTGCGCCAGGGTTCAGCGAAACCTGCACCACCTCATTCCACACAAAACTTTAGCGCATCCGCAACGCGCCCACCTATCGCTGTGGATAAAGTGCATTTGCGGTTACATGTGGCGGTGTTGTTCGCCCCGAGCTCATCACCCAATCGCTCCTCGGCATCCGGGTAAAATACATGTATGTCACAAATTACGATGTACACAACTCCGTGGTGCGGTTACTGCCGTGCGCTCAAAGATCAGATGAAACGTGCCGGAATTGCCTGGGACGAAGTAAATATTGAAGAAGTTCCCGAAGCTGCGGCGAAAGTCGCGCAGATCAACGGTGGAAACCAGGTTGTTCCCACCCTCGTCTATTCCGACGGAACCTCGATGACGAACCCCAAGCTCAAGCAGATTCAGGAAAAGCTTGCAACGCTCTAAACTTTCCAAGATTCTCCACATCGGCTCAGTAAAAATTTCGCCCAGGCCGTCTTAATTGACACATTTGAGGGCGGTACGAGTTATCGAGACGCTTATGCTTTGACGGGCTTGAACAAGCATAAATCTTTCATGACATTCGCTAAAAAACTAGGAGTTGCGTAAATGTTCCTCCTCGACGCAAATGTCTTTATCCAGGCTAAAAATCAATATTAAGCTTTTGATATAGCTCCAGGATTTTGGGATATATTATCTGCAGGTTAGCACGGCCTACCAACTAATAAACCGGGTTAAATCCTCGCCGGCCCAATCGCTAATTAACATATATGCAATCGAGCTACGCCCCGGAACCATCACACGTCGCTCTTCCAGCGCCACCATAAACTCTTCGCGCGAGAAAAATGCCGCTTCGGTAATCTCCACACCATCGGGTATCACACGGGTGGAAGCGCCTTGCGCCACACGCCCCCGATACCCCAACATCAGCGACTTCGGGAAAGGCCACGGCTGGCTCCCCGCATACGTCACCTCGCCTACGCGAATCTGCGTTTCCTCAAAAACTTCACGACGAACCGCTGCTTCAGGCGTCTCCCCGGCCTCAACAAAACCGGCAACCACCGAATATCGACCCTGCTCCCAGTTCCCATTATGAGCAAGAAGAAGGCGGTCGTCGTCGTCCGTAATCGCCATAATGACGGCAAGATCTGTTCGCGGGAAAAGCAGATGGCCACGCTGGCACGCCCCATTCCATCCGGAGTTTTGGACCTCTATTTTTGCCCCACATTCCGCGCAGAACCGGGCGCTTCGCCACATATTGTTCAAGGCAACCGCTTCAACCGCCAAGCCAGCCTCTGCTGGTGTCCATTCGGGAGCCAAATTACGGATCGACCCCCACGCAAGGCCACCCCAGATTTCCGTGTCGGGATGCAAAACGCGATCCCGAGTTTTCGGGCGACACCCGCCATCGCCCAGCTTTTTCGCCTCAATGCCAGCCAGCAGTGCCTTTTCGCGCAGGTTGCGAACTATCGTCGTCGTATCACAAGAAAAATAATGAAGGTCGTCAACGCTACCTAAATAGTTTGCGTTCCCAAGGGTTTCTCGGAAAATACCGTTTTGCTCAACCTCGCTATAAGTGAAAAAACGCGGGGAAAAAACCGGGGATTTTTCGTCAACAGCAACCGTGTAATCACTAACGAAGAGATACCGCGCCTGCGGGCTGACGCAGATTTTTCCGAGAGCCTCGGCATCTGTGCGTAGTTCTTCACGACGACGAATATCCACGTTGGCAAGCAGTGAAAAAAGGCTGTTTCCGATCATTTGCCAATATTACTATGTTTTTCCGCCCTATTACTGTGTTGTAATCCGCACCTGACGCGAAGAAAATAACACTATGCGAATACTTGACTAAAGGAATGAGGCTCATACGAGATAAAAAATAACGACGTGCTCACAATGCCCTCAGAAACATTCCGTAACAGCATTAAGCACCTCAAAATCTGAATTATACACGTTTTATTAGGCAGAAAGTCACAACATAACAAAACTCACCCCGCGACTTTCGCTGATAATTTCCTTCTAGATGCTTTCTCTGCAACAATTATAAGTGTGAGTACTCTGTCCAGATTCCCCAATACCTCCGCTCGTTATGTTGCGCGCGCGCCAGAACGTACACAGGAAGCAGTGTCGCGGCCTTTACGCCTGGGCGCGCACCTCGTTGAAGGCGGAGCCGATTTTGCCGTGCTCGCACCACACGCAACAGCTGTGGAACTTTGCCTTATCGATAAATCTGGACCTTCTCTTCAAGAACGTCGCTTCAAACTTCACCCCCATAACGGAACGTGGTCCGCTTTCATCCCGGGTGTACGCGCCGGACAAGAATACGGATATCGCGTCCACGGCTTGTGGGATCCCGATCAAGGAATGCGTTTCAATCCCGCGAAATTCCTTCTCGACCCCTACGCTCGCGCCGTCACAGGCTCCCCGGAATTAACCCCGGAATTATATGCGCATCATGTTAATGAAGCACTCTCCCCCACCCAGAACCCTCCGGTTCGTGAAAATCTTGATTCGCTGAAGTACATGTGCCGTGGCGTCATCGTACCACAAACACCCCCGGCAACAAAACAACTCTTCACGCCGTGGGAAAAAACAGTTATTTACGAAACCCACGTTAAAGGCTTTACCCAACAACTTGAACTTATTCCAGAACCTTTACGTGGAACCTACTCCGGTTTAGCTCACCCTGTGTCAACCGATTACCTGCGTTCCCTGGGAGTGACAACCATTGAGCTCCTCCCGATTCACGCAAAAATGAGCGAACCCTTCCTCACCCAACGCGATCTTTCCAACTATTGGGGATATTCCACGCTCAACTATTTCGCCCCAGAACCAAGCTACGCCACGCAAATTGCGCAAATGAATGGACCTCTCGCCGTTATCCAGGAGGTCAAAGACATGGTGGCGCGCCTGCACGAGGCCGGGCTTGAAGTGATTCTTGACGTTGTGTACAACCATTCGTGCGAGGGCGGGGTTGACGGGCCGACGATTTCCTGGCGCGGTTTTGGGCAAACATCGTACTATATGCAGCAACCGAATTATGCTGGCGGTTTTTACGACACGACGGGTTGTGGAAATTCCTTCGATTTCCGCAGGCAGGCCGTTCTGAAAATGACCTTGGATTCTATGCGTTACTGGGTTACGGATATTGGCGTGGACGGTTTCCGTTTCGATTTATCCTCCACATTGGCGCGCAAGGGCGATCAATTCGATCCCAACCATCCGCTCTTCATGGCGATGGCAACAGATCCCGTGCTCTCCAACGTGAAACTCATTAACGAACCGTGGGATATGGGGCCAAACGGTTGGCAAACGGGTAATTTCCCGCACCCCACCGCTGATTGGAACGATCGTTTCCGTGATTCAATCCGTCAATTCTGGGTTGCTGATCAGGGCGCGATTGCAAATGGGCAACCCGGCACCGATTTGCGCGATCTTGCCACCTGTATTGCGGGAAGTGCGGATTTGTTCTCGCATGGCCGTGCGAGTGGCGGGCGCGGACCACTTGCCTCCATTAATTTTGTGACCGCACACGACGGTTTCTCCCTGCGCGATCTTGTGAGCTACAACGGGAAGCACAACGAAGCAAATAAGGAGGATAACCGCGACGGCACCGATAATAACCGTTCCTGGAACCACGGTGTCGAGGGCGACGAAGGTGGGGCTATGGCAGGTTCCCTGCTGGAACGTCGCACCCGGACGATGCGTAATCTTTTAGGTACTCTTCTTCTTTCTTCCGGCGTCCCCATGATTTATGGCGGGGATGAAATGGGAGATACGAAATTTGGTAATAATAATTCCTACTGTCAGGATTCGGAGATTTCCTGGTTGGATTGGGATGTGGAGCCGTGGCAGCAAGATTTGGCAGAAACAACTGCGTTCCTTATTCGCCTGCGTCAAGATCACCGCGTTTTGCGTCCCTCTAGTTTCTACACGGAAACAGTTGATGATTCAAAAGATCAGCTTCCTGATTTGATGTGGTACGGCAACGACGGGAATCCGATGCCGGATTATCGATGGTTTGATCCTATGAACCGCTGTGTTCAGGTGTTGCGTTCCGGTGCGGAACAAGATGCTGATGCGCTGGTGATTATTAATGGTTCGGATCAGTATGTGCCGGTGCGTTTGCCGGAAAGTCGCGGAACTCCTTACGCTTTAACCTGGGATTCGACGTGGCGCAGGCCGATTATTGATTCTACGCGAGTTTACGAGCCCGGTGCTTCAACAGTGGTTGACCCGATGTCCATACGTTTATTCTTCGCCAATCCTGAGCCGTAAAAGCCCTACAATAAAGCCATATCGATAAATTGTTGTGGCGCATAAGCGTTCCACAAACCCAATGGCTAGTAGCTAGAGGAGAAATATGAACGTCGAGGAATCTCTCGAACAATCAACATCTGATGCTTCCCTTGCCCATGCACTTGAGGTGAGTCGCAAAATTGAGGAAAAAATTGCGGTTGACCCCAGTGAATTCCGTGTGCTCACGGGCGATCGTCCCACGGGAAATCTTCATCTTGGGCACTATTTTGGGAGCCTGAAGAACCGCGTGGATTTGCAGAAAAAAGGTGTGGAAACATGGCTTGTTATTGCCGATTTCCAAGTTATTGCAGATCGTGATGGTACCGGCCCCGTTCGTGAGCGCGTGCGTAGCTTGGCAACAGATTATTTGGCTGTCGGGCTCGATCCTGAAGAATCCGTAATCTTCCCTCATTCCGCCATTACGGGGTTGAATGAACTCATGTTGCCCTTCCTTTCTCTTGTTACAGATTCTGAGTTGCGTCGTAACCCGACGGTGAAGGCGGAACACGAGGCAACCGAGGGGCGCCCGCTATCCGGTTTGCTCCTGACCTACCCCGTTCACCAGGCGGCAGATATTTTGTTCTGCAAGGCAAACCTGGTTCCCGTTGGTAAAGATCAGCTTCCTCACCTGGAGCAGGCGCGTGTTATTGCGGATCGTTTCGATAAGCGTTACGGGCGTCCTGAAGGGCACAAAACCCCTGTTTTCCCACGCCCGCAGGCTTTGCTGTCCGAGGCAGTGTCCATTTTGGGGCTTGACGGGGCAAAAATGAGCAAGTCTCGTGGCAACACCATTGATATTGGAATGAGCGCCGACGAAACCGCCAAGCGCGTGAAAAAGGCCGTCACGGACTCAGAACGTTTCATTACATATGATCCGGAAAATCGTCCGGAGGTGTCCAATCTTGTTCTTTTAGCTGCCCTCGCGCAGGGACGCGATCCGCGTGCTGTTGCCGAAGAGATCGGTAACGGCGGGAGTGGCACCCTGAAGAAAATGGTTACCGAGTCCATTAATGAAATGTTCGCACCTATTCGCGAAAAGCGTGCGGAACTTGTTCAAGATATGGGTTACATTGACGGCATTATCCGCAAGGGTATTGAACGCGCAAATGAGCGTGCAGACCAGACCCTGCGTGAAGTGCTTGAAGCCATGCACATGGTCTATTAACAAAAAATAACCTAAACTAGGTAACATACGTGCCACCTCATGGCACCCGGCGAAGAATCATACGCCACCGTCCATCCACTGTCAGCGAAGTTGGGACGAAGAAAGGACTTTCTATGAACAGCGAACCAGTTGCCGCAACCACCGATAAAAAAGCAACAACCGTGAAAAAAACGTCAACCACAGCCACCGCGAAAAAGGAGACAGCGAAAGTAAAGCCAGCTCAGGCGAAGAAAACACCGGCAGCGGAGAAAGCACCGGTAGCTACAAAAAAAGCTTCGGCATCGTCGTCGAAAACAACAAAAACCGTAGCTCCAAAGAAAGAACCCGCAAAAACAGTCAAGAAGGCACACGCAAAAACAGCGAAGAAGAAGCCGGCCGCTCTTGATCCGGCACCCGGGTTTATGACAGCTTTCCCCGAGGCTCCAGCCTCACCCGTTCCTGCGAACCTTTCAAATATCGGGCGTATTCCGATTATGGATATTACGCCAAACGTTCAAAACGGTTCCTGGGCCGCGAAGGGCACGGAAAAGGAAGCATTCCCGGTTCGGGCAACGGTGTGGCGCGAGGGTCACGATCTTTTCGCCTGCGAAGCGGTGCTTGTGGATCCGGATGGTAAAGAAGTGCAGGCGTCCCCCATGGTTCTCGTTCACCCGGGCCTCGGGCGTTACGAAGCGTGGCTCACCCCGCAAACCACAGGAAACTATTCGTATTTCGTGCGTGCATGGTCGGACACCTTTGCCACATGGAAGCATAATGCGGAAATGAAGCTCCCGCTCGATCAGGACGTGGATCTTGTGTTCCTTGAGGCGGACCACCTGTTGCGTCGCGTGAGCAAGTTGCTTCCGCGCGGAAGTAAGGATCGCCCGCTGCTGAACGACGCCCTGGCGGTTATTCGCAGAAAGACAATTCCGGCCTCCGTTCGTTTCGCGTCAGCAACGTCCGAACCGATTATGGATATTATCAGCCGTTATCCCCTGCGTGATTTCCTGACCGAATCCTCACGTTTCCCGCTGGCGGTGGATCGCGAACTTGCCCTGGCAGGTTCCTGGTATGAAATGTTCCCGCGTTCCGTGGGCGCATGGAAGGATGACGACGGCAACTGGAATTCCGGTACCTTGCGTAGCGCATCGGAAGATTTGCCACGTATTGCGAATATGGGCTTTGACATTGTCTATTTGACGCCGATTCACCCGATTGGTTTAACGGACCGCAAGGGGAAGAATAACTCGTTGACGGCGCTTCCGGGCGAACCTGGCTCCCCTTACGCAATCGGCGCGGCTGAAGGTGGCCACGATGCCATCCACCCCGATTTGGGAACAATTGATGATTTCGATGCATTTGTTGCCCGCGCCAAGGAACTTGGGCTTGAGGTTGCGATGGATGTGGCACTCCAATGCTCCCCGGACCATCCGTGGTTGAAGGAACACCCGGATTGGTTCAGCCACCGCGCCGACGGCACGATTGCTTTCGCAGAAAACCCGCCGAAGAAATACCAGGATATTTACCCGCTGAACTTCGACCATGATCCGGAAGGTATTTACGAAGAGATTAAGCGAATTCTCGAATATTGGGTGTCTCATGGCGTCACCCTCTTCCGCGTAGATAACCCGCATACGAAGCCACTCACTTTCTGGCAGCGTATTCTCGCATACTTCCGCGAAAAGCATCCCGATGTTATTTTCCTGTCCGAAGCATTCACGGCTCCGCCTATGATGCGTGGCCTGGGCGCCATTGGTTTCCACCAGTCCTACTGCTACTACGCATGGCGTAACGAGAAGAAGGAAATTGAGGATTATCTGTGGGAAGTTGCCCGCGAATCCGATAGCGTGTTGCGCCCGACCTTCTGGCCAACAACACACGATATTCTCACTCCGTTTATGCAGCACGGTGGCCCGAATGCGTGGCGTATGCGCGCGATTCTAGCGGGAACTGGTGCCCCCACCTACGGCATTTATTCCGGTTACGAATTTGTGGAAGATATTCCGCGCGGCAAGTTCGAAGAGCAGAATAACAACGAAAAGTACGAATACCGCCCCCGCGATTACACCCGCGATCCCTACGGAATTCAGTTGCTCCTTGGCCAGCTGAACGAGATTCGTAAGAAACACACGGCTTTGCGTCGTCTGCGCGATATTCGTATTAACCCCACCTCGAACCCGAACATTTTGTGCTTCACCCGCACGGCTCGCCCGGAGGAGACCCCGGACGGCAAGTGGGATCACGTGATTGTCGTGGTTAATCTTGATCCACACAACACCCAGGAGGGCATCGTGGATCTCGATTTGACCGCGTTTACGGAGGATGGGGTTGCTCCCACCAACATTGAGGTGGTCGATCAGCTCGGTTACGGAACGTACACCTGGGATGCACATCCCTTTGTTCGCCTTGATCCGTACCGCAATGTCGCCCACATCTTCGCGGTTCGTAAGCCGTAACTGTTCCTTAAAGGTATGAGTAGCCGTTTTGCTGTAACTCCAACGGCTGCTCATACGAGGGGTGCGTGGCGGTTCATGTGTAATTTGCGTGGTTAATAAGTAACCTGCGCGGTTCACACGTAACCAACGCGATTCGCACGTAATTCGCGCAATCACCTATCCCTGTAAAATAAGGGTTTATGAACATAAACGACCTTCATTCGGCACTCGGTTCGTGGCTCACCACTCACACGTGGGGCCCTGAACCGGGTGCCGATTTTCGCATTCTTTCGCTCCGAGAAATATGTTCGGACGGCTTCACTTTACGTTTCGCATGGGTCCTCATCGAATCGGGAAACGTCACCTACAACGTCCCATGTATTTTCGACGACGCGGCTGGCGCCGAAACTCGCGTCCATGACGCTGTTTACCATCCTTTCGGCCAGCGCATCATTTTTGAGTTGGCTACGGGATTACATGGCTTGGTGTGGAAGAATATTCCCTCCCCCGTGTGGGATTCGGATTTTCTTCACGCTCAACAACCGTGTATCGAAACGCATCCTCTGGCTGGAAGCAGCGGCGAAAAGTCCTCACTTGACGAAATGTTCGGCAAAGATAATCTTGCATCTACCCCGGAGCAAACGTGCGTGAACGGGCGTGGCGCCGGGCAGAACACAGGACATGGCGCCGGGCAGAACACAGCACAGGACACGGGACAGGGCACCGAGCAAAACACCGGACGGGACACGGGACAGGACTCCTGCGTCGTCGATAAAAATAAAAGGGCGAAAGAGGCCTTCGCCAATTGTGGTGGCGAGGTTCTGGATGCGAAGGTATATGGTGGCGAACAGTCCAACACCTCCATTATTTATACGACGAGGGCGAAACCCGTCATTATTAAACTTTTCCGCAGATACCTTGAAGGCTGTAACCCTGACTGTGAGCTTTCCAATGTGTTAGCCGGTAGCGAGGTCATCCCCGAACCCTACGGGTATGCGAGCCTGGTGGGCGAGAACGCAACGGGACAATATACCGCGAGCGCGGAATCTTCTTGCGTACATACGGGCAAGTATCATGTGGGCACCGCGGACACAGACAGTCCTCACGCGAGCGCGGACGTATTGTATGCCTCGGAATTTTGTGAGGGCGCTATTGACGGCTGGAGGTTTATTACCTCGCATCTCAGAGATGCGGTAGAAGCTGTAGACGCAGTAGAAGCAGTAAGCGGGGTGAATGCTGAATGTGGAAAAGGGGCGGAAGGCCATACGCGAAGCATAGCGCCTCCCGCTCGTCTTAACGACATAACACGTGAACAGTGCGTTGCCCTGGGGCGTTTAACGAAAAAATATCTGGATATTCTTGCCCGCGAGTGCCCCACAGTTTGCGCAAGTGCCCAGGAAAAGCGAATAATGCGGGAAATCTGGGATGAGCGGGCCCGCGACGCCCTTGCTGTGTGCCCCGAGCTCGTCCCGTTTTCGTCACGCATTTCCCGTATTTTCGACGAGGCAGAACACTCCGAGTGGCCACAACTACAGCGTATTCATGGGGATTTCCATCTTGGGCAGGTACTGCGCGTCCCTTCCCTGAGTGTTTCGGCGCAAGAACCAGGGCGCTTCTCTGAAGAAAACACGCCTAGCGCTACTATCGCCACACACGACGCAACCACACATAAAGGTGAGGCACAGGCCAGGCGCGCAACCGTCGTCGAAAATCCTTCACCATACGAAAATAGCGATACGGGCGAGGCGCACGGTAACTCTTGCCCCGCTAACACCTATCGAACCGAGCCGGGGGCAACACATTGGGTCGTTATTGATTTTGAGGGTGAACCTTTGCGGTCGCTCTCCCAGCGACGTCGCCCAGATCTTGCGTTGCGGGACGTTGCCGGAATGATTCGGTCTTTTGATTACGCCGCGGGTTACGCTATACGTGAAGGGCTTGATGAGCGTAGCGCTCATTCCTGGCGTAGCGCCGCAATATCGGCTTTTTACCGGGGATATGGCGCGATTCCGCAGCAGTTTCTTTCCCTGTATCGTGCCCTAATCATAGACAAAGTCCTCTACGAAATTACTTACGAGGCAAAAATGCGTCCAGATTGGCTTTTTATTCCTCTCGCTGGAGCTTTATTCTTGCTAGAATAGCTTCAAGCAATTAAAAGTTCGGATTTCACTGACGGTGTCTTGTGTGAATCGTACAGGTAACCGGCATGCCGTTCAGTGCAGAGAGGCACTACTGATGAATAATTACGTTCAGGTCGATACAACACTTTTAGATGCGGTATCGAACGGGTGGCATTACGCTCCTCACGACATTTTAGGACCACATAGTAATGGCGAAACTGTTACTATTCGCGTTATTCGTCGTTTGGCCGACGAAGTTTTCATTGAAACCTTAGATGGGCGTTACCAGGCCGAACATGAATTTAACGGCATTTGGCGCGCGGTACTTCCAACGGCGGAAATACCGGATTACCGCGTCATTGCTGTTTATGGCGGAGTTGAGGATCGAAGCGATGATCCCTACCGCTTCATGCCAACCCTCGGGGAAACCGATATCTATCTCATTAGCGAAGGTCGCCACGAACAATTGTGGGAAGCACTAGGCGCACATGTCCGCCGTTTCCCCTCCGTTCTTGGTGATGTAGAAGGAACCTCCTTCTCCGTGTGGGCACCCAACGCGAAAGCTGTCCGCGTCGTCGGTGATTTTAACGGCTGGGACGGAACACTTCACTCTATGCGTAGCCTTGGCGAATCTGGTTTGTGGGAAATTTTCATTCCGCAGGCACGCGCAGGTAGCCGCTATAAGTTTGAAATCCAGTACAAGGATTTGTCCTGGCATCAGAAAGCTGATCCTATGGCTCGCTATTCTGAAACGGCTCCATCCACGGCCTCTATTGTGACGGAATCCTCCTACGAGTGGCAGGATGAGGAATGGATGAAGAACCGCGTCAACCCGATGGATGGCCCCATTTCTATTTACGAGGTTCATCTTGGCTCCTGGCGTCAGGGATTGAGCTACAGTGAGATTGCTGATCAGCTTATTGGGCACGTCAAGTATTGCGGTTTCACCCACGTCGAGTTTATGCCCGTTGCAGAGCACCCCTTCACTCCCTCATGGGGCTATCAGGTAACGGGGTATTTCGCGCCAACATCACGTTACGGAACCCCGGACCAGTTGCGTTACCTCATTGATCGCCTCCACCAGGCAGGTATTGGTGTTCTTACCGATTGGGTTCCCGCGCACTTTGCCACCGACGAATGGGCTCTCGCCAACTTTGATGGAGAACCGCTCTACGAAGATCCCAACCCGAAGCGTGGCGCCCACCCGGATTGGGGAACGTTGGTGTTCAACTTCGGTCGCCGGGAGGTACGCAACTTCCTCGTCGCCAATGCTCTGTATTGGTTGGAAGAGTTCCATTTCGACGGCATTCGTGCCGACGCTGTTGCCTCCATGCTGTACCTTGATTACTCGCGTGACGATGGGCAGTGGGAACCGAATGTGTATGGTGGACGTGAGAATCTTGAGGCCATCCAGTTCTTGCAGGAAACCAATGCAACCGTGTATCGTCGCAATCCGGGTGCCCTCATGATCGCGGAGGAATCCACATCCTGGCCTGGCGTTACCGGCATGACAGACGGTGGCGGGCTTGGTTTCGGACTCAAGTGGAACATGGGGTGGATGAACGATACGCTCAGCTACTTTAAGGAAGAACCCGTCAACCGTAGTTGGCATCATGGGGAAATCACGTTCTCCATGGTCTATGCGTATTCAGAGAACTTTATGCTCCCCATTTCGCACGACGAGGTTGTGCACGGCAAGGGCTCTCTATACGGGAAGATGCCGGGCGACGATTGGGCTAAGCGCGCTAATATGCGTCTGTTGTTCTCCTACATGTGGGCACATCCCGGTAAGCAACTGTTGTTCATGGGGCAGGAATTCGGGCAGATTCGTGAATGGAACGATAATTCTTCGCTTGATTGGTGGCTCACCGAACAACCGGGCCACGATGGCATTATGAGCCTTGTAAAGCGTTTGAATGAAATTTATAAAGAAAATCCAGCTCTTTACAGCGACGATTTCACGCCTCACGGATTCGAATGGATTGATGGTTCGGATGCGAACGGCAATGTTATTACGTTCCTGCGCCGTAGCAAGGACGGTAAGGACGTGATTGCGGTTGCCTGTAACTTCTCCGGAGTTCCTCACAACGATTACCGTATTGGTTTACCTGAAGGTGGCGTGTGGGAAGAAATTCTCAACTCTGACGCTGTGGAATATGGCGGAAGTGGTGTCGGTAATCTTGGCAAGGTTGTTGCCGACGAGCAGGAATGGAACGGACGTCCATATTCGGCACCTGTTCAACTTCCACCGCTCGGCGTTGTTTACCTTAAGCCAACCCACACTATGCCTGAGGTAGCTGAGGATTGCGCTTGCGAGGAAGGCGCTGCCGAGGCTACGGCTGTTGCTGAAAAGGCAGAAGGTACCGAAAAGTAACTTTCTTCACCTGGCGGGGGGTGTGAAAACTACGTAGTTTTCACACCCCCCGCTCGTGTCAAACCTGCGAGAACAATGCCGTAGCCAACTTCTTACGGGCATCTTTCAGGCATTATCAGTGAGAAATATATGCCTGATGTAATGCGCCCGATATAACGCGCCCGATATAACGCGCCTGAGCAAAGCATGAAATGGCATAGAGCTAACGAAAAACAGACGTTTAGAACAGCGCCATAGCCAACTTCTTACGTGCGTCTTTCACAAGATCAGTCGATGCACCCACAGCGTTAAACAACTCAAGAAGATGCACGCGGGCCTTTTCTTTTTCCTCCCCGCCACTCACACTAATCACATGAATAAGGCGCTGGAAAGCTAAATCTGGGCGTCCCCCGGCAACTTCCGTATCCGCAGCAAGAAGTTGCGCATCGACGTCCTGAATCCCGGCACTATCAGCCTTTGCAAGGACCTCCTCGGGCGACGTTCCCTCCACACGCTCAAGAAGAGAAATCTGGGCCAACCCAACAATGCCGGCTTCGTTACCCGGTTCTTCGTCGAGAAGTTTTGTGAATTCGGCATGGGCGAGCTTCATATCTCCGGCGTCCATCGCCTTCAGCGCAGCCACTTCATGCTCATTACGCAAAGGAGCCCCGGCTTCCTCTTCGTTTCCGCTAATACGCCCGGCAACACCCGCGCCTTTAGCTGCCTCAAGAAGCTGATCAATAACCTGAGATATTGCCTTTGTATCGGGGACGCCTTGGAAAAGAGGAACGGGTTGGCCTTTAATCACGGCAAGGGCCGTTGGGACAGCCTGAACACCAAAAGCCTGCACAAGCTGCACTTCTGTTTGAGCATTCACCACGGCAACCTGGAAGCGTCCGTCGCGGTTCTTACTTTCGTTTTCAAGAAGCGCGCCAACTTCTCCCGCTAAACCGTCCCCTGTAAATAGAACAATAACGGGAACCTGTTCCGAAAGCCCTGCAACTTCTTGCAGTCCTTGAACATTTAATGTCCGCACATATTTTCCCGGAATTGCGGCAGCCTTTTCCTGTTCCTGCGCTGCTTTACGCGCACCTAAATCAACGGCACCATACAGTGACATATTCTTCCTTCAACATTGATCCATATTAATCTGATGATGAATCCGTGCGGGAAACATCGTGGTTGTTGTTACGACGGAAACCCAGCCCAAACCGTAGCAGGACATTTACGGAACACTCGCCGCGAAACATAACCATATTCACGGCGCACCCGCCACGAACAAGCCTTACCTAAAAGCAACCTCACGGCATATCCGCCACGAACAAGCCTCGCAACATATTCATCACGAACCAGCCTGGTTACCCATTTTTCACATCGGTAATCACATAAGCGCTGGCAGAGACCGCCGAAATATTCTTTTCCTTCGCCTTATCCGCGGGAACATAGAGAGCGATGGTGAAAGTACCGTTAATATCCATGTTTTTATTAACCCCGACCTCCGCATTCGTCGCATTAGTTGCTAACGCAGCGATTCGTGGATCTTTCACCGTCATTTTTCCGCCATTTGCTGTTACGCTCAGCTTAATTCCGTGATTCACCTGGAAAATAACAAGCGCGCCACCATCTTCGGTGCGAAGAGCCTGAATTCCGTTATCGACAGGGGCAAAACTCTGCGCGGCCGTCCCAACACCCTGAACTCCTGCCTTATATCCCTCGAAGGTAGTAGCTAATTCTTTACGAACAGTATCAGGCTCCGTTGGAGAATTCCCCGCCGTATAAACTTTACCGCCGGTATCCGCGCCATTGAGCGCATTAATATAGCCGTCCCGAATTTCTTTAGGTGAAGCAATGAGCCCCGCCTTATCCTCGGCAACTATGCTTTGCGCACCTTTTTCCCCGGCAGGAATTTTCGGCAACTTAGCGCCTGGCAAAATATCCATGGCCGCCCACACGGACCAGTTATCCCGCGCCTGATTCTGCACGAAAATATCAATTCCCTGAGTCGTCTTATTAGACGCCCAATTCACAATCGCAATAGCGTTTCGCGGGAATTTTTGCCCGGAAATAGCTAATGAATCAGTTGCCTGGGAGATTTCCGGCATCTTGTATGCGTTGCCAAGAAGATGCTTCAAACGGTAATGCGCATCGCGTTCACGTGCGATGGGACCAGAAACACGCCCGTCGAAACCTTCCTTCTTTAATTCTTTATCGCTCTGTTGCAATTTCTTGAAAATTGTGGGGATAACGGTTTCCTTAAATTTCGTGGTCGCAATCGCGGGACGATCTTCCACCTTTGCTTCTTTTGCACTGAGTGAGGAGGTTGCCCCACAACCAGCGAAAAGAATGCTCACTGCCGCAATGGCGCCGTAAATTCGTGTGTGCTTACGCATTCTTTTCTTCCTCACTATCGTGTTCCGTCTCTTTCTTGGCTATACCCGCTTCGCCCCACATATCCCAGTTACTCGTCTCCTCGGTATTCACGTTCACCTTGGATTGGTTCATGGAGGCTTGAATAATGGGTGAGCTTCCGGGTTCGTTGGGAGCTATTATTTCCGGAGTCATAATAGATTCACGACGAATGGGTTGCGTATCTGCAGCCCTGGCTCCACCCTTAGTTGCAGTTTCTGAACGAACAGGATGCCAATTCAATCCCTTCGCTTTGCCTTTCGCGGTATCTTCCGGCGCGCCATCACCAGTTACTCTGTGCTCCCCGGTAACGACCTGATTAAAATCGCCACGGACATTGTTAGTTACACTGTGCTCTCCGGTGGCAGCCTCATCACTATCGCCACGGACATTATCAGTTACGCTGTGCTCCCCGATAGTAACCTCATCACTATCGCCACGCTCATCCTCATCTTGTGTGGATGCCACTTCTGGTTCCGTAGGGGAATCAGCAGGTTCGTTGGTTTCCTCCTGTGCGTCGGAAGTTTCCTCCTCGCTTTCAGGATTTTCCAAAACAATACGATCCTTATCTTGGAGAGGACGTTCACGTAATTCTTCGGCACGCGGACTGACCGGTAAAATACCGGCACCCAGGGTGTTTAGCGTCAATTCTTTTTGTTCTTCACGCGATACATCAACCGGATCTTTCACCTTGGGAAGAACGCTTGTTTCTTCAGCAGCTCGCGCCGCGCGACGAGCCTTGGTGCGGGCCCCTGCCTCACGATCCTTGAGTTTCGCCATAACGTGATTTGTTTCATGATTCTGACGTCGATTCATATAGAAACCGATGGCTGTCAATATTAAACCAAGGACGCCCACCAGCACCGGCATGGTGCGAGTAGATGTCGATGTCCACGTGAGTTTCACCGTGGGAATTGCGCCGGACTCCGTCGTCGCAATAATAGATTCATTTCCTGAACTTTTCACGTCATAGGAAAAATCAATTTTGCCGGCATCTTTCTCGACGTTAAACCACATATCCGAGGTGTCAAGATGTTGAGGTTTCGCTTCGCCATCCTGAATCTTAGTGACCAGTTCATCATCCTTTTTCCCGGTAATAACCTGGGTGCGCAAACCCTTCGCGTAGTTGGTGACATCGTCCCCATACCCCGTTGCGACGATAATTTTCTCACTAGACGGCGCGGTGACGGAAATACGCACATGCGTTCCACCCATTTCTAACGCGCCCGGTTGCGTGATAACAACACCCTTGCCGTTAGCTGTTGTGGAACCGGATGCGCTCAACGACGATTTAAACACCGTGCCGAGTAGCAACCCAATCACCAGGGCAATAAAGCCGACGGCAATAAGAGCTGTTCCCCCGAATTTTTTCATCTTAACCTCTTAACGTGACGCCCAACACGCATACATGGGCGCAAAATACATACCTCATCTTATAATACCGAAGCTATGTGGAACGGTCATAGTTTTTCCCGCCACTAATGCTGAAGGCGCAAGAAAAATTCAGTTATTTTTAAGACATTAATGTGTTCTTCTTCCGCTTTTTCAAGACAACATGTGTTTCTCTCCCGACTAACGTAAACTTCCAGTACCCTTAGATTGAAGATTGAGAAAGGTGCGCCATGACAGAATTTGAGCTATTTCCTACTGTTCGACGAGGGTATGACAAAGCCCAGGTTGACGAATATATTCACCAGTTAGACGACGCTCTGGGCAGAGCGCGCTCACGACTTGCCGACCTTGATAGTCAATTTCTTCAAGTCTCAGGGCAATTGGCTGAAGCGCAGAAGAAAATTCAAGAACAGCAACGGCCGTCCTATTCCGGTTTGGGAACACGGCTCGAATCATTGATGCGCTCAGCTGAAACACAGGCGATGGATGTTATAAAACGAGCCAATGCCGACGCCAAAAAACTTGTTGAACGCGCCAAACTCTCAGCCACACATCTTACCGATAGCGCCACCACTGAAGCTCAGGAAACCCTCGATAATGCGCGAAAAGATGCCGAGGATACTCGTGAGCGCGCAACTTCCGAGGCCAATGAGCTCACCGAAAATTCTCAACGAACAGCGCAGAATCTTGTAGAAACTGCAACTCGTGAAGCCGAGCATATTCGTGCGGTTGTTCGTCATGAGGAAGCAGAAATTCGCACCCAGCTCAAGCATGATGAAGAAAATGCTCGCGCTATCCTCACGAAAGAATTGACGCAGGCACGCACCAGCACAGAGGATGAAATCGCGCGGATGCGAGCTGAAGCAACTGAGGAAGTTGCTACTTTACGTAAAGAAGCTCAGGATGAAACCTTTACTTTACGCGAATCAACGAAGCGCGAGGTTGAGGCGATGCGTAGTGAAGCGGAGGAGTACGCACAAAATGTGCGGCGCCAAGCCGATGAGGAAACGCAGGCTTTACGAGTAGAAACGGAAAGTTACGTCACCAAGCTACGTACCGATACAGAGCGGGAAATGGCAGACAAGCAGGCCGATGAGGCTGCCGAGCGTTCTCGTATTGATAAAGAGACTCGCGAAAAACTCAATGCTTTCGTTCATGAAGCAGAAGCTCGTGCAGCTCAGGCTGAACAGAGTGCTCAGGAGGCAACTCAGAAGGCAAATGATTTGAATACGTCCTCCACCCAGGAAGCAACTCAACGCATTGAGGAAGCCCGCGCTGAAGCCACGCATATTTTGAACGTTGCACGTAGTGAAGCTGAACGTATGCGCACGGATGCACGTGAAGAAGCCTCGGCTATGCGTGAAAGTGCCAATGCGGAAGTTGCTGGATTGAAGGAACAACACGCCCTTCTGTCTACATATATTGAGGATATGCGTGGCCTTCTTTCTTCATCGAACGTCCCTCTTGCTCTGCAAGAAATTGTTGAGAGTGGCGAAGATAAAGCAGAATTAAACAAGGCTAGTGAGGAAGGCGTACAGGAAGGCGAAGCTCACTAAAACAATGGTGAGCGCATGTTAAATATTCGCATTCTTTAACGTCGCCCACGATGTTGCCAACAACTGGGGTGCCAATGCCTGCGTGAATCCACGCCGTATTGAGCACCCCAAATAGTATCTTCCGTCCATGCCACAACATTTTTAGCGCCAACGGGAATAATTCCCTGGCATCCCGGGCAGACGTATTCTTTTTGCGCTCGGTTACCCCGATGAACTTTGTAGGTAGCGCCGTTTTTGCCCTCTTCATAGGTGAAACCACCCATGGCAGCACGCACATTGAGCGGCTTGACGGGACGTTGATATTTTTTCAAGCGACGCATGTAGCTACTGTAACGCTTTTATTGGAGATCTGCTCATTTGGCGTCGAATGCCACAGGTGCGAATCGAAAACCACCCCGAAACACGACGGGAATAACTACCGCGGAACTTCCCGGCTTACCTACCGCAACTTACCACTGGGCATGAACAGCTCGTGGCTCATTTTAGCGCGGAACTTCGCCGTCAAGTTACCGTGAACTTCGCCGTCAGTTCGGCGCATGTTACCGCGGAACTTCCCTACCCGCTCGATACACTTTGAGAAGATCTAGCCCCTCAGACCCACACACCAACACATCCGCACGTTTGCCCACAGCCAACTCTCCTACGTTCTCCAACCCCATCACGCGCGCCGGATTCATAGTCGCCATCTGCACACAATCAACCAGCCTCACCCCGGATTCATAGAGTGCTCGCACAATATCGAGCAAAAACCATGTGCCACCCGCAAGATTTCCGCCCCGCAATCGCGCAATCCCCTCTACCACATTCGTTTGAAGCCCGCCCAGCTCGTAGGTGCCGTCCGGCATTCCCGCGGCCGCAATAGCGTCGCTAATAAGACACACTCGGTCCGGCCCCAAAATATCAATAATATTGCGTACTAACCCCATGGACACGTGTTTTCCGTCGGCAATAAATTCGACCATCGCTTCATCGCGAGCCGCTGCTGCCAAAAATTCCCCAATCGGCCCGGGACTACGGTGCCGAAGTTCGCGCATCGCATTAAAAAGGTGATTCACGACCGGCACCCGCGCACTACCCCGCTCCCGCAATAATCCCACCGCGTAATCGTTAAGACCGTGCGCGTCTTGTGCCATGCAATGTGTATGCCCCCACGTTGGAATAAGCCCACGCCCAATAATGTGCGAAACAACCGCGTCCGCTCCCTCTATTTCAGGAGCAAAAGCCATCCCATAGGCGTATCCACGGGTCGCATTAATGATTCGATCTGCTACCTGCACGCTGGGCTCAATAATATGTGCAGGATTTTGCGCGCCCGCTCGCTGGTGGGACAAAAATGGGCCCTCAATCATAATTTGAGAAATGACGCCCTTATCTGCCGCATCCGCAAGTAACCCGGCAGTAATTTCCATACGTCGCACGCTCATCGTCGTCATTGCCGCGCCTATGGAAGTAGTTCCGTTGCGGAAATGTTCGTGCGCCCCGCGTTCAATGTCCCCAAGCGTCGTGGCATCGGGGAAAGAAACTCCCCCTCCTCCGTGAACGTGTTCGTCGACGAGCCCGGGCATAATAATGTTCCGTGTAGGTGCCGGTAGCGTTACGTTATCTGGTACCGTAGCCCCGCCCGCGCTGGTTTTTTCTTTATTGTTACGACGATATACTGCCGCCACGGTCCGGTTCTCTTCACAGGTTACGGAACCTTTAGCCACTAGTGCTTTAAAGTGCTCGACCTCGCCGACGAAAATAATTTCGTCGCCTTCCCAGGCACACACCCCATCATCAATAATCCCCGAAGAAACAACAATTTGACCGCGCTCAATAACCATAGCCATAACCATAACCATACCGCACTGTGACGCCTAACTCATTTTTAATAAGTGGGGACACGCAATATCCCGAAACACGCGACTTTCAGCGCCACACCCCCCCTGCGTGCAACGCCTAAAACAACCGATCCTCGACGTTATCGAGGCCACGCATATCGTCGTAATCTAAAATTAAACATTCCAAACCGCGATCTTCGGCTAATGTGCGCGCCTGCGGTTTAATCTCCTGCGCCGCAAAAACTCCACGAATGGGTTGTAGCAGTGGGTCGCGCCCCAGGAGCTCCATGTATCGCGTGAGTTGCTCCACCCCGTCAATTTCACCGCGCCGCTTAATTTCGACGGCAATAAACCCGCCACGCGAATCTTGAACCATGAGGTCCACCGGCCCAATCGCCGTTGGATATTCACGACGAACAAGTTGCGCCCCTTTTTCCACACGGTCAACCTGCTCTGCAAGAAGTTTTTGAAGATGGGCTTCTACCCCGTCTTTCACAAGTCCCGGTTCAATTCCGAGGTCGCGCGCAATATCGTCGTAAATCTCGTAAATACATATCACGAGTTTGTCGTCAGTTTTGGTGTTGCGCACTTCCCAGACGCTAGTGATTCCCGCATCGAGTTCGTCTTGGCTGGGTTCGCGCTCACTCATAACGTTTGGCGCCATCATCCAGTTGAGGGGTTTGTAGGAGCCGGTGTCTGCGTGGACGAGCACGCTACCGTCAGCTTTTATCATAATGAGGCGGTCGGCCACTTCGAGATGTGCATCGAGTCGGCCGGAGTAATCAACGGAACAGTGTGTAAATATGAGGCGCATAGTCGTCATTCTAAGCGCAGACCCACAGAAAACCTAGGGCAAGAAAAAAGGCGTGAAAACCTTCACGCCTTATAGGGGACACCCCTACTCAAGCTCAAAGAGCGCGATCTCGCCCATGGGCGGCGCAGAATCCGCCCAGGCGACCATCGTCGTATATACGGGGTGGGACATTGCGAGCATAATGTCCCTATTTTTGGCCAAAACCTTAATAATAACGGCGTCCTCGGTTTCATTCACAACAGTTGTGTCCAAGGTACGCCGGCTTATAGAAAATTTTGGTTTCATGGAGAGGCTACGGATTGCGTACCACTCCAGATTTTCTTGGCAAAAGAACAAAATTCCTGTGTGCCACGCACCGTTACCTGTACGTGCGGCGCATTGCGAGGAACCCATCATGGAGAGCAGATGGCGCACTCTCCACAAAAAATAGATAAGGAGCACGAACAGTATCACAGCTATTACTCCGAGCAGAGAAAACACCGTGTATACCATTCGTGCTCCTTATCAGCTTTCGTCAACTATGCTTTGGAATCGTATTCCACAGTATCGGCGACGATAATGATCTGATTGGCTGAAAGGCTTGCGAATGCGTCTCCTTCAATCTCAAAAATGCGCTGAACGCCCTGAGCGTCGTTAACAATAACCTGTCCTTTTTCCAACAGTGTAAGGAACGGCGTATGGTTCGTCATAATACCGAGGGAGCCACCTTGCCCTGGGACAATCACCTGAGTTGCGTCTCCGCGCCAGCACAGTTCTTTTTGTGACACGATTTCAACATCAAGCATTATTTCGCCCTAAGTTCAGCAAACTTGCGTTCCAGATCCTCGATACCACCAATATTGAAGAAGGCCTGTTCAGGAACATGATCGTATTCGCCGTCGCAAATACGGCGGAAGGCTTCCACTGTTTCGTCGACGGGAACCGTTGAACCTTCAACACCGGTGAACTTCACAGCCGTGTACATATTCTGCGAGAGGAACTGCTGAATACGGCGAGCGCGAGCAACCGTGAGCTTATCTTCTTCAGAAAGTTCATCCACACCAAGAATGGAGATGATGTCCTGAAGTTCCTTGTTCTTCTGGAGAATTGCCTTGACGCGGGTTGCGACCTCGTAATGGGTTTTACCCACAACCTGCGGGTCCAAAATACGCGAGTTGGATGTGAGCGGATCCACCGCCGGGTAGATACCCATGGAAGCGATTTCACGCGAAAGCTGTGTTGTTGCATCCAAGTGGGCGAAGGTGGTGGCGGGAGCCGGATCCGTGTAATCGTCCGCTGGCACGTAAATTGCCTGAAGGGAGGTAATGGAGTGGCCACGTGTGGATGTAATACGTTCCTGAAGGGCACCCATTTCGTCTGCCAGTGTGGGCTGGTAACCCACGGCGGAGGGCATACGTCCAAGAAGTGTGGAAACCTCGGAACCTGCCTGGGTGAAACGGAAGATGTTGTCAATAAAGAGGAGCACATCCTGATTGGCAACATCACGGAAGTATTCCGCCATTGTCAGGCCGGAGAGGGCAATACGCAAACGCACTCCCGGCGGTTCATCCATCTGGCCGAAAACAAGCGCCGTTTTATCCAACACGCCCGCTTCTTCCATTTCGTGAATAAGATCGTTACCTTCACGGGTACGTTCACCAACACCGGCAAAGACGGACACGCCGTCGTGGTCAAGGGCAACGCGCTGAATCATTTCCTGAATCAATACTGTTTTACCCACGCCGGCACCACCGAACAAACCAATCTTTCCACCCTGAACATAGGGGGTGAGAAGATCAATAACCTTCAGACCCGTCTGGAACATCTTGGTTTCAGATTCGAGCTGATCGAAATTCGGTGCCTTGCGGTGAATCGGCCAGCGCTCCTTGACCTCAAGTTTTTCGCCTTCTTTAAGGTTGAGCGGTTCACCAATAACGTTGAATACGTGCCCTTTTGTGACGTCTCCAACGGGAACGGAAATCGGTTCACCCGTGTCCTTAACTTCCGCGCCACGCACGAGACCGTCCGTCGGCTTCATGGCGATAGTACGAACAACGTTTTCACCCAGGTGCTGTGCAACTTCGAGCACGAGTTCGTTCTCGACGATTCCTCCGTCGCCGGTGGGGAGAGTAGCGTAGGTGATCAGCGCGTTATTAATATCTGGCAAAGCGTCGGATGGGAACTCCACATCGACGACGGCGCCAATGACCTGAACAATTCGGCCGTTGGTGGCCAAACCCTTGGTCAGATCCTCATTCTGTGCAGTCATAGTTTTTCCTTATCCATTGCTGAGCGCGTCAGCACCCGAGACGATTTCGGTAATCTCTGTTGTAATTTCTGCCTGGCGGGCGTTATTAGCCAAACGCGTGTACTTTTCAATGAGTTCACTGGCGTTATCTGTTGCTGCGTGCATTGCCTGCTGGCGTGATGCCAATTCGGATGCCGCAGCCATCAGAAGGATCGTGCTAATACGCTTACGTACATACATCGGAATGAGTTTTCCGAAGATTGCCCGTGGTGACGGTTCGTATTCGTAGAGGGGTTCGACGTTTTCGATATTTCCACCCGAATATTCGGAACCGGTATCTTCCAGGTCGCCCTGTCCATAATCGACGATTGTCAACGGCAACATGTGGCGTACCTGAACAGCTTGGTTCACCATTGATTCGAAACGTGTAAAGACGACGTGAACTTCTGCTACCCCGCCCTGATCGGCAGGTGCGGAGAACGCATCCAGTAATGTGCGCGCAATATCGTCGGACTGATCCGGATCGGGTTTATCGGAAAAACCAGTCCAGGACTGTTCTACCTTAATACCTCGGAATCCGAAATATTGCACGCCTCGCCTGCCGGCCACGTACAATACGGGTTCTTTGCCTTCTTCGCGCAGTGTTGCCATCGTGTTTTCTGCTTCACGCAACACGTTAGCCGAATACGCACCCGCCATTCCTCGATCTGATGTTACGACGAGGAGCGCTATACGATTCGTATCCGTGCGTTCATTGAGAAGTGGATTTTCCGTATCGAAGTTGTGGCGTCCGACCAAGCCGAGGGCACGCGTAACGGCACGTGCATAGGGATCAAGCCCCTGTGCCGCTCGCCGTGCCTGGCCAATACGTGAGGCGGCAATGAGCTCCATGGCGCGAAACACCTTTTGAAGGGTGGATGTTGCCCTAATTTTGCTCTTGTAAATCCTCTGTTCGCCGGCCATAAGTTAATCCTTTACCGGACGGGTAATGGTTTCACGTTCGTGTTCGACAACAACATCTTCTTCCGTCCCAATATGTTCGGCGGTGCGGTAGGAAACGTTGAAGCCGTTGATAAGCTCAGCAAGTTCCTCTTCCATCTCGGAGGTGAGATTTCCGGTTTCCTTAATGGTTTGCAGGATCTTTGCGTTGTGGCGAACGTAGTCGAGCATGCGTGCTTCCCAATCGTGGACTTTATCGACGGGGATGTCGTCAAGATAGCCCTTTGATCCTGCCCACACGGAAACAACCTGGTTTTCAATGGCGTAGGGCTCGTACTGACCCTGTTTCAACAGTTCCATCAAACGTTCACCGCGAACGAGCTGCTGGCGTGTTGCTGGATCAAGATCGGAAGCGAACATTGCGAATGCCGCCTGGGCGCGGTACTGCGCCAAAGTAATCTTGAGCGTACCAGCAACTTTCTTCATCGCCTTAATCTGGGCGTCACCACCTACACGGGAAACGGAAATACCGACGTCAACAGCCGGACGCTGGTTCGCGTTGAACAAATCCGACTGGAGGAAGATCTGGCCGTCCGTAATGGAAATAACGTTGGTGGGAATATATGCGGAAACGTCATTAGCTTTTGTTTCGACGATGGGCAGGCCTGTCATGGAACCGCCACCGAGGTCATCGGAAAGCTTCGCACAACGTTCAAGGAGGCGTGAGTGGAGGTAGAAGACATCACCGGGGTAAGCTTCACGTCCCGGCGGACGGCGAAGAAGAAGGGAAACTGCACGGTATGCTTCAGCCTGCTTGGAAAGATCGTCGAAAACAATGAGAACGTGCTTTCCTGCATACATCCAATGCTGGCCAATAGCGGAGCCGGTGTAGGGTGCTAGATACTTGAAACCTGCCGGGTCGGATGCCGGGGATGCCACAATCGTCGTGTATTCTAGGGCGCCGTGGCGTGCGAGGGTTCCGCGAACACCGGCAATTGTGGAGCCTTTTTGCCCGATAGCGACGTAAATGCAACGTACCTGCTTGGTAGGATCTCCGCTTTCCCAGTTTTCGCGCTGGTTAAGAATGGTGTCGATGGCGAGAGCGGTTTTACCGGTCTGGCGGTCACCAATAATCAGCTGGCGCTGACCGCGACCAATGGGGGTCATGGAGTCAACGGCTTTCAAGCCTGTTTCCAAAGGTTCGTGGACGGACTTACGCATCATCACGCCAGGAGCCTGAAGTTCAAGGGCTCGTGTTCCGTCAAGGTTTTCAATTTTTCCGAGTCCGTCAATAGGATTACCGAGGGGGTCAACGACGCGCCCCAAGTATCCATCTCCAACGGGAACGGAAAGAACTTCACCTGTTCTGCGTACTTCCTGGCCTTCTTCAATTGTGGAGAAATCACCAAGAACGACGACACCGATTTCGCGTTCTTCCAAATTCATTGCCAGACCGCGGGTGCCATCTTCGAACACCAACAGTTCGTTTGCCATAGCCCCAGGGAGTCCGGATACGCGAGCAATACCGTCGGCCGTCATGGTGACGTGGCCTACCTGCTCACTTTCCGACGTATCGGGGGTATAGCTGCGCACGAAGTTATCGAGCGCTGCCCGGATATCCTCGGGCTTGATAGTCAAATCAGCCATTCCTTATTCCTTACCTGATGGGCGACACTTGAGCCGCGCCACCTACGATTTTTTCGCGTACGTTGTTGATTCGTGACAGCAAACTTGCGTCAATAACTTCTGATCCGCATTGCACTTTCAGCCCACCGACAATAGTGGGATCCACCGTCGTATATATGACGATTTTCTTCTTATAAAGTGCGGACAGTGCGGAAGCTAACCGTGTTTTTTGTTCTTCAGTAAGCTCTGTTGCACTCCACACGGCCGCCGCGAAGGTATTTGATGTCTTCGCGGCGAGAACGATCATGCGAACAAGAGAGTCCGTCACGGGACGAACATCTGCGGTTTGCACGGCCTGTGCGAGGAGAATCTGTGCTTCTTCTGAGATACTGGAGAAGACGTTTCGAGCTAGTTCTTGGCGTGCTTCTACCGAGTAATCTTCAAAGGTTGAGAGTGTGACTCGCAGTGCGGTTTGCGCCGTGAGGACACGACGAACCTGGTGGAGCTCATCTTCTACTGCATTAAGGCGTCCATCTTGACCAGAATAGTAAAGTACGGAACGAATTCCGAGATTTTCGACGGTTTCAACGAGATCCTCATCAGCCGACCATGGGAGGCTTGCCGCGCTATGCAGAATGTTGTGGACATCGTCTGAAATTTTTCCACCAAAAAGATCATCAACCAGCTTCACGCGACTTTCTGTATCGCGTGTTGAATCTGCAAGAGCCGACGCTACTGCCGGTACCTGGTGGAGAGCACGCGAAGCCATAAACAGTTCTCGTGCGAAAATGAAATCCATTGCTTCGCGAGAACTGAGGGTATCATTCCATGCGACAACAAGAGTTGCAGCTGACTGTTTGCTCGTTGACCTCATACCTAGTTCCGACTTCCTTGAGCGAAGGCGTTAGCCTCTAGCTGATCGAGGAAGGAATCCACGACACTCTTATTGACGGACGGATCTAGCTTGACCTGCTCGCCAACAATTTTTCCGGCGAGTGTGGAGGCAACAGCCCCAACATCTGCACGAAGATGGCGTGCGGCAGCTTCTGTGTCCGCTTTAATCTGAGCTTGGGCCGCTTCAGTGATTCGGCGACTTTCTTCCGTGGCTTCCTGCTGTGCGCGAGCGATGATGTCTTTAGCGTTTTCCTGGGCGGTTGTACGAATTTTCGCCGCTTCACGAAGTGCGTCTTCTCGTTCATTCGCCATGGTTTTACGCTCGGCAGCGACCTGCTCTAGGGCTCGATCAGCCGCCGCGAGACCATCTTCGATTTTCTCGCGTCGTTCGTCCAACATCTTTGAAAATGACGGCCATGCGAATTTGAAAATCGCAATGGCGACAATAACAAAGGCAACGGTTCCCCAAATAAGATCCGCTGGTGCTGGAAGAAGAATATTACTGTGTTCTTCAGCAAGAATCATGGGCTACTCAGCTTAAGCGAAGAGGAACCCTGCAACGAAGCCAAGCAGACCCAAGGCTTCGGCAAAGGCGATAGAGAGGAACATGTTCACACGGAGATAACCGCGGATTTCTGGCTGACGTGCCGTTGCATTCTGATTCTGTCCACCGATAAGACCAATAGCAATACTGGGGCCGAGGGCCGCAAGGCCATAACCGATTGTTGCGAGAACGGGCATGAGATCATCCTTTTCTTCTTGGATTGTTATTCAAACTTCTAGCGGTGCTAGAAAAACTATAAAACTTGAAAATTCTAATGTGATGAAATTGAAAGCTGGATATATACGGCGGAAAGCATCGCGAAAATATATGCCTGGATACATGCAACGAATGCTTCAAAGAGGACCGCCATTATGCCACCCATAAAGGTGAGCGTCCCGAAAGCAATTCCGGACGCCCCCGACATTGAGAAGAGCAGGAAGTGCGTTCCTACGAAGCACACGACGAGGAGCATATGCCCTGCAAGCATGTTGGCAAGCAAACGCATAACGAGAGTGACGGGACGAACAACAAAATTTGAAATAAATTCAATAGGTGTAAGCAAAATATAGAGTGCTTTCGGAACTCCCGGTGGGAACAGCTGTTCTTTGAAGAAACGTCCACAACCGCGTTCCATAATTCCCGCGACGATAAAGGTAATATAACCAAATATCGCGTAAACAATAGGCATACCCACAACGGAAGTTGCAGCCAATTGCAAACCGGGAATAATACCCGTAATGTTCATGAACAGCACACCCAGGAAGATGGTAGCGATAAAGGGCTGGTAGCGCCGAGCCTTTCCGCCCATAATTTCTTCACCAATTTGTATACGGGAGAAATCAAGGAGTGCTTCCATGGTTGCCTGGGCGCGCCCGGGAACGAGCTTTGCTCTCTTTGCATAAAGTATGCACAAAATAAGAAGAACCGTTGCTGAAATCAAACGAATCAGCATCACGCGATTCATTTCAAAAGGTGTTCCCGCAAAGAAAATTGGATTAGGGAAAAACTCATTCAAACCCGGAGCCTCAAACGAATCATTGCCCATAGAAATTCCCTGGACACCTAAGGCTATTAGCGAACTAACCGTCATGCGTTCACCCTCTCCTTTAATTGCCATACGGGAGCTACACCATTGTTGTTACATTAATAATAATGGAACATGCTCATAATTATTCGTGACGTTTATAAAACGGACGATATTGCTTCTTAGTATACGTTGCCTGACAAAAAATGTGAAAACCGTAAAATCTCCAATTTTCACATTTCTAGGTCCTCAACGCACCCGAGCATTAAAATAAACGTTTGAACTACCAAAGAAATGAGAAAACATAGGACAAAGATCCCCAAAACGGGTTTCATAAATAAATGAAAATGCCACCGCGCTGTAACACACATCACTCCGACGAGAATCATTTTTAGCACATACGGCACTAGGGCACCCGCGCTCCCCGTCAGCTTCCACGAAGCAGTAAGAATCGTCACACAGTTAAGAACCAGAACCATCACGCAACCGTAAGCAAAAGGCAACACAAATTCTGAACAAAACATCAAGGCACCCACAACACTCGCCACGCAACACACCAGTGTCCCCACGCAACTCCACCACCCAGCTTTCCGAATGAGCATGGTGTCCGTCATTATTTTGGAGGGCGCCCTCACGGCGTCCTCGCTACCGGGTAAGTTCCGTTCCATAAAATTATTCTTCGTTATCTCGTCGCCCCGCCCGTAACGTAAGCTGTTTGGTTCCATAGAGTTTTTCGACGACGGTGTTCCGTCCTCTCCCCCAAAATCCTGCGGGTTCGCTTCTGTGTGAGTCACGATTGTCCTCGTTTTTCGTCGTCGTGAAAAGAAATGGGAGGTGAACCGACGCTCTTCGGGGACACGTCGTCGTAAAGAGAATTGGTGGTGGCGCTAAGGCGACCTTGGGTGGCGAGTTCACTGTTGCTATGTGGTGCGATAGGGTCAACGCGAGTGGAAGATAGGGTGACCTCAACGTTATCTGTGGCGTCTTTGGAAGGTATACGTTCCCCCTGTGTCACCCGCGCTTTTCTTCTACCTGCACCAAACATGCGGAACGTTACCACGGAGGCGATAGCGGCTGAACCGAGCGCAACCCACACAACTTTTTTCGCCGGCCACACAACCAACAAAATACACGAGAACGAAAACACTGCAGCCCACATGTGCAAAATCAACACGGTACCCACGTGAGAATGCCCGAGCCTTAAAAGCCTGTGGTGCAGGTGCCCGGCGTCGGCATGGAAGGGGGACTGCCCGCGACGTAGGCGACGGAACGTTGCCCACAAGAAATCAACGATGGGCAACGCAATGATTCCCACCGAGAGAAGAAGGGGAAGATAGGCGGGAAGTTTGTAGCCCAGGGAGGTTGCGGCCGGGTCGATTTGGCCGGTCACCTGAATACCGGCGCCGGCAATAACCATTCCCAACATTAACGCCCCTGAGTCTCCCATAAAAATACGTGCGGGGTGGAAATTATGTGGTAAAAATCCGATACACATTCCCGCGGATGCCGCGCTAACCGCGCATGCAACCGAAGTGTAATCCCCCGGCGTGGCATTTCGCGTCAAAATATAGGAATAAATGAAGAAGGCAATTGAAGCAATCGCAACAATCCCGGACGCCAAGCCATCCAAGCCGTCCATAAAATTCACGGCATTAACGATAACGATCACCACAAGAACCGTGCACGCAATGTTGAAACGCGCCGAACCGACGGTAAGCCCCATAAAGGGAAGGGTAATGAATTGGACGCCTTTCCATGCCATTACGCCAGCCGCGAGCACCTCGCCTGCAAGTTTCGTGTACCAATCAAGTTCCCATATATCGTCAATAAATCCCACAAGACACATAAGGGCGGCACCCCACCAAATTGCCCACACCTGCGAATTGTTGCCTAAAACTCTATGAAGATAGGGGATATTGCTGGCAATGAGGAGACTTGCCGTGAAACCGAGGAACATCGCCACCCCTCCGAGGCGCGGGATAGGGACGGTGTGAACGTCGCGTTCACGTACCTGGGTCATCGCACCGATGCGCAGAGCGAATCGTAGAACGGCCGGCACAAGGAAATATGTGAAGGCCGCGCTCAGTAGGAGAACCAGTATATATACGCGCACTAGACAATTTTCCCATACTTGGCGATTATTTCGGCGCGAATCGCCCCCTGGCGGATAATGTGGCATTCTCCGGGCGCCGGGAAGGACACGATTGTGGAGGGCACGCCACCGGGCGCTAGCCCCGCATCAATATAAACAGCGACTTTTTCTCCGAGTTGTTCACGGGCATCTTGCGCTGTTCTTGCGGGAGGATTGCCGGTGAGGTTTGCCGAGGTGACAGCCATCGGGCCCGTTCGGTTAAGGAGTTCAAGAGCGGTTGGGTGATTGGGCATTCTTAGCGCCACTGTTCCGTGTGTTTCCCCTAAATCCCAGCCGATAGTTTCTTGTGCAGGGACGACGAGGGTGAGCGCTCCCGGCCATAAATCTTCAGCCATTTTGACGGCTTCTTCGGTCAGGGACGAGGCGAGGCTTCGTGCTTGTTCAAGGGAGTAGACGAGTACAGGGCTTGGTTTATCGCGCCCGCGGCCTTTTGCGGTCAGCAGTTTAGAGACAGCCGCCACGGAAAACGGGTCTGCCCCGACCCCGTACACGGTGTCCGTGGGCAACACGACGAGATTCCCCTCTTTCACCGCGTAAACAGCACGGCATATATTCTGTTCTAACTCATCCATTATCTATAACTCTTTTCTTCTGGCTTGCTAGATCTTCCCTCGTGACTCCTTGGCTTTACCGCTATATTTTCCGCGCCTGTGTCCAACGCGGGCGTCGCGTGTAATCCTCGTGCGTTACTGCGTCGCAAAAACCGTGAGTATTCATAAAATTCCGCAGTGCTTCACCCTGCGTTTCCGCATGCTCCATAATGAGCATCCCGCCAGGATGTAGAAGCTGGGCGGCTCTGCACACAAGTTGCCGAGGAAGATCCAAACCATCCTCTCCCCCGCCCCACAGCGCCAGTTGAGGGTCACGTTGTACCTCCGGCGAATGCTTTGTTCCCGGCGGAACATAGGGCGGATTTGTGACGACGATATCCACCGCTCCCTCTAACTCGGGGAAAGCATGCAGGGCGTCCTCGTTAATGATGTGGACGCGGTTCCCATAACGCTCATTATTGCGTTCGGCAACCCGGAATGCCTGAGGTGAGATTTCCGCAGCATATACGCGGGTTCCGGGAACTTCTGTTGCAACGGATAGAGCAATAGCCCCGCTTCCGGTACATAAATCAACAACTGTTAAGCTAGGGCTACCCTGTTCGGTAGTTCGTAATACAGCACTGTATTGTTCTTTACCTATTGCGCGCACTCCCCCGCCTTGCCCGCGTTCATTATCTGTCGAACGTAAACGCTGCCTCATCAGTTCGCGTGCCGTATCAATAGCGACGCCCGCAACCAACTCGGTTTCCGGGCGCACAATAAACACATCCGGCGTGCATGCCAACTCTAGGTAACGAAAATACATCCGTCCCGTAATATGTTGGAGCGGTTCGCGCCCGCATCGCTTGCCAACCAAACTCAGGTAGTCAGCCGTCGTACATTCATCTGCTAAAGAACGCGGATTTGGCTTGTGTCCACACAAAAACTCTGCGAGTTCTTTGGCGTCAACCCTGGGGCTGGGTACTCCGGCTTCTGCCAGCACGTAGGTGGCGTCGTTGAGAAGGACCGCCCACGTTGCCATTACTGTTCGGCTTTCTCCATGCGGGCTTTTTCGTCCATGAGCCGCGCGGAATCAATCACGGCTTCCAGGTCGCCATCAAGAACCGCATCCAAATTGTAGGATTTGTAGCCGGTACGGTGGTCAGAAATACGATTTTCGGGGAAATTGTAGGTGCGGATGCGTTCGCTTCGATCCAGGGTACGCACCTGAGAATGGCGCAATTCCGCGTTTTCTGCGGCCTGCTGGTCGAGCTGTAACTGGCGCAAACGCGCACGCAACACGCGCATCGCACTTTCACGGTTCTGGATCTGGGATTTTTCGTCCTGCATAGAGACGACGATGCCCGTCGGCAAATGCGTAATACGAACCGCGGAATCCGTAGTGTTCACGGACTGGCCGCCGGGACCGGAGGAACGATACACATCAATACGCAAATCATTCGGGCCGATTTCCACTTCGCCCGGATCGTCAACTTCTGCGAACACGAGGACGCCAGCGGTTGAGGTTTGAATACGCCCCTGGGATTCGGTGACGGGGACGCGCTGCACGCGGTGAACTCCGCCCTCATATTTGAGGTGCGCCCACACGCCGTCGGAAGGATCTTCCAGGGTTGCGCGTGAACGGATTGCGACTTCCAGATCCTTATATCCGCCGAGTTCGGTTTGGTTAGAGTTCAGAACTTCCCACGTCCATCCCTTCGATGTAGCGTAGCGTTCATACATTCGGGCAAGATCTCCGGCAAAGAGGGCGGATTCTTCACCGCCGGCCCCGCCTTTAATTTCCATAATGACATCGCGGGCGTCATCTTCGTCGCGCGGGATAAGAACTTCGGTGAGTTGCTCGGAAATTTCTTCAAAACGTGCGCGCAGTCCGGGCATTTCCGGGGCGAAAAGTTCCGCATCTTCCCCGCCCATATCCACGATTTCCTGAGCTTCACGAAGATCGGTTTGCGCCGCAAGGAATTCGCGGTACACACGCACAACCCGGCCAAGTTCAGCATATCGGCGCCCGAGTGAGCGCAATTTATCCGGGGAGGACAGTACTTCCGGGGAAACCATGTCTTTTTCGATTTGCTCAAATTCTGTGAGCATATGTTCTGCGATATCAACGCGATTATCTGCCACGATTGCCTTTCAATTGAACGTCTAGGAGAATAATACCCCGGAAAGCCTCGCTCTCCGGGGTATCCACCAGAAATGTGTGTTACTACTTGTTGCGCTTGCCGTAGCGAGCTTCAAAGCGAGCCACACGTCCACCAGTGTCAAGAATCTTCTGCTTACCGGTGTAGAAGGGATGGCATGCGTTGCAAACTTCGACGCGGATGTGGTCACCTTCGTAGGTTGAACCGGTGGTGAATGCATTACCGCAGGTGCATGTTACTTCCACCTGATGGTATTCGGGATGGATACCCTTTTTCATTTTTTCTCCTAGGATCGTTTGATGCTCCCGGGTCCACTGCCCCTATTGTTTCCTTATCCTGAAGAAAACACCTGGCAGAACAGCGGTGAACCGCAAGCCGACAGAAAATTATTGCACACTCCAGCCCCTCTCTTCAAGGGTTTGGGTACGCATCACACCCACATAAGCGCGGACACCCGTACACCGCAACCCACACCCAGCTAAGGGATGCCATCACACCCACACGAACGGATACTCCAACTCTCAACAACGAAATAGGGGCGCTCTAACACAATTCGTAAAATAAACTGCGGAGCTGCTACTGCAACACATTATTTCTATGTGAAACAGTGGTAGCTCCGCAAATACTTTACGAGCCTCTAAGTAGCGGCAGTTCCGCAAACGCTTAAGAAACCCTACCAGCCCTAGCTTTGGTTACCTGCCTGGATAGAGCGCATGATAGACACCAAAAACTCTGCATTATTTTCGGTATTACGCATACGCTTGAGCACGAAATCAGCGGCTTCATCCACGCCGAGAGTGCCCAGCGCCCGGCGAAGCTGCCAAATAACCTTGAGCTCTTCTGGCTTGTAGAGCATGTCTTCGCGACGCGTACCGGAGGCGTTAATATCCACTGCCGGGAAGAGACGGCGATCAGCCAGCTGGCGCGAAAGCCGCAATTCCATATTGCCCGTACCCTTGAATTCTTCGAAAATAACCTCATCCATCTTGGATCCGGTTTCTACCAGCGCGGACGCAATAATCGTCAACGAACCACCGTTTTCAATATTGCGCGCAGCCCCGAAGAACTTCTTGGGCGGGTAGAGCGCAGCAGCATCCACACCACCGGAAAGGATACGCCCGGAGGCAGGTGCCGCAAGATTATAGGCACGCGAAAGGCGCGTCAAGGAATCAAGCAGAACCACAACATCTTGCCCGAGCTCCACAAGGCGCTTCGCGCGCTCAATTGCCAGCTCAGAAACCGTGGTGTGATCGCTTGCGGGACGATCGAAGGTAGAAGCAATAACTTCGCCCTTCACAAGGCGCCTCATATCCGTCACTTCTTCCGGACGCTCATCGACAAGCACAACCATAATGTGAACGTTCGGATCATTGGCCGCAATCGCCTTCGCAATCTGCTGCATAATCATTGTTTTACCGGCCTTAGGCGGTGAAACAATAAGCCCGCGCTGCCCCTTACCGATCGGCGCAACCAAATCAATAACGCGCGTAGACAAGCCGTTCTTCACGGTTTCCAAACGCAACATTTCGTCGGGATACACGGGCGTGAGCTTGTTGAATTCCGGACGCTTAGCGGCTTCCTCAGCACTCAAGGAGTTAATGGAATCCACCTGCACGAGGTAGTTTCCTGCCTTCGATTGATTATTGTTGTTGAAACGTCCCCTGCGGAAGTTACGGTTACGGTTATTGTTGCGGTGGTTGCGTTGCTGCCCTTCTTCGCCCTGTTGGCGAATCGCGCCCATAACCGCATCTCCCCTGCGCAAACCGTATTGGCGCATAATTGCCTGAGAAATAAGCGCATCGTTGGGGCCGGGCAAATATCCAGCCGTGCGCAAGAACGCCTGCTTGCCCACAATATCGACGATACCCGCTACTTGAAGGAGGACTTCTTCCTGCTTACGCTTGTTCTCTTGCGCGGATTCTTCACCAGCGTTTTCTTCTTCAGCGGTTTCTGTTTCGTCAACGTTTGGTGTTTCTTCCGCATCGTTCTTCCGATTGCGACGAATATTGCGCGTGCGGCGTTCCTCATCGTTGTGGCGATTCTTCCGAACTCGACGTGTTCCTTCGCCACTTTCTTCTTCCGCTTCGGCTTTCCGTTCTGCCGCGTCACCAATCGCGTCGAGCGCCGCCATTTTATCTTCGTCGCTCATGTCGGTTTTTGCTGTGCGAGAGGCATCTGCCCCGCGTTTTGGTGCGGGAAGTTCAATTTTAGGTGCGGGAAGCGTAATTTCTTCTGTTGATTCCGTTTCAGCGGATTCTTCACGAATACGGCGAATATTGCGGTTGCGTGTTCGTGTACGACGACGGCTGACGCGCCCTTCACCCGCGTTATCTTCCTGTGCTACTGCGTGGGCATCAGTTTCCGGAGTTGGCTTTTCCTCAACCTTGACATCATCGGCAGATTTCGGAGCTTTAGCGTTGCGGTTGGTTGATTCTTTTGGTGTTTCGTTGTGGGCTTCTTGTGATTCTGTTTCTTCAGAACCGTCTTCTTTACGAGGACGGCCACGGCGTGCGGGGCGTACTGCGCGGATAGCTTTAAGAAGTTCTGTTTTTTTAGCTTTTGGATCCATCTTAAGGCCGAGTTCTTCGGCAAGTGCACGTAATTCTGAAACGCGCATAATAGAAATAGGACCTGTTGTTTGGACTTGCGTCACGAGGTTCCTTCCTCGGGAAAATAGGGGGTAGAGATATGTCCCTACATAATACAAATTGATTATCTACACACGAGAAAAAACTTTGTGTAGGCTTCTTTTCCCGGGGTTGACACATATCAACGCTCACGTTCTCACGAAAAGAAACAACCGGCATGTTCATCGATCGTACATAACTCTAGCAGAATCTAGGAAAAACTAAAAGTAGCCACGAATGTAGGTTCCATCACCGATTTTTCAGTGATATTCCTACATCCGTGGCATCAAATTTCGTATCGACGGTTCTCAATACCACCAGGTTTTCGTATCGCGGGTCTGCCTACGAACATATTTTCGCAACAACAAATTTCCGTAACAGCGAGTCTTTAGGATTAAAGAATTTCCGTATGGACGATACCGAGGAGTTTTATTCGTCCGTCACCAGATACGCTCCGCGCCGTGCCATACCGTCCTTATAGACGGCAAATCCGCGACGTTCCATTAACGTCGTCGTTTCTTGATCTAATTCGTCGAAAACGAGGACGGAAGGTCCCGCGCCGGAAATCACCGCCGGCCAACCAACGCTTCGTAAATCACGCATAGCTCGCGCTGATTCCGGCATAGAATCTGCGCGATAATCCTGGTGAAGGCGCTCTTCGGTCGCGCGCATGAGTAGCTCTGGGTAATGTTCCAACGCGAGCACAAGCATGGCTGAGCGCGAGGCGTTAAAAGCCGCATCCACGTGGGGAACTTTTTCAGGCAGTACGGAGCGCGCCTTGGAGGTCAATAATTGCGTGTTGGGTACAAGGAGTGTGGTTTTCACCCGGGTAGGGATACGGGCGGCACGCGCTTTCTTCCCTTCCTTCCACGTCACCACGGCTCCCCCGAAAATCGCTGGCGCAGCATTATCCGGGTGGCCTTCAAATTCTGTGGCGAGGCTGAGGAGGAATTCGTCGTCAATAAGTTCGGGTTGGTCAACAAGCCCGCGCACCAGCAACAGCCCCGCAACAACAGCGGCGGCAGAGGAACCCAAACCGCGCCCCTGCGCAATCGAATTGTGGCAGGTTAGGTCAAAACCTGCTTCGGGCAAGCCCGCAACTTCGAGTGCTCGCTTCAAAGCCTTAACGATTAAGTGGGTTTCGCCCTTCGGAAGCGTTTGTGCACCTTCCCCAATAATCCTCACTTTGGTTGCTGAGGTTGTGAGACGAACAGATACTTCGTCCCAAATATTATGTGCCATTCCCATGCAGTCGAAGCCGGGGCCGAGATTGCCCGAGGTTGCCGGCACGCGAACCCGTGCCTCGGAATGTACTAGACGCATATTTTCTCCTTTAGGCGTTTTCGACGCGAAGAATGCTGGTAAACCGTGTCACTGCCTGCGAAGCGTTATTCAACTCATCAATAGTGTTTTGCAGGTCGGCATACACTGCCTCGTGTGTTGTCACCGTGAGATAGCAGGTGTTTTCTTTGCCGTCGTTCTCATTTTCCTGGGAGACATCGCTAATGGACACGTTATTTTTTGCGAACACTCCCATAATTGCATGCAGTACACCAACGGAATCTTGCACAACCATCTTCAACTGGTAACGAGATGTTGCCTTACTGCCGTCCAAAATCGGGGTGTCTCCGTACACGAGTTCACGCGGGGCAAAACCGCCGTTTGCTTTGTGATTTGCGGCGGCAACAAGGTCGGAGAGAACCGCAGAGGCTGTGGGTGCCCCGCCCGCGCCGGGCCCATAGAACATGAGCCGATCCGCAGCTTCGCCCTCGACCACAATCGCGTTGTAGGCGCCACGAATATTTGCGAGCGGATGCGCATTAGGGATAAGTGCAGGGCCGACGAATAACTCGATTCCATCCTCACGACGTTTTGCACTCGCCACCAATTTCACCGTGTAGTTATTCGCTTTTGCGGAAGCAATAATTCCGGGGGTGATACCGCGAATACCTTCTGTGGGAACATCGCTCAAGCTCACGCGAGTATGGAAAGCGAGGGAGGCAAGGAGGGCACATTTTGCGGCGGCGTCGAAACCATCCACGTCTGCCGTCGGGTCTGCTTCAGCGAACCCGAGTTCCTGCGCTTTCTTTAAGGCGACCTCGTAACTCAAGCCCTTCGTCGTCATTTCGTCGAGAATATAATTTGTGGTTCCGTTAACGATACCCAACACGTGTGTGATGCGGTCACCGGACAGCGATTCTCGCAAACCGTAGACGACGGGAACTGCGCCACCAACCGCAGCTTCATAATATAAATCGACTTGCGCTTCATCTGCGGCGTCGTGAAGTTCGGGGCCGTATTCGGCAAGCAGTGCCTTGTTTCCGGTGACGACACTCGCGCCGTTCTTGAAGGCTTCAAGGATGTATTCGCGCGCGGGGTGGATTCCGCCCATCAGTTCAATCACTACATCTGCCTGGCGGATAATGGAATAGGCGTCTGTTGTCAGGAGCTCGGAAGGAATGTCCCAGTCGCGTTGAGAGTTGATATTGCGCACAGCCACACCGATAAGCGTGAGTTTTGCACCCGCGCGAACATTAAGTTCATCTTGATGGACGGTGAGCAACCGCGCTACCTGCGCACCAACTGTTCCTGCGCCCAAAAGGGCTATTTTGACTTCCTGCACCTTGACTCCTTGATTTTTCGGATACGGGGTATCGTCAGACGCATTAGGCTAGGGCTGACGTTGCGCTATTCGCGACGGAAAAGCACGCATATCACAACAAGACATTCACTCATCTCGACGGATAAGCACGTGATGTTGCAATAAACGAGCCACGCGCATCACGATAACGAACCGCGTCCATTGCGAAAACGAACCACTCCCGCCAGATTAGCAGACTGCGCCCGAATGTTCAGATACGGGGATATATTAGCGAATTCGGGGCATCGGCGCAGTAGTGCCCGCCACCGGTTACACTTAGTTCTGTGTGTATTATGCGGTTTTTTACAGATATGTGCGTCCAAGAATCGCACAATGTGAACACGCGCGTCACTAAAATTGGCTGTTTATACCGGGTTGTTGGGAAGTGAGATTCTTATGGGAACTAAATTCATAGGACATGTTGAACTTGGTTGCGAGCCGAAAAAAATTATTGTGCCCATTATGCCTGTACATGCCGAAGATATTGGGGGTCTTGTTCGCGGTGCTGAAACCGCGGGTGCGGATATTATTGAGTGGCGTATTGATTTTTGGGGCGACGTTCGAGGCTTGAGTGGCTCGAGCAATAGTGTTGAAGTGGCTGAGGCCGAAGGCGCAGAGGTGGCGAGCGATGCCCTTGAGAAAACGCATCCAAGAACAGACACAACGACAACAAACGCGCATCATAGCATTATAAAAGCTGCTGGGCGTATTCGTCGCCTCACCTCTATCCCGATTCTTGCCACGTGTAGGACATCGCTGGAAGGCGGGCAAACAAGCCTAACGGATTCCGCTTACGAAAACCTTCTTCATGCGCTCATAACATGCGGACATATTGACGCCATTGACGTCGAATTTTTCTCCTACCCGGATGTGTGGGATAAAGCGCGCCAGTGGGCTAAGGAAGCTGGCATCACAACTATTGCTTCCCACCACAATTTTGACCATACACCTCAGGAACTAGAGATTCTCAATCGCCTGGCAACCATGGAAGAAGGCGGGGCAGATATTGCAAAAATCGCTGTTTTTCCACACGGATACACAGACGTATGCACACTCTTGAGCGCCACGGCAACGGCAGCGAAATACATGGACATCCCCATCATCACCATGGCTATGGGGCATGTAGGAATGATGTCGCGCTTAATGCCCACCGCCTTTGGAAGCGTCGCAACCTTCGGGAGCGCGGGGCAGGTATCTGCGCCCGGGCAAGTCGACGCTAAAGAAATGCGCGACATATTAACACTCACCGAAAAGCTCTAAACGCTTAGACTCGTTTTAGGCTTGGTAATCGGCGTCGAGCGCCAGTTGATCCGCCACAGTTTCGCGACGAATCAACACGCGCGAAGAACCGTCGTGAACAGCAACAACACCCGGGCGTGACAACATATTGTAGTTGGACGCCATCACTCGCCCATAAGCACCCGTCGCCGGAGTTGCAAGAATATCGCCAGCCGTAACGTCCGCAGGCAACTCGACATTGTGAACAACAATATCGCCGGATTCGCAGTGCTTACCCACAACACGGGAAAGCGTACCCTCACCACGAGCCTCGCGGTTCGCAACCGCAACCGTATATTGCGCATCGTATAGTGCGGGACGAATATTATCGGACATGCCTCCGTCAACAGAAACGTAGCGACGCGAATGCGTATCGTCGAGTTGAACGTTTTTCGTCGTACCAACGGTGTAAAGAGTCAAACCGGCTGGGCCAACAATGCTTCGCCCAGGTTCAATGGAGACCAGAGGATGCGCAATTCCTGTTTTTTCACCATGTGCGCGTACGACGGTGGCAAGCAGTTCAGCGTAGGCTTCCGGTTCGGGTGGCGTCGCATCGGCACCTGTGTAACGAATACCGTAACCGCCACCCAAGTCGAGCTCCGGAACAGTGCAAGCCAACTCGTTGTGGATACACGCGCGCAAATCGAGAACCGCCTGCGCGGCAACAGAAAACGCATCCACGCTCAAAATCTGCGAACCAATATGGGAGTGGAGGCCAACAAGTTCAAGATGTGGGGATGCGACGGTTGCTTGCGCAGCCTCCCACGCCTGGCCAGCTTGAATAGATAAACCAAATTTTTGATCTTCGTGGGCTGTGGAAATAAATTCGTGGCCACCGGCATGAACGCCTGCCGTCACGCGCAACACAATATTTGCGCGCTTCCCCAGATTTTCCGCAATGCGTTCAACAAGACGCAATTCCGCCATCGAATCCACAACCATGTGGGAAATATTGTGTTCCAGCGCCATCATGATTTCGCGTTCAGACTTATTGTTGCCGTGAAGCCCAATATCGTGGCCTTTCGCTCCCGCCGCAAGAGCCGTGACAAATTCGCCTTCAGAGCAGGTATCCAACGCAAGCCCATCTTCCAACACCCAACGAGCAATACCCACGCTCATCAACGCCTTGCACGCATAGAAAACGCGAGCGCCCGCAAGGTCCGCGAAGGAGGTATTCATGGCAGCAACCCAGCGACGTGCGCGGGTGCGGAAATCTTCTTCGTCAATCACGTAGAGCGGAGTCCCGTAGGCGGCGACGAGCTGCGAAACTTTCACCCCACCTACCCTTAATTCGCCATTTGCGCGACGGACAGTGTGCGACCACGGGCCTGCCATGCTACCGTCCGGTTCGGGTGCGGGAAATGCGGGCTGAATGTCGTTGTGAGAATGGCTCATTGTTTCTCCTTGCACGTCGGTACGTCGGTCGGTTTTGCAAGCGGTTCGCCTGGAATTCTAGAATCCGCGAGGGTTTACCGCATTTTTGACAACACGCTGCGCCTTATTTTAAAGCAAAAAACGTAGCTCAGAAAAGATGTTCACTTCACGAAATCACGTTGCGCATTGAGTTCGCGAGTGCCAACGCACCATGCAAACCACCAAACAGGCAACATAATGACGCACCGCACACACAACGTAACCAAGCACGTAGGCGCGAGGCCGCGTACCTCCGCGAAAAACACACGAGGCGCCTTGAGCACACAGCACGTAGCCGCCTACCTACATTTTCTCGGGCGCGCTCACACCGAGCATCTCTAAACCGTTAGCGAGGACTTGGCGGGTTGCGTCGTTCACCCACAGGCGCGTGCGATGAAGATCCGTTACCTCTTCGTCCGCGCGAGGCGTCACGCGAGCCTTGCCGTACCAGGTGTGGTAGGCGCCGGCGAGCTCCTCTAAGTAGCGCGCAACCCTATGTGGCTCGCGCCCGGCACCCGCCAAACGCACAACCTCGGGGAAACGCGCCAACTGACCCAACAAATCCGAATCCGCCTGCTCCAAGAGTTCAGGGGTAAAGGCGTCCTCACGCTTCACTGCGTGTTCGTTCGCATTGCGCGCCACATTCACGGTACGCGCATGAGCATACTGCACGTAATACACGGGGTTTTCGTTGGTGTGGGAAGCCAGGAGATCCAGATCCAAATCCAGGCTCGTATCGACGGAAGCACGCACAAGCGAATAGCGCGCGGCGTCCACACCCACGGCGTCCACGAAATCTTCCAGCGTTACCACGGTGCCGGCACGCTTGGACATACGCACAGGTTGCCCGCCCTTCATGAGGTTCACGAGCTGGCCAATCATAATCTCCATATTTTCGCCAACCCCGGCAGTGTCCCCAAAGGCACGCGCCATGGCATACATGCGCCCGATATAGCCGTGATGATCCGCGCCCAGCATGTACACGCACTGATCCGCACCACGCGCGCGCTTATCCAAATAGTAGGCAAGATCGCCGGCAAAATACGCGGTTTCACCATCAGATTTCACGACGACACGGTCCTTATCGTCCCCATAATCCGTGGTGCGCAACCAGACAGCACCATCCTTATCGAAAACTTCACCACGCTCACGGAGTTTTTCAACGGCTACGCTCACCGCTCCTGAGGCATGCAAAGATTCCTCGTGGAAAAAGACATCAAAATCGGCACGGAAATTGTGGAGCGACTCCTTAATTTCCGCAAACATTAATTCCACGCCGCGCGCGCGGAAAACTTCCTGAGCCTCATCGTCCGGTAGCGTGCGCGGATCGGGCTCCCCCGCCTGTTCGCACTGCGAAATCACGGTGTGGGCAATGTCTGAAATATAGGTTCCGCCGTAACCGTCCTCGGGAATCTCGCGTCCATGAGCCGCCGCCAGGAGCGAGGCAGAAAAATTGTTGATTTGATTTCCGTGATCGTTGAAATAGTATTCGCGCACGACGGTTGAGCCGTTCGCCACCAAAACGCGCGCGAGAGTATCGCCCACGGCGGCCCAGCGTGCTCCCCCAATGTGGATGGGACCTGTCGGGTTCGCCGATACGTACTCGAGATTCACTGTTGTACCGGCACCGCTTGAGTTGGTGCCGTAGGCCCGGCCGGATTCGAGAATGGTTTGGGCGAGTTCGCCCGCGGCTCCGGCGGCAAGTGTGATGTTAATGAAGCCGGGGCCAGCGACCTCAACTTTGGCAACGCTTGGCTTGGTTTGGAGGCGTGTAGCGATAATTTCGGCTAGTTCGCGCGGTTTCATGCCGGCACGTTTCGCGAGTTGCATGGCAACGTTGCACGCCCAGTCGCCATGTTCACGGTTGCGAGGACGCTCAATTTTCACGGGAGGAATATCGCCCTCAAGAGCAATTTCGCCGGATTTTTTCACCTCACCAATAATGGAGGCCACAAGTTCACTTAATTCTTCTGGAGTCACGCCTTCCAGTTTACGTGTTTCGACGCGCCAGATGTATCGTTTGTGTTGTGTTGCCTACCGCATGCCGTGATTTTTTCTATGTACGACAACAGGTTTACCATTCTTCATTTTTACAACCCCCTCGCCTTTAACGGGAGAAAAGCACTTTCCAGTTTGCACGATTCCGCTTAAATACCGACTGCGTGGTAAAGTATGTGGGTGCGCCCCGATAGCTCAGGGGATAGAGCGTTCGCCTCCGGAGCGAAAGGCCGCAGGTTCGAATCCTGTTCGGGGCACAAAATTTTGGTACACGCCCACCCTATCCTTCAACCCGGCCATGCCGGAAACACCCTTTTGACGCACTCCACATGAGCTTCACACAGGTTCACGCAGGTTAAACCAGTCGCGCCAGAAACGCACATAAACACAGAAACAACCTGCCGTTTTCCGCAGTTCAACCCAGCCACCCCAGAAACACCCGAGCAAACTTTCCACATACTAAGATGAACGTTTCACAATATGGACTTATTGTTAGCCTAGACTCCATAAACTTCGCCATAGAACAAGCGCCACATATTAACATCGTGGTGACACGGCACTACAGCCGTCGTGCAATATGGTGGTTACACAATTTTATGGGCATACGCCCACATTCTGACTACATGAAAAGGAGCGCTTGTGGCTAAAGAACGCGTGCATTGGGATGGGGAACTGAACACGAAAGCCGTGGATCTCCTCCTTGAAGGTGGCAAAATTTGCGTCGTCCCCACAAAAGTTGGCTATATTATTGCAACAGCTGATTCTGAAGGCCTTGAACGTAAATTTGCCGTGAAGGATCGCAAGCGCAATAAGCCCGCCGTTGTCCTCATTGGTTCCATGGAAGAACTCGACGAACTCGCGGAAATGAACGACGAGATCCGCGATTACTACCAGAAGCACTGGGATCGCGATATCCTCATGGGATGCATTCTCCCCTGGAAAGAATCCGGACTCAAGTACATTCCCGAAGAGGGCGATGCTAAACAACTTGTGCGCGACGCCCGTGGCACCTCATGCTTCGTCGTGAAATACGGTAAAGCTGCCGAGCAGATTTCCAAGGAGCTGTGGGAAAAAGAAAAGAAGCTCATGTTTGCCTCCTCCGCAAATCCTTCCGGGCGCGGTAATCGCGGAAAGGTCGCCGGAATTGGTGAAAAGATCGATTCGGAAGCCGATCTCGTGATTGAGGCCGACGATTACGTCACCTCCATTCAGCCCAATGCTTCTGAGGAAACCCGCTGGGAGCAGGGCGTTATGGTCTCATTCGTCACCGAAGACGGCACTCTTATTCCCGAGCAAAAGGGTCAGCGCATGGTCACCCCGTGTCCGGTTCTTATCCGCAAGGGCGTGTATCTTCCGGAAATTCTCGAGATTCTGTCCGATTCCTTCCTCAGCTGGGATTTCCGCCAAGGATTCTACTACTAAAATCTCGCGTTAACCGCCGGCGCTAGCCACGGTGTACGACGATAATATCTGTGAGGTGGCACCTATATTGGGCGCCACCTTCATTTATGCTGTGACTGAGGCGGAATGCTGTGGTGTAGCATGTAGCATTTGTTCAAAAGCGTGATATAAGGTAACACAGATTAACCGCGTTGTATGGAAGAAATTACTCTGCACCGGCAGGGCTAATCCCGCAACGGGCGATTAACTCCAACTTTACATTCAGACTATTCCGCACCCGCGGGGCGAATCATCATTTTCGCTATCGCGGTTTGGTCACTCCGGATTACTCAGCGCCCGCGGGGCGAATTCCGAGCCACTGATTCCAGCCGTTGTGCAGAACCAGCCAAGCCATTAAACCGTAGCCGGCTTGCCGGGGCGTATAGCCACCGCTCACTTCCATATCGGTATTCCACTGTTCATGATCCACGAGTGGCGTGAATGTATCAACATAAATCAGCCCGCGCCTGTGGCACACATCCTTATAAGACTCCGACTGGCGCAACTGCACATCACGCGGAATATCCAAACGGGGAGGCGGACCAACAACAAAAGTCTTTACTTTCATCCGCTCTGCTCCGTCGAGAAGATTCGCAAGATGGAGACGAGTGCGAGCCATGGACTGCCCGCCTTGCGCATCCCGGCTACCCAAACCGATAACAAGCCTGCAATCAGCTTTTCTATCAATACGCAACCGCACTTCTTGTTCCCAACGCTGGGAAAGTTGCGCGGTATTTTCGCCCGGAACAGCAAGCGTTATCGGCGTAATCGGAGGATTTGTGAAGGTTCGAGCCATAACGCGCCCCGTCCACCCCAAGGCACGCGCATCTCCAAGTCCCGCAACTAATTCGTCGCCAATAAAAATGACTCGCATATCCGACACGTTAACCTCCTTTAACTTTCCTTATTTTACCGTGTGATTTAACTTTTCGTGAGAAACTCAATATATGTGCCCCAATGGCGTAACGCCTCACAGTACACACCCCAGAAAAAACCCTATAATGGGGACATCATGACTACTTTGGAAGCCATATGCTAGACGCAATCCTGCTCATATCAGCCGTACTACTAACTATCGGCACAGCAATTTTTGTGGCAGCGGAATTTTCCCTCGTCGCTCTCGACCCCGCAGCGCTTGAAGCCCGCGCAGAAGAAGACCCCCGCGTAGCCAACGTATCGAAACGTCTCCACCACCTCTCGCTTTTCCTCTCGGCATGCCAGGTAGGTATTACAGTTACGACGATTCTCCTCGGCTATGTTGCCCAAAGACCGTTAACTGACATTTTTTCGCGCTGGCTCGGCTCGGCCGGTATGGCAAAAACAGCGGCCGTTGCGGTTGCGGCAACACTTGCCTTTATCCTCATGAACCTTTTTTCCATGCTTTTCGGCGAGCTCGTTCCCAAAAATATGGCGCTGTCCGATCCGCTTAAAACCGCCAGCATGGTTGGCGGATCGCTCCACGTTTTCTCCATTTTGTTCAAACCCATTATTGTGTCCTTTAACGGCACAGCAAACTGGTTCCTTCGCAAAATCGGGATAGAACCCGCCGACGAAATATCCGGAGCCCGTAGCGCCCCCGAACTAGGTGCCCTCGTGCGCCAATCCGCCCAGGCCGGAACCCTGGAAGAATCCACGGCGGAACTCCTCACCGCCTCCATCGGCGTTGGAAACCTCACCGCAGTTGACGTGATGACGGATCGCGGGCGAGTCGCCTACCTTCCCGATACCGCAACAGCAGCAGATGTTATCGAAAAATCGAAACGAACCGGTTACTCGCGCTTCCCTGTGGTTGGCAAAGAAGGTCTGGACGATATTCGAGGTTTCGTCCACCTGCGCAAAGCCGTGGCGATTCCCTTTGAACGTCGCGCGGATGTAAGCATCACGTCCTCCTCCATCATGTTCGATGCCCCCGTCGTCCCAGAAACAATGGAAATGCCTGAACTTCTTGTGGAGCTACGCGATACGGGACTGCAGATGGCCGTCGTCGTCGACGAATATGGCGGAACCTCGGGAATCGTCACCCTTGAAGATACCGTGGAAGAAATTGTGGGAAATATTAGCGACGAACACGACCGACGTAATGTGAACGTTCGCCGTACTCCAGATGGTGGGTGGATTATTTCTGGGCGGTTGCGCCCCGACGAGGCATTCCGCGCCTGTGGTGTGCGTATCCCCGAGGAGGGACCTTACGAAACCGTGGGCGGTTTTATTATGACGGAACTTGACCGGATTCCTGAAGTTGGGGACGCGGTGGATACGGATGATGCCACGCTCACGGTTCGTTCCATGGACGGGATGCGGGTGGATCGCGTGGAGGTGCGTATCAATGAATAACGCTCTCGCCCTCCTCATCACCGTGTTGTTGCTTGCAGGGAACGGTTATTTTGTGGCCTGCGAATTTGCGTTGACGGCCTCGCGGGCCTCGCGCCTGGAACCTTTGGCGGAAACTAGCAAGCGCGCCGCGAAAGTGTTGAAAGCTACCCGAAATTTGAATGAAATGTTGGCGGCGTGCCAGCTCGGGGTGACGCTCTGTTCGGTGGCGCTCGGTGCGCTGGCGGAGCCCGTGATTGCGGGGCTTCTCCTTATCCCCTTCACTGCGCTTGGGTTGGGGTATGCGGTTGCGCATACGGTTGCCTTTGTTGTGGCACTGCTGTTGGTGACGGCTCTTCACGTGATTTTCGGTGAAATGGTGCCGAAAAATCTGTCTGTCACGCATCCTGAGCGCGTGGGCGTGTTGTTCGTTCCGAGCCTGCTTCTTTTCGCGAAAATTTTCCATCCCCTCACGTTCTGCCTCAACTGGCTGAGCATCCATATTGTGCGGTTATTTGGCATGAAGCCGAAGGATGAGGTTGTCTCCGCGTTTACGGCTCAAGAGGTTGCCAGTATTGTGGAGGCGAGCGAGGCGGCCGGGGTGCTCACGGATACGCAGGGGCTTATTTCGGGGGCTCTGGAGTTTTCCGAGCACCAGGTGTCCGACACGATGGTGAAAATGTCTGACGTGGTGACGTATGATGCGACAGCGACTCCTGAAGATATTGAACGCGGGGTTGCAGAGCACGGCTTTTCTCGTTTCGTTATTGTGAATGGCGAGAATATTCTCGGCTATGTTCACGTGAAGGATATTTTGGGAGTTGAGGAAAGTGCTCGCCGGAGCGCCATTCCGTATTGGCGGATTCGACGCATAGAAAATGTGCACGGAGAAGAAGAAGTTGAAGACGCTTTACGTTTAATGCAGAGAACCGGAACCCATATGGCGCGGGTTGTCGACGGGGCTGGTGGCACTCAAGGCATTATTTTCCTCGAAGACGTTATTGAAGATCTGGTTGGGGACGTGCGAGACACTATGCAACGTAGGAAACTTTAGCTGTTGGGCGGGAAATTCTAGCCGTGGCGGGGGCCAGGTTGCGTGATGTGGAAGTTCAGTTTGCGTGATGCGCCGGCCACCTTGCGACAACCCTGGATGATTGCTGAAAAATTGCTACTAGAACTCACTATGTGCTAAAAAGACCTATAGTGAAGTGCCCTACCCGAGACGTGAAGAAATACGATTTTCCGCGCTGAAAATAATCCGTTTTTTGTTGGAAAATCAAGGGTTGCGGCACTCTGTGCGGGGGAGATGAGGCCTTCATGTGTCGCAAATATAACGGTTGCATAACACACGAAGTCCAACTAGTTTAGATAGAGTTAGAACGTGTTGAAAAGACTCCGAGATGGAGAACACGCGCAGAACGGAGAAATGTGGGAAAGCATAAGGGTGAAGTGTATAAGTCTCGTAGGCTTGCACTTTCGCAACCACGGGTTGGCGAAAGTGCCACCACCGCATCCCTTCGTCCTGCCCGCAGAGCTTCACGGGCTCTCGTTGAAGAACCAAAAGAAACGATTAGCGTAACCCAGCCCAAAAGATCGCGTCGTGCTCTACAAGAACTTAATAAACCCGTAGAAACCAGCGCGAATACTCCAACGATTTCATTATCGAAAAATACTGAGCGCGGGCGTCGCAAAAATACCGGAGTTCGCGCAACGCAACATCCTGCAACGCAACATAAAGAAACAATTTCTCGTCAAGCTGTCTCCCGTGGTTCGCGAGCCAAGCGTGTCGAAGAAAATAGCGCACTTGTTACGGAACTCGTCGAAAAAACACGCGTAGCAAAACGCGCAGAAAAAACCGAGAAAATAGCTCCTCAACCTCCTACACCAAACGACACTGCGGGCAAAATTTTTGCTTCTGCGAAAAATGTCGGACGTCGGGCGCGTCAAGATGTGGGTGGCAAGACTCCCCAACAAACATCTCCACGCTATGCGCAAGATGACAACTCTCAAAAAGCGACACTACGGGCGGTAAAAGATACACCTTCGCACCAGACTGACGCACCTCTCACTACACGTAACATCCGTAACAACAACGAAATCGTTAAGAACGCAGTACAACGCGAGGCCGAAAAAACTCCGGTGCGCGCAATCGAGGTCGTTGATTCGCAAGTCGCTTCACGTGTTGCTTCCAGTACGGATACAAAACCAGTTTCACGTGTAGCCTCAGAAACGGACATAAAACCGGTTTCAAACGCAACCTCAGAAACGGATACGCAAGCGGTTTCACGCGCTACTTCAAACACCGATATAAAACCGGTTTCACGTGCTATTTCCAATACGGATATAAAAGCAGTTTCAAACGTAGCTTCAGAAACGAATACGAAACCGGTCTCGCGCGCAACCTCAGAAATGGATATAAAGCCGGTTTCCCGTGCTGCATCCACCCCCGATATTAAAGCAGTTGCCCGCCCAGCCTCTAGCGTTGCTAGTCCGGATTCGCCGTTGCGTGTCGCAATGAGTAGCGAACCGATTACGCAAAAAATTTGTATTGGGAAACGCGTTGTGAAGGACGTCGTCGAACATAAAGATGAAAAGAAACTTCTAGACGTACAGATTCACACCGTCCGAGAAAATGCGTCGGTTGTCCAAAAACATCGTTTTTTGTTTACGCCACATAATATCGGCGTCGCCGCGACGGTTGTGGGTCTTGGGCTTGCGGTTCCCGTGTTGACAACGATGACGGGTAACGCTGCGGAAAATTTGACTCCCTCTTTGGTGCCTACGGAAACCTCAACCACGGGCTTGCCGAAACAGTTAACGGCGAATAATTCCGTCGAGGCAGTCGCGAAAGCACATGATGCGCAACAAAACCCGGTTCCGCAAAGCCAACAGACTTCCGGGGCGTCCGGGAATCGTGGCGCCTTTGCGATTCCGACCGAAGATGTAATTGTGTGGCCCCTACAGCAGGGTGTTTATCGCTACACTTCGCCGTTCGGTTATCGAATCCATCCTATTTTCGGGAAACGCGCCATCCATACCGGGCAAGATATGGCGGCGCCTATGGGTACGCCTATCCACGCGGTGGCAGACGGTGAAGTTCAACATGCGGGTGCCGGTACTGAGGGTTACTCGAACAATCTCATTATTATTAAGCACACGGTTCGCGGAGAAACGTTCTACACGTATTACATTCACATGTACGACGACGGCGTTTTCGTAAAACCTGGGGATAAGGTGAAGGCCGGGGATGTGATTGGGGCTGTTGGTTCAAACGGAAATTCGACGGGACCACATCTTCATTTTGAGGTTCATAATGCGCAGAATGAACCGGTTGAGCCACTCGGCTTCCTTACATCACATAACGCTCTGCAACTGAACGAACTCGGTATCCACAATTAAGGAACGGTGCTTGTGATGCTGAGGAGTGAAAGACGTGGCTAACACAAGCAAGGCAGTTGCAGGAATCACACGTGCAACCCTGGTTATTCACCACAGTAGTTGCTGGCGATAGGCGAGGTGGATATGGCTAGGGTTTACAATATTGGTTCGCAACCGGTGATTATTGCTCATCGTGGAGGGGCCGCGGAATTTACCGAAAATTCGATCGAGGCTTTTCAACATACGGTCGCGCAAGGATTCCGTTTCATCGAATCCGATGTTCATGCAACCCGTGACGGCATCCCTGTAATCCACCACGATCCTGTTATTCGTGGCGAGGGCGGCACGGAACTCTTAGCGATAAATACGTTGACCTGGAAAGAACTGCAACGCTTTCAGGACAGCGATGGAACTCTTCCTCGCCTGGAAGATGTTCTAGATGCATTTCCCGATGTGGTGTTTAATTTAGATGCGAAAAGCGACGAGGCAGTGGAACCTTTGGCGCGGGCGATTCGGCACACCTCCTGCGAGAAGCGCGTGTGTTTGGCAAGTTTTAAGCAGAAACGTATTGATCAGATGCGGGCGCTTGTTCCCGGCGCGGCTTTTTCTTTGGGAACGAGCGAGGTTGCTCGCCTTGTTCTTCGTTCAAAATTTCCACGACGAAAAACTGACCTAAGCCCCCGTTTTCCTCATCCCGATCGTGGTTTTCAGGCTCTTCAAATTCCTGTGGATATGCGTATCGCCGTGCCGGGAAAGTTGGGTGAATATATTTATACGACGGTGAAAGTTGCAACTCCGGAATTAGTGCGTTTTGCCCACGCGCAGGGGCTTGCCGTGCATGTGTGGACGATTAATAGTGAACGTGAGGCGCAAGGCCTCATTGATATCGGTGTGGACGGAATCATTACGGACATTCCGATAAAAATGCGCACCCACTTTTTGGATTCGGGTGTGGAGATCGATTATTGATTATGTTTCTCCTGCCATCTCTCCTAGCGACAGGCAATTCAAAAACAACCTGAACAAAAGAAAGGGGACCGGCAACGCCGATCCCCTCCCCGAATCTTTAGGTATTCGGGCGCTTACCATGATTCGCCTTTTTCTTACGGCGATCACGGCGCATACGTCCACGCTTGCTCATTTTTACTCCTCTAGTTCAACGCCCGAAAAATAGGCACGCGGATATTCTACCGAAAAACCTCCGCACACACAGTTTTCTGGCGAAAATGTAATGAACGTCTTGTTTCAGTCGCTTCATGCGAAACCAAACTTCCTCACTCAAACACGCATTGGGTGGATAACCACGCTTCACTCTGCCCACATCTCGCCGTCCACACCTCTTCCCCATCGCGCAAGAAAGCTAACGTGTTTCGCGGGCGAATCGCCGCGCACCGTCGTCGTACACAAAATTAACTCGTCGTGCGACGATAAACCTCAATCTGGCTCACAATACGCGCCCGCAACGTACTTGGCGCCTGTTCTTGGCAACATCTGCGCAAAATCTCACGGACATGCGATTCCGCCTCGGTACGCTCCGCACATTCAGGACACCCCGAAACATGCGCATTCAAACGCGACTCTTGAACCTCGGAAAGCTGGCGGTCCACATACTCGAAAAGCTGGTCGACAATATCGTCACAACAACATGGCGATACATCGGGCGAATCCAAAGAATTACCAGACTCTTCAAGCGTGGACTCCAACCACCTACGCATTTCTTCGCTCACTTTTTCTCCTTCGCCACGCCCGCCGTTGCCGCCCCCTGAGGGGCAGATTTTTTCGCACCACGAGCTTTTTTCCCATAGCCAAGCTCACGCGCATAATCCGCTAAAAGTTCTCGAAGCTGCTTGCGCCCGCGGTGGAGGCGGGACATCACGGTGCCAATCGGCGTTTCCATAATGTCCGCGATTTCCTGGTACGCAAACCCCTCAATATCGGCCAAGTACACCACCATGCGACGATCTTCCGGAAGCTTGCTCATCGCATCACGAATCTCGGATTGAGGTAAGTTTTCCAACGCCTCAGCTTCCGCGCTCATCATCCCCGTGGAGTGATGCGACGCCGCCCTGTATTCTTGCCAGTCCTCAATTTCCGAGGCATGCGTCTGTTGCGGTTGACGTTGCGCTTTCCGATAATTCGAAATAAACGTGTTGTTGAGAATTCGGTAGAGCCACGCCTTTAAATTCGTTCCCGGTTTGTACTGGTGAAAAGCCGAAAACGCCTTAGCGTAGGTGTCCTGAACCAAATCTTCAGCATCGGCAGGATTGCGGGTGAGCCTCATGGCAGCGCCATAAAGTTGGTCGAGGAAGGGAATTGCGTCCTTTTCAAAACGCGTGGCTCGCTGAGCTTGCGTTTCTTCCGGTGCGGATCGTTGAATGTCTGTGGTCATCATGTATAGATTACCTGTTCCGTGCCGTAGGGGCATTTCTTTTTCCGACGACGTATTATGTCGATGGTGAATTATGTGCGAAAACTGCGGAAATTCCGTTGCTTTCATAATGTTTAACGAGTTGTGGACAATTTTATTCCGACATGTGGCGCGTATCGCGCGTCCCGTTCGCATGGGTTTTCTTAACTCCAAATTTCGACACCGTTGCGTTGCGTGTCCCGTTCGCGCATGTGTTGCATTGCCCGTCGTGCCCGGCGTCTGTTGTTCTTTTTTCTCGACGACGATACGCGCTTTTCGTCGTCGTTACGTTGTGGTGATAGTTCCCGTGCTATCCACAAAAGTTTCCACATGTCCTCGTTAGCTGGTGATATCTTTACGCCGGTGGGAATAGTTACCGGATAGAACTCACATTTTTCGCTCTCATAGGGCAAAATTAATCCATGGGACTTATTCGTATGATTGCGCGCCCCGCATTGGCTGCGCCATTTATTCTTCAGGGCTTTTCCGCGTTGCGTCACCCTGCCAAAAACCGTGAACAGGTTGACAACGTTGGTGTTTTCATTAGCGCCATCGACGAAGATATTTCCGATAAAAAGAAAGATATGATTATTCGCGCAACCGGGGTAGTCCAGGTAGTTGCTGGTGTTTTGTTGAGCGTCGGAAAATTCCAGAAATTATCGGGGGCTGTGTTAGCAACAACCCAACTGCCGATTGCCTTGGGTAAGAATCCCGTGTGGGCTGTTGCCGATGAAGATGCTCCACAGGCACGCGAAGGCCTTGTTACTTCGCTTGCCCTGGCAGGCGGAGCCCTTCTTGCTGTGGCAGACAATAAAGGACGTCCTTCGCTCGGATACCGCTACCATGCGTGGAAAAATCACCGTCAGGAAGCGAAGGAAGCTGGACATGATACTAACTAGCGAAGCTCAAGCGCTAACGAAACTCGCTAACTACCGAAAATCAGGCACTAACGAAGCTTGCTAACTAGCGAAAATCAAGCACTAGCGAAGATTAATAACTAGCGAAATTCACTAACTAGCGAAACTCGTCGATTACCCAAATATTTCACACGAAACGGGACAATATTTAACAGTATTCAACAGTACTCAAAGGAGACCAGGAATAATTTATGACTTCACTTTGGCCTTCCCCGCACCACCCCACCCCCGTCAATGGAACAGTTTTCGTTCCGGGTTCCAAATCTCTTATGGCGCGATACATGATTATCGCCGCTATGGGCGATAAGCCCAGCGTTATTCACGCTCCACTGAGAGCTCGCGATACGTATCTTATGGCGGACGCCCTGCGCGCCCTGGGAATCGGTGTCGAATGGAGCCAGGGTAGCGACGAGTCCCACGATGTTTTAACCATCACCCCAAGAGTTATGCGTAGCGCAAGCATCGAGGCGGGTTTAGCGGGCACCGTGATGCGTTTCGTTCCACCACTTGCAGCTCTTATTGACGGAACCGTACATATTGATGGCGACGAAGCCGCGCGTGTACGTCCTATGGGGCCAGTGGTTACGGCATTGCGCGAACTTGGCGTAGAAGTGGAGGCGGTAACGCTTGCGGACGGCACAACCGTGCTACCCGTTACCGTTTACGGCGTTGGGCGGGTTGAAGGCGGAGAATTAAATATTGATTCCTCGGCTTCATCACAGTTCATTTCCGCTCTCCTTTTGGCGGCACCCCGCTTTGAACGCGGACTTCACCTGCGTTCTGTCGGCGAAAAAATTCCTTCCACACCACATCTTAAAATGACGGTTGACGTGTTGCGCCGAGCTGGAATTACCGTGGAAGAATTTAGTCGAGATGGGAAACTTATAACCAACACCTCAATGACGTCCGAAGGAACACAGCCACTAACCGGCACAGATATGTCACCTTTAAACGACAGCAAGGGTACCGCAACAGCGAAAAATGTTCACGGTGGGACAACTGTTTGCGTTGGGAAAACTCAAGGCGAGGAACACGCAAGGTGTTCCCAGCAAGATTCTCGCGTTCCTTCTGCGGCAAACCCCGCCACAGAAGAACCAGCCGTGCAGTGGCGTGTTCACCACGGTGTGCCACATCTGGGAAGCGTCGTTGTGGAACCAGATTTATCGAACGCATCGCCTTTCTTGGCGGCAGCAATGGTAACAGGCGGAACCGTTTCGATTCCAAACTGGCCAGAACACACAACCCAACCGGGAGCGCAAGCCGCGCCTATTTTTGAATCCATGGGCGCCACTATTTCCTTTGAAAAAACCGGTCCCGGTGTTGGAACACTAAGCCTCACCGGCCCGGAAAAAATACGCCCACTGGATCGCGATCTCGCAGACGTTGGAGAACTCACCCCAACATTAGCGGCCGTCTGCGCCCTTGCTGAAGGTAGTAGCCGCCTGCGAAATATCGGGCAACTTCGAGGGCACGAAACAAACCGTTTAGCGGCCATTACAACCGAGTTGAACAAACTTGGCATCACCGCGTATGAAGAAGGCGACGACATCATTATTCTCGACCCGAGCCAAGCCCTTCACGCCTGGAATTCCACGCAATCTAGCGCCCAACTAGCAAGCTACGAGGATCATCGTATGGCAACATTCGCGGCAATTCTTGGGTTACGATTCGAGAATATCGTCGTCGAAAATATTGAAACAACGTCGAAAACTATGCCACGCTTCGCAGATATGTGGAAAGAACTTCTCGGTGGGTAAACGCGACACTGGAACCGATGATCCCCGCGTGAAAGTGAGGCCAGGGAGGGGGTCGCGACCACGCACAAAAATTCGGCCGGATTATTCTTCGCGCCCGCTCGGAACCGTCAAAGCTGTTGATCGCGGGCGCTATACGGTGGTGATGGAGTCCGGCACTGAGGTTATGGCGGTTAAGGCGCGCGAACTCGGGCGTGGCGCTATCGTTGTTGGCGACCGTGTGCGGGTAACCGGCGATATTTCGGGGGCAAAAGACACGCTGGCGCGAATTGTGCTTATTGAGGAGCGTTCCTCGCAACTCACGCGCTCCACAGAGGAGGGCGACGGACGAGAGCGAACAATTGTGGCGAACGCTGACATTATGGCTATCGTGGTTGCTCTTGCGCAGCCCGAGCCGAAAACCGGGATGATTGACCGCTGTTTAGTGGCGGCGAGCGATGCTGGGATGCGCCCCATTATTGTGATGACAAAACACGATTTGGGGAGCGACGATGCTTTGCGTGCTCACTACGAGCCCCTGGGAATTCGCATGTTCACGCTTGCTTTTGAAGGTGAGGGCGCAGATGAGAACGCAACCAGGGGCGCTAACAAGGGTGCAGACGTTTCCGCCCTGACGCACGGCTGCGCCACCGTCGTCGAAAAAACCGAGGAGCAACGTCTCGAATTAGAAGCCGAGCTTTCCGGGAAAACCACCGTGCTCATCGGACATTCGGGGGTGGGAAAATCCACTCTTCTTAATCACCTTGTTCCCGAAGCGGACAGGCTCACAGGAAGCGTTAACGCGACGACGGGAAAGGGGCGCCACACCTCAGTTTCGGCCGTATCCTTCACTTTGCCGGGGGGCGGGAGGTTGATTGACACCCCTGGTGTGCGCAGTTTCGGGCTGGCACACGTAGATGCGCAAGGGATATTGCACGGTTTTTCGGAACTGGAAGAGATTACCGAGGAGTGTCCGCGCGGATGCACACATGAAGAAGGCGAACTGGAATGCGAGCTGGATTCGCCCCAGGTGCAGGGAATTTCGCGCCTCCGCGAGCGCGCAGCGTCTTTCCGGCGCTTGCTTAATGAGCGTAGCTTGGAAGAGTGGGAAAAGTAGCGGGCTTGTCCCCCGAAAACCCGCCGAAGCTCAAAAGAGCGTAGCTTGTAAGAGCGGGAAAGCGGGAAACTAGACGAACGGAAAAGGCGGGGAAAATAACTGGAAGAACGGGAAAAATAGCGGAAAATAGTAAGAAAAAGTTCGGGCAAAAAATAATGCGGGAGGTGCTCTTTAGGCTATGAGTATGAAGATTTTACATACATCCGATTGGCATCTGGGACGTAGCCTGCATCAAGCAGATCTCACCCCGGCTTTTCAACTGTGGATTGATCACGTTGTGGATACTGTGCGTGCGCATGAGGTCGATGCACTCCTCATTTCAGGGGATGTTTATGATACAAGCACCCCGTCGGGAAGTATCGTGGAACTTTTTTCGACGGCTTTGCGGCGCTTAACTGAACTCACAACTGTTATTGCGATTTCCGGTAATCATGATTCGGCACAAAGGCTCGGTTTTGGTGCGGATTTATTCAAAGATTCTTTACATATTCGAACAAAATCTGTTGATTGCGGGATTCCTGTTCCCGTCTACACAAAAAACGGAACACTCGGAGCGCTTGTGTATCCTATCCCCTATCTCGATCCGTACATGGAGAAAAATGCTCTCGCTCATGCTCTAGAACAACATGCGATTATGCTCCCCAACGAGGAAGAGGGCGCCTCAAAACGCCACAACTCACCGATAGCGCACAAAGCGCCCGAACACAACAGAACGCCTGAAAACAACAAAGCGAGCACCCCAGAATGCACCGGAATCGTCGCCGAAAACCCTCCCTCGGTGATGGCAGAAAACAACACGCAACCCCGCATCCAAGGAAACCACCCCTCAGTGATGAAAGCGGCGTTAGAGCTCATTAAAAAGGATTGCGAGGAGGGCGAGTTTTCAGGCGAAAACGTGGCGCGGATTGTCATGGCTCATGCTTTTGTTACCGGGGCGCAATCTAGCGAATCGGAACGGGATATTAGTGTTGGAGGTATTGATAACGTACCAAGTTCGCTTTTTCGCCTCGGCGATACTGAGGGCGTCGGGCCATTAAGCTATATTGCCCTCGGGCACTTACATTCACCGCAAAAGGTTGGCGTTAAGGGCGATCCGCCTATGCGTTACTCGGGCTCCCCTATCGCATTTTCCTTCACCGAAACCGTGCAGAAATCCTCGGCCCTTCTCACGTTTGACGGTTCGCAACTCACGGACACCACGCTTATCCCCGCTCCCGTGTGGCGCCCAATCCGAACAATTGAAGGAACTTTAGAGTCCATTCTCGATGCGAAAAACCAAGCATATAGGGATGCCTTCGCGCGAATTATCGTCACCGATTCTTCACGCCCGCCACACCTCATTCCGCTCATTCACCAGGCTTTCCCACACGCGCTGGACATCCACTACCGCTCTAGCACCCAGGCTCATATGGCAAGCATCAATCCCAGTATCTACAATCCTCTGGACATAATTATGGATTTCATGAAAGAAACCGGCGGGAGGAACCTTACCCCAGAAGAAAAAGAACTACTCTCATGCGTATGGGACAATGTGAAAGCTGGTGAAGAATAATGCGGTTAAGACGTCTAACATTCAGGGGTATCGGGCCGTTTGCTGGTGAAGAAAACATTGATTTTGATCGAATGTCATCATCCAGCATCTACCTCTTGGAAGGCCCTACAGGTTCAGGAAAATCCACCATTATTGACGCCATATGTTACGCACTCTACGGCAAAATTGCAGGCGGAAAAGATTCCAGCGTAGAACGCCTACGCTCCACCTTTGCGAACCCGAAAAAACCCAGTTTTGTTGACTTAATTTTCACCGTTGAATCTGGAACCTACCGTGTGCGACGAGAACCCGAATATATTAAGGAAGGAAACGCCAACCCTTCGCGTGCAACAGCGAAACTCATGAAAATTTCGGATGACTCCGTAAAAACCGGAAGCGATAAAGGCGAACCCTTAGCGTCTCTCCCCCGCGATGTCGGGCCCGCTATTATTAAACTTATCGGGCTCAACGCAGAACAGTTTCTCCAAACCGTTATCCTTCCGCAGGGCAAATTCTCAGAATTTCTCGCATTAAACACACAAGATCGTACAGCGTTACTCTCAAAAATATTTAACACGGGCTTATACGGGAAGCTCACCAGCCAACTACAGGAGCTGGCAAAGCAATCACGGGCAGATATAGAGGCGAAAAAGACAGCTATCGAAAAATTTACTTACGCTCTTGCATCCGATCTCAACCTTGCACCCGAAGAACAAGAAGAACTTAGCGAAAAAGCGAAAAACCTCACCCTACCGGAAAACATTGACGAACTAAACGACACCATTGCACACCACGTCGAAAAACTCGTTGAAGAACATCACCGCGCACAGCTCGTAGCCGACGGCGCCGAAACACATGCACGGCAGAAGGAAGAAAAATTCAAGCATGCACAAGAATTAACGAATCTTCTTGCACAACGGAGCAAACTACGGGAAACTCGCGCTGAACTAGAAAAACAACAACCCGAAATCGACAAAAAGCGGGAACAGTTACGCTTGCACACATTAACATTGCCGTTAATGCCCCTTGTCGAACAATTTACAAAAACCCGTGATAACCTCAACCTCGCCAAAGAAGGCTACGAAAAACTCTGCCAAGATAATGCCACGCTAGCAGATAAAACGTACAGCTCTATACGTTTCCTCCCAACGATTTCAGCTGACTCTCTCGCCTCCCAACACCTGAGCACAGCCCATCAACTATCCGATACACTACGAAAAGAAAGCGGGAAACTTGAAGAACTCCGCAATGCGGAACATGCGTTACAGGTTTTGAAAAATGACCATCGTGTAGCGCTACAACATGCCGAAAATGTTGCGAAAAAACTGGAGGTTGCAAAGACGGAAGAAAAACAGCTTCACGAGAAAATATGCGAAGCTGAACATGTCAAGAAAAAACTCGAACCTATACTCCTAGAGATTCCTCGCATAACAGCAGGGCTCAACGAATGGGAACAACGCTTAGAAGATTATCGAACAGCTGATGCGCTTGAAAAATCATTCAACCAGGCACGTCAAGAATACGATACAGCAAAGAAAAAACTGACCTCTTCACAACAAAATCATCAACTTCTCACACAGCAATGGCTTGCTTCAATATCAGCGGAAATTGCTGAAACTTTGGAAGATTCTCTTCCCTGCCCGGTGTGCGGATCCGTCGAACACCCCCAACCCGCCCGGGCAACCGAAACGCACGTGACACGCAACGAAGTTGAAGATGCAGAGAAGAAACTCAGTGCCGTGCGCGTACAGGTTGAAAAAATAACGGGGGCATATACGCAAGCGCGAACTCGCTGGGAAGAAAAGAAAAACTCGATTAAGGGATACTCCGAGGAACAAATTTCTACGGAGCTTGCACGATATACGAAACTTTCGGAGCAGGCGCAAACCCAAGAAGAAGAACTACGCGAATGCGAAAAATTACTTGAGAATCTGTATAAGGAACACGAAGAATGTGCAACTGCCCATCAAACCTTGCGCGAAGAACAGTCGCGCCGTGGGGCCACTCAACAACAATTGGCGCTCAATATTCAGGCAGAAGAGCAACGCTTATCTCAAGAATGTGGCGGTTTTGATTCACTTGAAGAACGCCAGAAATTCCACGAGGATAACCTCGGCATTCTCGACTCCTGGATCGAAGCCGCCACCCAGCTTCTTGAGGCAGGGCAACTAGCTGGTCAGGCACAAGAAAAACTCAATGTCGCGATCAAAAAAGAACCCATTTTTGCATCGGCTAAGGACATACAAGATTCCCATGTCAGTAAAGAAACCGAGTCCATTTTGGAAAAAGAATGCGCGGAATTCACGCGCATGTGGCATGAAGTGGAACGTGATTTAGCCGAACCAGCCATTGCGCAGCTAACAGGTGAAGAACAACCCCGGCTTAAAGAAAACGAACAAGCCGTGCGCGAAGCCCAAGAAGAAGTTCGAAAAGCGAGGGCTGTGGCAACACGGCAGGAAACGCTTTTAGCTCAGGCTCGTAAGCATCACACCCAGGTGGAGACAGCAGAAAAAGCCTGGTTGGATAGCGTTCGGGAAGCAGGCCCGTCGCTTCGCCTTGCTGCCCTCGCAACTGCGGGAGTCGAATCCAAAACCAATATTCCGCTCGAAACCTATGTTCTTCAACAACGTTTTGAACGCATTATTGACGTCGCCAACGAACGCCTGCTCACCATAAGTAACGGCGTTTATCAGCTAATGCGCACAAACGATAAAGACAAAGGCTCACGGCAAACAAAAATCGGTTTGGGGTTAAAAGTTCGCGAATGGAGAGAAGGCAAAGAAAGCCTGCGCGAAACCGCGAGCCTCTCAGGTGGGGAAACATTCTTCGTCGCACTGGCTTTAGCTCTTGCACTAGCAGACGTTGTGCGCGCAGAAAACGGTGGAATACACCTAGAAACGCTCCTTATAGACGAAGGATTCGGAAGTTTATCGTCCGATAAATTACATAATGTAATGGATGTGCTTCACGGACTCACAGAACACAAACGAAGCGTCGGGGTTATCTCACACGTGGCTGATATGAAAGAAGCCATCTCCGAAAAAATCTCCATCCGCCGCCTTCCCGACGGAACATCTACGCTCCGAGCAAGCTATGAAAACTAAACACAACGGAAGTTTTCGCGCTAAACACGCCCCGCTAAACGCGATACGTCGCCCGCAACTCCTCTGCACAACCTGCACGCTCAGTAATGTCAAACCAGAGCAAATCTTCTTCCGTTAGCCTTTCGAACGCTTCATCATCGGCAGGCGCTTTTTTCACATCTTCTTCCGCTTCCCACCCATCGACGTGGAAACATGCAACTCGCACCCATTCCACATCGCGTGTTAAACGCAAAGCCGTGGGCAATCCAGAACCCATCTCCAACCACGCATCGGGAACATCAGCAGAAATAACCACGCGACGAGGATGAATATCAGGCTCTTCTTCCATTAAGCGCGGAATTAAGTCCACGGAAGCGTCCGTTGCGGCATTAAATGCAACCGCCTCGATAATCTCTGCTTCCTCATCCGGCATAACTTTCAAGAGTTCTTTCGTAACTGCATGTACAACTCGCGCAGTTACCTTGTTTTGACCTAAATCGAACGGCGTTGCCGGAATGTATATCCTCATAGCCTTATTCTATCTAAGGCTTCCAGCGCAAAGGCAAAGAAACGAGGCAATCACTCCACAAGCACACCTTTCTCAAACGAAAATAATGTGGCACGAATCGTCATCAGATGCGCAACACGACTTGCCGCCCCGCGAGGAACAAAACATTCCACACAATAACGTTCCACCCCGCAAGGAAAAGAACGAATACCAAAAATATCGGAAATTTTTGTTCGCGCGGTTTTCGTTACACGCCCTTCCCCAGCCTTCACACGGCCTTGCCCCTCTGCTACATACCCTTGCTCCACCATTGTGCAACCTCCGTCTCCTTTCCCCGAAGCTACACGACCTCCATCTCCACGTCCCGTAGCCACATACCCTTCCCCCGTCCACAGCTCTAGCGAGTCTCCTACCCCCACATGAGAAAGTGGCATATCAACAGGAATAACCATACGAACAGAATTTTTTCCGGCACGTTCTTGCGCTCGCTGTAATCCAAGATACTGCGACGCAACAAACCAACAAACACATGCTCCCAAAAGCGACAACACCGCAATGATTAACAGTTTTCCACGAGCTTCCCCGCCCTGGCGTTTACCTCCTCGCGCATTACCCTTGTCAGCCTTCACATCTGCCACGTCCCAGCGGGCATTTTTATCGTACAAGCGCGCCGTCCTCGATTTTCCACCCTTGGTTGCTCCCACACGCACGCTTTTCTGGCCCGCAATTTGTCCACCGTCGTTACCAACATCTTCAACCAGAGCACGCCGCCCACGATAACGTACCGCTTCTTGTCCCGTTCGCCCCGTATCCGATTTCAGCGATGTAACGCCTTTCTCCTTCACGAGAGCCTCCTCCTTTTTCACGCGAGCCTCCTCCTTTCGTCGAAAATCATCACAATATTATGAATGAAAAAAGAAGCCCCCATAAATAGTTATCCACAGTTGTGGAAAACCCTCGATTACATGCCGCTTATCCACGTTTCTATCCACAGCGGAACACCTCTTGGGGAAAGAGTTTCGCCCTGTCGTTGTTTTCTTTTTATTCTTCATTGACGACGAGACAAAGCAGCTCTCGTCGCAGTAAAGTCGGATATATCCAGTTGGCCTACTTAATTAACTGTTTAAGATAGCTTATAAGGCCGAAGATATCCGGCACAGATGAGAACGGAAAGGATATCTGTCATGGGATATCTCAGCAAATCTTTCATAGCTTTAGGCGCATCATTGACGAGTGCCTATCTATGCATTAACGCATTTCACATCTGCCTTGAGACTAGCGGATATGGATTGTTTTTCGCCATCGGCCTCGTTGTCTGCCTTGGAGTATTCTGCGTTTCCGGTGCGCGATTATCTCTTAGTTACTACGCTTTGCATAGCGCACACAGCGGACGCTTGAGCCTTATCGTTCGGCTAGCGTCCGTTGCAGGCACGGCAAAAACGCGACGTTCGCTCGCAGCGCTTTTCGTCGCATCTGCACTAACATTCCCACCCATGGGACACGCATGGGCAGATGAATTACCGCCACCAACAACTTCAACGGAAGTTGAGGATATCGATTTAGGCATAGGAGGGTCACTGAACAAGAAAGCCCACGAGAACAAGGAAACACAACCTGATTCTTCTTCGCCTTCGGATAACACCTCCCAAGAGTCAAGAGAGTCAACACCTTCTGAGCCACATGACACTAAACAACCGGCACCACCACAAGACACCACTGCAGATATGGGGAAGAAGAATATCACTTCTGCCGACAAGCAACCCGCGCCTCCAATATCGTCGAACAAACCTCAATCAACAAATAAACTGCCTCCGAATAAGACACAATCCTCGGCAAACATCCAGGCACTCCCCCTCAATCCTCAGATGCCAGACAAGAAACACGTGGCCGTATCGCCCAACAACTTAACCTCGCCACGTGATAACGCGCCGGCAATGCGGGAAAAACTTTTATCTGCGCAACAGGAGAATTTGCGCGCCACACAACTTCCACATAGTTCGTCATCCCGAGCAAATCTAGAGAGCAAAACCCCACCACCACGTTCTCTAGCTCAGGCGCCATTCACTACTTTTTCGAGAATATTAGGACACCGTTTTATTTCTCCCATCCTTAATACAGTTTTTCCTTTTCTCGACGAACAATATCGCCAATTTCTTGACGGCAACAGAGATTTTTCATCGGGCACCAACAAGCCTTTCCACCACGGGCACGGCACCCCTGGAAACGATGAAAAAACGAGAACGTACACAGTTTTTCCTGGCGATTCATTGTGGAAAATATGCCGTGGAGTTCTTGGAGAAGAGGCGAGGAATGCAGATATAGTTGCGGGAATTCATGCCATTGTTGCCGAAAATAAGATTCCCGAACCCAACGTTATCTATCCGGGACAACTGCTAAAGCTCCCGATGTACCTTATTCAACCTAAAACTTAACGTAAAATCGGGGTCCATCATGTCAACAGTTCCCGCCAACAAAAAATCAGAAAAGCTGGTAACGATACCGCAAGCAAGTACAGCAACAAGTACAGCAACAAGCACAGCATTTGTTATCTCCCATCTGCCACCTCCTGCGGACAAAATACGCATGTCGTTAAGCAATGTTTTCGACGAGAAAACATCTGGAGAAAGAACCCCGCCGGCACGAATAAAAAGAGAACCGCGAGGAAAAACAGGAAGCCCTGGGACGCGAAATGCAAAAGGGGAGAAACAAGCGCGAAGAGAAACGAAACCGCAACGAAGAGGAACGAAGCAACCACGAAGAGAAGCAAAACCACGAGAAGAAACGCAGCCCTGCACCACCCACGAAAATTACCCCGTGACAAGCCCCCGGAAACCGTGGGATCGGGTCGCTTTGAAAGCCACACCCTTTCGAAATGTGTGGAGGGAGTGCAAAGAAAATTTGAATGATCCCCTACCGGGAGATGCTCCTCAGCCCGAACGTTTCAGCGGAGGGGTTGTTCTCTTCGCAATTGAAGCACTTCTTGGGCAAAGGCCGGTGAACCATCTGAAAAACTGGATGGCGCCGGAAGTTTATCAAATGTTTGTTCGTCGTTGCGGACTGGGAATGAGATTGGAGGGAAAAATTTTACAGCGTCGTTGCCCCAAGATCCTCAGAATGTCTGTTTTTGCGCCACTTTTGAGAGTGCGAGAAATTATTGCCGTCATTGAGGACGGGATACGGATTCGCGCAGCCGCATTTCGTATTGAGTTCAATAGGAATCGTTGGGAAGTTGTCGCATTGGAACTCGGCTAAAAACCCACAATTGTATTGAAAAATCACATATAACTGAGAAGAACGCGAACAACCAGGATAGTGATGCACAGCTTGGATCACACCCGTTTGTACTCAATGCGGGAACGTAGGATGAGGAAACACAAGAATCCCTTTGTTCTCATACCGGCAAAGGGAAGCTGAACACGTAGGATGCGCAGCAGCATCCACATCACACCACCACGGCACCGAACAACATACACGTCACATCGCATGTGTTAAGCGGAGGGAGTAGCTTACACGAACCGTATAAGCCACTCCCTCCGCTCAATTACTTACTGCGTCGCCTATTGCGTCAGCACTTGTGTCGCCTGCTGCGTGCCTATTGCGTCGGCAATTGCGTCACCTACCGCGTTATTTCCTGCGCTTCTTTTTCTTAGCGGCTCTGCGTTGTGCACGATTTCCGCCTTCAGAGCGGTGAGCAGTTGCCGGAGATGCCCCGCCGCCGGACTGGAAAGAACTCCCGGCGCCGGTTTGAGTTGCCTCACCACTGCCGTCCATTGAGGGCGCCGAATAGGACACGTTTTGCTGACGAGTTCTTTTTTCAAGGCCTAGGCTTTGTGCGCTAACGCGTTCACCAGAAGCCGCAGCGTTACTATTGTCGTGAAGATCGTTAGCGGCCGCAAAGGCAGCTTCCATGTTCTTCGCAGGTGAAGCTAGTTTTGCGGCTTCTTCTTGAAGGCGCGCTTCACGTTCAGATGGCAACTCGAAATTGAACAAGTATTGAACGGTTTCACCCATGATATTGTCGTTCATTGCCTGGAACATGCGGTATCCCTCGTCCTTGTATTCAACAAGGGGATCCTTTTGAGCCATAGCACGCAAACCGATACCCTCTTTAAGGTAATCCATTTCGTACAAATGCTCGCGCCACTTACGATCCAGTACAGACAACAAAATCTGACGTTCAAGCTCACGCATTGATGCTGAACCAACCTCGTCTTCACGTTCCTCATAAAGTGCGTGAATATCCTGGTTTAGTTCACTCTTCACTCTTTCCTGGGAAAGCTTATGCAACCCACCCGCGTCCTCAATGAGCTCTTGGGCGCTGAAGCCAGGCTTGTAGTAACTCTTAAGATCATTCCACAGGGCTTCAAGATTCCAATCTTCTTCACTGCCCTGAGTATGAGCCGTTACAACATCGTCGATAACGAAATCAAGGAAACCGCTAATAAGGTTCTCAATATCGTCACCACGCAAAATGCTCCGGCGTTCGTCGTACACCACGGTACGCTGATCGTTCATCACGTCATCGTACTTCAACACGTTTTTACGCATTTCCGCATTACGTGCCTCGTTTGAGGTTTGCGCACGAGTGACGTTTTTCGCCATTCCCCTATGCTCTAACGGGGTGTCATCATCGACAATTGCCGCATTAATCATGCGCCCGGTAATTCCCTGACCCCACAAACGCAACAAATCATCTTCAAGGGAAAGATAGAAACGCGATTCGCCCGGATCGCCCTGGCGTCCACTACGTCCGCGCAACTGGTTATCAATACGACGCGATTCGTGACGTTCGGAACCCAGCACATACAAACCACCGAGCGCCGTCACCTCATCATGTTCTTCGGCAACCGCGGCCTGTTCTCGCTTCAACGCTTCGGGCCATGCAAGTTCGTATTCTTCCGGAGTCTCTTCCGGATCCATGCCCTTGCTCTTCAGGAGGTCCACTGCGCGATGCTCCGGATTGCCACCGAGCATAATATCCGTACCACGCCCAGCCATATTTGTTGCAACTGTCACGGCACCTTTACGCCCAGCTTCCGCAACAACACGCGCTTCTCGCTCGTGCTGCTTAGCATTCAACACCTGGTGCGGAACCCCAACCTGGTCAAGCAAATCAGAAAGTTCTTCCGAAGCTTCCACCGATGCCGTACCAACAAGGATTGGCTGGCCTTTTTCGTGGCGTTCAACAATATCCGCAACAACCGCCTGCAGTTTTGCGGCGCGAGTCGAATAAATCAAATCCGTTCGATCCACGCGAATCATGGGCTTATTCGTCGGAATCGGCACCACACCAAGTTTGTAGGTTGAAGCAAATTCTTCAGCTTCTGTTTCCGCCGTACCCGTCATGCCGGACAGCTTTTTATACATGCGGAAATAGTTCTGGAGCGTAATTGTGGCAAGAGTCTGATTCTCCGCCTTAATCTCCACGCCTTCCTTGGCTTCGATTGCCTGATGCATACCCTCGTTATAGCGACGTCCAGGCAAAACACGCCCGGTATGTTCGTCAACAATAAGAACTTCACCGTGCAACACAACATAATCGCGGTCGCGCTCAAAAAGTTCCTTCGCCTTAATAGCGTTGTTCAAATAGCCAATCAGTGGCGTATTCAGAGACTCATAAAGGTTATCAATGCCAAGCGTATCCTCAACTTTATCGATACCCGGCTCTAAAATGCCGACGGTGCGCTTTTTCTCATCGACCTCATAATCGGTATCCTTGCGCATCTTCAACACCAAACGCGCAAATTCCTGATACCACTTATTCGCATCCCCTTCGGCAGGACCCGAAATAATTAACGGTGTACGCGCCTCATCAATAAGAATGGAATCAACTTCGTCGACAATCGCAAAATTGTGCCCGCGCTGAACCAACTCATCGGTATCCCACGCCATATTATCGCGCAGGTAATCGAAACCAAATTCGTTATTCGTTCCGTATGTAATATCCGCGTTGTATTGTTTACGACGTTCATCAGGATCCTGCCCGGTCACAATACAACCGGTTGTCATCCCGAGGAAACGATACACACGTCCCATAAGTTCAGACTGGTACGACGCCAAATAGTCATTCACCGTCACCACATGCACACCTTCACCACTCAACGCGTTGAGATAGGACGGCATCGTCGCAACAAGAGTTTTACCTTCACCAGTTTTCATTTCCGCAATCATGCCCAGGTGAAGCGCCGCACCACCCATAATCTGAACATCATACGGACGCTGTCCAATAGTGCGCACAGCTGCTTCGCGAACGGTTGCGAAAGCCTCGGGCAACAACCGATCCAGGGTTTCGCCCTCGGCGAGTCTCTTCTTAAAAACCTCAGTTTGCCCGCGAAGTTCCTCATCGGACATCGACTGAATATCTGGCTCAAGAGCGTTAACTTGTTGACTAATGCGCTTCAGGCGCTTCAATGTGCGCCCTTCTCCTGCTCGAAGAATGCGGTCAAGAATACGTACCACGCGTAAAACTCCTTTTTGCGGACATAACTTATACCATTGTACGCGTTTCTTCACGCTTCATGAGCCCCGTTCACTCCCAGCGCGTGCGTTCTTCGTTACGTCTCGTCTCGCAACGTAATTATTTACGACGACGAAATCCGAAACTAGTGGCTACGCTCCACAGATTTCACCGAATACTCCACAAGAAGCTCACGAACCGGCGTGTCCCCTAACGGCTCTAAATGATTAATCGCGTCCATCGCCCATGTTGTGGCAATATTTTTTGCTTCACCCATCACATCGTGCCTGCGAATATCCGCCACGAGCTGATGGCGGGCTTCACTATCCAAATCGGTTACACGATTCCAGCGGTCAAGTATGCTGTCCCCCGCACTATCGAGCTGCCCGGACGCACTCCATTCTTGAAGCAAAATAATCGGCATGGTGATAACGCCCGCTTTAATATCTGCGCCGGGATCTTTCCCGCTCGTCGCATCATCTGACATAACGTCGATATAGTCATCTGCAAGTTGGAAAGCAACACCCATTTTTTCGCCGAAAGCCCGGACTTTCTCAGCCACGGGAAGGAATTCTTCTTCGCGCTCAGGCCCGGCAGAACCAAGAACACCTTGAGTTGCCGAATCGGCAATAAGCGAACCTGTTTTATCACTCAACACGTTAATGTAGTAGGCGCGCACATCTTCTTCACCCTCTGGCCCGAGAGTTTCCATGAGCTGCCCAACGCACAGGCGGGTAAAGGTTTCCGAATAGAATTTTTGGGTGTAGCGCCCGGCCGCCATAATACGTTTCGTTGCGCGCGCAAACAAAATATCGCCACCTAAAATTGCGGCCGACGTTCCGAACACCATGTGCGCAGATTCCACACCTCGCCGCAAATCTGAACCGTCCATCACATCGTCGTGATATAGGGATGCAACATGGGTAAGTTCCATGGCGGTGGCCAAACTTTCCACACGATCAGACTCCGGTTCCGGCCCTAAATAGGAACACACCAACGTTAACGCGGGGCGAAGCCTTTTCCCTCCGGCACGCATGAGATGACTCGTCACCGGGCGAGCCCTGATTGGCCCCAGGTTCGTTTCTTTTGCGAGGATTTTTTCCACGCCCTTCATGCGCTCGGCAACCCGTGTGCGTATTTTATCTGTTGTTAAAGTCATGATATGTCCATGGTAGGCGCAAAAGCACGGTGAATAGCAACTATTCCGCCAGTGAGATTTCGGTACTCCACCCCATTCAGTCCCGCGTGATGCAACATCTGCGCGACCCCAAGCTGATCGGGCCAAGCCCCGATGGATTCCATCAAATACGCATATTCGGAAACACTTTTCGCAACAACACCGGCAACCCGAGGTAAAATGTGACGCAAATAGCTATCATAAACCGTACCAAATACGCGACTTTCCGGATGCGAAAATTCCGCTATCACCACGCGCCCCCCTGGACGCAATACGCGCCTCATTTCATTTAAAGCCTTCTGCGGCTCCTCAACATTACGCAAACCGTAAGAACACGTGACCGTATCGAAACTTTCGTCGTCGAAAGGAAGAGCGGTTGTGTCCGCCTGTTGGAACGTAATGTGTGGGTAGGTTTTACGTGCTTTTTCCAACATTCCCGACGAAAAATCTATCCCCACCACTCTCGCGCCAAAACCTTCATATTCGGCGGTGGATGTACCTGTACCGCAGGCTATATCAAGAATTCGCTGCCCGGGCTGAATATCGAGCGCCACAAGAACCGCTTTACGCCACAGCCGAACCTGCCCAAAACTGAGGACATCGTTAGCGAGATCGTAACGTGGCGCGATTTTATCGAACATACCAGATATTTTTCCGGCCTCCTTATCGACAAATCCCTGTTCATTGAGATGTGATTCACGAGGAAGGCTTTTGTTCATGGGACTATCTTCACATAAAACGACACTTTTCACACCTCCGATACGGAAAAGCTCAAAACTTTTCTTTCCCCGCGTAAACTAGAAGAGCTAATATGATGAACCCGGCATCGCCCAAAAATTTTCAGCGTATGCTGAGGGATATCACGCATATAGGAAGGATTTTAAATGCCCGAGCAGGAAACTCCGAAAAACACATCGGACCTTTTTAGCACCTGGGATAACGATAATGTTGCAACACCGCAGGTTTCTAAACCACACGAGTCGAAACTAAAATCCCCCGAACTTCTCTCGGCTATTCGTCGCACTTTCTCACGCCAAACGTGGTTTGTTTCCTTGCTTTCGCCCGTCGTCGCCGTTCTTATCGGATTCCTTGTTTCGCTGTTTACAGTTCTTGCACAAGGCAACCTTTTCCTTAACGCAACGCTAGCGGGCACGCAACCCACCCTCCCAGCCATACCTTCCGCGTTGCTCGTCACTGCTTTAGGTTTGGGAGGAACCTGGAATATTACTATTACTCTTCCCTCGGCTCCACAGCTTGCTCCACGTGCGCCGATACACATTGATCTTTTTGTTCCCGCGCTAACAATCACTGTTATAGTCGGCCTCACACTTTACCTTTGCCACATGTTTGTTGGGCGAGGAAAACGCAATTCCACGCTACTCGTATGGATACCTGCATGGATTTCAGCCCTCACGTTGAGCGCATTAGCCGCACTTCTGGCATTCTCCACAAAAGTTTTTTTGGAGTCTCCTGTACCGTCGCTCGGTACAACAACGTTTGTTGCCCAGCCAAGCATCTGGTTAACGGCGCTTCTTGCCCTACCCGTCGGACTGTTCTGTTCAGCCTTCGGCAGGCTTTCGACCCTGAAAAACTCGCCCTCAACACGTTTCGCTCTCACCAGCGCCTCCTTCATCCCCACCTTTGCCCACGCGGTACGTATCGCTTTTGCCGTATATCTTGCGGGAGCACTTGTTTGTGGACTCGCCAGCCTACCTCCGGCTATCGATTATCTAATACAGATACCGGGCGCTTCATTCATTAGTTTTATCCCGTTCATTTTCACTATAGGTGTCGCCGCCCTTCAAGGACTTTTGATGGGTGTTGGCTTCATAAATGTCGCCTCAACAATGAGGCCTTCCGCCCACCAAACGGCACTCATCCTGCCTATAATGCCTTCGTGGGAGGTAGTGTGCGGGTTTATTTTACTCTTCGCCCTGTTGTTGGGCGCTGCCTACCGTTGGGGTCGTACTCGCGATCCACTTCTCGAATATGGGCCTTTTGCTTGGATTCCTATGCCTTTCGCCTTCACATCCGTCCTGGCAATCCTCAATGTTATTGGCAGGGCTTCCATCACGACTTCCGACCGAAATATCAAGCAAATGTTCTCTTTCGGTATTTCCTGGTATGTAATCTTTGCAGGTGTGGTTCTCGGGCTTATTGTTGAAGGCCTCTCCCGTATTTTCCGCACCAAACCACCGGTTTCTGAAACTTCCGGGTTCCTTTTGCCCCACGAATCCAGCATTCCTGGGCGTCTGAATATTCCCGGCGCCCCCGACGGAGTTGCTGTTCACCCCGGCGATCCCTCAACAGATATCGCAGAAAATCCCACTGATTATATCGACGACGACACCGAAACCTCTTCGCACCTTGAAGGAAAGGGCGACGCGGCCGACTACGCCACCCATCTCGACGGTGACACCAGTAATGCAAACACCAGCGATATTGTAGAAACCGTGGCCGACGGAGACACCCCCGAAACCTCTTCGCACCTTGAAGGGAAGGGCGAGGAAAATATCGCTGTAGCTACGACGGCAGTGGCAGGCAACACACAAGAAACACCGAACGTGCAAGAAGCGGCGGATACACAAGAAACGACGGACACACAAGATATCCCGGACACACAAGAAACGACACCCGAAAACTCCGCAACCGCTTCGGCCAGGGCCGAAGCGGAAAACCCGGAGAAAACAACACATTAGGTTCCTTACCACATAGTTATCGTCGAGAAAGAGCTTGCCGTGGGTTGGTAGAATGCTACCCATGGCAAGCTTTTCAACATGGATACACGGAGCGCGACTTCAAACGCTACCCGCCTCCATTTCCCCTATTTTCGCGGGGGTTGGCGTTACCCTATGGCTAGATACTTTCGATGTTTTTCTGTCGATTTTGTGCGTACTAGCAGGGCTCACTATCCAACTTGCCGTTAATTATTCCAACGATTATTCGGACGGCATCCGTGGCACCGATAAAAATCGAATCGGTCCGGCGCGTTTGACGGGTGGCGATTTGGCACATCCGTACACAGTTCTTGCCGTGGCGATCGGCTTTTACGGTTTAACTGCGGCACTCGGGCTAATCATTATTGCCTTTAGCGGGCAGTGGTGGCTCATACTCGTGGGTGTGGCAGCGATTGCAGCCGGATGGTTCTATACGGGCGGGAAACGCCCCTACGGATATATGGGGCTCGGAGAAGTCTTTGTGTTCGTGTTCTTCGGGCTGGTGGCCTGTGGAGGGACGATTTTTGTTCAGGCCGGCGGTGTTCCTCTTCTTGGATGGCTCTCTTCGTGCATTATGGGGCTCGTTGCATGTTGCATTCTTATGTTGAATAACATTCGCGATATTCCCACAGACACATATGCGGGCAAGAAAACCCTCGCTGTGCGCATGGGCGATAATCGGGCACGCATCGCCTACAGCATTACACTCATTTTTGCCATGAGCATGTGTTTCGGGCTGTGCTTCACCCCCAACATTCACACCTGGTGCGCGGTATTTTTCCTTCCGTCACTCGTTTTCGTGGCGATAAACATTGCGCGTATTCTAGGTATCGGCCAGCCCGCAGCACACGGCGGAAGCATCAACAAGCTGGTAAAACTCTCGGGTTTGACCGAACTCACCATGGGTTTAGCGTTGCTTGCCACCTTCTGGGTTAGCGCGAACTTGGTATAATAACGAGAATACAAACACAACGTGGTTTATACCCGCGTGAATTGAGGAAAGATGCCGAGGATTTTGTTAATACTCACCGCACTCGCCATATGGATTTACGGGATTATCGACGTGACACGAACACACGATACTACTCGTTTCCCCGGTCGTTTAAAGAAACCTGCATGGCTCGCGCTAACGATATTTCTCCCCACTGTTGGTTCACTACTGTGGATAATATTCACTTTCCCCATCAAATTCCCTGCAAAAGAAATTAGTCTCGGCGGGAATCCATTTTCGCGCTATTCTCCGTCGAAAAAGAAAAAAGAACCCGTTGCTCCCGACGACGACATCGAATTTTTGAAGAAAATTGATTCGTATAACCGTTTCCGTGAATGGGAACGTGAGCAGGAAAAAAAGAAAGACTCGGGCGAATCCGATTCCGAGAAAAACTTCTCTGACCCCGACGATAAAGGGCCGGTTTCCTAGCAAGGAACCGATTTCTAACCACGGGGTCTTTCCTAACCAAAGAGCCGGTTTCCTAGTGGCGCTCCCGCATTCTTCCTATATTTTATTCTCCCGTATGCGTTGCCGCGCTGGAGTTTCCTGGGGTGACGTCACGGGCGAGAGCGAGAAGTTCGCAAGCCGGTTCGGCGTAATCCACCGCAACAAGACCGTTACCTTGGAAGGTTAGCGACGTAACGGAACACAACGCACATTGGCGTTTGCGCGGGTCGTGTGCAAGGCTTTTACCTTCAAGGAATGACCGTAGCGTCCAGATGGGTAGCTGGTGGGAAACAAGAACTGCTTCTCCCCCGCGTGATTCGTGGAGAGCCCGGCGCACAGCGTTACTCATGCGGGCAACGATCTCTGTGTAGGGTTCGCCCCAGGAGGGCTTGAAGGGGTTAATGTACCAGCTCCAGAATTTGGGGTGGGCAAGAATCCAGCGGTTTTTATTGACATTAATGCCTTCGAATTTATTTCCTGCCTCAATGAGTTCCGGGTTTTCAATAATATCCAGGCCTGCCTGTAGCGCGGTTGGTGTTGCGGTTTCTACGGCGCGTTCGAGGGGCGAAGAGTAAACGTTGCGCACATCGCGTCCCTCAAAGAATCGGGCTACTTCGCCGGCCATATCGTGCCCAAGTTGCGTAAGATGAAATCCTCTCTGGCGACCATAAAGCTGCCCGGTGGGATTGTCCACTTCTCCGTGGCGTACAAGGTGAACGACGGTTATATCAATCATGCCTGTATCTTACCGTCTTTGCCGTCCTTATTTTCGTCGTCGTCCTACATACGTTACACAACACTGTGAGCACTACGTACCGTAACAACTTACGGACACAACAAAAGGACCGGCAAAAACCGGCCCTTGAGTTAATACAAGAATTACTTCTTGTTGCGACGCTGATGGCGCGTCTTGCGAAGAAGTTTGCGGTGCTTCTTCTTCGACATACGCTTGCGACGCTTCTTAATAACGGAACCCATCGGTACCTCCACGATAGAAAATAGGACTTGCTCAGAGCAATACCACCACATCTTACAGTGAAAAGCTCTCGAAAATACAGAACTTTCACAAAACTGGCGTAAAAATTGAGGGGAGAAATATCACCCCTCATAGCGGTGAGGTATATGCTGTGTTGACGAAACGTTATTCCCCGATAACGCGACGGACTTGTTCAGAAGCAGATGAACCACCAAGAAGTTCCTGAACGGCAGGTGCAGGAACGCGATATGAACTACCGACACGAACAGCAGGCAAATCGCCGGCATGAACCATGCGATAAACCGTCATTTTTGAAACGCGGGCAATCTGCGCAACTTCAGCAACAGTATAGAACTGTGGCTGTGAAGGTAAGGACATGTGGCTCATTTCAACACCCTGAGGAATAAGGTAACTACTACAACATGGGACAACAGGAATCCCAACATGTCCCAATTGTAGCCTATTTTCTCCCTCGTCACACCGTTTTCATAAAAAATGGATAATATTTTAAGGGAACAATACATCACCAACAAAGGAACCGTATGGCGGAAAAACCACAGGTAAGTAGCGGAACGCAACAACGCGGTTTCGCTAGTTTTTCTGTGCGTATTCGCGAGATGCTCAATAAAATTGCTCGCGACCGTCCAGCGCAGCTTGCCCTCCTCATCTTCGCCGTCATTATTTTTGTCCTTACCGCCCTCCTCTCTCTTCCTATATCAACAGCCTCAGGCAAACGCGCAAAATTTATCGACGCTTTTTTTACCGCAACCTCCTCCGTATGCGTTACGGGGTTAACAACCGTCGACACGGCAACATACTGGTCGCCCGTCGGACAATTTTTCATTAGCGCAGGGCTTATTATTGGTGGCCTCGGAGTCATGACCCTCGCGGCAATTCTGGGCCGTGCCGTCTCGCGACATGTTGGGCTCACTCAACGAATGCTCACCGCAGAAGAAAACCAATCCAGTCTGGGCGATGTTGGGGCGATTGTGCGTGCCGTCCTCATTGTTTCCCTCACAGCGCACAGTATTCTCCTCATTTCACTCCTTCCCTTCTTCCTCAACAAAGGCGAGCCCCTCCTTGCAAGCCTGAGCCATTCCTACTTCATGGCGGTCTCCATTTTCAACAACGGCGGTTTCGTAGCCATGCGCGAAGGAGTTTTGCCCTACGTCGGTAACTGGGGCCTCACGATTCCCGTCATTTTCGGCACGATTGCAGGCGCGATTGGCTTTCCCGTCGTCCTTGATATGTGGCGGCACAGAACCCGCCCACGCAAATGGTCCATTACAACAAAAATCGTGCTCGTCACCTACATTTCCCTTCTTATCTTGGGCGCAGTCGCCTTCGCGGCCATCGAATGGAATAACCCCAACACCCTCGGGCAACTCTCCACAGCCGGTAAAATTAACGCTTCGCTTTCCCTCTCAACAGTCACGCGCTCAACCGGACTGGCAACACTCGATGTGGGGCAAATGGGGGAAACCTCCTGGCTCCTCATCTCGACGCTCATGTTCATCGGGGGCGGTAGCGCATCGGCCGCGGGCGGAATTAAAGTGACAACATTCGCGATCCTCCTTCTCGCCATTCGCGCAGAAGCACGAGGCGACCGCGACACCGAAGTTTTCGGCAAACGCCTCCCACCCGAAGTATTGCGGCTGGCAATTTCCGCGACCTTTGCGGGAACGGTGATGGTAGGAACCGGTTGCGTCGCCCTGCTCCAAATGACGAATTTTAGTTTCTCGCAAATTCTTGTCGAGGTGATTAGCGCCTTCGCGACCTGCGGGTTAAGCACGGGGATTACTTCCGCTCTGCCGTTTGGTGCGAAACTTGTCCTTATTTTGCTCATGTTCTTTGGACGCACGGGAATTATGACGCTCGCGGCCGCGCTGGCCTTGCGTAGCCGGCGTCGCACAATTCGCCTTCCTGAAGAACGCCCGCTTATCGGTTAGGAAGGAATCGAAACCGTTGCTTGGGTCGCGTAGACGCGCCCGTTGCTAGGCGAGGTTGAATTGATGGATAATCGCGCACTTGAGTTCATAGTGCCTTGCATATCCGCTAAGGTTACAAGTGATACCGGTTGTGGGGACTGGGTGAAGGCTTGGGTAGAAAACCCCACTCGTGGCTAACGCGGACGTTTGGTCAATACGCAGAAAGGATTCCTATGGCGCACAATGTTGAGGAACAGGCTGTACTTGTGATTGGCCTGGGGCGTTTTTCGACGGCAATCGCCACCACGCTCGATGATTTAGGCCGCGACGTGTTGGTGATTGAGCGCAACCCGGATACCGCGCAAAAATGGAGTCATCTCCTGCGGGTTGTTGAAGGGGATGCCACGGATATGGAGACGTTGGAGCAGGTTGGCGCCAGCGATTTTGAGGTCGCGGTGGTTGGTGTGGGGAATTCCTTGGAAGCCAGCATGTTGGTGACGGCGAATCTTGTTGATTTGGGGACTCCGCAAATTTGGGCGAAGGCCATATCTCGCGCACACGGACGAATTTTGAGGCGAATCGGCGCCCATCACGTGATTTATCCGGAATTCGACGCCGGGACGCGTGTGGCGCATATGGTTTCGGGGCGAATGTTGGATTACATCGAGATGGAGGATGGATTCTCCATTGTGAAAATGAGGCCACCGCGCGAAATTCAAGGATTTACGGTTGCGAAATCGCGAATTCGTGAGCGCTTTGGTGTACGTATTATTGGGGTGAAAGCGCCCGGGCAACCTTTTGAATATGCGACGGATGATTCCCTCATTGGTGCGGAAGATACGATTATTGTTTCTGGCGATTCGCAACTTTTAGAGGAGTTTGCTAATCGGTAAAGTTCGCGCGATTTTTAATGCTGGAGGTGTGGATTAGGCTAGAGCTATGGCAAAAACACCGGTAACAACATACACGTGTCAGGAATGTGGCTGGGCTACAACTAAATGGGTTGGGCGCTGTTCGCAGTGTGGCGGATGGGGAACTGTTGATGAGGTTAACACTGTTGGGGCAAGCTCGGGCACCTCGGCATTAACGCCACGTAGCCCTGCATTACCTATTACAGATGTTCCAGCAACCGCGTCTACAAAAACTCCAACCGGGGTGGATGAACTGGATCGAGTTTTGGGTGGCGGGCTTGTTCCGGGCGCGGTGATTTTGTTGGCTGGTGAGCCAGGTGTTGGAAAATCTACGCTTTTGCTGGATGTTGCGGCGAAAACGGCAGATGCTCTTCGTGAAGCCTCCGAAAGAAGCTCTACGGATAATCGGGCATACTCTGAGGGCAAGAACAATGCTCCTAGGGGTGAAAATCGCTCCTCCCAACGTAGCGTCACCGGAAACGGAAGGAGCAACTCCGTCGTACCATCTGCCGGTAACGTTCTCTATATTTCCGGGGAGGAATCTGCCTCCCAGGTTCGGCTTCGTGCGGAACGCATTGGAGCAATGAATCCGAATCTTTTCCTTGCATCTGAAAGTGATCTTGCCAGGGTTCTTGGGCATATTGAAGCCCAGAATCCTTCGCTAGTTATTGTTGATTCTGTTCAAACCATATCGGACTCACGAATTGATGGTGTTGCCGGCGGTAGTGCCCAGGTAAAAGCTGTTACATCCGCCCTCGTCCACGTGGCGAAAACACGCGGGCTTCCGGTGCTGCTCGTCGGGCACGTCACCAAAGATGGATCTATTGCCGGGCCGCGGGTTTTGGAACATTTAGTGGATGTTGTCTGCCAATTCGAAGGGGATAAACATTCACGTTTGCGCATGGTTCGGGCCGTCAAGAATCGTTACGGTGCAACAGATGAAGTCGGCTGTTTTGAACTGGTTGATCACGGAATTATCGGTTTGCCCGACCCTTCGGGTCTTTTCCTTTCCGCACGCAACAGAAGCGTCCCTGGAACCTGCGCATCCATGTCTCTTGATGGAAGGCGCCCGATTCCTGTGGAATTACAAGGCTTGGTTGTGCAATCCTCCGGACGTCCACAACGCACCAATTCCGGGGTGAATTCCTCGCGCGTCGCCATGATTGTTGCCATCCTTCAATCACGGCTCGGTTTAGCTTTAGAACAAAAAGACATCTTTGTTTCAACAGTGGGTGGCGCTCAAGCTAACGAACCAAGCGCGGATATCGCGATTGCTTTAGCGTTGGCAAGTGCCTACGTTGATTTGCCGGTAGCGCCCGGAGTTATTGCCATAGGAGAAGTCGCACTCACCGGAGAACTCCGTCCTGTTACTGGGCTACAGCAACGTTTAGCTGAAGCCACACGATTGGGATTCACACTCGCGCTCATCCCCCAGAGCCACGAAAAAATACAACCACCCGAAGGCCTCAAAATACGCACCTGCTCCGATATTAAAGAAGCCACGCAAGCCGTCCTGCCACTATCGCTGCAACCCTAAAACTACATAGCCAACAAACACCGTACAACGAAACAAACGTCGCACCCGGCAAACACCGCGCCAACACCGCAGCAATTCCGGGGTGAATTCCTCGCGCGTCGCCATGATTGTTGCAATCCCAATCACGGCTCGGTTTAGCTTTAGAACAAAAAGACATCTTTGTTTCAACAGTGGGTGGCGCTCAGAGCCACGCCCAGCAACGAATCAGCAACGAACAAACACCACTCCCAGCAAGGAGGCGCCACTGAATACAAAACTAATACAGAACTAATACAGATGGAATGATTCCGTTGCCTTCACGCTCGGGTTATCTACGAACTCAAGTTCGGCAACATAAGTTCCAGATTTAGCTGCATCTCCCGTCGTACCGCATCCGGTAAGATACCCACCCCACGTAACCGGGACCTTCGCTGTCATATCGCGGTCAATAAGAAGAACCTTGCTGTCGGGAATAGCATCGCATTTCGCACTCTCAAAAACGACGTCGTCACCTGTTTTTACTTTCAAACGCAGGTTTTTCTTCCCAACATCTATACTGCATGGATTAGTCCCCGAAATATTCTTCAAGGTCACATCAAAGTTCACAGGATGCCCCTGGGCACGTTTGCTCTTCACAATAATCTCTGGATGAATATACTTCTGCGAACATTCCTTCACATCAAAATATGTCTCTTCCTTTTCGGAACGCTCTTTAGCCTGCTCCGAAAGCCTCGACAACACGTAATGCCCAACCAAAATAAGCGCAACAATCACAATAAGCGCTAACAGAATCTTAAGATACCGCTTATTCAGCTCCGCCTGCCGCGCACGTTTTTTCTCTTCTTCTTCACGCAACCGAGCTCGCTCTTGCGCGGTTAAACGAATACGTTCGCCACCATACGAATTTTTATCGCGCAAGGCACGATTCTTTTCACCCCTCTGCCTCTTGACGCGCTCTGTTCGCGGTAAATGTTCAAACTGCCCAGATTGCTTCGCTTTCCCCGAAATACGACGGCGCGAATCTTCATCTCTAACCTGCGTTTTATTTCGCCGAGAGGTCTTAGACGAATTCGTATCCGAGACCCCCCTCTGCCTGCGTTGCGATCCTGAAATATTCTCATCTGCCCGAGGACGCCTATATTTCTTTTGTCGTTCAGAAAAACGAGAGGCACGCTCACGGCGAGAAGCCTCTAACACCTCTAAACGAGAATCCTGCTCCTGGGAAGATACCGTCGGCCTTTTACGTCCACGTTTCGGTGAGGAATTCGTTGTCGTATCGGTAAAATGCGCACCAGAATTGTTCTGAACATCGGATTTACCGCGGCCACGTATTTTTCGTGGATTTTTGCTCCCCTGAGATTCCTTAACTCCCGGAACTCCCTTCACGGCTTTTTTATCCTGGCGAGCTTCCTGGGAAAGATTACGCGACTTCGTAGCGCTTCGTTCTTTACGAGCCTCCCTTGCACGTCTACGACGCGCAATACGCTCCTGACGCTCCTCGCGTTCATCTCGAAAATCTTTCACGCACACCACGCTACCAAACCGAACCCACTCACGTTAAGAACAACCCGCCTTCAATATACGTTCAGGCACCGCAAAAATCATCCCGTTTGATAACGTCGCAAAAATAAACATGCCCGCGAGGAACGCAAAAACTCTCATGAACATAGATGGATAGACCACCCTGGCGAAAATACCCCAATGAGATAAAAACCCATCTTGAAAACATTCAAAGTTTTGGAAACACAGAGGATATGGTGCACACTTACTTACGTGTGTATCCCGAACGATTCCATTGTTGGCAGCCTCATTGTGTGGTTTGCCCGCCATGGACGCCCGCTCCCCTGGCGCGAACCGGGCACCAGCGCCTGGGCGATTCTCGTTTGCGAAGTCATGAGCCAACAAACACCGGTCGTGCGCGTACTACCCGCATGGGACGAATGGATGAAACGCTGGCCCACACCCCGCGACCTCGCCGCCGCCTCACCAGCAGAAGTTCTCCTCGCCTGGGGAAGGCTCGGGTATCCGAGACGCGCGCTGCGCCTACAAGAATGCGCCACCGTCGTCGCACAAGAATACGGAAACACCCTTCCGCGCAACCGGGAAGAGCTCTTGGCGCTCCCCGGAATCGGCCCCTACACCGCAGACGCGATTATCGCTTTCGCCTACCGCAAGCGCAGCACTGTGCTCGACACAAATATTCGACGAGTCCTCGCACGCCTCCACGGAGAAGAGCTGCCGCCCCCGCACATGAAAAAAGACGAAATCGCGCGTGCCGAAAAAATCATTCCTAGGGACGACGAATACGCGGCGCAATGGAACGCCGCGATTATGGAACTTGGGGCGCTTGTATGCTCGCCGCGCACGCCAGCCTGCGAATCATGCCCACTCCGGGCGCAATGCCGATGGTTCGCTGCGGGAAAACCACGCAATGCTGCGCCACGACGCACACAAAAATTCACGGGCACCCACAGGGAAGCGCGCGGAAAAATCATGGCGATATTGAGAAGCGAGCACCGTGCCCCGGAAGAAACTCCCCCACTCTCGCGCATAATAGAGACACAACCACACGGAATGTCTGAATCAAACGCGGCAAGTGGCAAAAACCCAACCGCGCACAGCAACAAGGCGCCAATCAATCACAAGCAAGTAAAAACCCACACCACAACAACAACCGCGCACGGCATTCCGTACAACGAGCTACTCACGGCAACCGCCCTGCCCGAATCACGCTTCGCACCCGCACTCCGCAGCCTCCTCCAGGACGGCCTTGCCCAGCGAAATGGCGAATTATACGCCCTCCCCCACTAGCCAGTTAGGATAGAGGCATGGCTTTTGAACAAATCACTGATGTTGTTGCATTCCACGCCGAAGGCCCCGTCTGGCACGAAAGTTGGGGCGGTCTGCGTTTTGTCGATATGCTTGCGGGAGATCTTCTCACCATGGACGAAAGTGGCAAGGTGAACCGCCTCGCAACAGGGTCGAAAATCGCGGCTTTTGTGCGTCCGCGTGCTGATGGCGGGTACATCGTCGCAACAGAAAAGGGACTGGCGCTCTGCGATACCCCTCACGGAACGCCTGGCGAAGCCCTAACTCTCTGGGAAAATGATATTTACCGCATGAATGAGGGCGCGGTGGATCCCTGGGGTTATGTTTATGCGGGTTGTATGCCCTATGTACGCAACGAGGACACTCTGGGAACAGCGAAAGTATGGCGAATTTCCCCGAATCTTGAGGCGGTAGAGGCGCTCAACAACGTAACAACCTCCAACGGTTTGGATTTCACGCCCGATGCGAGCCTAGCGTATTACAACGATACGACGACGCGCGGAACCGATGTTTTCGACGTCGACGAAACGGGCGCGCTCCACAATCGTCGCGTTTTTGCGAAAAGTGGCGGGCCTAGCCCCGACGGCCTCACCGTTGATAGCGAAGGAAACGTGTGGGTTGCCATGAACCGCGCCGGGCAAATTCGCGTATATGACCCGTCTGGAAAAGTTGTGGAACAGTATCAGTTGCCTGTCACTGGTACGACGGCGGTGACCCTGGGTGGCGTTGACGGTAAAGATGTTTTCGTCACCGTTTCGCGCGAGAACGACGATTCGAAAGGTGCCGGTGCCGTGTGGTGGATGCGTAGTCCGGTTGCCGGCCAAGCAACCCGCACATTCCAAGGCTAGCTAAAAGTTTTCCGGCCGCATCCGTCGTATATTTTCGTTACACTTTAACGGAACTGTACCTCACTTTGCTCTCCGGCTAACCGGCTCTTCGCATTTATAGGGACTCTTCGCATTTCAGGGTGCAGGTTGTTTTTGAACCCTCCGGTTAACCTGACCTTGCCCCGCCTGCAGCAAAAAGGTGCGGATCCCACAAAGGAATCCGCACCCCAACAAAAACTACGCAAAGCGTCTCACTCTAGCGAGCACCGGGGCTTTCCCACGTTCGTAGCCTCCACGCGCCAAAGCGCCTCGCTCTAGTGAGCTCCCGGCTTAATGAACGGGAATGTAATCGTTTCGCGAATACCGAGCCCGGTAAGTGCTGTAATCAAACGGTCAATACCCATACCCATACCACCTGTTGGCGGGAAGCCCTGTTCCATAGCCTCAATGAAGTCCTCATCAAGTTCCATAGCTTCAGGATCGCCCTTGGCGGCATCGAGAGACTGCTGCGTCAAACGTTCGCGCTGAATAACCGGATCGGCCAACTCTGAATATGCTGTACCCAATTCCATGCCCCGCACATACAAATCCCACTTCTCCGTCAGCCCAGGCTTCGTGCGATGCGGGCGAGTGAGCGGGGACGTATCCTCCGGGAAATCAAACACAAACGTCGGCTGATAGAGTTTATCGCCAGCCAATTCCTCAAATAGCTCCTCAACAATCTTTCCATTCACCCAATAGGGGGCAATAGAAATATCGTGAGCCTCAGCCAACTCCTCCAAACGTTCACGTGGCGTATCGACAGTCACGGTTTCCCCAACAGCTTCAGACACCGTGGTGTAAAGATCCAAACGTTGCCACTCGCCACCGAGATCATATTCGGTGCCGTCCGCAAGCGTTACCGTCGTCGTACCAAAAGTATCAAGTGCGGCCTGCTGAACAAGATTTTGTGTCAAGTCGGCCATTGTTTCATACGTTGCATAGGACTGGTATGCTTCAAGCGCCGTAAACTCGGGAGAATGCGTGGAATCCGCGCCCTCATTACGGAAGTTGCGCCCAATCTCGAAAACGCGGTCAATTCCGCCCACAACCGCACGCTTCAAATACAGTTCCGTGGCGATGCGCAGGTAAAGATCTTCGTCGTACGCATTAATGTGGGTGGTGAATGGACGAGCTGCCGCGCCACCGTGAAGTGGCTGCAAAATCGGCGTTTCAATCTCCGTATAGTTGCGGTTCTCGAAATTACGACGAATCGAACGCATCACAGAGCTACGAATCTTCACCATTTCGCGAGCGCGCGGGCGCGTAATCAAATCAAGGTGACGCAGGCGCACACGGCTTTCCTCGCTCAACGCGATTTCTTCGCCAGCTTCATTCGTGTAAATCTTCGGCAACGGGCGAAGCGCCTTCGACGCCATCTTCCAGCTGTGAGCAAAAACAGAGAGCTCCCCGCGCTTGGAGGCACCCATATGCCCCTCGACGAAAATGAAATCGCCCAAATCGACGTCCGTCTTGTACGCCTTGAAGGCCTCCTCGCCCACATTCGCGAGCGAGAAAATCACCTGGAGGCGCGTACCGTCACCAGCTTGGAGCGTTGCGAATGCAATTTTTCCGCCCGTGCGGTACAGCATGACGCGCCCTGCAACAGCAACACGATCTTCCAGTTCGACACCGGGTTCAATGCCTTCGTATTTTGCACGCACATCTTTAATGGTGTCCTTGACGGGAACTTCCGCCGGGTAGGGTTCTTTCCCTTCGGCCAAGTAACGTTCACGCTTATCGAGACGGATACGAATTTGTTCGGGGGCGTCGTCCCCCAGCACTCCAAGATTTTCTGTCATTCTTCAAGGATAGCCCGGAAATGGCGCACATTCCCCTTTTCGGCATTTTTACAGCGAAAATAACATTTTCTTTATCTCGGGGTTGTACGACGATAGTGGTTGCGTTGCGTGTAGCTACAGTTCCTCGCTACCGCGCAAGCCCTCGCGTAGAGAATGCTCCATAAGATTCCATGCGTAGGAATCGTCGTCAATATGGGCGTTTCGTAGTAGCGTACGTATTTCGCGCGCGAGCGTGTGTGTGGTTGTGGTTGCTACCCGGATGGCTTTGGTGTAATCGCCACGAACAGAATCCTCTACAATGCGCGCTTCGCCCCCAAGATCCATGACGATAGCCTCACCGATTGGTAATACCAAAGGCGCTGCGTCAAGAGCCCAGTATGCGCCGTGCAAACGTTCAATATCAAGGCTTGTTCCCGTAAATTCAATGGCCGGATGCATGGCGATAACAAAGGCGCCCCGATCAGCAGCCGTATCGCACAGGCTCGCGCCAGCGTCGGGCGCGGTATGGATAACAAGCTGGCCGCGTCTCCAAAGACTCTTCTCCTCGCTGTGCTCAAGAAAATCTCGAAGTTCCCACGCAGCCGATACACACAGCAGAACAACATCGCTTTCTTCAATGAGTTGCGTTGGTTCTTTGAGTGAAACATTGGGGAGCATGGCGTCAAGGCGATCGGCCATAGTTAGCGCCTCGCTATCCGCACATGTTTCAGCGCCCTCACGAACGCCACCCACACACATTGGGGTATCAAGGAAGGAAACACCCATGATGGTGTGTTGGCAGGCTCGAAGCGCAGCGGCAAGAGAAATTCCGGAAACGCCAGAAGTAATAACGCCTATTCGCAAGCGGTGAGAATTCGCTACACGTGACATTTTCGTTGCCTTCTCAGCTACGCAATCCGAAATAATGCACGGATTAGCGACGCCCTCGAATATTTTCTTCAGCAGCAGCCACCGCGGCAGAAAGCGCAGGAGTCGGAACTCCTAAACGGCACGCTTCTTCCAAGACGGCACTTCCCAATGCGTGAAGCTCTGTTCGATTGCCCTCATGAGCATCGCGTGCAAGCGAGGACGTAGAATCCGGTGGTAGCTTCGTCAAGAAGGAATAAATTTCGGCCGGACGTGTGGGAACGTTTTCGAGTGTCGCGATATGTGCCAGTTCTTTACACAAGGCTTGCGCGAGTTTCGGGGATTGATCAAGGGCGCGCCCAATAGGACGGCCGGTTGCCGTAGTCAATAATGCCATTGCACACTGGTTACGCAACTTGCGCCACAACACCTGTTGTTCCGTACCGCGGAAGAACACATCAATTCCGCCATTGAGAAGAACGCGGGAAATGTCCCCATCCATCGCCATATCTGGGAGTTCCACCTTAAAGAAATTCGAGGTGTGGTGGATAACTCCAGGGCTGACCCGCTCCGAAATCCCGTACGCTGCGCCGGACCAAGATTCCGCTTCGTTGAGTGAATGAATGTGGCGGGCATGGTCAAAACCATTGAAGAGCGCGCACAGCTCCTTGGGGCGCGCACTGCGAATCGATTTTTCAATTGCTGGCAGTGCGTAGGACTTTGTTGTCACGAGAATTTCGGAACCGCGTTGCGGACTTGTAAGAGCTGGCACTTCGACGGTGAACTTGCCAAACTTCTTAGAATCAATAGTTATACCTTGCTCGTTGATGATTTTTGCTGTTTGATTGGTGGCGACAACAGCGACCTTTTGTCCGTTCTTCGCCAAAACACCAGCAATGAGGCCACCAATACCTCCAGGGCCATAAATATTGAGCATAAGTGTAGCCTAATATGAACATGGCCATCTGTCTCGCAGACGGGACGTGTTTCACGTCATTTTTCGTTAGTTTTAGCCACTAGCGTGATGGGTTCAAAAAATATTTCAACTCATTTTACAATGCGAGGTGGTGCATTGCAGGGCGCCTGTAGCTATACTGTGGCGAGCTTCCCACTACACTGCCGGGAGCTTCCCGAAACCGCCGGGTTGGGATGACGTCTTGCCATCCTCGTCGTCCCCATCTATGCGACACCAACGTTCCGCAAGTAACCCCGCACCCAGTAACGCGATTGAGGACAGACACAACACACCCCAGCTGAGGGTTTCTCCGCGAATAAATGAAGTAGATATTCCGAGAAAATACGATAGCGCGACGACGAAACTCACGCCTGTAATCAACGCGCCAGCACGGGAAGAAGCGACTGCCATAAAGAAAACGCGGGCGGCCGCGAGGCGAGAGAGGGAGCGGTCCTTCCCTGTTTTCAGGGCACGAACGCGCCATCCCATCCACACAAGTGCAAGTGCAAGGGCAAAAACGGGCAGTCCCGTAAAGACGGGAATATGTATGGGGTTGCTGTAGAGAAAACGGCGAAGAAGTTCACCAAGGACAAGACCTGTTGCAAGCCACACGGCGACGGAAGCATATGTTTGTTTCATTGCGTTATTCATAGGGTTTCCCCTTTACTACGCAAGTCTTGAATGAGTGCGAGAATCGGGGTTGGGGCAGGATTTTCGCTACCACTACCTATGTTATTGATGTTTGCACTCGGTTCGGCGCTTGCCTTACTTAACCACGCCCAGGGCTCGATACTTGCCCAGGGTTCAAGAACAAACAGTCGTTCGTGAGCGCGCGGATGCGGAAGTGTAAGCGCGGGGTGGGAGCTGATTATCTCCCGTAGGTTTTCCCGGAAGGTTGGCGTGCCGGCCGTAGTGCTTGAAAAATTACCGGGCTCATTATTGACACTGTTAGCGCCATTAACGCCGTTAACACCATTGACACTGCTAGCACCTTTAACAGCGTCAGCACCCGGCGCGGTACGCACATAATCGTATGCGCCCACCATATCAATATCTAAGGCTCGCGCCCCCCACCGTTCGATACGCACACGCCCATAACGCACTTCAATTCGTTGCAATTCAGCCAATAATTCTAGCGGAGATAGCGCGCTATCCAGAGCCACAACACTATTAAGATATGGTGGTTGTGGCGCCTGACCCGGAGCTAAAAGTGGCTGTGTGATTACCGGCTGAGCAATACCTGTTATGTGAACGGGCAAGGCACCTATCGCATCGACGGCATTGCGGAAAGTACCCTCAGCATCTCCAAGATTCGCCCCTATCCCCAGAACATAATGACGTATTTTTCCGGACTGGGCAATCGGCGCCAAGCGCCTAACCGTCACACTCGCATCTGTAAAATCTGCCTCTACCGGCGCTTCAGGCTTATGAACGGTTACACTCACCGCCAAAGCGCCACGCTTTATAGCGCGCGCAGCAATATCCCCCGCAAGTGTTTCCAGAAGATTCACGGCGTTCCCGCCGATAACCTCGGTTGCATCGTCGGCAAGATCCGCGTAGGACATTGTGGAGGAAACATCGTCCGCTTCCCTTGCGCGCGCGGTATCAACTACTACTTCGGTATCGACAATAAAAGGCTTGCGTTCTTCACGTTCAAAATCAAAAACACCATGATTCGCAACAACCTTCACGCCCGTAATCCGCACGGAATCGCACTGTATCCCTAAGGTATGGCAGGCATCTACGAAGGTCGAAGGCAACAACATTAGTGGCCCCCACAACCGCATGAACCACCGCATCCGCCTAAGGCGCCCCCGCTTCGAGAAACAGAAACGCCATGCGAACCGGTTCCACCGCAACAACCCGAAACCTCATAGGAATCCGTGTGCGAAACCGAACCACTACAGCACCCGCCTTCGTGCCGAATCGCGCCGGGGCGAATGCCGTTGAGCATCTGCCAGTGAAGCATCAGTTGTTCTTCAACGTCCACAGCCACGCGAGATGCAGCCACTTCATGAACGCGAACCGCCCACACGCCCATGCGAGCAAAATGCGAGGTGAAGGCAGCTGTTGCGTCGTCGCGATCTAACGGCGTTAATCCGCACTCCCCACCCTTCAAGGTGCCCACACGTTCCAGGAAACGTTTGCGCGAAACCCCCACAAGTACGGGTAAACCTATCCCCATCACGGCATCCATATTGACCGCGAGATTCCAATCATCTTCACCCATTTTTGCGAAACCGAAACCGGGGTCGATAATAATTTGATCCTCGCGCATTCCGGCGTCGAAGGCTTTCCTTAAACTTGCGCGTAATTCGGAGGCGACCTCGTCCCCAACGTTGGTGTAGTTCGCCAAGCTGTTCATGGACTGCGCGTTTCCGCGCCCGTGCTGAAGAATATAGTTCGTTTGGGTGCTGACAATGGCGTCAAACATTTTCGGGTCGCCTTGCCCGCCGGTCACGTCGTTAATAATGAAGGCACCTGCTTCCACGGCGCGTATCGCGGTTTTCGCGTGGTACGTGTCCACGGACACCGGGTAGGATGCGGAAAGTTCCGCGACGACGGTTTCAATCCGCGCCCATTCTTCATCCGCGGTAAGAATTTGCGCGCCGGGCCTGGTGGATTCTCCCCCAATATCGAGGATGTCCGCGCCCTGCGCCATGAGTTCATGGCCACGTTTAATGGCGGCGTCAGCACTTGCCCATTTCCCGCCGTCGGAGAAAGAATCGGGGGTGACGTTAACAATGCCCATAACCCGTGTGCGAGCAAACGGTGAGGTGTTCAGTTCGAATTGTGTTGGTGATTCCTTTTTCATGAACGACATCCTTGTATAAGGCTCATTGCTTCCGCGCGAGTTGTTGCGTTGCGCAGGGCTCCGCGTACCGCAGAGGTAACGGTGTAGGAACCGGGTTTGCGCACCCCGCGCATATTCATACACATATGTTCTGCTTCTATGACGACGAGGGCACCGGATGCTTCCAAGGCGCCAATGAGAGCTTCAGCTATTTGGGTTGTTAACCGTTCTTGGATTTGGGGACGACGAGAGTAGCCTTCCACGAGGCGGGCGAGCTTCGAAAGCCCCGTAACTTTCCCATCTTTTCCGGGAATGTAGGCAACGTGGGCGTGCCCCCAGAAGGGTAATAGGTGGTGTTCGCACATGGAGGTGAAGGGAATATCGCGCACAATAATCATTTCGTGGAAATTCTCTGCGAAGGTTGTGGAGAGAACCTCGCTCGGATCGGTGCCTAATCCACTAAAAATCTCCTGATAGGATCGGGCAATGCGCGCGGGTGTTTCTTGTAGGCCTTCACGGTCGGGATTTTCGCCAATTCCGATGAGGAGTTCGCGGATTGCGTTACGCACGCGTTCTTCATCAAATTGTGGTTGTTCTACGAAAGAAGTCGACATTTATTCTCCCGTTTCTGTGCGTGTTACGCCGGTGTTTCGTTCTGTTCCCGTACCCGAGTTCCGTTCTGCCTGCGCCCTCCCACTGCCGTTTGGATCCGTGCCCTCGTTTCCTTCTGCATCCATCAGGGGAATCGGGGGGCGCGAAGAAATCGGGCGGTTGGGCGCAGAAAGCCACAGTTCGCGTTGTGGTGTTTTCACAACATCAGCGAAAATTTCTGCGATTTCGTCCTCCAACACCGTTTCTTTTTCGAGCAAACGTTGTGCGAGGCGGTCAAGAACGTCGCGGTTATTCGTAATAATCCACCAGGCTTCCGTTAATGCGTCGTCGAGCAGTTTGCGTACGTTCTCGTCCACGGTTGCCGTCAGGGAATCCGAGTGTTGGGATCCGCCCATCATGTGTTCTTTTCCTTCGTCGGCAACGAGGCGAACGGCTCCCACATGTTCGGACATTCCGTATTCGGTGACCATTTTCCGTGCTGTCGCGGTGGCTTTTTGAATATCGTTGGACGCTCCTGTTGAGGGGTCTCCAAAAACAATTTCTTCCGCGGCGCGCCCGCCCAAAGCATAGGTGAGCTGGTCGAGAAGCTGGTTGCGGGTAACGGAGTAGCGATCTTCTGTTGGCATCACCATGGTGTAGCCGAGCGCGCGCCCGCGAGGAAGAATCGTTACTTTCGTGACCGGATCAGAGTGGTGAAGAGCCGCGGCAGCCAACGCATGTCCGCCTTCATGGTATGCCGTCATTCGTCGATCTTCGGGGCTCATAACACGCGATTTGCGTTGGGGGCCTGCCATCACACGATCAGACGCCTCATCCAGATCGTCGTTGCTAATCACGCTGTTTCCGTGGCGCGCCGCAAGCAAAGCAGCCTCGTTCAAAATATTCGCCAAATCGGCGCCCGTGAAGCCGGGGGTACGCTTGGCAACGCCCGCCAAATCAACATCCGGGCCGAGTGGCTTGCCTTCGGCGTGAACTCGCAAAATCGCTTCGCGTCCCTTAATATCGGGGGCATCTACGCTCACCTGGCGGTCAAAACGCCCCGGGCGCAGTAGCGCATCGTCCAACACATCCGGTCTGTTCGTTGCCGCCATTAAAACAACGGCTTCATCGGTTTCAAAACCATCCATTTCAACGAGAAGCTGGTTGAGTGTTTGGTCGCGTTCGTCGTTTCCATACGGGCCTTGTGAACGGCCACGCCCGATAGCATCAATTTCGTCGATAAAAATAATTGCTGGCGCTTTTTTCTTTGCCTGCTTGAACAAATCGCGCACGCGAGAGGCACCCACACCCACGAACATTTCAATGAATTCGGAGGCAGAAATGGAGAAGAAGGGGACGTCGGCTTCGCCCGCAACGGCTTTTGCCAACAGAGTTTTACCCGTTCCTGGCGGACCGTACAGCAAAACGCCACGAGGAATACGTGCGCCCAGTGCGGCGTAGCGATCCGGGTTTTTCAGGAAGTCAACGATTTCGCGCACTTCTTCAACGGCTTCATCTTCACCGGCAACATCAGCGAAGGTAACATTCGGTTTTTCTTCCTGGGCACTTTGATCTTTCGCGCCGAAACGGTTACCCATTTGCATGCGCATTGCCCAATAGAAGAACCCTAAAATAATGAGGATGGGGAGCATGCTCGTCACGAGAGACATGAGCAGGCTTTGCGTGGGAACAACCGAGTTGTAGCCCTTCTTGATGTCGGCATTTTGGACGCGCGTCATCACGTCTTTACCTTGTGCGTCCACAAACTGGAATTCCACCTGTTTTCCGGTGTCTTTCTTTGTGCCGTTGTCCAGAGTGGTTGTTGTCGGTTTTGTGAGCCAGAGTTGAACGCGGTTAATTCCGTTCGTTACCTCAACACGCTCAATACTGCTCCCTCGAAGGAGATCCATCCCCTCGGAGGTACGAATCTGTGTCCACTGCATAGAGGACACAAAATTCCACGTTATTAACCCGATGACGAAAGCGGTAAGAATTCCCGCAAGTCCCCATTTTTTCTTGCGAGTTTTGGTTTCTTCCCCGTTCTTCTTGTCGTCTTTTTTCTTATCTTTATCGTTTTTCGACGACGATTCCACGACTTCACGTGGCGGGCGTGCTCGGCGGGCTTTGCGGGCGCGATCGTAATCGCTGTCCTTCTTGCTGGGGTTTGTGGAATCTTGCACGGGTTGAGGCTGGGGTTGCGCTTGCGGTTGAGGTTGCTCTTGCGGTTGAGGTTGCGACGGCTCTGTTTCTTGCGCCACGTTCGTCAAACCTTTGTATACCTGCGTTTCTTGCGCCGCGTTCGTCGAACCTTCAAGCTGTGTTTCTTGCGGGGCACTCATAGAATCGATATGACCTTGTGCCACATGCGCTACAGCTTCGCGATTGTGAGTTTCCTGAGGTTCTCCGGCGCTATGAGTCGCATTCGCGTTAGTGGGCTGGTTCTCCGCCTCGCTAGGTTGAGCCCTGCGCCCGCTATGTGTATGCGCGCTTTCCGTGCGTTCTTCCACTTATCCTCCGTACACGTGGGGTGCCAAAATACCCACGAAGGGCAGATGGCGATACTTCTCTGCGTAGTCTAGTCCATAGCCAACAACAAATTCATTGGGAATGTCAAAGCCAAGGAAGTCAACTTCAATATCTACCTTAAGTGCCTCCGGTTTGCGAAGAATTGTGGCAATCTTTACGCTTTTAGCCCCGCGAGTTATCAGGTTTTCTTTCAACCATTTCAAGGTAAGCCCGGAATCGATAATATCCTCCACAATGAGAATATTGCGTCCGGTAACGTCCGTATCCAAATCTTTAAGAATACGCACCACGCCGGAGGACTTTGTTCCCGCCCCGTAGGAGGATACCGCCATCCAATCCATATCGATAGAGGTATGGAGTTTGCGCACAAGATCCGCAACCACCATAACGGCTCCTTTGAGCACGCCCACAACCAGCAGGCTGTCCTCACATTCTTTGTATTCTTTGTCGATCTGTTGTGCCATTTCCTCTAGTTTTGCGTCAATCTCATCTCCGGTAACCAAAACTTGAGAAATCTTATCGCCCATATCTTGCAAATCCATGAATCCCCCCAAGGTTCAATGTGTGGCGTTCTCAGGGGATTTTTTTACCCCGCTGAGAACAATCAGTTTACCCCGCCTCTCGCATTGAGCGCCGGGAATATCCGCATAGCGATGCCCATGCTGACCTCGTGTAATTTTTTCCATGCTGTCGATATGTGTTCTGCTCAACTCGCCGGCACGCGCCCCACACTTTAACGCACATAACCGCAAAATTCGCGTGCTGAGCGCAGGATGCAAACGCAGCAACGATTCTCTTTGCACGACGATAACCGTTTCGCCCACGCGGGCTACTTTTTCCGTATCGGTTGTTTCGACGTAACTTCCCTCATTTTTCATTCGCTCTAATTCTTGACCCGCTATCATGTCAAGCGCATCATTATCGCGACGGAGAAGATCAGCGGTGTCCGCGAGCGCGCGCGTCACGCCATCCCCCACAGCTTCTCGCAGAGCCGGCAACGCCGTATGGCGTATCGCGTTACGTGTAAGAGGTTTTCCGTCCTTAGCGCGCCATTCGCCGTCCGGCTCATTCGTCGGGTCATCGACCCACGCTACGTTCTCGCTACGTAAGGCGGCGCGCAAATCTCGTCGTCGTATATGAAGAAGGGGGCGTAATGCTAAGGTGCCTCGTGTGGACGTCGGCAACTGCGCAAGCGGAGCCATACCGGCAAGGGAACGTGGCCCACTCCCGCGCGACAATCCCAAGAGAAGCGTCTCGGCTTGATCGTCTTGAGTGTGCCCCAAGAGCACAACGCCACCCGTTTCTATCGCGACACTTTCCAGTGTGCTGTAACGTGCGTTGCGTGCTCCAGCTTCCGGCCCGCCGTCCTTATCAATTTGGACGCGAATAGTGCGAACATCCTCTATGCCCTCGTCGCGAAGCCATCGCGCAACAAGGGCCGCCTCGTTTGCAGAACCTTCTCGCACCCCGTGATCGACCGTCACGCACACTATACGATACCCGTCTTTGTTCGCAACAAAACGGGCAATATGTGCTAACGCCATAGAATCGGAACCGCCAGAAACCGCAACGATAAGCGGGGTTCCGGGGGGAAGTTTGGCGCGTGCAATCAGGGCGCGCAAGGCAGAGCGCCCCTGGGCAAGAGCGGGGTGAAGATACATTACAGTGTGGCGAGTTTCTTTAAGAAGTCATCTTCGGCGTTGCGGGCAAGTTTTTGGGCGTCATCGGCTTTGAGTTCATCAAGGATAATGGCGAATTCGATGAGGTGCCCAGATTTGGTGTTCACCACCCCGGATAAAGACACGGCCTCGTCCAAGGTCCCGGTTTTTCCGCGAACCCTTCCACCCGCCTCCGGGCCAGCGATGCGCAAATCGAGTGTGCCGTTTACGCCGGAAACGGCGTACCCCGCACCGATGGACTCAAGTTCTGGGTGTTTGTGGGTGACGACGTCGCTGGTGATGGCAAGAAGGAGGTTGGGTGTGATGCGGTTGTGTTCGCTCAGGCCCGAATTGTCGAAGAGCTTAACGCCAACCATCGGATAGCCGAGTTTAGTGAGTACCTGTAACGTGGCTTTCGCCCCTCCATCAAAGTTCGGGGGGTTTCCTGTTTTCACGGCAATAAGATGCCCGAGGGTTTCTGCCCCGGAGTTATCTGATTCGGTGAGCACGAGGTCAACAATTTCTTGAATGGGTGCGGATTCGACACGGCCGATTTCTTTGGCATTTGCCGGAGTTTTTTCACCCGGTGCGGGGTTCACGGTGATGCCTTCGTTGCGCAGTGCGGTGATGAAAATATTTGTGGCTACGCCCGCAGGGTCTTTTTCGTAGCCCCAATGTTCCGCTTTTCCGCCACGATATGCGATTGCTGATATTGGCGCCATATAGTTGCGGTTTTTGGTGGCTACGTTCGGGTTAAGTGGTGTCCCTTCGAAAAGGGTGTTGTCGAGTTTTAACGTAATTGTTGTGGTGCCGTTTTCCTTGAGGGACTTGGCGGTTTGGCGCGCTAAATCGTTGATATTGGCGCGTTCGCGTACGGGGCGCACGGCCTCTTTGGAATCCACCCCGAGGAAAATATCGCCGCCTCCCACGAGGTAGAGGGCGGAGCCACTGAGCATAGTACGTGTAGGAAGTGTTGTGTGGGGGCCGAGTGTGTGAAGCGCAGCTACCGCCGTGAGGACTTTAGTGTTCGATGCAGGGGTGAGCGGTGTAGCTCCGTCTTTGTCGTAGAGGATTTTATTGGTAGTAGCATCTCGGACGACGAACGCTAGTTTTCCTTTTACCCGCTGATCGCTCGCGAACTGCGTGGCAAGTTCTTTGACTTTTTCTTCGGGTGCCGGGGTGTGTTTTGTGCTAATTTCTTTCGCCGGAACGGGTTTTTCTACTTTTGGATAGGGCGCAATACGCACGGAAGTCGAAAAAGTAAGAGGTCCCGGGGTAAGATTTAAAGCGTCAGCAAATACATAGCCACTTCCGAGGGTAAGAAGAATGGATAATCCTACGCGTATTTTTCCTTTCACGCCCCAATTATCGCACGGAAGGCAGTGGCTGTGTGTGAGCATATCGAAACGTCACAAGCGCGCAAATAAGGAGCACACTTCTCATGATGGAATTTGATGTCACCATCGAAATCCCTAAGGGGAACCGAAATAAGTACGAACTTGACCATGAAACAGGCCGGATTCGTTTGGATCGTATGCTGTTCACCTCAACACGTTACCCCGATGATTATGGTTTTATTGATGATACTCTCGGTGAGGATGGGGATCCTTTGGATGCCCTGGTATTACTGGAAGAGCCGACGTTCCCCGGTTGCGTGATTCGTTGCCGTGCGTTGGGAATGTTCCGTATGCGCGACGAAAAAGGTGGCGACGATAAAGTCCTCTGTGTTCCCGCAGCCGACCAGCGTGCCAGCTGGCGTACCGAAATTGAGGATGTGAGCGAGTTCCATCGTCTCGAAATCCAGCATTTCTTTGAGGTGTATAAGGACTTGGAGCCGGGCAAGTCTGTTGAGGGCGCCCACTGGGTTGGTCGCGAAGCCGCCGAGGAGGAAATTCGACGCTCCTACCAGCGCGCCATTGACCAAAACTACGGCCACACTGCCTAGAACTGCCGGTAGTCTCACGTTTAACCTGTGTTGTGTTTGCTAACGAATATTCGTTAACAAACACAACACAGCTCGCCATCTATGGCTAAGAAGAGCTAGGCGCTCAACATAACAAACAACACGCCCAAAAAGCCACGTTTTTACGCTTACTCCTTTAAAACCGGATAAAAGAAGCGAATAAATAGAAAACGGACGAATAAGCGTACGCTAAGGGGCCTTACTGCATAGCTTCCACGATGTTGTGCGCAATTCTTTCGATAACGGTTACGCACACGGAATTTCCTGCCTGCTTATATAAGCGCGAGGTTGCCATGTCGGGGAGTGTGAAACTTTCCGGAAAACCCTGCGCATTAAAGCATTCGTGGGGCGTGAGTTTTCTTATGCCGGCCGCCGTGCGCACGAGGGGAACATTATGCCCACCCTCCCCCATATTTGCGGTGAGAGTTGGTACAACACCGGACATATTTTTGCGCACATAACGCCGACGCCACTGATACACCGTATCGGGATCGTCCATAGCTTGCGTGAGTTGCTCAAAAATATCGCCTTTATATTTTCCGTCCCGGTAGTAAAAACGTTCGTCAACGGGATGCTCAAAATCTATAATATCTTCAAGTTTTGTGGTGAGCGGAACGGGTTGCGGGAAATCAAACTTATTAAAGTCCTCCACATTTTTAAAGCCCACAATATAGATGCGTTCCCTGTTTTGGGGAATATTTCCGTATTCCATCGCATTTAATACCTTGTACCTGTAGTGGTATCCCTCGGTTTGCAAAGCATCGAGAATAACGCGGAACGTGTTCCCTCCGTCGTGCGCAACAAGATTTTTCACATTTTCCAGAAATATGACGCGCGGTTTTTTCTCGTGAACGATTCGCATGAGTTCAAAGAAGAGAGTTCCGCGTCCTTTTTCGTCGCGAAAACCCTGGCGATAGCCCGCAATAGAGAATGCTTGGCACGGGAACCCGCCCGCAATAATATCGACATCTGGAACATCTGTGGCTGGTACTTGTTCAATATCGCGAGGGTCGACGGAAATCGGGAAATTTTTTTCAAAAGTTTGGATGGGGTAGGGATCGAATTCGTTTGCGTAGACGAGGTCCACCTTACCTGTGGCGTGGAAACCTAAATCAATACCACCTACGCCGGCGAAAAACGATGCCATTGTGAACATAACCCACCTCCAAACTTCCGACAGTAACCTTGCATATGATGCCGACCGTTCTATCTTAAACTGGCGCTGGTCGTTCTATCCTAAACTAAAGCGCTGGTGCGCGTAGCCTCACGCACCCCGTGTCACACTCCATGGAGGCAACCCGTGTTCATATTCAAAGTGTGCAATGGAAAAATCTTCGGGGATGCGCAAAGCGCTCCGTTTTGCGGTGCTCAAAATCCGTTGTGGAAATAATGAATGACAAAGGGGTACACCACTGATAGCCGGCCCAGAATTACTCACGTCAACGCAGATAATGAATGACGAAGAGGTGCGCCACTGGTAGGCAACCCAGAATTACCCACATCAAAGAAAATCGAACACTCATTGACGCACAATTTATGCACTAAATCGAGAGCCGGACGCGAAATCACGGAGTAAAACATCGGCAGAGGCGGAACTATCCCCGAAAATATCCACCGGGGCGGATGTTATCCAATGACGCGGATGTAGCGTGGGTTACCCCAGATGGGGGCTTCGCCGGTTCCCTTCGCTGGATTACGTGCGGCGATATGCATTCCATTTCCGGTGTAGATACCAACGTGGCCAGGCCACCACAGCAAATCGCCTGGGCGAGCTTGGGATGCGGGTATTTCACGGCCAGCGCCACGTTGAGCACCGGATGTACGCGGAAGGTTTACTCCAAACTTGCGGTAAATATAGCTGGTGAAACCTGAGCAATCCCAACCTCTGGGCGTCGTTCCGCCCCACACATAAGGCGTTCCGGCGAATTGGCGAGCATAGCGAACGATATCTCCACCGATTCCACTGGGTGCTGGAATTACTGAGGCATTGGAGTTTGAGGACGATGCGTCGTCGGGCTCCCAGCCACGTGCTGGACGAGCTGGGCGAGATTGTTCTTGTCTCCTTTGCTGTTCCTGCTGCTGGGCGCGCTCGCGTTCGCGTTGGGCGGCAACTTGGCGTTGCGCTTCAATAGCTGCGCGTCGCTTTTCCGCCTTGGCGTTTTCTTCATTTTCTTGGCGTTCACGTTCTGCAGTCGCCGTGGCATTAGCAGCAGCTTCTTCTTCAATACGTTTGCGTTCGGCTTCAGCGGCAGCGCGCGCAACTGCTTCTTTTTGTTCCTGCTGCATGCGTTCAAGCTCTGCTGTTGTTCCTTTTTGAGCCGCTAATTGCACAAAAAGAGCTTCGCGCTGAGTGGAAATCTCTGCAAGTTTTGCGTTTAATCCTTCTGCTGCTTTTTGAGCAGATACTGCTAATCTTTCGGCCCGGGCAGCGACTTTGCCTTGTTCTTCTGCCTTTTTATCCGCTTCTTTTTGCAAATTATTAGCAATATCGCGCGTGGCCTCGTATTTTTGAAGTTTTTGATCGGTTACCTGCCCTGCCGTGCGGAAAGCGCGGTGGCGATCTTGTGCATCACGAAGGGACGTTGCGCCGAAGAAAGCGGATGCCGTCGAAAAACGTGTGGAAGAATCGCGATACATTGCCGATGAAATTCGACCCAATTCCTTCTGGGTGGCCTGTGCATTACCGCGAGCGTTATTTGCCGCAATTTGTGCATCTTCCGCTAAACCAATTGCTTCTTCAAGTTTTTCTTGTGTAGCAAGAGCTGCCGCTTCTTTTTGAACGACGTTCGTTCTAGCCATTTCGGCTTGTGCTGAAAGTCCGGCAAGTTGTGCCTCTAAGCCGGCAATGCTTTGCGCCGTTGCATTTTCTGCATTTTTCGCCACCCTAATCTCTTCATCGCTGACGTCATCGGCAAATGTTGACGGGATAACGGAGAATCCTAGCGAGGTAGCCGCGAGTAGCGCCACGGCTTTCCGGGGGCTTACCTTCACGATTTTTCCTTTGCTGATATTCATAACCTTCACCTTCCCAAGTGGCGCACGGCACCTACGCGCCACGTAACGATTCCAACATACACCACACCAGTCAAATACGAAACATCTTTAACATAATTACACACGTGTAATTAAAAGCAACATACGCAACTTTAAGCACAATCGTAACAATCCTCACATTATTTTGTCGCCTTTTTGAGCTTTCTGCAACAATGGACACGCTTGCCCCGTTTCGTTATAGCGCGCTAAGGTTGTCCCATGCTTAAAAACATGCGAATGCCCCATTAGCACACGCTGGGAAACCACGTGTGCTATTAGCCATTCATTAAATGGCGGGCGCGTGGATCGCATGAACAGAGGCGTATCAGTCGCCCGCTCCCCAAGAAAATACATAAATATTAAAGGAGAGCACAATGTCTGAAAATTGGAAATTCGATACTTTGCAAGTCCATGCCGGGCAAATTTTAGATTCTGACCATGCAGCCCGCGCGCTCCCGATCTATCAAACAACCTCCTACGTTTTTAAAGATAACGAACAAGCACGCAATCGCTTCGCCCTGACCGAACCGGGCATGATCTACACCCGCATTACCAACCCCACCCAGTCCGCGGTCGAAAACCGCATCGCCGCCCTCTACGGCGGAACCGGTGGGCTCCTCCTCGCCTCAGGTAGCGCCGCCGCAACCTACGCAATCCTCAACTTGGCGCACAGCGGGCAGAACATCGTCGCATCCGCTTCCCTCTACGGCGGAACCTTCAACCTCTTCAAATACACCCTCCCCACACTCGGCATTGAAGTTCGTTTCGTCCACGACGCGGAAAACATCGACGCCTGGGAAGAACTCATTGACGACAACACCCGCGCACTCTACGGCGAAACCCTACCCAACCCCCAGCTCGACGTTCTCGACATCGAACCTATTGCAGCCCTCGCCCACAACAATGGCATCCCGCTTATAGTCGACAACACCGTTCCAACACCCTGGATTGTGAACCCCTTTGATTTCGGCGCAGATGTTGTTATCGATTCAGTCACAAAGTTCATGGGCGGGCACGGCACAACAATCGCCGGTTCCATCGTGGAACGTGCCGGTTTCGACTGGAAGAACGGCAAATTCCCGGCGCTCTCCGAACCGGACGAAAGCTACCACGGCATCACCTTTGCGGACGTCCCCGGCGCCCCCTTCACTACCCGCGTCCGCGCAACGCTTCTGCGCGATACCGGCGCGGCCATCTCCCCCATCAGTGCATTCCTCATTGCACAAGGCCTTGAAACCCTCAGCCTGCGCATGGAACGCCACCTGTCCAATACCCGCGCCGTCATCGATTTCCTTCTCGCCCACCCCGCTGTTGCCAGCGTCAACTATCCGAGCTTGGAAACCTCGAAATACCACGCCCTGGCGGAAAAGTACTGCCCGAAGGGAGCCGGTTCGCTGTTCACCATCGATCTTGCCGGCGGCTTCGAAGCGGCGGCAGCTTTCGTCGAAAATCTCAAACTCTTCTCGAATCTCGCGAATATTGGCGACGCTAAATCCCTCGTCGTCCATCCCGCGTCAACAACGCATTCGCAACTTAACGCGCAGGAGCTCGCGGGAGCTGGAATCAGCCCCGCAACGGTACGCCTCTCCATCGGCATTGAAGATCCCAGCGATATTATTGCCGACATCAAGCAGGCACTCGACTCCCTCAAGTAGGCGCAATGAGGTTCTATGCACGGCCGCGGTGAGGCGCAAGTCGCACCATCCGCCGGCACGGAACAATAAACACAACCCCGGAACAACGAGCACAAACACACGTGCGACGAACACGAATACACGTGCCAGAAACACACACCGGAACAACGAACACAACCACCAGGACCACGAACACAACCAAGAAAAGCCCGCGCGTAACTCAACCACACCGCGCAGGCCACCACCCAAATGAGGAGCTATGGCTGAAGAACAACCCCTATACCTTGTCGGTTACCCAGAAATGGATCCTGTAACAGATGCCGCACCCATTGGCGACTACGATACGGGCTACAGCGCAACTCCGCGCCTCAAAGAGCGCACAACCGGCGCCTGGCTTACCGGGGACGACCCCGAAGAGCGTCAATTCATGCACATTGGCCCCGTTGAGTTATCGCATGGCGGGCGCATCCCCAACGTCCAAATTGCTTACGAGACCTGGGGGGAGCTCAACGAGGACGCTTCTAACGCGATTCTTTTGTGCCACGCTCTCACCGGTGACTCGCACGCCTCCTCAAAGGATGGAAAATCTGGGTGGTGGCATGAAATTGTGGGGCCTGGCCTGGCCATCGACACCAACAAATATTTTGTGGTGTGCCCGAACGTCTTAGGCGGATGTCAAGGTACGACGGGCCCCGCGTCTTTCGCACCAGATGGCGAACGTTGGGGGCCACGTTTCCCTCAAATCACGATTCGCGACATGTGCCGAGCCGAGGCGCGCATGGCGAAACAGCTCGGCATTAAGAAATGGCATCTTATTGCGGGAGCTAGTTTTGGCGGGAATCGAGTGATGGAATGGGCGGCAACATTCCCGGAAATGACGGGAGCCATTGCTGTTCTCGTGTCCGGCCCAGCTTCCACCGCGGAGCAAATCGCCTACGCACATCTGCAAAAACTCGCGATTATGCACGATCCAATGTGGCGTGGCGGAAATTACTATGACGCCGGGCCAGGGCAAGGGCCGACAGCAGGTTTGGGGCTGGCCCGCCAAATTGCGCATCTTACCTACAGGTGTCCCGAAGAAATGGCGGTGCGTTTTGGACGCACCCCGCAGCGGGGAGAAAATCCGCGATTCGGCGGACGTTACGCCGTGGAAAGCTACCTCGACTACCACGCCTACAAACTCATTGGGCGTTTCGACGCAAACTCGTATCTCACAATTAACCAGGCATTTATTACCCACGATATTGGTTACGAACGCGGTGGGATTGATAAGGTATTGGAGAGTCTCACCATGCCCGCGCTGGTTGTTGAAGTTGATTCAGATCGTCTGTTCTACCCCGAGGACATGAAAAAATTAGCTGAGGCGCTACCGGGTTCTGGGGAATTGAAAACCGTTCGCTCTGTCCACGGGCACGACGGATTCCTCATTGAAAACGATCAAGTGAGCACAATTTTACGCGAGTTCCTTCACAAGATTGGTGATGCATGAGTACAGACTGGACAAACGACCCTCTCGGCGAGGACTATCAACAAAAAACCCTGGAGCTCGTTCCGGATCGCGAGGGGCGTGTGGTTACAACGCTGATTCGCCACTGTCCACGCGAAACCGCTGTGACATCTTCGCATCCCGCTACAACGTCGCCCTCTTCGGTAACGCCTCCACTTCCCAGTTTCGCCCTTCTTGCAATCCACGGATGGGATGATTACTTCTACCAAACCCCTCTTTCTGAAGCCATTACTGCATCTGGAGGAGCGTTTTATGCCGTCGACCTTAGAAAATACGGAAGGTCGCTCCTTCCGGGTCAAAGCTATGGCTATACGAAAAGCATGAAAATTTACAACGAAGATATTACTGTTGCTTTTCGGGCGCTCAAGGACGATCTTCACGAACGTTACGGCAGCGTTGCGGATTCTCTGCCGATTTTTCTCTACGGGCATTCCACGGGTGGACTTATCGCCACGCTCTACGCTGACGGGGCGCGCAAAGAAAAATGGCCCGTTCCGCTTGCCGGACTTATTCTTAATTCTCCGTGGTTAGATTTGCAGGGCGGGCTTGCTACTCGTTTTTTCGCCACCCAGCTTGCAGAGCTCGGGAACCTTATCGCCCCGAAAGCGGTTCTTCCCGTTCCGCCACTAGAAAATTATGCTCATACGTTAAGGGCGTGGACTCCCGACGGCGGCCCGGTTCCCGGCACCCCGGCTGGAACGACGGATCCTTTCTGGGTGGGAGGCTGGTGTCCTGATTGGGACATGCGTCCGGAACACGCCCCTATTCGTGCGGGCTGGTTGCGTGCAGTTTTGCGCGGACATCGGGCAATTAAACGCCACACCCGCATCTATATACCGGTTTTGATGCTCACTTCAGCTGAGTCGCGTTTATCGGTTGGGTGGCATGAGGAATTGCGTGGCGTAGACACGGTTCTTGACGTCAAACAAATGTGGAAACGTGGTGAACGCATAGCGAAAAATATTGAAATCCGCAAAATTAAGAACGCAATTCACGACGTTACGTTCTCGCGCGCACCGGTTCGCGAGCAGGCACTGAATTTCATTACCGATTTTTGTTTACGTCATTTACGACGATAACCAACTCTTCGCATACACAACGTCGCACGTCTTCACCCAATACCTTGCTTCACGTGCGCCACAAACCACAAATTCCTTCATAAATGTGCTATTTTTTGCCACATCGGCTCCGCGGAAGATGTGCGAGCCTTTCAGGGGCAGGTTTGCAGAAATTGTTATTGCGCGCTACTTTATATTTTTACTGCGCTGCGCGACTTCCTCTGCGATGGCGCCTAAAGAATCTGCGGGATGGCCGAGAATCGTCTTCCGAAGGCTGGAAGAATCTTTCGCGCTGGGAATTTTGGGAAGAATCTTGCGTATCCGGGACAAAAGCACGCCTTCCAGGAGTTGCGCGGTGCCCCGTAGGTTGGTTTTTTTCGGCGCGAACGTCATCATTCGCAGCATCCACCACATCACCAGTTGCTTGAGCGACGGGCAAATCGGCTGTTGCCGGAACGTCCACACTATCAGATCCCGCCTGAGCATCGGACTGCGCAACGACGTCAAAAATACTCACGCGCTGTGCCGATTCCTCAACACTATAGGGTTTTTCGACGGCATTTCCTTGCGTTTCCGGTTGCTCATTATGCCCTTCATCTTCTGGCGTTCTCCATGCTCTAGATCCAACAGATCCCTTCACCGTATCGGAAATCGATGGCCAAACCGGATGAGCTAAAGACTCTTCACTTTGAACGGAATCCTCTGCTCGCCATCTCCTACCCATGCGTGAAACTTGTGGAAGATCTGGTTGTTCGACAACTTGAACACTAGGTTCGGGTTGCGTCTCGCGTGTAGCGTTGTCATCCGAATCGTTAGGCGTGAAGGACTCTCCGTCTGCTACGGGTTCCTGCTCACCGGACTCGTGAGTAGAGGATTCGTCGTCGTCGACATCGCGCGCGGAAAAATCTTCATTATCTGATTCTTGAACAGTGACGGCACTATCCCAAAAATCTTCAAATGCAGTTGTTTCCTCTACGTCCGTTGTCTCGTCAACAACTTCGGCGCTATCTGTTTCTTCGCGGTAAGCGTTATAAACATCTGCTTCGCCGTCGTTATCGTCGGGCATATTTACCGATGCCTGCGTCAAAGCAAAGACCGTGTTTTGCGGACGAACATCGTCGACGCTAATAAGAATCTCACCGTGGGATTCCACCGCCGTAACCCTTTTAACGAGAACGCCTGCACCAGCCAGCGCACGAATCGCATTAATCGCATCTTCATCGATATCTAACGCAAAAACAATAAGGCGAGGCCCGGATACCGGAATCGGCGGATTTGCCGCCACGAAAGCCTGCCAATTCCCAATAAATAAATGCTGACCACCCGGATATAGGCGCGTAATACTTTCACGATCAATGCCTGAATGTTCACCACTTCTTCCCAGGGCATCAAGCAGATGTGTGGCATCAAAATATTCGTGAATTTCGACGGTAACTATCTGTCCCGTTGCATCCAACGCTAAGAAAGATGAAACTTTTTGCGTTCTGCCTTGAGAGGATGGGACATCGTGCGTCATCCATGTTAAGGGAAATAGCGGAGTATCGGTTAACGATATCACGTTATGCCGCAAGCCCTTGAGAATCTCTTCCCTCGCCTCTTGCGAGAGAGCTGGCGAGGTATGAGCAGCTTCCAACCCCTGGCCACGTAATGTATAAAGACCCACTACCGCCCTCCTCTATAAATATTTGACATAGTTATACTTATTCTAGTTGCTTTAGAACTAAAAGGTGGGACTTATTATGAAGAACTAAGGCGAAACCGGACATTTTTCCAGTATTTTACCAAGAGTGAAATACTAATCTAGCTAACTCTGCGTTAACTAAAAGTACCCTCACTCGCACGTAAACCCAGGAAAAATGACCTTATCGTCGTCGAAAACATAAAAGGTTTCGATGCTTTTAGTGGATACCGGAAATGGTGCCGTCCTCATCAACACGGATGGAAACGGCGCTCGGCACCTTTGGCAAACCGGGCATTAACATGACTGTTCCGCTAATAACCACCACAAAACCTCCACCGGAACTTAAACGCACCTCACGAACAGGGAATTCAAAATCTGAAGGCGCCCCAAGGACTTTCGCATCCGCACTAAACGATGCAGGTGTTTTCGCGATACATACGGGGAGGTTTCCGTAGCCCTTTTCTTCCAATTCCGCCAGTGTTCGCTTGGCTACGGGCGTGAAGGTCACCTTGCCCCCGCCGTAAACCTTGTGGACCACGGCGTCGATTTTTTCCGTGAGCTTCGCGTCCATGTCGTAGGTGTAAGAGATGCTGTTCGGTTCCTCGATAGCGTCGAGAACCGCGTTGGCAAGATTGGTCGCACCTTCACCACCGCGGGCGTAATGTTCAGAAACCGCGCATCGCACGCCCATTTTTCGGGCTTCTTCCATCACTAACTCGATTTCCTTATCCGTGTCGGAATAGAAACGGTTAATGGCGACAACTACGTTCTGTCCCCACAACTTCACAAGGTTTTCCACATGGCGACGGGCATTTGAGAACCCTGCCTTAACAGCGTCCAGGTTCTCCTGCTCAAGTTCGGAAAGTGCGACGCCCCCGTGATACTTAATGGCGCGAATCGTTACAACGCACACCGCGGCATCGGGCTGGATACCGGCGTTACGGCATTTAATATCGATGAATTTCTCAGCGCCTAGATCTGCACCGAAACCGGCTTCCGTCACAACGATTTCGCCTGTCGCCAATGCGCCACGTGTTGCCATCACAGAGTTGCAACCGTGGGCGATATTTGCGAAGGGGCCACCGTGAATAAATGCAGGGGTTCCTTCAAGGGTACGTACAAGATTCGGAGAAAATGCTTCGACGAGGAGCGCGACCATTGCGTTCGTTGCATCAATATCATCTGCGGTAACGGTTTGACCATCATAGGTGTAGCCCACGTGGATTCCGCCAAGGCGGGTACGCAAATCTTCAAGGCTGGAAGCAAGGCAGAAGGTAGCCATTACTTCGCTGGCGGCCGTAATATCGAAACCTGCTTCGCGCGTAACACCCGCAGTTTTCCCGCCGATTCCCACGACGATATTGCGTAGGGCACGGTCGTTCATATCGAGGGCGCGGCGTACAACAACGGTTCTCGGGTCGATATTGTGGGTTCCGAAATGCAGTGCGTTATCCGTCATTGCGGCGAGAAGATTTTGCGCTGCGGTAATGGCGGCGAAATCTCCGTTAAAGTGCAGGTTGATATTGGTTGCAGGGGTAACCTGGGCTTTCCCTCCACCAATCGCGCCACCTTTGATTCCGAAAATCGGGCCGAGGGATGGTTCACGCAACGCCAAAACAGCGTTTTTTCCAAGCGCGCGAAGGCCATCTGCCAAACCAATGGAAGTTGTTGTTTTACCTTCGCCCGGAGGTGTGGGAGACATCGCCGTGACGAGCACGAGTTTTCCTTGAAGCTTAGAGGATTCAATATAGGTGCGATCAATCTTTGCGCGATCACGTCCGTAGGGAATGAATGCGTGGGCGGGAATTCCCGCACCTTGGGCTATCTCAAATAAATCATGCTCGTTATGCATACCCTGAATTTTATATGCTTACTGGCTCAATGTCTGCTATCTGTCCATCGTGGTGACACGTTTCGCACTGCGCTACGTCATCCGCTGTTCGGGCACGGTTTGCGTAACGCAATTTATAGTTTCAGGGCTTTTCCTGCATTGACGTAACGCTACCCTGACTTTTCACAAATTTCGCGTAGATTTTCACCTGCATGCGCTTTTGTCTGATATTATCCAGGGCGCACAAAACACGTGAAAGCCACGCTAGCCAGGGTTGCCCAGCTTTATTCGAGTGGCCCCATATCGGCTTCGTATTCTTCACGAATACGCTCCCCGCGAGCCTCGTCGAAGGAATCCAGGCGCCTCTTCACTTTCGCGGGAACACCCACGGCAATGGAGTTCGGGGGAACATCTTGCATCACGACGGCTCCCGCCCCAACAATGGAGTTTTCCCCGATTGTCACGCCTGGCCCAATTGTTACCGAGGCACCAATCCAGACGTTGTCCTCAATGGTGATAGGGCTACCGTACTCAAGTTTTGTGGTTGCACGCAGGTTGGGGTCAATGGGGTGCGCGGCGGTGGTGAGCGTTACGCGCGGACCGATAAGCACACGGTTTCCAATACGAATCGGCGCAACATCCAACATGATTGCTCCCGTATTAATGAAAGTTTCCTCTCCGATGTACACATTGACACCGTAGTCGCAGTGAACTGGTTGGATAACTGTTGCAGAATCAGGGAATGCGCCAAAAAGTTGTTTCGCTAATTCTCGCGCTACATCCTCTTCGTTAACAGGTGTTGCATTGAGCTTCGCCTGAATAGGTAAGGTCGTAGCGCAAACCTTCAACTGATATTCCTCATCGGGAATATACATTTTTCCGGCAACCATACGTTTCCATGTTCGTGAAGGCTCTCCGAAACGTTCTGCCACATTCGAGCAGTCAATAGTTTCATAATCACCGGCGCTTGGCCCGGGCGCAATCGCCTTATCCGGTTTCACAGCAAATCCTTCACGCATTGGCTCTCCTTTAATCACAGCGTGCTCCTATTATCTCACGCCCGCATAAAATTTCTCAAAATGCTGAATGGCAGCCGTTTCGGCACCACTACACTACACCTACAAACACCTGAGTCTACTAACTCTACTTTCTACCCAGTTCTTCACCATTCTTACTTTGACGAACATACATATCGCCGTAACCATCTAGCTGTTTGCCTCAATCTCCTAGCTACGCCACTTTGGTTCATCTACGTCGCCCACTGCTCACAATCCTCAGCCCTGGGTTCCCCTATGAACATGAAAAAACCGCCTATTTTCATTGAAAACAGGCGGTTTTTGTCGGGGTAGCGGGATTTGAACCCACGACCTCTTCGTCCCGAACGAAGCGCGCTACCAAACTGCGCCATACCCCGTGGCAACTCAACTATAATAGCTAAAATTTCGGGAAAATACGAATATCAGAATCTTTTGTGCGCTACGCTACAGCCAGCCGCGCGTGCTGACGAGAAGTTCGTTCCTCCCTCGCAAAGCTATAGCCGTTTCCCAACTATCAGACCTGACTTCCACACCCCACTCCTTACCTTCACAAGTTTCTGGTTTTGCATTGGGGTGAAGTGTGTTTGTTGGCTCTATTCCTCGCGAATACCCACAGCGCGGAAATATTGCGAAAACTCTTGCCCCGGCTACCCTAGCTCTGCGCGGGTAACCGCCAGGAGTGTCGCTTCGGGTCTGCGCAACACACGTAAGGGAACATACGGGGTGCCTCCCATTCCTGCGGAAAGCTGAACCGCCATTGTATGTTGCTGCATGTTGAAATCTCCATCTCGGCGAAGTGGCGCGCCAGATGTTCCCAAGGGCCAGGTGAAAAGCCCGGAATCATACGCTGTTGGTAAATCGCAGTTGGTGGTGAGCGAACCAATACAAGGCAGTGCAAGCTGTCCGCCGTGCGTGTGCCCCGCAAAAGCAAGCTCCACTCCGTCCTCGTAGAGCGCCTGCAAAGCCCACAGATAGGGTGCGTGAACAAGACCAATACGGACGTGCGGTTGCGCTACGCCGTCGTCACGAACAGCGGGCATGCGAGCTCGGTTAATGTGAGGGTCGTCCATGCCCACAAGGTCAATAACCCATTCGCCCACGTTCATGGTGGCACGTCGATTATTGAGATTCACCCAGCCGGATTCCTCAAAGCGCTGCGACATCTCTTCCCAGGGCAAGTCCATTTCGCGTTCAAGATTTTTCGCCTCAATTGGCAACAAATACGCGAAAGGATTTTTAGGTATCGGGCTGTAGTAATCGTTGGATCCGTACACAAAAGCACCCGGAATTCCCACGAATGGCTCCAGCGCCCGCATAAGACTGTCGAGGGAGTGAACGCTCGAAAGGCTGTCTCCCGTGATAACAAGAAAATCAGGTTCAGTTTCCGCTAGGGAACGTATGTAATCAATTTTCGACGTGTCGTTCGGCAAAAGATGAATGTCGCTCAAATGAAGTATTTTTAAGGACGACGACGAAGGCCTACCCGATTCGTTCTCCTCATTCTCCTGAGGGGGAAGCATTAGGCTTCGGTAGCGTAGAGTGAATGCTCTGTTCTCAAGCAGACCCCACCCTAGCCCGGCAGCGCCGCACAGCCCTATCCCTAGGGCTGTGCGCGCCACACTCTTACGTATCATTTTCCCTTTCCGTCACTTCATTATTCAGAGTTTCATTCTCGTTAATCACGAGCCTCGCCCTGAGCTGCCTCCGGTGCGCTATCTGTGTTGGAGTCCCCGTCGCTGTTTGAGCTAGGAGTGTGCGAGCGAGGCTGTAATTGTTGACGATACCCGCCGTACGCCGAAGTAGCTGGGGCCGGGAATGCCTGGGGTGGCTGGCCCCGCAATGTCGGAATCATAAAGTCAGAGAATATTGTTGCCGGGAACAAACCACCATAAACCTGTGAGTAGTAACGTCCCTTAATCACAGAACCCAACATGGAAATATTTCCGGACATGTGTCCCTGCCACACTGCGGTTGCAAGTTGTGGCGTGTAGCCAACGAACCAGGCATGCCAATCCCTATTCGCAGTACCTGTTTTTCCGGCAACGGGTCGGCCTCCAAGTGAGGCTTTTTCACCTGTCGCACCCGGTGTTGGAACAAGTCGGAGAATCTGTGTTGTCTTACGTGCTGTTTCTTGCGAAACAACCTGCTCGCATTTAGGTTCACGTTTGGCAATAACTTTGCCGTTTTTTTCAATTTTCGTATAGGAATTAATGGTGCAATGCTTGCCATCATTCGCGAGAGTTGCCACGGCGGACGCCATGGAAATCGGTGTCACGTTATTTGAGCCGAGGACGAGTGAAGGGGTAATGGACCAATCTTCGCCGTCGCCTCGCTCAACACCCATTTTTTTGGCTTTATCCACAATATTGCACAGATCAAGGCGTTGTGCCATGCGCGCGTAACCACCGTTAATGGAGTTTTTTGTCAAATCGGCGACGCTACGTAATCCGCCACCCCAGCCGAGATTTCCAACATTCCAATCGTTCCAGGTTCTAGGAACGCAGGAAGCGCGGAAGCTACCCTTAGGCATATACCCACCGGCAGCTTGCACAAGTTCGCCGGCGCTAAACCCGGAGTCAAGCCATTCGAAAAGGGTGAAAATTTTGAAGGATGATCCCGCCTGGTATCCTGAACCGCCACCCATCTTTTTGGAGACGTTGAGGTTCACCTGCGTCATGGCTTTGTCTGTCTCATTCGGAATTCCGTAACGGGTATTTTGAACCATCGCCTGCACATTTCCCGTGCTTGGTTCGATGGAAACAAGCGAAGCCTGGATTTGCGAAGGATCATCAACGGGCTGATTTTTCACAACGGCATCGTAAGCCTGTTGCTGGCGTGCAGTGTTAATCGTCGTATGAATAATGAGTCCACCACGATACAGCTGTGCTGTGCGATCCTCCCTATTTTTACCCCAGGATTCGTCCTGCAATAAATCTTTCACCACGTACTCACAGAAGTACGCGGAAATACCTGCAGATCCGCAACCCGGCGACTGCTCGGAAACACGCATGTAGGCTTCGAGTGGCGTATTGACGGCATCATCGTGTTCTTTTTTCGTAATATAGCCATTTTCTAGCATTCTCGAGAGCACGAAATTACGGCGCTTAATGTTATTTTCGGGATGGCGTACCGGATCCCACTTCGAGGGATTCTGTGTAATACCTGCCATCGTGGCGGCCTCAACAACTGTCAAATCTTTCGCAGATTTAGAGAAATACCGTTGCGAAGCGATTTCCACACCATACTGAGAGGGGCCGAATTGGGCTAAATTGAGGTAGCCGGTGAGAATGTCGTCCTTGGACATTGTTTTTTCAATGGCGATTGAGTAGCGTGCCTCGTTGATTTTTCGCGCCATTGTTTGTTCCGTCGCCTTACGAATATCGAGTTCCTTATGAGCAACTCGCCCTTCTTCAAGGAGTGCGTTTTTCACATATTGCTGAGTAATGGAGGAACCGCCCGAACGGCCACCATCTATTGAATTCGAGAAGAGTGCGCGAACAATACCTTGAACGTCGATGCCGTGGTGTTCGTAAAAACGGCGATCTTCCGTCGCGATAACCGCATCTTTCATGTGTTTGGAGATTTGATCCGATGTCACATTAACGCGGTTTTCGGCATAGAAACGCGCCAAGACGCTACCATCTTCGGCTAGAAGAACGGATTGTTCGGAAGGTTCTGTGAAACCGAGGTTGTCCGGCACATCATCCATGACCTGCGAAAACGCATTTGTTAGCGTCGCCGCGCCTCCGACAAAGGGTAGGGCCATACCAGCGAGCAAAGTGCCACCGCCAAAAAGTGCGACGACAAGGGCTAAAAGGAGCGTCCCTATCTGACGTCCGGTTGCTTCTTTAAGAGAGCTAGAACTCGACATACGTATAGAATACGTTGATTATCACCCCTTTTCCATGATTTACCGCAGGGGTGAATGTCACTAACTGTGTGTTATCCGGCGCAATCTGTGTGTTATCCGGCGTATTCTAGTTGCATTATTTTTTTACGACGCCTTGGCAACTAGGAATCTATGGCGTCACGTTGTGAGAAGTTATTATTTTTTCTCTTTAAGCCACCCCCTGACAATTTTGTTGAAAAACGGTATCATTTCAGTGTTATATGGTTAATCGCACGTCATTTAAAGAACGAAGGATAACGTTGAATCAGTGGTCATCTCAGTGGAATGAATTTGCCTCTTGCGCAAATAGCGACCCTGAGGCCCTTTTTGTCCAGGGTTCAGCACAAAAATACGCAACATCTATTTGTGCAGATTGTCCCGTACGGGAGCGTTGCCTCGCAGAAGCTCTGGAATATCGGCTCATGTATGGCGTGTGGGGAGGAATGACAGAACGCGAACGACGCGCGCTTCTCAAATCCCATCCGGAACACACGGATTGGTTCAAAACCATCCAAAACGGAAAAATTCGCTTATCGCAACGTACTCCGGCTCGCAAAACCCGAGATATTCATGGCATACGCTCATCGCGTAGTTGCACGCGCTAAACAGAAGCCTCCATTTTGAAGTCCTGGTAGCGCCCGTGTCGACGCTCCCCTATTTCAAACATATCCAAGCACTTCAACACTCCGATAAACCCAAATGCTTCAGTATAATAAATACTGCAGATTGAAAACCTGTGCCTGCATGCTTCGTGCAACGCACACAACCTGAAAGTCTGAATTTTATGGGACAGATAAGCAATAAACTCCACAAATTAGGTATTGAACTTCCTCCGGTCGCAAAGCCGGTGGCAGCATACATTCCGGCACAGCGCACAGGCAATATTGTGCGAACATCCGGTCAGCTTCCCCTGACAGCCGGGCAGCTTCCTGGCACGGGTAAGGTCGGCGGCGAAATTTCTCCGGACGACGCCTACCAGTACGCACGTACGAGTGCCCTGAATGCCCTAGCTGCGGCAGCCAGCGTGGCAGGCGGAATCGACAATATTGAGCGTATCCTTCACGCTACCGTATTTGTCTCCTCAACCCCAGACTTCACCGGGCAACCCCAGGTTGCTAACGGTGCATCCGAGCTTTTCAGCCTCATTTTCGGCGATAAAGGGCTTCACACCCGCTCAGCCGTCGGTGTTGCAGTTCTTCCACTCGACGCCCCTGTTGAAGTCGAAATCGAAGTTCTCGTCCGCGACTAAATCACAACTACTGAATCACTATATGGTCGGCCATTCTGCACAAGAATCGCCGACCACATATGTTACGTACTATATTTTTATGTTGCGCGTGTAGGAATGAATACGTAGCGCAAGTACGAATATGTTTCGCGTGTAGGAATATGTAGAGCATGTCGGACTCTCGCTCTCGTTACCAATTCCTACCTGTTGTTAACGTTGCGCTTCGAGAAATTCACGGATAATATCCGCATCAATTTCTCGGGCATAAGCGCCACCCTCAAACACCTCTAATGCACCAATTCCGTGCTGGAAAACAAAGCGTGTTTTCCCGCCCAGGGCCTTTTTATCGTGTTCCATCGCATCCATAATCGCGTCAACAGTAACGTTTTCGGGAATTTCCGTCGGCAAACCGATAGCTTTCAGCAAGCGTTCCATGCGGGCAACGTCGCCCTCACTCACATACCCGAAATGCAACCCCAGCTTCGCCTGAAGCAACAAGCCCACGGCCACACATTCGCCGTGAGTCATCGTGAAGCCCATCGCCGCCTCCAAGGCACGCCCAATCGTGTGCCCAAGATTTAATCCCATGCGCCGATTACCTTCATGCACATCCGACTGCACAAAATCCTGCTTAATTCGCGCATTGCGCTCCGCAATATACTGGCTCAGTTCCTCATCCGCCACGCACTCGTGAAGCCCCATTTTCCGCTCCACAAAAGCATTTTCGAGCACATCAAAATAGTGCGCGTCCGCCAAACACGCGTGTTTAACCGTCTCGCCCATGCCGTCACGAATCTGCGAATCGTCAAGAGTAAGCCACCGCTCCACATCAATAAGAACAGCGCCGGGCTGATGGAACGCGCCAATTAAATTCGTGGCGTGATGCGTATCGACGGCAGTCTTTCCTCCGATGGCAGCATCCGCCGCGCCGACCAACGTCGTCGTCCATGTAATATACGGGATACCGCGAGTGAATGTCGCGGCAACGAAACCCGCAAGGTCGCTCACCACGCCTCCACCAATCGCCACAATCACGCTATCGCGATTAAAACCGGCATCCAACATGGCGTCCTCAAGGCGCTCTTTCGTGGCGCGAACCTTGCTTTTCTCGCCGGCGGGGAACACAAACAGCTGCGCGCGCTCGCCTAAATCTTCGGCAACTGCCCGCGCCACCAAATCCGCGACGGTAGAATCCGTAATCACCGCAACTTTTCGCTTCGCATATCGAGGTTCAGCCAGCACATCCTTTAAAGAATCTGTAAGGTTTCGCCCAATAATGAGCGGGTAGGATTCGTCAATCGTGCGGGTCAGCTGAATATCAATACGTTGCGTTGTCATATCTCTAGGGTATCGGTTGACGCATTTTTTCGTTTTTTATTTCACGACGACGGCGCAGCGCTACTGCCAATCATTCACGCCTCGCGTTATTGTTCCGAGCGTGGGCTACCTGCGTCGCGCCTCAACCTTATGCGGGCGGATGCTGAGGAAACACTTGCGCACGCCAACACACGACCACCTCAACCTTATGCGGGCGGATGCTGAACAATCCAGGTGTGCATCGCAATCGCGGCGGCCGCGGCAACATTCAGCGAGCGTGTGGAACCATACTGTGTTATTTCGACGGCAGAATCACATGCGTTCAAAAGATCCGAAGAAATACCTGTGGATTCCTGCCCAAAAACAAAAAGGCAGTTTTCCGGTAGAGGTGTGCGTTCAATCGGCGTTGCACCCTCCTGGTTGTCAATTGCCACAAGATTATATGCGTTGTCTTGTGCCCACTGGGTGAGATCCTCAGGAGTCGGGTGATAATACATGTTGAGGTAACGATCCGTAACGAGCGCGCCACGTTTATTCCATTTATGGCGCCCCACAATATGAACACCGGCAAGATTAAAAGCATTCGCTGTGCGCACAATCGACCCAATATTCAAATCATGCTGGAGGTTTTCAATAGCAATATGTAAAGGGTTTCGTCGTTCATCTAAATCCGCTTTAATTGCGTCAACGCTCCAGTAACGATACTTGTCCAGCACGTTACGAGTATCCCCCGTGAGAAGATACAGAGGATCGTAATGCGAACCTGTTGGCCACGGCTCTGTATGTGGCCCTACCCCAACTGTGCGTTGCTGACTGAATGCGGGGGTGTCCACAGACGAAGTTTCTATATCCGAACTTTCCTTATTTTCCACATCATAAGGGTACTATTCTTGCGCCATTTCAGGCTATTTCCTATCCACATGTGTACAGCGTCAAGTAAGTATCCACAATTTTTGGTAAATTAACCCACATATTCGCCAAGTTAGATACACTTAATGTTGCTCACGTCACACACATGGAAAGGCTGCTATGAAATCTCCATTTAAAAAATTTATAGCTCTTACAGCCGTTGCTACCATGGCTGTTTTCAGTACCGCTTGCGGGACTAAATCTTCCTCCGATTCGAGCAAAGATGCATCGCAAAGCGCTCCTGCAAAAGAAGGCAAAGCTAATATTCTTGATAAAACGGCAGCAAAAAATTTGAATGCCGATCTTACCAAAGGCAAGCAGTTCTTCGAAGTTATTGATAAAAAAGTCGCCAATGATTTTGTTGAGCAGGCAAAAAAGACCCTTCAGGAAAACAATAAGCCCGGTGCAACTAAGGATCTCTTCTCCTCTGGAAGATCTGCCACACTCAAAGTGGCTCTTGAAATGGAAGGCGGGCAAAAAATTAACATGGATGGAGAAATTCAGGTTGACCCCACCACAAAGATTATCTACATGCCTCTTAATATGAAGGGCGAGCAAGGAAACGGAGCTCCTGCCCAAAGCTTCAAAATGGATGTATGGATGAAGCAAATTGATGCAAATACTGTTGAAACCTACACAAACATGCAGGGAATGTGGAAAAAACAAAAGCAATCTATCGACTCCGCAATGAATAGCTTGTCCTATAACAGCTCTTTCATTAATGAAACCCTCCTCAAGGGAGACATAATGAAGATTTACGCCAACGACAACGATTTCATTATCACCAACGATATTACAGGCGGAGAATCTCTGAAATTGAATGGCTCCACACAGCTAATCGATAAAGGCTATTTTGAAGTAAAGTTCTCAAAGGCCTCCAAGAAGTCCACCGGCGTTTACCTAACCTTCGAAAGTAAGGCTGAGGGCGCGCAAAGTAAGGGAAGTGTCACTTCCACACAACTCAATAAGAAGTTCTCTCTTAAGGACATTCCAGCCGAAGCCAAATCAGCACAATCCGTAAACTAAAATTTCGGTTTTTAGTGTTACATTCACGCCACGATTAATAGTTAAGTGTGGGATGCAGTTTTTCTGCATCCCACACTTTTCTTACCACTCCCCTTCCGCGATTCGAACACAACACTGATTTTTGCCTGTATCAAGACGCATATAGAGCACTTCCACTGTGGAAAGACATCCACTTTTATTCTCCCTATGACGTAGAATAACAATCGTTGAGAACTGTTCTGAGAAAGGGCGTCATGCGATTCACACGTCACATTCTCGCCACACTCGTGGCGGGAGCTCTAAGCCTTGCAACCCTTTCAGCATGTACAAGCACCGAATCTGCCACATCGCAACTTGAGCCTGTCACCACCGTCTCTGCCCTCTACACTAAACTCACCGCCGGCGAGAAATACAAGGAAATCAGCGGGAAAGAGGCGTCCTCCGCCGTCGAAAAAACACTGGAAAAACTTCCTGCTGACACCAAAGAAACCAACCCTTTCAACACGTCACTTCATCTTTTCTTCAATTTCGACATTGAGATTCGAGATCCTTTGGAATACGAAGAAGACTCGGGAACAAAGTTCAATATAGACGCCAATTTAACGATTGATGCGAATACTCAGCTCGGGCATATTTCCCTCGAAAAACAAGACCCGAAGGAAATAGACAATATTCATTTCCCTTTCACCGCGGACGTGTGGCTATCACGGAATAATGATTCCTCCATTCAAATGTATGCCCAATCGCACGATAAAATTCGCACGACGCGAGTTGAGGCAAAGGACGTGCGCACCACGGTTCCTGGTTTTGGGCTACTCCTCCTGACGAAGCAACAGATTTTCAACCAGCCAGAAAAAGTGCACGTATTCGAATCCAAAGATTCCTATATTTTGACAGGGGCATCCTCCAAAGATTTCATTCTTTCTTTTATGGATGACCCGTTGGAGTCCATGAATTCAGTAACAACAGTCGCCGAAGTAAAAGTTTCAAAAAAGACTTTCGAGATTCAAGCCATGCATGTTCGTTCTCATCTCACTTCGGACGACGACGAAGAGTTTATTTTCACAACGTATGTGGAGAAGAAACCGGATATTACTCCCCTTGAGGAATTGCCTTTTGATCCGTCGACGGCAGTCGAGAAGCCCGGCCCGCAGTAAAGAGTGTACGCATTTTGTAGCAGCTAGAAAGTCGCAAGGTTGAATGAGGTTAATAGCGTGTTGCGCACCAACCGGCACGGCATTTATGCGATGATCATGCCCCACTCGTACCTCAACATTGAAGCTGTGTGCGTTATTTGTTTATTGTGTGCGCTACGCACCAGGGGTTTACTCGTGTTTTTCTCGGTTGATTCCCGCCATTTCTGGGTTAATAACATGTGGACCACGGCCGGATAATCCAGGTCCGGCGAAACGGCGAACGAGCCAGCGAGGCGCAAGGCGCCCCAGCCCAACGGCGAATTTATATAGCGGAGTTGGCGTTGTAAGAACTTTGCCTTCAGAACAGGCTTGGAGGGCGTCTCTCACAACCACGTCCGGTGTGGTGAAGGAGAATTCCGACCATTGTGTGGCGTCAACTTGTGAGCGATTGTGAAAATCTGTGTGGATAAGCCCTGGGGTGACGCATGTGACGTTTACTCCGGTGCCTTTCAGGTCCGTAGCTAATCCCTCACTAAATGTGGAGACCCATGCTTTATGCGCTGAATATGTGCCTTGTGCCGTAACGCTTGCCGCCGAAGAAACATTAATGATTCCTCCATAGCCACGACGTGAAAATTCTTTGGCGGCCGCGTGGCAGGTAATCAGCACTGCCTCTACCATCACATGCAGGGCGTCTAGTTCTTTGGTGAGTTTTCCGCCAATAAAATCTTGCCCCAGCCCAAAACCCGCATTATTCACGAGTAAACCGATAGGGCGTTGCGTGGAGGCAACTCGGTGCGCAACTACTTCTGCGCCTTCACGAGTGGCCAAATCTGCGGGGAGGACCTCCACCTTCACGCCGTTTTCTCCGCGAAGATTATCCGCGATCTGTTCCAAACGTTGCGCATTGCGTGCTACAAGAACAATATCGTTTCCTTCGCGCGCTAGCTGTTTGGCAAATTCAAGACCCAAGCCGGAGGAAGCTCCGGTAATTAAAGCTGTACCCATGCCCATTAGTCTACTAGCCCGCAATCCTCCTCAGCGAACCTCTCCACACCTGGTTATTAGCAAGCCCTCTGTCCACAACAAGGTTTTCCACAACTTCCGTTATCCACAGGGAACGCCATTCATAAGTTCCGGAATCCACAGGGAGGAGCCCTACACAGGGAGGAGCCCTACACAGGCTTAGCTATACACAGCCTTAACTCCCCCCAGGTGCGTTATCCTCTGTCGATGTTTATCCATATTTAATCCCGCATCACAGTACATATCTTCCCCTATACGCCATCTCGCCACCCCGACCACGGTAAAGTAACACTATGCGTATTGGATCATGGAACATTAACTCCATCCGAGCACGTACCGAACGTGCCCAAGATGTTCTCGACCGCTGGAATCTTGATGTTCTCCTCCTCCAGGAAACAAAATGCAAACCCGAGCAATTCCCGGTTGCCCCTTTTGAAGAGGCCGGGTATGAGGTGGCATGCATTGGACTCACTCAGTGGAACGGTGTGGCAATTCTGTCTCGTGTCGGCTTGGAAAACGTTCGCACCTACTTCCCCGGCCAGCCCGGTTTCTCCAAAGAGCAGGGCGTCGGCGTTGCCGATACACACGACACCGCCGACGCACCCGGTGCTTCCAACACTATTAGCGCCACAACTCCCGCCCTCTTTTCCGAAGCGCCCCTAGAAGCCCGTGCAATCGGCGCGCGAGTGGGCGGCGAAACCGGGAAAAGCATTGACGTGTGGAGTCTCTATGTTCCCAATGGTCGCGCCTACGAGGATCCGCACTATTTCTATAAACTCCGTTTCCTCAACAACCTTCGCACCTATATCGATAGCGAAATCGCTCAAGAGCCCGAGAGAAAAATCCTCCTCGCCGGCGACTGGAATATTGCTCCCCAAGACGAGGACGTTTGGGATATTGATTTTTTCCGTAACAACGTCGGGCTTTACGCTTCCCACGAAGAACGCACAGCATTAGCCGGAATTAGCGAAACAGGCTTCACCGAAGTGTCTCGAAACGCTGAAGGCACCTACACGTTCTGGGACTACCAAAAACTACGTTTCCCCAAGAATCAGGGGATGCGCATTGATTTTGCATATTCCTCGCCCGCTTTGACGCCGTTATTCACCCAAGCATGGATTGATCGCGACGAACGCAAAGGGAAAGGCGCCTCGGATCATGTTCCCGTCGTCGTCGAATTTGACCTATAACGGTAACGAAACGCACGTCTGCCTAGAAGGCTCGCACACACGAAACCGAGAGCAGCTGCGATCATCGCAATATAGAACGCCGTGCTGAAATCGCCCCCGTGCGCAATCCCAATTTTTGCGCCCAACTTCGGGGAAAGCATGGCGGCGAGCGAAAATCCACAGAACACCAACGCATAGTTAATTCCCTGGTTCGCCGGCCCAAAACGATCCATCACGAAAGCGGGCATAATCGCAATTGTCCCGCCGAACGTTATCCCCACGGTAAACAAGCCCACACCCAGGGCGAGCGCGCTACCGGGAAGAAGGGTGAGAACCGCAAGCCCGCACGCATCCGCAAAGAAAGTGAGCTGCAAGGCGCGAGTTTTCCCTATCGCGTCCGAAATCCAGCCGAAAGCAAACCGACCGAGCGTCCCAGCAATGGAATACAGCGACACATAAAACGCGGCCGCCATGCTCGTGAGACCATACATTCCCGTCGCAATCCCCACGGAATTCGACACAACCATCAACCCGGAAAACGCACCACATGTGAAGAGGAGGAAAAGAAGCCAAAAATCGAGGGTCGCGAGCACGGCGAAGGAAGGAATAATGCCACGAATACCTTTGCGCGATCTTCCTGGCGTAACGCTCACACCTTTAATTTTCTGTTCAACGCCCTCATCATTTTTACGTTTTTTCGACGGCGTACTGGCGGGCTCAAGTGAAAGTTGCGTATCCGTGTGAGGAGTTTTTTGCGTGGCAGTAACGTGTCTTTCTGCGCCATCATCATTGTTTTGAACAGATTGTGTTTGAGGGGCGATATTACTTTTGCACAGTTCAACGCCCTCAACGGGGGCGGCGCGATAAAAGAGGGCAACGATAATGCCGATAATGAAGAAAATTGTGGCAAAAGTATAGAGGGTTGCACCTAGCCCGCGAGCGCCAATGATTTTCTGGGCTATGGGTGCCATAATCATGCCGGCTGCGCCATTAATGCAGGAAATAATGCCCGCAATCAGCCCGCGTTTGCCAGGGAAAAACCGGAGCGTATTAGACAGGGCGCTCGTGAGGATTAACCCCATACCAATGCCGCCCACAAAACCGTAGGTGGCAACAAATATTCCCGGCGCCTGCGCCCCGGCCGCTAATCCCCAACCAAGAGCGGCGAAGAAGGCGCCGCATGTAGCAGTCCACACGGCTTTTCCGCGGTCGATAAAGAAGCCTCCAATAAGCATAGGGAGGGGTGCGATTGCGTTTGTGAGAGCATAGGCACCCATTGCTCCATCCACACCGAAGCGCTCAATTGCCGGACCCCGGAAAATGGCGAAAACATAGGAACTTCCGGTAATGAACGTCAGCAAACATGCGCACAGGAGGGCAGAAATGGCTCGGGACTTTGTGTGTTTATATACTTTTTTCATCGTGTTTTTCTGAAATAAAAGATGCCTTATCACGATGTAAAAGTCCGAAGCTTAAAAGCTTCGGACTTTTACATATTCGCAAATTGCATAGACTGTGTAATTTAGATAAGTTCTGCAACTTCCTGAATGGACGGGTGGACATAATCGGGGCGGTAGGGGAATTTCACAATATCCTCACGCGCTGTTGACCCGGTAAGAACGAGATGTGTCTGCAACCCCGCTTCCATACCGGAAAGGACATCCGTATCCATGCGGTCACCAACAAGCGCGGTGTTTTCCGAGTGGGAGTTAATGAGGTTGAGTCCGCGGCGCAACATTACCGGATTTGGCTTACCCACATAGTAGGGTTTGCGCCCTGTTGCTGCCGTAATCATGGCGGCAACCGCGCCGGTTGCGGGAATGGATCCATGTTCGGACGGGCCTGTCACGTCGGGGTTTGTGGCAATAAAGCGCGCCCCATTTTCAATAAGGCGAATCGCTTGGGTGAGCGCCTCAATGGAATATGTGCGTGTTTCGCCCAGAACCACAACTTCAGGTTTGACGTTCGTCATAACGAAACCGGAGTTGTACATTGCCGTCGTCAATCCGGCTTCGCCCACAACATAGGCTCGCCTTTCTTCAACCTGATCGGCAAGGAATCGCGCAGTTGCTTCCGCCGATGTCCAAATATGTTCTTCGGGAACTTCCAGCCCCGCCGCACGCAAGCGTTCAGATAAATCGCGACGAGTAAAAATCGAATTATTTGTGAGAACTAAATAGGGGTATTCTTTCTCGTTGAGTTTATCGAGAAAATCTTTAGCACCAGGGAGTGCTTTTTCTTCGTGAATGAGGACGCCATCCATATCGGATAGCCAGCTGGTGATCAGTCGTGTCATACTTTCATGATATGTGAAAATGCCCAAAATATCACGCTTTTGTGGCCTTTACCCAGCGTCCTTTCGCGCGTCATTCGCTTTCCCGAACCTGCTTCAAATAACGGTAAATGGTTGGCTCGGATACGTCTATTGCGTGGGCGAGGTCAATCACTGCTCCGCGTAGCTGGAAGAAGCCGTCCTCGTCGAGTTCGCTAACGATCCGCAGCCGCTCTGCCTGCGTCAGGTGTGTTGGCGAGATGCCGATGCGCGCAATAGCCTGCCCGATTGCTTCACTTTTCATATCTTCGACGGATGCCGATAATATTTCCGGTTTCGTTGTGTGTGTTGTGGCCGATGTTTTTTCGTGTTTTTCCGGATCAACAAATTGTGCCAGGAGGGTTTTCACGGCGTTGTCCAGGTGTTCAAAAGCGCTGTGATCCGTGTTAATACACAACATTCCAACAATTTTTTTACGACGACGGATAAAGAACGTTGCAGAGTGCAGGGTTCTTTTGTCTCCCGGCGTGATGGCTTCATACCCCGTCAGGTAGGGCATATCCGCTTTAGATCCGGCTTTGAGGACGCGCAACATTAGGTCTGTTGCGGGAGAACCTATCCTTCGCCCACTAATATGCCCATTAGCTATGGCAATAACAGAGTTGTCGAGATTGGCAACATCATGGAGAACGACTTCGGAATTTGCTCCAATGGCTACACCTAAAAATTCCACGAGAGGAATAAATTGTGCAACATATGCGCTATTTTCTTCTATCTCAGCCGTATGTTTCTCCGTCGCAGGTTTCTCCGCCACAGGTTTCTCTACCACATGTTCCCCCACCATATGTTCCTCCGCCATATGTTCCTCCGCAACGGAATCGTGATGCACATTATCACCGTCTTTTTTCATAATGATTCCCCGTCAAATCTCATCCCTGAATTATACAAGTGAGCGGAGCCAAACTTGGGTGTTGTTCGACCCCGCTCACCATTCGTTTATCTCCTGCGCTTCATTTTGTTACGGGCAACCACCGTTACGGGCAACCACCGATACGGGCACTCGCCGATACGGACACCCCTCACGGGCTTTTCGGCTTCACATCAGGGTTTGTTACAACAGACGAACCTCTTCAACCAGTTGAGCGTGTTCAAGCGGATGAGTCTGTTAAACCTGATGTAGCGCAAGAGCCTGTCCCCTTTTTACAAAAGACCCTGTCCCTTGCTGACGTAGGATGCCATTTCCTTCTCGGGAACCATGTTGCCGCCCGTAATCCAGCACAGATGTGTGGCATTTGCGAGCTTCTCGTCGGTCAATCCTGCGCGTTCACGGTATTCCTTGTTTTGCACAACGTGGAATGCGCCCTCGAAGCTGGTTGCGGAGGAGGGTTCAATGAAGAGATCATCGTTTTCCGCTAGGAGTGCAACGTTACGGTACATCTGATCGTCTTCTACCGTGTAGTAGCCGTCAATCAGATACTGCATACGCGAACCGACGAAGGCGGAAGGACGCCCGCACGCCAAACCGTCAGCCGCTGTCAAGTTATCGATACCGAAATCTTGAACGGCGACTTCATCGTGCTTGCCGGTGAGCACACCGAGCATCATGGACGGAGAATGTGTGGGTTCTGCAAAGACGCAGTGGACATTATCGCCGAATACCGTCTTCAAACCGAAGGCGACGCCACCCGGGCCACCACCGACCCCGCAGGGAAGGTAGGCGATAAGCGGATGATCTTCATCGACGACGATATCGTAGGCCTTAAACTGGCCGGCAAGGCGACGCCCGGCAACGGCATAACCGAGGAAGAGTGACGGCGAGTTTTCGTCGTCCACGAAGTAAGCTGTCGGATCGCTTTCTGCTTCTTTACGTCCTTGTGCAACAGCGACGGAGTAGTCGGATTCGTATTCGACGACGTTGACGCCGTGGCTACGGAGTTTGTCCTTCTTCCACTGACGTGCATCTGCGGACATGTGGACTGAGGCTTGGAAGCCGAGCTGTGCGCTCATAATGCCGATGGACAGGCCAAGGTTTCCGGTGGATCCTACGGCAACTTTGTACTGGCTGAAGAATTCGCGGGCTTCAGGCGTGTTGAGCTTGGCATAGCTATCTTCCAGGGTGATCAGGCCGTGTTCGAGGGCAAGATTTTCTGCATGCTTGAGCACTTCATATACGCCACCTCGGGCCTTAATGGAGCCGGAGATAGGAAGGTGAGAATCGAGTTTTGCCCAGACTTTACCTGGAATATCGATACCACGACGTTCCGAAATTGCCTTCTGCATATTGGGAACGCAGGCGAGCGGGGATTCGAGGATGCCTGCCGTGCGGTGAGCTGCAGGGAATACTTCGACGAGGTAGGCAGCCCAACGCTTGAGGCGCGCTGCCGCATCGTCAATATCCGCAACCGTGAGCCCAACTTTTGCCAGGCCTTCTTTGGCGGGAAGAACGGCGGGGTTGAACCAATCGGTTTCTTTGAGGTCGATGAGTTCTTGAATCAGCGGGAATTCTTCAACCCACTGTTCCTTTGTTTTTCCTGCAATATCTCCCATGTTTTTTCCTTTCATGTTATGGAGTGAGGGTGTGATGTTTTATGAAGGGTTAGTGTTCATAGATATATGGCGTCGTATCGACGGCGCTTACAGTCCGAAAACGTCTGCGGGCGCACATCCTGCGCATACCTCCCAGAAACGTCCGGGCGTCATATGAAGATGTGAATAATAAGGATGAGGCACAGCGCTACGACGGATGCGATTGTTGTGCCGATGGTCAAGGTTTTCAGCGCTTCCCCAACTGAAATTCCCATGAATTCCTTGTAGAGCCAGAAAAGAGAATCTGTGACGTGCGTCAGACCAATTGCTCCCGCACCGACCGCGAGGGCGATAATAACCGGGGACAAGCCCGGTGTTGTATGCAACATCGGTTCGACAATTCCCGCCGCGGAAATCATGGCAACCGTTGCGCTTCCCACCGCGAAGTGGAGAATAAGAGCAATGAGCCACGCAAGAATAATTGGGCTAATGGGAAGGTTTTTCATTGCCGTGGCAAGCGCTTCTGCGATACCTGATTCTTTAAGGATCTCGTTGAAGGCACCACCCGCACCAATAATGAGGAGCACTCCACCAATTGGGCCGAAACTGCCGTCTGTAATTCCCGACAATTTTTCAAGGCGCAGTCCTCTGAGTAGTCCAAGACTGCAATATGCGTAGAGCACGGAAATAAGGAGGGCAACAATGGGGTGCCCAATCAAACTCATTGCGGTGTGGAATCCGTTTCCTTTCGGAAGTGTTTGATCTGAAATAGTGCGAGTTACCATAATGAGTAGCGGCAAAAGAATCGTAAACAGGGTGTTTCCAAAACCTGGGAGTTTTGTGGGCTGTTCGTCGATCATTTCTTCTGCGTGGGCGACTTCTTCCGTGAGTTGTTCGCCAACTTCTGCTGGGCGATTAACATTTCCAGGAACTACTGGCGGATTAGCAACGATATATTCTTTTTCGTTTTTACGCAGAGCAAGTTTTGTATAGAGTGGCCCACCGATAAGTGATGCGGGAATACCGACGACGAGGCCAAGCATAATCACTGTTCCGATATCTGCCTTCAATGTTCCTGCGATCGCTGTTGCCGCCGGGTGTGGTGGCAGAATGCAGTGCACGATCATAAGGGAAATAGCTAGGGGAACGCCTACTCGCATTTTCGAGCATCCCACTTCTTTCGCCACAACGAAAACAAGGGGCACAAGAAGAACGAAGCCAACCTCAACAAAGACGGGAATACCGGCGATAAGGCCAAGGAAGGTCATAACCATTGGCGCGCGTTTTTCGCCGAATGCTTTGAGCATTGTTTTGGCGAGTCGTTCAGCACCGCCGGAGACTTCCAGCATTTTTCCAAGAATAGCGCCAAAACCAATAATCAGAATAAGGAAACCTAGCGTATCTCCCACACCTTTTTCTAGCAGTTTACCGATATTTCCGGGACTTACCCCGGTAACTGCTGCGGTGAAGATAGAAGCGATAGTGAGGGCGATTGAACCATGTAATTTGAAGACCACAATGAGGACAACAATCATGGCGATCGCCACGAGGAGAACGGCCACGAGGCCGGTCGTTGAGAGAGTCATTTTACCTCCGGATCACAACGTCGTGTCATAATAAAAAGATTATCACTGTGATTGATATTTTATCTTACACGCCCGCTTTGATTAATTGTTTTTGCAAAACTTTTCCAAAGTTGGACTAGTTCCATTTATCAACACTGCATCCATTACCCTAGCCTTTTCTCGTAAACCTTTGGAAAAGATAAAGTTAATAATTACTCCACACCAATCAGCACAGCACCCACTCGCACGCTTCGCGTTTCACACGATATTCCCGTTTAGTTGCCCAAAAACATCCACGTGCGCCACTTTGCGAATCCGCTAACAAAAATCCCCATTTCGTGCCATCCTTAGAGTATGAGTACCGCACCCCTCGCCTCCGACACATTCCTTTTCGACCACAGCCTTGCCGTCATTAATTACGATCGTAGCTACGCCTACCGCTACGGAGACACAGGTCAAGTCTACGAATTCGCTTCCGTCACAAAACCTCTAACAGCCTGGGCAACACTCATCGCCGTCCAAGAAGGCTACGTTGACATGGACGATGTTGTCCTGAAAAACGGAGCCACAGTCTCCCATATTCTCGCCCACTGTTCCGGGCTTCCCGTCGAAAAAGAAGGAGACAGCATCGCACCGGAAACACGGCGCATCTACTCCAACTACGGATACGAGGTGATTGGCCAGTACGTGGAGCAGGCAACGGGAAAGAGTTTTAGCGACTGGGCGCGTCTCGTTCTTCTCGACCCTCTTCACATGGTGTCTACACGTATCGACGGTAGCCCCGCGCGTTCAGGGGCGGGAACAGTTGCGGATCTTGTACGTTTTCTTCGTGAGATTATGCGCCCACAGCTTCTTGACCCCGCACTTGCTCGTTACGCAACAACTCCTCAGTACGACGGACTACGTGGCATTTTGCCCGGTTTTGGTATGCAAAAAAATAATCAGTGGGGGCTGGGCTTGGAAATTAAAGATGGCAAAACCCCGCACTGGTTAGCGAAAGAGTTTTCACCACGCACATTCGGACATTTCGGCATGAGTGGATCGTTCATATGGGTTGATCCCGACGTTGGAAAAGCCGGCGTTTTCCTTGGCGCAAAACAATTCAATCGCGAACACATCCATGTGTGGCCGAGCCTTACTCGCGAAATGCGCGAACAAACAGGGACATTGGCGCGCTAAACACAGCGTCGTCGAACACCGCGTCGTATATTTCCTCACAACACTAGGTGAGGGTGGCGAAAAACAAACGGTGCCATAACACAAGCTGTGGCACTAACGTTGAACGGCAACGCGCCCGCCACAACGAGACGATAAAACGACACGCGACAACAACGCCTAACAACACGATAACCTGCCACAACAATAATCAACGCCCCAAAGCTAAACAAAAACAAGGCGCACAACACAAAAACGAGGGCACGCAACCGAAGTTACGCGCCCTCTTAGTAGCCGATATTCGAAATCGAGTCAAAGAATATCGGACATCGAGGCTACAAAATATCAGAACCCTTTGTTTCCTTATTGGAGATGCAGGAAATAATGCCGAGGATCATCATAATCGAGGTGAAGATGAGAACCGGAACCCAACCCCACGGACCTTCTTGCACAAGCAAGGCGGCAATCATCGGAGTGAAACCAACAATAATGTTTCCAATCTGGGTGGAGACGGCGTAACCCGTCATACGCAACTCGGTGGGGAACATTTCCGTGTACATCGGAGCCTGAACCACGTTACCGCCTGTGGAAATCAGACCCATAATCACGATAACAACGGAGAGGAAAACAACGTTCTGGAGCTGCAATCCCCAGAAGTAAACGGGGAACAGGACAACCAAAGCGATCATGGAAATGAGGTAGACAGGCTTGCGACCAATCTTATCGGACCAGCTCGCCCACAGTGGCTGAACTGCAAGGCCGACGAGGAGGGAGACGGTTGCCAATGCGAGCAGGGTGGAACGTGGGATGTTCCAGTACTTTGTTCCGTAATTCAAGGCGTAGTTGGAGATGAGAACGCCAGTGATGGCGTACTGACCCATGAAGATAACGCGGATAACGTTCTTCCAGTGGTAGCGGAACAATGTAACGACGGAGGAGGCCTCCTTTTCTTCAGCCGTCAGTTCGCGGCCTTCGTTCTTCCTAGGAGGATCGGAGACCTTGGAACGTACCCAGAGGGCGTACATAATAATCGGAATAGCGATCCAATAAGGGATGCGCCAGCCCCAAGAATAGAGGAAGGAATCGTTGTTGCCGAAGGGAACGTAGACGAAGAGAGCGAGAACCGTACCGATGGCGAGGCCGTGCATGGTGAATGCCGTGTAGAAACCGCGCTTTTCCGGCGGGGCCCATTCGGATGTGAGGGTGTTGGAGCCGGCCTGTTCGCCACCGGCACTGAAGCCCTGGACTAGGCGCATTGCGAGGAGAATCCACACCGCTGCGGAACCGATGGTGTCATACGAGGGAAGGAAACCAATAACTGTTGTGGCAACACCCATTGAGCCAAGGGAAAGGTACAGTGTCTTCTTGCGGCCCCACGTATCGCCCAAGTGGCCCAGAACAAGGGCGCCGAGTGGGCGCGCGAGGTAGGCGACGCCGAAGGATGCAAGAGAGGCAATGTTGGCCAATTGGCCATTCTCTTCACCGCCGAAGAAAACGGTGGGGAAAATGAGGGCGGCGGCTGTGGCATAGAGGCTGAAATCATAATATTCAGCGATAGCGCCCCAGAAGCCCGATTTGGCGGCCTTCTTTGTTTCTTTAAGGTCGCCTTTCCATTCGTGCTTTTCGGAGATTGTCTCTGCACTCATGAAAACTCCTTTGTTTATAAGATGTGTCATTTTGTCAAGACGTGTCGCTACGTTAGTGCTCTTATCGTTGCGAGTTACGTGTTATGTCACGGTGCATTGACATGGCTCGGTAGCGTTCGTACTCCAGAGAGTCTAGAAAAACCTAAAGCCCTTCCGTACCCTCCCTCGGTACGATAAATGCGAAGGGAATTACCACCAAAAGACTAAGCCGATTTTATGACTTTCCGGTAGAATATATAGGAAAAGGGCTTGTATCCTCGGGAGGCAATGATGCGATCAATAGATCTTGCGGAACAGATTATGCGAACTGTCATCACCTTCGACCAATGCACGGATGCACGTATATGTTCGAGACAAATTAGCCATCTTGTTCGCGAAGAATTTCCGGAGATTAGCGCGGTTGCCATCTTTGTAAAGTTCCACCACGCCCCCACTTTCGCGTGTTTGAGCGGATACGGATACCCCGAATTTGGCGACACTCTCGTCGTGCCGCTTCAAAGTCATTTTGGGCAACTTCTTGCCTCACACACGCCGATTGTTGCGAAAAATAAATCCGAAGTCGCCCGGCTATATCAAACCTCAGAAATAGATCCCGGATCTTTGCGGTTTAAAGAAACCCAGCGAAATTTGGAGTACGCACAGCATCAAAGCGTCGTGATTCAGCCCTGCATTCTTAACGGCGTCACGTATGGGACGATTTGGCTCGATACCTGGCGTGGCGAAAAGCCTTTTACCTTTACGCGCCCGGCGCTTCACCGATTGCAGATTATTGCGAAACTCGCCGCTCATCTTTTTTCGCATTGCACTATGGCTCCGCTCAAACAGGCCTCGGGAAATATAGAGTGCCTCTCGCTTATTGACGCTGGTCCGCTGTCACTAGAGACGCAAGATTCAGGCGGTTTTTTCAGTGGGCAAAGCCCGGAGCAACGCTCGGAATATCTTGTGGAGAGTCAATCCAAACCGGCCACGCGCGAAAGCCTTCCGCCACAATCACACGCCCCCGGCCGCCACACAGGGGCGCCCTCGCAAGATCCGCCATTCTCCCAGCCGTCCACCCCCTCCGGTGAGGCATCCGCCCACCAACAAATTTTAGAGACAGTTGTGCTCAGCCGTCGCGAACAACAGGTTCTCTACCACATCTCACAGGGCCTAACAAACGCCGCAATTGCAGAACAACTCTTTATTTCCACGAACACGGTGCGGACACACCGTCGCTCCCTCATGTCAAAACTTAACGCTACAAACGCAACATGCCTCCTCAACGAAGCCCGAAAACGGCACCTCATAGACTAGTCTACGGACTAATCCACCCGCAGTTTTCGCTCCCCCACAACCATAAAAGTCACCTCCACGTACGATACGCACCCCTTACAACCCTTCATAAACTAAAAACAAGACAATAGCCGAGCAGTGATGACGGAAGTGTGGAATTTGCTCCCCATATCACTACGCGGAGCTGCGAAACGGGAACTGCCACACGTACATACATAGGTACACATATGCGCAAGCATATAGGCAACCGTCTCACCAAGAACGCACAATATACACGCCACAACACGTCAAGGAGGATGTTTATGTACACACCACTACCTAAAGTCGAAGGCCCTATTGCTAACACGGAAGAGAACTATTTCTTCTCCACCATGAAGCACACCCGTGCCCCCTTCAACCTCGAAGAATACGGGTATGTGGAGGAAGAATATTTCCTTTCCGGCACCGCACGTGTTTTTGAAAACCAGGATGGGCAGGCCACGCAGGTCGGCGAATCCCCATATACAAACCGCGTGATTGTGCGTCGTCCCGCAGGCGAACATTCCGGGCGTGCCTGGGTGTCCATTCTCAACGCATCCCAAGGTTACGACGTGGAAGATGATTGGCGCCGTGCCTGGAACTACATTATTGAAAACGGTGACGTCTACGTTGCCGTCACCTCCAAGCCCATCCAGGTCTCCGCACTCCAGAACTTCAACGCGGAACGTTACGCTTCAATGTACTGGGGTGGCCCCATGCCGAAGCTCGACGCCGAGCCCGGTTGGGATCCCATGCAGATTTTGGAAGGCCCTGAAGAAGGTTTGGCGTGGGATATTCTTGCCCAGTCCGGCCGCTGGGTTCGTAGTGGGGAGAGCTTCCCGGCCGCGCCGCACGTGTATATGATTGGGCAGTCGCAGTCCGGTATGTACACGAACACCTATCTGCATTATTTCCACGATGTGTTGCGTGGTGAAGATGGTGCGCAGATTTTCGACGGGTACCTGCCTGGTGTTGCCGCCACGTTCTCGCGCTCTTTGCGCCAGGGTGAAAAGCTTGATACGACATACCGTATCGGGGATAGCGCAATGCTTCCGTTGTTTGCCGAGCCGCACGATCTCGACGTTCCGGTGATTCGCGTGAGCTGTGAGGGCGATACGTATTTGTTCCCGCCGGACACGAAACCGTTTATGGCTGGAGATGGCGAGATGAGCCGCCACTGGCATATTGCGGGTGGGCCGCACTCCGATGCGCGTTCCCGTGTGATTCCCGATAATTCCGAGGTTGTGAAGGCGCATCGTTTGCCTCGCATTATGGATCAGGATTATTTGGATCAGCTCTCCTGCATTCCGTTGGAGCCGTTTATCACTGCGTCCATGACTGCCGTCGATAAGTGGGCACGTGAAGGCGTCCCTGCCGCCCCGTCCGTGTTCTTTGTTGTTGATGAGGATGCGAATCGTTTTACGGCGACGAATGGTTTTAACGACGGCGGAGTCCGCATGGGCCTCATCGAGAATCCCATTGCGAAGTTCGTGGCCGCGGATCCTGGGAACCCGGTTGTTTCTAAGATGGCGATGAGCGCAGAGGATGTGGAGCTGGCGCGCTTCGATAGCCTTGAAGATTTCAAGGCGGCCTGTGATGAAGTGGATGACAAACTGGAAGCGGCCGGTTATCTTGAGCCTATTGGGCGCCGGCTTCTCCATGCCGTCGAAGAAGAAATCTGGGAGCGTGTAACGACGGGAGCCCACGCGCTCGTCGCCTCCCCGCAATCTGTAAAGCGCTAGTATGCGGGCTGGTGGCCCTAGCTACGTAAAGTAAACGGTAATTTTGCGCTACCTGCGCGAAAAACGACGCTTTGGCGCTACTGACGCAAAGAAACAATAATTTGGCGCTACTTGCGTAAAGTAAACGGTAATTTTGCGCTACCTGCGCGAAAACCCGGCCCGGCGGTGCCCTCCACACACGTGGAGGGCACCGCCGTATAACACTAACTTCACACACACCCCCACCAAAGCCACTACTTCCACCGCAACCGCCATACAAAACGTGTATGGCTGTGAGATGTATGAAGCGTCCACGCTCTTTGTTGTTTATAGCGACCAGGCTAGAGGTGCGTTGTTTACGACCTGGGGTAGGCGTGTTGTGCGAGGCCGCGTGCGCCACTGATACAAATTCGGGGAATTGTGTTTTGTGTGTGCGTGTGTTGTGTGAGGTTTTGTTGTGGGTATGTGTGTGGGGAGTGTCGACGATAAACCGTTGTTTGGTTTTCGTGGACACTCCCCACACTGTATTAAGTTTTGATGGGTGGCAGTGACTTACTCTCCCACACCCTACCGAGTGCAGTACCATCAGCGTTAGTAGTCTTAGCTTCCGAGTTCGAAATGGTATCGGGCGTTACCCTACCACTATGACCACCACCCAAAACAATCGGGAAACAACCACACACACATATATATGTTTACTTGTTTGGTTGTTTTATACCCCGCACACACCACACACGACCCACACCCTCAAGGCAGGATCCGAGCTGTTCGGCCTGG
>NZ_ATUY01000006.1 GCF_000420445.1 Actinotignum urinale DSM 15805
GCCGCCCGTAGACAGGAAGATCGATATAACGCACACAAGGACGATCTTTGACCACAGCTTTACTAGAACATGCAGAACACCTCACCGGTGTTTTCACAACTTGTTCTATCCATAATTCTTGTCGAGGCCCATCACGCCTATAACCTATAAGCCTGACATCTTTCAAACTTACTAAACAAGCCAAAATTTCGGTAGAATCAGACGTGGTGAAGGTAGTTTTTCGTTTTTTATTCACACACTAATCATGAACTACCTTCACCACTTTTTAAACCCCCCCCACCCCACCAAAATCCGAAGAGCCGCTTTTACCGGAAGAAACAGTTGAATTAGAGCAAGAAAAAATCCGCAACCAACAAGGTTACGGACTACTTCCAGAGCCACCTGAGAGAATCGAACTCTCGACCTATTCATTACGAGTGAATCGCTCTGCCGACTGAGCTAAGGTGGCACACCGCGTTTCCACGGCTTAATGTTGCGCCCCTCTTGTGGAAAAGTGCAACGTTGCTATATTAGCGAGTAATCCAAGTGCCACGCAAGCCGTAACGACGTGGTTTAAGCTACGTCTCAACAGGTTGAGGAAAAATAGCTTCGCGCTGCCGTCGAAACAACGAGGACAACTTGAACACAATCCGGGACATTACGGACTTCCGCGCATCATTCACAACACCGCATTAACCATCAGAAAACCCCAAGCCACACAATGTCTACCATCAAAATAACCCCAAGTCATGTAATGTTAACCATCCGAATAACCCCGAGTCAGGCAACGGAAGAGCAGAAAACCTTCGCCCCTAGAAACAGGTTATGAACCCGAAACCGGCTACGGCTACTTGGCTGGGCAGGTGACATCCTCCTCGGGCAACTTGCCTTTCCTAAAGAACTCGCGCACGGGCTGATTCACGCAATTGCTGGGGCCACCGAAAGCGGTATGTCCGTCGCCCTCATAGGTTATCAACCGCGTGTTCTCAAGGTGTGACGCTAATGCCTTCGACCACGAATACGGCGTGGCGGGATCATACTTAGTGCCAATCACCAAAATTGTTGGGGAGCCCTTCGCCTTAAACGGGCCACGCTTTTTGCTTACCTTATACGGCCAGACGGCACACATGTCCGAAGAAGCGTAGTCGTCGTGGAATAACAAGCCGTCCTTTGTTTCCGCGCTCGCTTTCGCGATTTCTTCCTTCGTCATTGGCGGGTAATCTGCGCAGTTAATTGCCCAGTTTGCCTCTGTCATGTTGGAGGTAAACTTGCCATCTTGTTGGCGATCTTGAGCAATGAATGCCACCATTTGAAGAGTTGAAACGTTCCCAGAACGTTCATATTCATTCAGAGCCTTCGCCAGCGTGGACCACATTTGTTTGCTATATAAAGGAAGAGTGAGCGCAGAGAGCGCTTGCTCGCCGGTGAAAGGAATACTACTGTAGTCACTTTGCATCGGTTTGGCCGATGCGTCGTCGATAATTTTGCGCATGTCCTTCAAGCCCTCTTCGACACTCCCCTTCACGGGGCACGAGTTTGCGAGATTCTGTTGACACCATTCGACGAAACGCTTCGCGGCAACTTCGAAAGCATGGCTTTGTTCTACCACCATGCGCGCCGACCCCATGCTAGAATCCACGGCGCCGTCCAAAACCAAGCGACCAACATGCTTGGGGAATAAGTCCGCATATTGGGCTCCAAGGTAGGTTCCGTAGGAGAAACCCAGGTAATTGAGCCGTGAATCACCTGCAAGGTGACGCAAAATATCAAGATCTTTTGCTGCCGAATCTGTTCCCACGAACGGGAGAAGATCGCCACTGTATTGTTCACACAAATCCGCTATTTCTTTTTGAAGGTTCTGTATTTTTTCCTCATATTGAGGAGTATTGTCCGGAATCGTGGTATCTATGTATTTTGCCTTGGTTTCATCATCCGGGAAGCATTTCACGGCGGTTGATTTCCCGACACCTCTAGGATCAAAACCAATCACGTCAAAAACGCGCATGACAGAAGATCCGAGATATTCTCGCGCCATCTTGAGCATATCGATACCAGACCCGCCCGGACCGCCGGGGTTAAGGAAAATTGTTCCTTGCTTATCTTCTTTTTTAGTCGCGGGTGTTTTTTTCATCGCGATTGTAATAGTTTTCCCTTCGGGATTCTTGTAGTCGAGAGGAACTTCTACTTCGGCGCATTCGTCTTTCCCGCAATTATTCCACGACACTTTTTGTTCATAGAATTTGGCGAGTGCGCTATCGTAATCCGCCGCCTTATCTTCATGGGATGACTGCGATTCCTTCTGGAATATATCTTGCGAATGAGTTAATGAACCAGAACAGCCTGAAAGAACAATCAGAACCGTAGCCATTACGCCGAAAAGTCGTTTTCTCATAGGTCAAGGATAGCAAGGGAATTCGTCCGCCACCCCTAAAATGACACTACATGGCGAAAGAAAGCGAAAAGCACAGAAAAGCACAGAGACGCACAGCGAAGCACCACGGCGAAAAGCACAGCGAAAACCACATTCCGCCCCACCGACGTTATCTTTTCTGGAGTCTCAAGTTAACAAAAAGCGCTTCGAGCGCAAGTTGAGGTGGCATATTCCTGCCAATCCGCTCTCGGGCGTGCGCTATCGCATCCATTCGTTCAAGGGTTTCCCCCAAGGTAAGTTGGGATGCAACACTTTCGCAATGTGCCTCAAAATCTCGATTCATCACACCCACGTCCGAGCCCAACTGTAGCGTTAAAATATCACGGTAGAGGCTCAAAATATCCAGCAAAACACGATCTATATAATCGCGATGTTGCCGCGTCTCCTGCTTTTTTTGGGCCTCCGTGAACTGGCGAATTTGCGCACGTTGCGAGGCAGATTCTTTGTCGCCGTCGCGCAAACCAATACTTGTGCGGAACCGTTCCAATTCGTTACGACGCAACTCCTCTTGAACAGTTTCGCCACCCTTTTCCACATATTTTTTCCGGACCGCAGGAAAATGATCCACGATATCTTTTGCCGCAAATACGCAATCACCCACCGTGTTCAAACGTAACACCGCGCTGAGCAAGGCCTTTCTCTCCTCACGCGCCACAATATCGCGCGCCAAACCTCGAGCGCGCCCAATGTGGCATTGCGCCATCAAAGCAATATTTAACGCCTCATCCGTGGACATCTCAGAATGATCGGCATGAATAATAGACGCAACATCACCCGCGTCGGGAACTTTCAACGTCACGATACGGCAACGTGAGCGTATCGTAGGCAAAACATCTTGTGGCGAGGATGTAATCAAAATCCACACGGTATCCGGTGGTGGCTCCTCCATTGCTTTAAGCAACACGTTCGTTGTGCGCTCCAACATGCGATCCGCATCCTCAATCGCAATAACGCGCTTACGCCCCACGGTAGGAAAAACATAAGATTTTGCGACGAGCGCGCGAGTATCCTCCACACTAATTATCACCGCCGCCGTATCGTAAAGTTCAACATCCGGGTGGGTGCCGGCGAGCGTTGTCGTACATCCGTGGCAACGCCCACAGCCCGGCTCTTCCTCCGTACACTCAAGCGCGGCGGCAAAAGCGCGTGCCACAATAGAGCGCCCCGAACCGGGTGGGCCTGTTATGAGCCACGCCTGGCTCATCGCGGCGCTCGCCATATCGCTATTCCCGCGGGACGCACGCACTGCCCGTTGAAGTGTTTCGACGACGGCTGCTTGTGAACAGGCAGCTTCCCAGACGCTCACGGCTAGTCCTTAGGGGCCTTGGAAACGGCGTTAGTGCCGGCATGTTGTTTTTTATTCGCGCAGGCGGGATTCTCTCCATCAGGATTCTCTCCGGCACCGCGGGTAATAGATTCATTCTCGCAAGTAGAATTCTCCCCAGCCTCGCGGGCAAGCTGCTCTTTCGTATGTTCGCAAACCGGATTCTCCCCAGTCTCGCGAGTAAGAGGCTTTTCCGAATGTTCGCAAGCCGTAAGATTTTGGGAAAAATGTTCGTCTATTCGGGCGCGAATTTTTGTAGCGATTTTTTCGCGGGAAAGGGTGGCGTCAACGACGAGATAGCGGGAAGGATCCGCGGTAGCCAACTCAAGGAATCGCGCACGGACGGCTTCGTGGAACGCCAGAGATTCGGCTTCCATACGGTCGTATTCAATATCCGGTTCGGCGTCCATAGCTCTGCGCAATCCAATACGCGGATCAATATCCAGGAGAACCGTCACATCCGGCCACAAATTTTGGGTTGCCCACTGTGAAAGTTGGGTAATCTCCTCGCCAAGATCGCGCGCACCGCCCTGATAGGCGAGCGAAGAATCAATGTATCGATCCGAAATCACCACCTGCCCAGCCTCTAAAGCCGGACGAATGAGGCAATCAACATGCTGGGCACGATCCGCCGCATACAGCAGGGCTTCCGCGCGCGGGCTTACCTGCCCACCATGAAGAAGCAACTCTCGGATATTGCGCCCCAGCTCCGTTCCTCCCGGTTCCAGAGTTTGTACGACGGTTTTCCCACGCGATTCCAAATATTGGCTTAGGAGTTCAATTTGCGTGCTTTTACCTGCGCCGTCTCCGCCCTCAAATGTGATGAAAATTCCTCGACTCGATTGCGGAACCGCTGAAGCTACCGATGTTGTTTCAGGAACGTCGGCGGTTATAGCAACGCAGGGCATTTCAGAAAGGCCACCTGTTTCAAGCACACTAGCTGTTGTTGGTGTTTTTGCGGCTTTCACTAGTCTGTTGCTTTCTTCGCAGCACTTTTCGCTGTGCTACTTTTCCTAGTCGTTGCCTTGGTAGCGGTTTTTGTTGCGCTCTTCTTCGCCGTTGCCTTCGTCGTGGTTCCCTTTTTTGTTGTTTTCTTCGCGCGAGTCTTTTTTGCTGGCCCCTTCGCACGGCGTTCAGCCAACAATTCGAAAGCACGTTCCTTCGTAATATGCTCCGGCATATCATCACGCTTCAACGAAGCATTCGTGATTCCATCCGTCACATACGGCCCGAAACGCCCGTCTTTCAACACAACCGGTTTTTCCGACACGGGATCTGACCCGAACTCGGCAAGCGGAGGACGCGCCTGTGCCTGCCCGCGCCTGCGCTTGGGTTGGCTCAAAACCTCTTTAGCTTCATCGAGGGTTAAAGAGAAAATCTGCTCTTCGTTTTCCAATGAACGGGTGTCTTTCCCGTGCACAATATAGGGCCCGTAACGCCCATTATGTGCCGTAATATCTACACCATCTTCGCCCTGTCCAATAACGCGCGGAAGGCGCAATAGTTGCAAAGCATCCTCAAGCGTAACGGTTTCCGGGCTCATCGTCTTTAATAGAGACGCCGTACGCGGTTTCGGCGGTTTCTTCGACACGCGCCCTGTGGCCGTATATGTCACCTCACCCTCAGGAATAATTTCCGTAACATACGGGCCAAAACGTCCCGTTTTCACAAGAACGGTGTGTTGCGATTCTGGATCCACACCCAGCTCGCGCCCATCGGATGCGGACTTCTCAATGAGTTCCTTCGCAGCTTCTTCCGTTAACTCATCGGGTGCCATTCCCTGCGGGATAGATACACGTTTTTCGCCGTCGTTAATTTCCAAATACGGACCATAGCGACCATTGCGTACAACAATACCTTCGGCAATCGTCGTCGAATTTAGTGCACGCGCGTCAATGTCTCCCAAGGATTCCACGCGCCCTTCAAGCCCTGGCTTGCTCTCGGTTCCCCTCCAGAAACGGGAAAGATAATGAACCGGATCTTCCTCGCCTGTAGCAATATGATCCAAATTGGTTTCCATACTCGCCGTGAAATCATAGTCCACCATGTCCGGCAAATTTTCTTCCAGCAATCGCACCACAGAAAACGCCGTCCACGTGGGAACCAGAGCCTGCCCGCGATGCTCCACATAGCCACGATCCGATATGGTGGAAATCGTCGACGCATACGTGGAAGGACGCCCAATACCGAGCTCCTCCATTTTCTTCACGAGAGAGGCTTCTGTATATCGGGGCGGTGGCAGGGTTTCGTGCCCCTCCGCCGAGAGTTCTTCCACCGCAACAGTTTCATCCATGCGCAACGCAGGAAGGCGAGACTCCGCCTCATCTTCGTAGCGATGGGCGTCCTGCCCTTCCTCATAGGCGGCCAAAAACCCGCGGAAGGTAATCACGGTACCGGACGCCCCAAATGTTGCCACATTCGCACCCGCTGCGCCCTCAAGATCAACGTCGAGCTTCACAGACGCCGTTGTGCCCAACGCATCTTCCATCTGGGATGCAATCGTACGCTTCCAAATAAGCTCATACAGGCTATATTCCGCGCCTTTCAATACCCCGCGAACCTGGGCGGGGGTGCGGAAATGATCCCCTGCAGGGCGAATAGCCTCATGCGCCTCCTGCGCACCCTTCGTAGCCTTCGAGTAAATTCGTGGCTTTGCTGGCAAATTTTGCGCCCCGTACATTTCTTTAATTTGCGCCCTCGCCGCGCTGATTGCCTGCTCAGAAAGATTCGTGGAATCCGTTCGCATGTAGGTGATATATCCGGATTCGTAGAGGGTCTGAGCGGTTCGCATTGTTTGACGCGAGCTCATGCGGAGTTTACGCCCCGCCTCCTGCTGCAATGTTGACGTTGTGAACGGAGCTGCGGGACGACGACGGTACGGTTTTTCCTCAAGCGCGGAAACACGGCCACGCTTTGAGTCCACAGCCTGCGCGACGGCAAGAGCAGTTTCCTCAGTGAGAGCGCGCACGCCTGCTTTTATTGCTTTAGCGCCGAGTTGTCCGTCGTCGCCAAAATCTTTACCCGTGGCGATACGCGCGCCGTCAACGAACTGGAGTTTCGCACCAAATTTTTCAGTGTCCCCAAAGGTTGCGGAAACGTCCCAATAACTTGCTTTCACAAAGGCGAGGCGTTCACGTTCGCGATCCACAACGAGCCTGGTAGCCACGGACTGCACGCGCCCAGCGGACAAGCCCGCCGAAACCTTGCGCCACAGTAGCGGGGAAACTTCGTAGCCCACAAGGCGATCTAAAATGCGTCGCGTTTCCTGCGCGTCAACGAGTTTCGTGTCCAAATCACGCGGGTTGTCGAGGGCTCGCTGGATAGCTTCCGGCGTAATTTCGTGGAAAACCATGCGTTTTGTGGGAATTTTGGGTTTGAGAACTTCGTAAAGGTGCCAGGCAATTGCTTCACCTTCGCGATCCTCATCGGTTGCGAGCAGGAGTTCGCTGGAATCCTTCAAAGCTTTTTTGATGTCGCTCACAGTTTTCTTTTTATCGGCTGCGACAACATAATACGGTGTGAAATCGTTGTCCACATCTACGGCAAAACGTCCGAAAGGACCTTTTTTCATATCTGCTGGAAGCTCGGAAGGTTGTGGCAAATCACGTATGTGACCAATTGATGCCATCACCGTGTAGTCATTGCCGAGATAACGGCCAATAGTGCGCGCTTTTGCGGGAGATTCCACAATGACCAGCTTGCTCACAACATGTCCTTTTCTTTAATTTTTACTAGTCCTCTTACCAGACTAGCAATATCGCACCCTATTGGGGAAACGATTCTAGGGTACACGATGAAAAGTGTTCCGATTTACTTTCATCCACAAGCAGGGGTATTTTTGTCCACATTTTGGTTCACGCATGTTCGGCGTTATCCACACCCAGGTTCACGTGGCTTCGTCGAAACCCTGGCTCACGCGACTTTGTCCACAACCGAACTCACGCTACCTCGTCGGCATCCACAAGCATGCCAATATCGATCAGTTCCCTGAGAGCAGGGAGAACTTCATCTAGGACGCTTTGCGGATTTTCATCCAAAAGTTGCGCTACAGCTCGGCACAAGGTGTTCACATCAAGTTGCCCATCGCAAGCGCCCACAACGGCAGCCGTTGCCGTCCCGACCGGGACACTGTGTTCCATACCTTGAGTTTGTGTGAGAAGAAGTTGAAGGGGAGAATCGTTTCCTGGTTCAAAATATCGATGTTCGACGACGCCTATGCGCTGAAGCTTTTTTCCTCCCAGTTCCGTATCTCCACGTTGGGAAAGACGGCGTGAAGTCCAGCAACGTTCGAAGTAGTCACGTACGCCCGACTGAAGGGGGCCGCGGAACATGCGAGAGTGAATAGTAGGCTTTTGTGAAGGGGGTTCAATTTCTGCAAAGGAAGCAGAACGGGCACCTTCAGGATGACACGGAATGCCGGTCTTTTCAGGATGATCCAAAATACCGGCCTCTTCAGGATGACCCAAAATAAGGTACCCCATAGAAACGCCCACAACGCCTCGCGCCTCAAAATCCTCAAGCCACGTAGCGTACGTTTCCTCATAGCCCTTATCTCGCGGGGTAAAACCACCATCACGAAGCCACATTTCGGCGTAGCGCGAGGGATCTATATCGTCGCGCCCCACAATCCATGCGTCTAAACCGGCAAGCTCTGCCCATTTTCGTGGCCCCATATCCCACTGCGAACCGTGAATTTCCGCGTTAAATAAAAGATATGCGCGCCCATCCTTCGCCAAATGCCGGGGCAGTTCACCCACAAGCTCGGCAATAAGCGAATCGCCTTCGCGGCCGCCATCACGATATTCGAAATTCACCGTGTCCCTCACCTTTTGTGGCGTGATAACGAAAGGCGGGTTGGAAATAATCGTCGTGAAACATTCCGTTACAGGTTCACATAGGGAACCCTCACGAAAATCTATGGAAACCCCCGCAAGGGCAGCGTTCAACCGCGCATAACGCAAAGCGCGAGGCGAAATATCTGTCGCCACCACGTCCCTACCCGCGAGCGCCGCACACAGCGCATGAATCCCACACCCCGTACCGATATCGAGAACCGCTCCGCGCCCGTACCGAATAATTTGAGCGAGTGTACGCGAGGCGCCACCAACCGGCATGACGTGATCTTCGCGCGGAATACGGCAGGCGAGCTCACCAAAATCTGAGGCGACGAGGAGGGTTTCCTCTTCTGCACGAAGTCGGGGTGTGAAGGGCAACATATTCGCGGGATCCTCCACGTGAGAATCCGCTAACCGTTCAGCAATATGTGGCCAATTTTCGTCCATGCCGACGGCCTCAATTGAAAAATTCGCACACACCATCGCGTTGCCACTACGCGCCGAAATGTTGTCAGCGCGGGGCGCATCGGCATTTCTCGCATAATGTGTTTCCGTGCCCCCTACGCAATCCGCGGACTCCGCCTCACATAAAGGGCTATCCTCAGCAGAATTTTCATTCGCGCGTTGCTGCGAAAACATACACGCACGCAACTGCGGATCGGCCCACACCGACGCAAACGCGCCCGCAGCTTCCGTAGCTACAACACAATCTCCCAGCAACACGAGCCGTATTATCACAGCCAAACGTTGATCTTCATTTTGTTCGACGGCGGTGGGCGCGGATACTGCCCGGCATACCCGTAAAGCCGGAACCCGCTGCACCCGCGACAGCGCCTCATAAGCATCAACGCCAAGAAAATCGCGGATATTCGTCGTCGTATATATTTCTAAATCTTTACGTAAGGCCTCTGCGAGTGCATCTATATACTTTTCGGCGTGATTTGTGTGGAAAAAATTCATTCTGCATACCCATCATTTCAGCCGACGATAACGGTTTTTCACCATATTTAACGATAGCAAAATTGCTCCGTTAATTTACCGCATGACCCAAGATTTTGTGACCCATGACATGCAGAGGTGTGGTATTGTGCATCTGTAAATATTTTGGGAACTTCCTGCCACTAACCTGGTTAACAGGAGGCTACGATAACGGCGTTATACACCTCTAATCACAAGCTCCCACATTATTTCATAGAAACTGTAAGTCATTTTCACTCACAGTACACCCTGCGTATTTTTTGCACACAATGCTATTTAGATAGAGAGGGATTCATGTCTGTTCATGAAGAAGTTCTTCCTACATACACCGCCGAGGAAGAAAAACTCATCATTCGCAATAAAAAAGGTGTACCTGTAGGAATCAAACCCCACAATCGGTGGACTCCTACCAAAGTTGTCACCTGGATTATCATTACTCTTCTTGGCGTACTCGGCTGGTACATGCTCGCACTTCACCGAGGCGAACGTGTCAACACAATTTGGTTCGTAATTACCGCGGTATGTACATACTCCATCGCATACCGTTACTACGCGCTCTATATTCAGAAGCGCATTATGCGACCCGACGATTCCAACGCCACCCCATCAGAGCGAATCAACAACGGGCGCGATTTTGATCCGACGAACCGCATCGTTCTTTACGGCCATCACTTCGCGGCTATTGCCGGCGCTGGGCCACTCGTTGGGCCGGTTCTTGCGGCACAAATGGGGTACCTGCCCGGCACGTTGTGGATTATTTTCGGTGTCTGCATTGCCGGTGCCGTTCAGGACATGCTCGTTCTGTTCTTCTCCATGCGACGTGGTGGACGTTCACTGGGCCAGATGGCCGTGGACGAAATCGGGAAAATCGGTGGCGCTGTTGCCGCCATTATCGTTCTTATTATGCTCATGATCGTTTTGGCCGTTCTCGCCATGATTTGCGTGAACGCGCTTGCCGAATCTGCCTGGGGCGTTTTCGCCGTTGGTATGACAATTCCGATTGCCGTGGCGATGGGGCTGTGGTTGCGGTTTGTTTCGCCGGGGTCGATTACGATTGTGTCCTTTGTTGGTTTCGCCGCTCTTATCGGCGTTATTATCGGTGGCCGTTGGGTTGCCGAATCCTCATTCGGCCAGCAGTTCCTTCACCTGTCCCCCACAACGCTCGTGTGGTGCATGGTTATTTACGGTTTCTTCGCCGCCGTTCTTCCCGTGTGGATGTTGCTCACCCCGCGTGATTACCTGTCCACGTTCATGAAGGTTGGCACTATCGTCATTCTCGCCGTGGGCATCATCATTGTTCGCCCGTGGGTTGAGCTTCCTGCCGTGACGGAATTCGCGTTGAACACGGAAGGCCCCGTATTCGCGGGCGCAATTTTCCCGTTCCTCTTTATCACTATCGCGTGTGGCGCCCTGTCCGGCATGCACGCAACCGTTTCTTCTGGTACAACACCGAAGATGATCCAGAAAGAAACCCATGCGCGCATGATTGGTTACGCCGGCATGCTGATGGAATCTTTCGTCGCCATTATGGCATTGGCTGCGGCCTCCTCCTTGAACCTCGGCGTGTACTTCGGCATGAACACTCCGGAAAACACCGTCAGCAAGCTGGCGGGAACCTCCATTACTCAAACCACGACGCAAGAGCAAAAGAGCGCTATTACCGCTGAAGCCGTGCGCAAACTCGGCGTCACAGATATTCACGGTAACCGCATCGAAGCCAAGTGGGAATCTTGGGATGAACAGGGTAACGAAAAGACCTACACCGGTGGCGAAGCGCTCTCGCAGGTAGCGAAGGACGTTGGCGAAACATCCATTACGTCCCGAACGGGTGGCGCGCCTACGCTGTCCGTTGGTATTGCCCACATTCTGCACCAGATAGGTGGCGGGCAACCCATGATGGCCTTCTGGTACCACTTCGCCATTATGTTTGAGGCGTTGTTCATCCTTTCCGCTGTGGATGCCGTGACCCGTGTGGCGCGTTTCCAGTTGGGTGATGCGTTGGGTAACATTTTGCCGAAGTTCCGCGACCCTTCCTGGCATATTGGTGCATGGTTGACGACGGCTGTGGTTGTTGCGTCCTGGGGTTCCTTGCTTCTTATGGGTGTTACGGATCCGCGAGGCGGAATTAAGACACTCTTCCCACTATTCGGGGTGGCGAACCAGCTGATTGCGGCAATTGCCCTTATTCTCTGTACGGTTATTGTGGTGAATAAGGGGTATAAGAAGTACATGTGGATTCCTGCCGTACCGGGACTCTTCGTTATTGTGATTACTTTCGTCGCTTCCTGGCAAAAGATTTTCTCCCCCGATAAGAACGTTGGCTACTTCACCCAGTACTTCAACGCTAAGACGGCACTTGCGGCTGCGAAGGCGTCTGGAAACAGTAAGGATATTGCGTTCCAGAGCTCCGTTGTTCGCAACACCTTCATTCAGGGAACTCTGTCCGCAGTATTCCTTATCTGCGTGGCTTTCGTTCTGGTTATGGCGATTGTTCGTATTGCAAAAACCCTTTCCGCTGGAAAGGTGTGCCATTCTGAAGATCCTTACCAGGAGTCCAACTTCTATGCCCCGGAGCATATGATTCCTCATAGCTTGGAGAAGAAGCTCGTTGCGGAATACGCTGTAGTTGGCGACCCGGATTTGGTTCCCGGCCAGCATCATCCGCATGAACATGGCGACGATAAAAAATAGTTGCCACTCTTCAGAGTTAAAGTAAAGTGTGGAGAAACCTCATTACATTGACCTCGCAACTTTGATGTCATGAATGTTCGACGGTAGCTTCTACGTTAACACCACGTAGATTTAACCGGTTTCCCCGTGCCAACTCAACTCTGCGGAAATGAAAGGTTTCACTATGAAAGAAAAATTGCACAAAGCAAAGTGCATGTGGCGCGACATGACGGGCGAATCTCTCTATGACCGTTACCTTATTCGCCACAAGCGCGAGCATCCCAACGAAAAACCGATGACAAAACGTGAGTTTTGGAAGTCTCGCTCTGAGTACGATGCAGAGAACATCAATGCGAGTTGCTGTTAATTCTTCTTTGTAAACCTTGCGGGGAGCGCATGTTTTCATGCGCTCCCCGTTTTTGCGGTTAAACGCACCCCACGTTAAACGCACCCCACGTTAAACGCACCCCACGTTAAACGCACCCCAGTTTTAACCTCGCTTGGGATCGTATGATAACCGGTGAGCCACACGCAGCATATGCTTCACCGGTTCTTGCAAGGCAAGCCCTGGAAGAAGTCCTGGCAGGCCGAGCCCTTATGCAGCGAGCTAATCAAGCTCATTGGCAAAAATCATCCGCCCGTGGTAAACACAAAGGGTGACGTCCTTTTTTGACACGGTGGTAAACAGCGTAAACGACGACGAGATTGCGGGAACCCTTCACCGCGATGCTCGCCCGGCTCGCTACGCCCCCTGGCCACGCGAGGTTCCAGAAAGCGTACAAACCGCGTGTTCTCATCAGGGCATTTCCCAACCATGGACGCATCAAGCTGAGGCCATGCACCACATTTTTCGTGGTACCCACACCGTTGTCGCGACGGGAACGGGGTCCGGTAAATCCTTAAGCGCCTGGGTTCCCATGCTTTCATGGCTCGATACACACACCTGTGGCAGTTCTCTATCGTCGATAACTTTTCGCCCAACCGCTCTTTATCTTTCCCCCACAAAGGCCTTGGCGGCAGATCAATATTCGCATGTGCAAGAATTAGCGCGCCTTATTAACACATCTTTTAACGTAGCTCTCTGCGACGGCGATAGCGATAGCCCAATGCGCACTTTTGCCCGAGAACACGCCGATATTATTCTCAGCAATCCGGATTTCCTCCATCACGCCCTTCTGCCTTCTCACGAACGCTGGTCAAGAGTTCTACGTGGCTTACGGCTTATTATTATTGACGAGTTTCATAACTATCGTGGAATTTTCGGAGCACATGTTGCCCATACTGTCAGGCGGTTACTGCGTTTATCCGCCTATTATGGCGCGCACCCAACCGTCGTCTTTCTATCCGCAACCACGGCTCATCCCGAAGCCTCCGCACAGCTTTTCCTTGGAGAACGCTACGATGTTAAAGCTGTTACCGAGGACGGTTCCCCACAAGGCGCGCAACACATTGTGTTGTGGCGCGGGAAATCAATCGAACGGGGCGGCGGTCTTGTTCGCAGGCCCTCAACTGTTGAAGCAGCAGATTTAACAACGCGACTCGTCGCGCATGGCGCTCGTGTTTTAACGTTTATGCGGAGCCGTCCGGGCACTGAACGGGTTGCCGAACTCACGAGGGAATATCTTGAAGCCGAAGGCTCACCCTTCGCTCAGCATGTTGCCGCATACCGAGGCGGGTTCCTTCCCGAAGAACGGCGTGAACTTGAGCATCAGTTACGCACAGGCGATCTTCGTGCTGTGGCAACAACAAGCGCTTTAGAGCTAGGTATTGATATTTCGGGACTTGACGCAGTGATTGTCACGGGCTGGCCGCGAACACATGCCTCCTTTTTCCAACAAATTGGGCGCGCTGGACGGGCGGGAGAAGAAGGGCTCGCCATTTTTATTGGACGCGAGGATCCCATGGATCAGTATTTGTTAGAACATGCAGATACTCTCCTCACGTCCTCCCCCGAAGCCATTGTTTTCGACCCCACCAATCCTTCTGTCCTTACCGGACAGCTATGCGCAGCGTCCTGCGAACTTGCATTAACCGCCGATGATTGCACCCTTTTTGGGCTTAAAGACACCTCCTTTTTTGACGAACTCACACGTCAGGGTTTGTTGCGCCGTCGTCCCCACGGATGGGTGTGGGCGTGGCCGGGCATACCTCCCCAGTCGGTTGTTAACCTGCGTGGAGATGATTCCACGGTTTCCATTATCGACGTACACAGCGGAAGCCTTCTTGGAACAGTTGATTCATCGCGTGCCGACACAACCGTTTATCCGGGCGCCATTTATCTTCATCAGGGCAAACCTTTTGAAGTTGAAAGTTTGTGCGACGATGTAGCCCTTGTTCACGAACACCGTGAGGACAGTTTGCGAACCTTTGCCCAGGAAGAGAGTCACGTCGTTATTCTTGACGAAGAGCAATCAATTCCTACCGGTGTAGGCGTGTGGGCGCGAGGACGTGTTGCGGTCACTTCGCGTGTAACATCGTATGATATCCGCCGTGCTGATGACGGAGTTTTCCTTGCAACCAAGCCACTTTTACTGCCGGAACGAGTTTTGCATACGGGAGCAGTGTGGTTCACAATTACACCCGAATGGGTTCGTTCTGCCGGGCTCATGAATGAGGATTTACCCGGAGCACTCCACGGTGCCGAACATGCAACCATTGGCCTCCTCCCACTATTCGCTCAATGCGACCGCTGGGATCTTGGCGGGCTGTCAACTCAACTCCATGGTGATACAGGGTGCGCTACCGTGATTATTCATGATGCTGTTGAAGGCGGTTCTGGTTTTTCTGCACGGGGTTTTTCCTGCGGGAGTACTTGGATACGGGCAACATTAGAATGTATCGAATCTTGCCCGTGTTCCAGTGGCTGCCCGCGCTGTATTCAATCTCCAAAATGTGGCAATAACAATTCTCCTCTCTCTAAAATTGGCGCGATCAAGGTATTACAACTGCTACTGGCCGCCATGCCAGACACGTTGTAATACTCCACGTTGTAATACTCCACGTTGCAATACTCCACGTTGCAATACTCCACGTTGCAATACTCCACGTCGAACACTGTATTGGGTGATGGAACTAGTAGCCTGCCCGCACGCATTACCCAGGTTCAACCGGCCTTTTGCATCACCCGATTAACAGCCAGCGTGCCCGCCGCGCATTACTCAGGTCCAGCTTCTGCTTCTGCCCGAATATCGGGAAACAGCAGGGATCGCGGAACGCGCACCGTAATAATAATGTGCTCACCTTGAGAACGGCATTCAACAAGCTCAGCGCGTTGGCGACGAAGAGAATTCCTTCCCTTTTCGCAGGCCTCCTTGACGCTCTGACCTTGATTCACGGTTCTATCCGCTATCTGGATTGCCGTAATATCGGCAAAACTGCGCGCTTGTGCCCGACCATATAGCCATGTAAGCCCGCCTATCGCCATAAGGACGCAAAGAATTATGGAACATGCAATTCCTGCCATTATTGCGCTTCCCGCTCCGCGTTCAGGATTAAGCATCGCATTGCTTTTTGTCGTAGAAATATTCAGCGCTCCTTCCAACAGCTCCTTCCAAGCATTCTTGGGAACATACACGTTCGCCACTTTTCCGTGCCTCCTTATCACTACGTTTTTCCGCACCTCCTTTCACTACGTTTTTCCGCACCTCCTTTCACTACGTTTTCCGCGCCTCCTCTCATAGCATCTTTTCACCGCCTATTTGAAACAGTTTTTCTCATTCACCCTCCCTTTTCGCTCAACCCCTCTTTCTCTACTTGCGTGCTTCCGCTGATATTCACCGGGAAAGGCAGCTGGATACGTGAACGCACGCGCACCGTCACGAATGTTCCGTTATCCTCATATTCGACATGAACATGCGGGGGTATTCCACTGTGTGCTTGTGCAGGACTTTTCCCTCGCGCTAGCTGCACAGCAATTTCACGGCTTTGTTCTTGAACATTTCCGTATTCAATTCCCGCGCGAATAACGCCAAGCATCAGAATGATAACGAGCGATAAAACCATTAACCCCATGGCAATTTCGCTCGTCACCATGCCTTGTTCCCCGTGGTCAACCATGCCGTTTTTTCGACGGTTGAGGGTTCGCATATCACGCAACCGAGAATGCCTTCTTAAACATTCCAGCGATTAACTCACGTAGCCAATCCTGGCGGGCGGCCCAGATAAGAATTCCTGCAATTGCGCAAGCTCCCACTGTTCCTATTGCGTATTCCGATGTTGTCATCCCCGATTCCGAGGATGCGGGCATAACGCCATTGAGGTCGTTTCGTCCAAGATACAGTATGTCGCTATTCATGATTTTCCTTCCGATGTGGTTTATGTATTTTTGTCACGTACCCCAAATGAAGATGTACGTTGTTTTATTGCTTTGTTCGCAACCTTGCTTTATAGCGTTGTTTTTACATCGCTATATGATGTTGTTTTGCCATTATTTCGTATCGCATTGCACGAGTTCATACACCCCGATTTTGCGTTACTTTCACGCCAGAATTCACGGTTTCACTAGTTTCTTCTACCCATAAAAACCCTCCTGCGCTGTAGAAAAAATCAAGGGAATAATCCCCCAACAGATGAAAGCTGGAAGAAAATTAAACCCTAGAGGCAACGTCACATGCGAACTTAAACGTGCAGCGGCAGCCCTCGTTTCTTCACTTCGCCGGCCTCTAATGCTTTTCGCAGCTCGTTCTAAAAGGGGCATGGGGGAAGAGCCTCTCTGCCACGCCGGATATAGTGCATCTTTCATTTTGTTGGCTCTGCTGGGAACATGCTCCCAGGCTTCCTCCCAACTTCCGCCAAGGAGGAGAAGGGACGCCGTGCGTTTTAACCCCAAGGGTTCCTGCTCTTCCGCCAAGGCATAATCCACAGCACTCAAAGCACCCGGTATCGAATGCCCAGATTCTAAACTCGCCCGCATAAGATCTGCCAACATTGCGCTGTCAAGGGGTGGCATTCCCTGGTTTTTCTGTACGCCACGCTGCGTCCGTCGTCGTAGAGAAAAAACTGTTGACGAAAAAACGGAACTTTGGGGTGGATCGGGCGTATAAGGCTTCGGCTGATATATCCAGGCGAGAAACACGCAAACCGCAGTGAACATTAGGAATCCCATTTTTTCGCCCTTTCTACGAGCTTGCGAATCCACAACAACCCGCATATTTCACATAGAGTTCCGACGACGAAACACGCCACCCCCAGTGGCGAGGTAAATAAAAACTTCAACGGGTTTGCGCCCAGGGCGTAGCCAAGAAAAACGCCACAAAATGGGAGGATCGCCAATAATTTAACGGAGGACATAGCGCCTGCTATGGCAATGCGACGTTCAGAGGCGGCGCGGGCACTCTCGCTCAGGCCTTGCACGCAGGAATTTAGCATTGTCACGGCGGGTGCTCCGCGTTGGTAACTCAGGCGGCATATTGCGATAATTGCGGGGATTCCGAGGATGCCGTTGTCCTTTGTGTGGCGTCGTTTTCTTAGCCACGATAAGGTGCCGCGGTTCTCATGTTCTTCCCATAGTCGGCGCAAAATAGGCGGGACGCCGTGTCTATCGAGCACGTGTTCTTCCGGGATGCCCAGTCCGCGGTGGTGTAGCGTGTAGCTCCACGCTTCCTTCATGCTACTTCCGGCTTCCATATGCGTCGCAGTTTCCGCAACAAGCATGCCGACGTCAATTTTTGTGGCTTGTTTGCTGGAGCGTCGCCACAAACGGGTGGGAAAAACTGAGCGTGCGTCGATTGTTTTCTCTGAACCACGAAGCTCGCGGGATTGAGGTACGTGGTTCAGAGAAAACGGTTTTCGACGACGGGACACAGGTAATCCGCCAGACCGTGGAGCATATATCCATGAAAGACAACTAGCTAGTATGCAAACCAGGATTATTAAGGTTTTCACTGCACACCACCTGCCCAACGGGAATGAATCGTTTCCCACCCCGGATATATGGCGCTTTCCCCAGACGCATTGACTTCAAGTGCGGGCACACAGCGAAGTTTTTCTCCGTCGGATTCCACGAGAGATATCTGCGCAATATAGCGTTTTTGCCCGTGCCGTGCCACGTGAATAACCGCATCGAATGCGCTACACGCCTGGGCGCGAACCATGTTTTCGCTCATGCCCGCGAGCGCCCCTAATGCCACTAGCCTGTTAGGCACGTCGTGTGCGGAGTTTGCGTGAACTGTTCCCCAGCTTCCCTGATGTCCGGTGTTGAGCGCGCTAAGAACGTCTCGTATTTCTGTTCCTCGACATTCGCCCAAAATAATGCGGTCCGGGCGCATACGCATGGCTGCTCGAACAATGTCGCTGAGATTGATTTCGCCACTTCCTTGGACGTTTGCTTGCCTGGGACGCAAATGCAGAATGTGCGGGTGGCGCGGGCGAAGTTCCGTCGCCTCTTCAATAACAAGAATGCGTTCATGTGCAGGAACTTCGCTGAGAAGTGCTGAAAGAAGCGTTGTTTTACCGCTCCCAGTTGCACCCGATATGAGCACATTTGCTTTCTGGTGAATAAATCCACGTAGCACGTGAGCAATATCCGCGTTGAAACTTCCTCGTTCTGCGAGTTCGTCGAGGGTGTAACCTACCGGCCGGTGGATACGTAAAGAAATACATGTTCCCTCTTCAGCAAGGGGTGCGAGCACGGCGTGAAGGCGTATTCCGTCGCCAAAAGTTGCGTCAGCAATGGGGCTCGCGTCATCTAACCGTGCGCCAGCTTGCGCGGCGAGGCGAACAGCGAGTGCGCGGATGTCTTCTTCTCGCGCCACGTGTGCGCTAAGTTCTTCGTCGACGATAACACCATTTCCTCTATCTACCCATACCCCGCGCGTGCCATTGATGAGGATATCTGTGACGTCTGGGGAGTTAACGAGCTTGTGTAGTTGGGCTCCTAATCCTCCAGCGATGTTCTCTATGTCGTTTGCGTATCCGAGGAGTTTTTTGGCTCCTACAGCGAAGGGTTGGATTTGTGAGATGACTTCTGCGTAATTTTTCCCCTGTGCGAGGTGGCGACGAATATCTGCAACTTTGGATTGTGAGCCTTCATCTCGATGTTGCACCGTGGATACGTCTGGCATGTAGTGGGCGACGGTGGATACGTCTGGTATGTAGTGGGCGACGGGCGAACTGGTTGTGCTCGGCATATGCCGTCCGGGGTTTGCGAATACTTTCGCCGCGCCTAATTTATCTGTTTCCTTGGACATAGTGGAGTTTCTTGTTGTTCTCATGCCAAGACGTCTTTCATGAGTGCCCGAATATCTTTTGCCGTTGTGCTTCGACGACGATGTCCGACGTACAAGCCATGCTCGCAGTCTTGCGTGAAATTTCGAAGTTTCCTAATGACTCTTACCGGGCGGCCCAATTTTTCCGACCACGCCGCCCCCATCCCAAGTGACGACCCAAGCGCCGCGCACCTCAAAATCGGCGGCCGCCCTCCCCCGTCCTCTTCACACCGCGCCACAGCCTGTTCGAGAGCCATGAATTCACGATATGATTCCCCGCTGTGGAGGATGAGCACGTCACACCAGTTTTTCCAGGTTGTCATGCTCGGGTTGTGCCCCCATAGAGCTTCACGAGGTAAGTCCACAATGGTTATGGTGAATGCTTGGGAGAGGGCATCAAGTGCCCATCGTCCTACGTCCCCTCGCCCGGGAACGCCCCCGCGTTCATCTCCTGTGAGAATAGGAATTCCGAGCGCGCGGGGAAGCGCAGCCGACACTCTGCCCGGAAGGAGAACTCCGTCTTCTTCGCGTATGTCCTGCCATCTCAAACCCGGCGCGTCCTCTATGCCGCAGTATCCTTCGAGCCCCCACCCGCTCGAATCCATATCAACAAGGCACACGGTTTCTTCCATCATGGAGGTGTGCGAATCTCCTGTAGCGTGGCCGTAACCTTGGCGTAAAGCGCCAGAAGTAGCCACCCCGCCAAACCCAGCGCCACCAGAACCAACGCCGCCATACCCCGCGTCACCAAATCTAGTAGCCTCGCCCGAACCATAACCCGCGCCACTGCCAAACCCAGCCGCACCGCCAAACCCAACAACCTTTTGCGCCTTTGCGCTTTCCCGAATTTCTTTTGCCAACCATATCGCCGTAACGCTGGCCCCTACGCCTCCATTAACGCCCACAACGCCAATAATTTTCCCGCGCTGGGTTGACCCGGCAGCTACAACGAGCTCCAGCAAATCCTCCTCTTGTTCGGGAAGCACAATATCGACGCTCCCTTCCGCTAAATACGGCGCATACAGGGGATGGAATTGAGCACGAACCATAGGTTTGCCGGCACGTACTTCAACCAGTTGCAACACTCCGCCAGGAGCCCGCTGAGACGTCAAAATTGCAGGTTTCACCCCGGCAAGCTCCATCACGTTCCACACGGCTGAGCGCACCGCGTCCGTTGGTGCGTAAAGAGTAATCAGATGATGAGGTTCAGTAGCCATGTGCCTAGTGTTGCGCACCTTCGTCGTCCTTATGTGGTGGTACGACGAAATTGTGGATAACGTGGAATCTCTAGCAACTTGTGGATAAAGGCTTTTCCACAACTCTCCACACTCGATGTGGAAATGTACTAGCGGCCACCACCTCCCACCCCTCCCCGCAACTCACCGCAAAAGACCCCTATATTTCCAACTTTTTCGTTGTAAAATATGCATAACTATGAAACACACTGATGTAATTCACTGTTTTCACATTTAGCTAAGGCGTTCATTGAATAAAGGAGCAGCACCGTGTCCACTCCCCAAAATCCGTATAATTCTGGGCAACCTCAGCGGTTCGACGACGAAGAAATTCTCGAACCCATCGGGGAAGATTTACTGGAACAGCAGGAAACAGTGGCGTATCCGACGTCGGGCGCCACACCTTCAGCCGATTTTTCCGACACACAAACTTCTCAGCTTCCACCGCTTCCTATTGATGACCTTGATCGTCAATCCTCTGCTAGCTCAGAGTGGCGGTCAGCTACTTCTTCCTTTGATGCCGAAGCACCGTCCGCAACTCGCCCGTTCGTAGTGGCTGGCACAAATCCCGCAGGCACAAACCCAGCAGGCACAACCGTCGAGGAAACACTAAGTGGCGCTTCAACAGATTCCGGTGTGAACCTTCCCGCCATTGACGGAGACGTAGCTCCCACAGATTCCGCCATCCCTTCATCGGCATCCGCGCCGAGGCCCCAGAAAACCGGCGGGTCTACACCCGGCGTAGACCCTCGCTCTCTCAACGCGCAGACCACCTCAGAACAGAACGATTTCCCTGTTCGCACCTCAATCACAAACGGTTTTTCCGACACGAATATTGATTATTCCTACGGTGTAGATGAACCCACCGCAAACCGTGAATACGTAAATTTGGCGCAGGCTGCGGGCGTTGCCGTCACACCTCCTGAAATTGAAACACCTCCGGCTCAAGAAAGTAAGCCTGTCTCCAAGGCGCGCCGGGCGGAAATCGATTCCGCACCCGTCGCAAAGCCTTTAACCCCGGATGTAGCCGCACGCTGGGCAGAATACTCCGACGGCGAAGCAATTCCCGCAGCTCCGAAAAAGCGCCTCTGGACGCATCTGTGGGTCACTCTTGTCACCCTCCTTCTCACCCCTCTAACCTGGTATGTGCTCTCCGATTCCATTGCTCGCTTTGAAATTTCCCGTCCTAGCGCACTGGAAGCAGCCTCCGTGAATTACGCCGCGGTATTCGAACTCCTTGGCGGGGTCGCCCTCGTTATCCTCATCGCTCTCCTTGCGCGCCGCTCCACGCTGGGAACGCAACTGTGGGGTTGGTGCATTATGCTCGGTGGCATCTTCTTCCTCATTTTCCCCAAGATTGGCGTGAAAATTAGTACAGCTCTTTCCGGTTTAGAAGGCCCAACATCAACGATTAATACGACGACGGAAAACTTCGTCCACCACTTCTCCCGCGATATCTCCTTTGGCGGTTTCGTCATCTTCGGAGCAATGCTTCTTGCCATAGGTTTCGCCGCACATGGAGCACGCCGCCGTGGAGAAACACGCGCCACCGCGCAAACCGCACGTGCCTTGACCGGTACCGACGATTAACTCCTGGAACGCACGTCCTAGCCCGGCGCAGTTATACGCCGGAGTCGCCCCATTGCATTAGCACCTCGGACGTTCGGCCTAGCTTTCCCTCGATGTCCCCCGGTTGCGTTTTTACGCGCAGACCGGGGGATTTTCTCTATCGGCATATTTTAGAACTATTCCATTTACGACGGTGAATGCGCGCCTCACCCTTCTCGTCGCCTTTTGAGCGCGTCTCACATAATGAGAATACCCTTGTTCTTAAACCCGCAAAATTCCGCCCTTTTCCACCCGCACAACACACGCCCCTCATTCGTCGTACCTTATCTTTTTTATTCACAACGTCCCCCAGGCGTAAATGGCCCCTATTTTTAACGTCAAAAAATACATTTATTCACACAAATTTCAGCGAGTGTTATGAAAGTTGCCTCAATTAATGGCAAAATGTGATGTGAGACCTAATTATGTCATTCGCAAAAGAAGGAAACAGATATGGATACCACGGTTCTAAGAACCGTCCCTCTTTTCTGGGAGATGGACGAAGCCAGCTTGGAAGAACTGGGTGGAATGCTTACAGAAACTTCCCTTCGCCGCGGGGAATCCCTTTTCCACGAAGGCGATAAAGGCGATCGCCTCTACGTCATTACCGAAGGCAAAGTGAAGCTTAGTCACACATCAGACGACGGGCGCGAAAATCTTCTCGCAGTCCTTGGCCCGGGAGAAATCATTGGCGAACTTTCTCTCTTCGACTTAGGGGCACGTTCCTCTTCAGTCACAGCGATTACTCCTACGCACTTATTCTCCCTTTCGCACAAGGACATGAGCGCCTTCCTTGAGACTCACCCGACACTCGCCATGTCGATGTTGCGCGAAATGGCGAAGCGCCTGCGCAATACAAATGAAAATCTCGCAGATCTTGTATTCTCCGATGTTCCCGGGCGCGTCGCCAAAGCACTTCTCGATTTGGCCAAACGTTTCGGTGAGCGCACAGCCGAGGGCATGTATGTTGCCCACGATTTAACGCAGGAAGAGTTGGCACATTTGGTTGGTGCTTCACGCGAAACCGTCAACAAGTCCCTCGCTGATTTTGTTTCGCGTCGCTGGATTCGCCTCGAAGGGCGTGCGGTTCTCCTGTTGGAGCCGGGTCGCCTTCAGCGTCGAGCACATTAAACCAACTTTTTTACACATGTAACGTCGTTTCGTTAACAAGGCATGTCCGTAACTTTCGAGTTGCGGACATGATTTTTTGTACGACGACGGCTACTTACCGCGCCCGGCACCCCGTCGATAGGGCAAAAACTGCAGGAAAACAACAAGCGAAGTGCCCTGGGTATCCCACATATTTTACGGGACTCCCAGGGCACTTCATGTAACTATGTATCTTGTAGTTCAGCTACATTCTTCGTACACGATACTTCTTAGGGCATCTCAACACCTATATTTGGCAAAGAGGTAGACATTAGAGGCATTACCACAACCAACCCATCTGCCGAGCGTTTATCGTCTTTGATTACTTATTCGCCGCGCTTTTCCTTCAACGCCAGGGTGTTTTCCTGGACGCGCTTCTTACCCAGCGGGTAGATAAAGATAATAAGCAATGCCATGACGCCGAAGAAGATAGCGGGCAAGAGTGTCACGTACATGTAGAGCCCATTAAGAGTCTCTTGTGACTGCACGACTTCAGCACCAACCTTGTAGTGAATCCATCCGAGGGCCGCGCCGGAGAACCATCCGGCAAAAGCCTGCCCGAGTTTACGGGCGAAAGAGTACACAGAGTAGCATGTCGCGTCCTCACGCATACCGGTTTTTACTTCAATATCATCGATAACTTCGGTAATCATTGCCCAAATAACGATGTTGAACAAACCAATACCGATGAAGGAGCCAATGTATAGAGCAGAGAACACATACACGTTATCCGTCTTGATGAGGTAGGCAACAAACATGCAACCCGAACCAATTAACGAACCTACGGCACCCATAACCTTATGCCCCACATGCTTCGCCAAAGGTCCTGCGAACGGAGCGATAATGAATGTCATCACGGAGCAGATAAGGTTGACCGTAATCAGCATGGCCTTATTGCTGAAGTAATCCGCATACAGGTAGTTTGACATCTGCTGCAAGAACAGCATCGCCATCAGCAAGGCAATCGCGGCACCGATAATACCTGCCATGGAACGAGACTGGAATGCACCAAGGAGCATCTTTGTGATGGAGCGATCTTCGTGCGCTTCTTCTTCCGGGTCCTTCTTCACGCGCTCTGTTGTCATCGCGTAGCAGATGTAGTAGCAGAGGAAGGATGCAATAGCGAAGATGAGTGATACCCACATGAAGATGTTGGAACCTTCACCGCCGCGAATAATCTGGTTACCATTTTCGTCCTTGACGTAAATGATCATCGGACCCAAAACGCCGATAATAAGCATGGCGCAGGTAGCACCCACTGTACGGAAGGTGGACAGCTGGGTACGATCTTCAGGCTTGGAGGAGATCACGGAGGCCATGGAGCCGTAGGGAATGTTCACGCAGGAGTAGAGAATACCCCAGATAATGTACGTGACATACATGTAAATAATTTTCACGCTCATGGAGGACTCCACGAACCATGTCTGGTACATGAGGAAGGAGAAAATAACCGTCGGCGCGGCCATACGCATCATAATGACGCGATACTTCCCGTTTGGATGATTTTTTGCCCTATCGACGACGACACCCACCGTTACGTCGGCAAAAGCATCAATAATACGTGCGATAAGGAACAAGGTTCCCACAACCCCAGGATGAATTCCCATCACCTTGGTGTAGAAAATCATGAGGAAACTGCTGGCAAAAATGAACATAAAGTCATTTCCCCAGTCACCGAACATGTAGCCGACTTTGTCTTTAATGCCGAAAGGCTTTACAGCCTTTGCTTGCTGAGTGTTTGCACTCATATCTCTCCATTCGTTGGGATTAGGGTGTGCGGGAAACCGGAGAGGAACCCGCACACCATTTTTTATGTAAAATTGTGTAATTCTGCTTCATCAAAGGGACTGTGGAGAACTACTTGGGATGATTTTTACCGTATGGAATCTACTTAGTCTTTCTTGACTTTTTGCAGTTCCATATTCAGGTAAGAAACTTTGCCGTCGAAATCGTCGATATTTTCGAACATTGCTTTCATCTGGTCAAACATTTCAAGGATTGACTTGTTGCCCATAATCCCCAACATGCTTGCCTTCAAACGCATACCAGACATGCTCGACGCGGCATTCGTCAGAATTCCGGAAGCGTCGGGGTTCTTGATAATTTCGGATACCGTGTCGTGGACGGAGTAGTAGTTGTGGTTGTAGGGTGCGTCGGCGGGTAGGCCTTCTTGGGAGGTGTCGTCAAACCAGTTCATGACGATGTTCCCGCCTTCGGGGTCAACATACGTGTAGGGCTCGAATGGTTCTGCCACCTTTTCCCACGCGGTTGAATCCACAACCTCACCGGCAAACGCGGATACCTGTGTGAAACCTTGCTCGAGAGGAACATTCTCGAAGATAAACACGTGACGGTTTGCGTTATCGGTTTCGGATATCGTCGCAAATTCTTTATTATCGACGACGAGGGTGACCTCGCTTTGGTTGGAATACACTTTCACCGTGATCTCATCTGTCGCACGCTTGGCATAACGCTTGGAGCAAATATGGACCATGGGTTCATCCGACCAATACGCCTGGCAGATGAAGTAGGCATCTTTTTTAATCTTGCGATCAAACGTGACCAGGCCTTTATTATTACGGCCCTTCACCCCGCCCTCGTCACGAGCATCGCAACCGAAATCGAACATGTTCCACACATGGGTTCCCCACAACCAGTCACGTTCTTCAATAATCTTGCACATGTGTTCGTGATAGACCGCCTGATATTCTTCCGAATAATCCCCAGGCTTGGGTTCATCACTGTGATAGGAAATAATCCCTTCACACCCATACTCGGACAGGCCTGTCGAACGGGTGGGATGCATTGCGTGGAAAGAATCCAACCAAGTCTCATTATCTTCAAGCTCACCCGTATACCACCCGAAGTAATGGTTATAACTCAAAATATCAGTAATCTGGTTATGGTCACTATCCTTAGGAGTATTCGACACCTGAGCCATTGTTGTCACACGGCTAGGATCAAGACGCTTAGCCAGGGCGTGAAGTTCCCGAAGATTCTCGGACAGCTTCTCACTACCCCCACCAATAAGGATCTCGTTAGAAATACCCCACATGAGAATCGAGGAATGGTTATAGTTCTGGTAAATCAACTCATGCAACTGGTTAATACAATCCTGGTGAGCAGCCGGATCCGGATTCATCTTCGAAATAAACGGAATCTCAGCCCACACAATAAAACCAAGACGATCACACAAATCATAGACATCCTGGGACTGCTGATAGTGAGCAAGACGAACCGTGTTCGCACCCAACTCACGAATCATCAAGAAATCTTCCACATGATCATCAAAGGATAACGCATTACCCACACCCAAACGATCCTGATGACGCGATACTCCACGAAGAGGCATCAACTCACCATTCAAGAAGAAACCCTTCTGCGGATCAAACTCGAACTCGCGAACACCGTGATACAACTCCACCGTATCCATCACTTCATTATGACGAACAAGCGAAACAAGCACACGATACAAATACGGATCATCCACACCCTGCCACAAACGAACATCCGGGATCTCCACAACACCCCAAACCTCATCTCCTGCAGGACGAGTCAACCCACCAACGAGGCGTTCTTCGTCGTCGAAAATCTCAACAACAACCTGATCCACCGCCTCAGCATTCCTCACCCAAGCACGAACATCCACAACACCCGCACCCGCTTCGGAAATAGTAGAGGAAACCCTCACACCACGCCCGCCATACGTTTCCACATCAAAATGAGTCGGATGAACATACACAAGGTGAACCGGGCGATACAAACCACCATAGAACGTGAAATCAGCCATCTGAGGATACACATCACTACGCTCCTCATTCGACACGCGAACAGCCAACACATTCTTACCCTGGGCAAGCACATCCGTCACATCGCAACGGAACGTCGAATAACCCCCAACATGCTCACCAACACGCGCTCCGTTAACAAACACCTCAGCAACATTAGCGGCGCCCTCAAACTCCACAAAAACGCGGTACCCCTCAGGGCGATCCTGAGGAATAAACTCACGAACATACCAGCACGCCCCACGGTAATAATCACCGCCACCATCCTGGCCATCAAAACGATTCCACGTATGAGGAACACTCACACAAACAAAACCATCCCCACCACAAGCAGGAACACCATCAACACTATCCTTGGTAAAGAACCAACCATCTTCCAACGTCTCAAACCAACGCATAAGAAAACTCCTTCCGCCCCTATCTTCCGTTGATAACAAGGGCTTAAGCGGTTTACCGGCATCATTGCCGTCCGGTAACCTCACCATTGCGGTCATTTTTAGCATATTATTTGAGGTTAATTTATGGTGAATTTTCCATCATTTTCCATAAACCGTACAAACGGCTTTGCTTGAGCTATAAAATTATATGGGTAAGTGCAAAGGGGCGTGCGTGATGGATTCGAAAAAAATCACGATACATGATGTGGCGCGTATTGCGGGGGTCACCCCACAACGGTGTCGCGGGCTTTGTCGCGTCCGGGCCGGGTTAATCTTGACACTGCAAAACGTGTTCGGAAAATTGCCGATGAACTTGGGTATCGCACGAAAGCGCTCGAACCTCAAGAAGAAGAAAAATTACACGGCTCCATTATGACCTTAGCCTCCGATTTAAAGTACCCCATTTTTGCCGAATTTCTTTATGGTATGCAAAATAGGTGTCTCAAAAATAATTTTTGTTTATTAACGGCAACTACGAAGGAAAATTACGATATTGAACGGGACACTATATTGAGGATGCTCCCGCATGTAGACGGTTTCATTTTCACGATGGCACGAATTTCCGACTCCGCGATTCGAAAAGTGGCCACCATGAAACCCACGGTTATTATGAATAGAGAAGTGGGTGGTGTTCAAGCCATTATTTGCGACGATAGACCCGCTCTCTACGCTACCGTCGTGCGATTAAAAGAACTCGGGCATACCTCGCTTTCGTATATTTCTGGGCCGGAAGCGTCCTGGCAAAATGGATTCCGCTGGCAATCGCTGAAAACAATATGCGAGCGTGAAAAAATACGGTTGCGCCAAATAACTGGAACCATTAGGGGAAATATTTTTAGCGCGAAAAAAGCGTTCCGCTCCTACATTCAACACCCCACATCCGCAGTCATTGCGTTTAACGATTTGCAGGCAATAGAACTGATGGACTTGTTTATTGCACACGGCATTAAAATTCCCGGAGATGTGTCCCTTATCGGGATTGACGATATTCCTGGGAATACGTCAACGAAAATACCGCTCACTTCCATTCGTATTCCGCGTGAAGACATGGGCGCGGTTGCCGCAAACCGCCTAATTGAGCGGATTCTCAACAAGACATCGGTTAACACTACGCCAATTTATTGTCGCTCGGTTTTTATAGAACGTGAAAGTATTGGGCCCGCAAAATAACGTCTCTTACCGGCACAACAGGTGGATTCTAGGGGTGGTACGTTTCCACGTACCACCCCACTTCGTCGTCCGAAATCTTATAAACAAACAACAGCAAAAAGAAGCTGTTTATTGCTAATCCCTAGCAAGCGCGTAGAAAACTATTTCTTAGCTGCGTCGAGTTCGTCGAGAATTTCTTCCGCACGTTCCCAGGCGGCCTCGCGCGTATCGCGGTAGTGGTCGTCGACCTGATTCTGGCGGAGAAGCCCCATGCGAATACCCATCGCCAAGACTTCGGGAGCCGCGCCCAACACCACAACTTTTCTTCCGGAACCGAGAATACGGTCTACCACTTCACCGATACCCTTCACCCCGCTAGCATCCAAAACACCTACGCGGGACAAACGCAGAATAACAACCTCCACGCCCCCAAGTTTCGGGATTTCGTGCTCCATGCGGTCTGCGACACCGAAGAACATGGTTCCGTCGATACGAATTGCAGCAATCCGCGGATTCTCGCTATTTTCGCGCACAATACCACTCCGCGCGGCGAGCCTCCTCAACACGAGGATTCCCGCAACCAAAATACCTACAGCAACCGCCCAAATAATATCGAGAACAATTGTGAGGATCGCGGTGAGGAAAAGGACGGAGAGGTCGGAGCGAGTTGAGTAGGCGATTTGCATAATATTTTTGCGGCTCACCATGTTCCAGGCCGTCACGATAAGAACGCCCGCAAGCGTCGCGAGCGGAATATACGACACCGCTGTGGAGGCCAGGTAAATCACGCCGATAAAGAAGAGTGCGTGAATAACGGCAGAGAGTCGGCTACGCCCGCCGGTGCGAATATTCACGGCTGTTCGGGCGATTGCGCCGGTGGCTGGCAAGCCCCCGAAACACCCGGCTGCCATGTTCGCCATCCCCTGCCCCACGAGTTCGCGATCCGGATTATAGGATCCACCTGGAACCATGCCGGCAGCCACGCGCGCGGACAAAAGGGATTCGATTGCGCACAGCGCCGCGGCCGCTAATGCAACGGGAAGAAGTTGCATCACCATATCCATGGTGGCGTGAGGAAGATGCGGGGCAGAAAGCGAATCGGGAATGGTGCCGATGCTGGGGATTTTTACTCTACACACAACCGCTACGCCTGTCGCAACAACGACGGCAATAAGCGAACCGGGTATTTTTGGCGAAAGTTTTCCAAGCCCCACAATAATGAGGACGGTCAGGAGCGCCAGCATTAGGGTAAACATCCACGCTATGCCTTCAATGTCAAAGAAAGCACGAAATGCTGTGACGACGGTGTTCCCACCCTTTTTCGCCGCCACGCCTAAAAGATTGGGAACCTGTTGGAGGAAGAGAAGACCGGCAATACCGAGGGTGAAACCTTCAATAACCGGCCATGGGAGGAGGGAGACTGCGCGCCCAAGTCCGAGAATACCGGCGAGGAACACAAAGAAACCACACATGAGTGCGAGGAGTGGCACTATCCCCTGCCCGTACAGTGCAGTCACGGGAGCAATAATCACGACCATGGCCCCGGTGGGGCCAGAAACCTGATAGTTAGATCCGCCAAAAATAGCGGCAACTGTTCCCGCAACGACGGCGGTAATGAGCCCCATTTCTGCGCTGACTCCCGAAGCGACAGCGAAAGCGAGGGCTAGGGGAAGGGCAACAACGCCGACGGTAATACCGGCAAAAATATCGCCTTTCCAGTGGCGGGCTACCTGCTGGGCATCATCTTTGCAGGGTAAAACGGAACGAATATGGGCAAGGATAGACACAAACATACCTTTCAACAGTAGGAGGGTGCATCCATAACGAGCGTGCATATTGAGGATTCCGACAGTTCGAGAATCATCACAATCTTCGTTGGCCACACGTATTATTTCCGACTACGTGTTTTATATGATGAAAGCGAGCTATCGCGTGTTTAGCTTATCATGCACAGCGGAATTTTTTATTTCTATTACCTTTTTTACGACGAAAAATATGGCGGGCAGTAAACTGCCCGCCATACCGTCGTCATACCTATCTCACGTTATCCCAACGAACGTGAGAGAAGTGACAACCATGCTGATTCACAAAGCTAAGCACTCATCCTACTTAGCGCGCTGTGCAGCATGTTCCTCAATCTCTTCGAGCGTGCGCCCACGCGTTTCCGGAACCGCAAACTTCACGAAAACGACGCCGAGGACGCAGATAATACCGAAGATCAGGAAGACGAATTCTTGGCTCATATGAACCGTCATGATGGGGAAGATGAGACCCACGAGGAAGGAGCCAATCCAGTTACATGAGGAGGCAATACCGGAGGCGCGTCCGCGAATTGCCAGCGGGAAGATTTCGCCCACAATAACCCAGGTAAGTGGCGCCCATGTGAAGGAGTAGAACGCAACGTAGATGCTGAGGAATACAACAATCATCATGGGGTGTGCGCCCGGCATGACCCAGTTAATAATCGAGGGAAGAATAAAGGACAGGGCCATCACGCTACCGCCAACCATAATGAGGGTCTTGCGGTTGATTTTTTCCGCAATGGCAATGAAGAGGAGTGAGCCGAGAACCAAAATCACGCCCTGGATAATGGGCCACATGAGAGCTTCGCCCGCGGCCTGGCCGGTTGCCTTTTCAACAATGAGCGGAATGTAGTAGAAGATGGCGTTTGCGCCCTGGAACTGCTGGAAGGCTGCCACGCCAACACCGGCCATAACGAGGTAGCGGTAGCGTGAGGAGAAGAGGCTTCCCCAGTTCACGGCGTGGGCTGCACGGCTTTCTTCCGCAGCAGTTGTCTTAATTTCTGCGATTTCTGCTTCAACTTCTTCTGGGGAGCGGATATAGCCGAGAACCTTGCGCGCTCCTGCTTCGTCACCCTTACGGATAAGGAAACGCGGAGATTCTGGAAGGCGCAACACGCCGAGGAAGAGAATAATCGCGGGAACCGCAGCTGCAATAAGCATGGTGCGCCATGCCCATTCGTGAGGCAGATCCTTGAGAATGTAGTCAACAATATAGGACAGCAACATACCCGAAACGATCATTGTCTGGTTCAAGCCGGACAGGTTTCCGCGAAGGTGTGCGGGGGAAAGTTCAGACATGTAGGCGGGAACGAGGGCGGAAGCCGCACCAACGGCAAGTCCAAGGAAAATACGGCTAATAATGAGCCATAATGTTCCTCCATCCGGAACAATACCGCAGGCGATGGAGCCGATAACAAAGACGATTGCCGATGCGAGAATCATGCGACGCCGTCCAAGGTGATCCGAGAGCAAACCTGCAAGGGCGCCACCAAAAATAGCGCCAGCCATAACGCCCGCTGTAATCCAGCCAATAACGGTGGCGTTTGTTAGATTCCAGTCATGGACGAGGAAGGGCAGTGCGCCCGTCATCACACCGATATCGTAACCAAAGAGGATTCCGCCGAAGGAACCGAAGAAATAAATAAACTTGCCGGAAATTTTCTTTTCCGAAGCTGTTTGTTGTGCCATAGAAACTCCTTTGTAGAAACACCCATGTTTCGTGATGTAAGCTGCGTCAACGGTGATGAACTTACCCATCCATCTAAATGTTATCGCTAACATTTTCGCATACATTGCATACTAGGGAAGAAAAACGCATATGTCAACAGATTGAGAGAAAGTGATGCGGCTCACAGTTTTTCGGGCGTCGTGGTAAAAATCTCCTGCGCCGAGAATTTTAGAGGCTCAGCCGGCGCCACAACATGATGTTTTTACGACGATTTTTGGACACGTAACATGAGAATGTTCATAATCTTGGACAAATCAGGGTGAAAAATCGGTGTTTTGGACATAACCGAAACGAATGCAGGCTTTTGGGCTACGTAAAGCATCGGTTTTTGAACTACACGAAGCGTGCTTTTTCAACCAAACGAAACGCCGATTTTTGAACTAAACCAACCCCGGTTTTGGACTATTCGACGCGCAAACGCGCCGTGGATTCACGTATAACAAGACGCGGAGGAACCGGCGTTAAATCGGGCTCTTCTCCGGCAACCAAAGCAAGGGCAGCCTTTAACACCCTAAACCCTAATACATCAAAATCTTGAGAAATCGTAGATAGCGCAGGGCTGTAATATCCGGACTCCGGCACGTTATCAAAACCAATGACGGACATGTCGCGCGGAACAGAAATCCCGCATTTAGCGAAGGCTGCAAACAGCCCCAAAGCCATATGATCATTGGCGGAAAAAAGCCCCGTGGGGCGCTCTACAACGGGCAGGGAAGCAATATACATTCCCGTATCGAAACCGGATCTCGCGCTCCAATCTCCGGAATAGTTGACAATTCTCATGCCTAATTTTTGAGCCTCGTCGAGCGCCGCATCGTGGCGAAGCTGGGCATCATTCCAATTTTCAGGGCCGTTAATCAAACCAACATGCTCATGTCCAAGCTGGTGAAGATGCCGAATTGCCATGCGTGCCCCAGCATCCTGATCAACACACAATCCGGGAATATGTTCGGCCGCATCAGCCTCGATTCCCACCGTAATCAGTGGAATATCCAACTCCAACTCCGCAACGAATTCCGTCGTCGAATGACGTGCGGCAATGACGATAATCACATCAACGCTACGCTGGAGAAAATTATTGACAGCGGCGAAGAATTCTTCACGAGAATTCTCTGAAACCGTGGTTAAAAGCGTGGTGTATCGCGCCTCGCGCGCCTCTTTTTCGAGGGCTGCTAGAGTATGCGTCGGACCAAAAAGGAATGAGCCTACCGAAATAACTCCCACCATAGAAGAACGGTTTGTTACCAGGGTTCGAGCCGCCGTATTTGGCACATATCCCGTATCGCGAATAGCTTTCTTGACGCGCTTGCGAGTTTCTTCACGCACTCCGGGGAAATTATTGATAACACGTGAGACGGTTTGATGAGACACGCCAGCCACCTTGGCTACCTGAGCCATTGATGTTGTTCGCATATCGCGCATAATCAATCTTTCCTATCTGTTCCGTTTATCTCTCGATCTCTCAGCTTCCTGCAACCCCTGATTTATCAACACTATTGATACTTTACAGGAAACCGCACAACGCCTCTGACGCTCAGAGGAAAAATACTCGACTATTCCGTGTCAGCACATCACAGCCCCTGAATTTTACCAATGCGACGCAGGTGATTCTAGAGAAAAATACTATAGGGAAAATTGCCCCTTGCATATCTTCAATTTTTTGTGCATACTAAGAGCATACGGATGTTAACGCTAACATTTACCCTCGTGTTAACCGCAACTTCGCACATACCACTCGAAGGAGAGTCACATGCCACTTGGCCCCGATTACGCACAGATTTTGTCCTCCGGGCAAGCCTGCCTGGGAATCGAATTCGGTTCCACCCGTATTAAAGCCAGCCTGGTCACCCCGGACGGCGAAGCCTTCGCCTCCGGCGTTCACTCCTGGGAAAACCGGCTCGTTGATGGCCACTGGAGCTACTCGCTGGACGCCATCTGGGAAGGAATCGCAGGCGCATACGCTTCACTAGTGAACGAATGCCAGGAAAAATATGGCGTCGTCGCAACAACATATTCAGCCCTCGGAATTTCAGCCATGATGCACGGCTACATGGCTTTCGACAAAGATGCAAACCTCCTTGTCCCCTTCCGCACATGGAGAGATACGACGACGGGGCGCGCAGCCGAGGCGCTCACCGCAGCTTTCAACTTCAACATTCCGTTGCGCTGGTCCATTGCTCACTACTACCAGGCAATGCTGGACAATGAACCACATGTCCCCAGCGTTGATTTCTTCACAACGCTCGCGGGATACGTCCACTGGAAGCTCACGGGCAAGAAGGTCATCGGGGTGGGAGACGCCTCAGGAATGTTCCCCATTTCCGACGACGGAAGCACCTACGTTCCCGAATTCATCGAAAAATTCAACAACATAGCCGGCGATGGACGCAATGTTGCCGATCTTCTCCCCGAAGTTCTGCCGGCCGGTGCCGATGCGGGAACCCTGAGCGAAGAAGGCGCACGCCTCATTGACCCTTCCGGAAAACTCCAGGCCGGCGTGCTCTGCGCTCCTCCCGAAGGCGACGCAGGAACAGGCATGGTTGCCACCAACGCCGTACGCCCCCGCACCGGAAACGTGAGTGTGGGAACCTCCATTTTCCTTATGGCAGTCTTGGAAAAAACGCTCAAGAATGTTCACCCCGAACTTGATATTGTGACCACGCCCGATGGTGCTCAGGTTGCCATGGTTCACTGCAATAACGGCGCGGACGAAATGTCACGCTGGGTGGAAATGTTCCGTGAAGTCGGCATTGCCCTGGGCGCTCCGGATGTTAGCTCCGATACGATTTACGCAGCTATGCTCGGCGCGGCCCTCGATGGAGAACCGGATGCGGGCGGAGTCCTCGCCTACAACAATCTTTCCGGCGAACCCGTCGTTAACCTGACGGAAGGCCGCCCCCTCATTACCCGCGCACCATGGGCAACACTTAACCTTGCGAACTTTATGCGCTCCCAGGTGTACTCCACCTTCGCAGCCCTCGCTATCGGCCTGGAAGTCCTCGAAAAGGAAGACGTTCATCTCGATATTCTCTCGGCACACGGTGGCGTATTCCGTACCGAAAAAGTGGCTCAGCGCCTGCTCGCCGCCGCAACGCACACCCCGATCACGGTTCCCGATGGCGCTTCCGAAGGCGGTTCGTGGGGCATGGCGGTTCTCGCAGCCTACGTGGCCTACTGCAAGAAGAACGGCGCAAAGACACACGCACTGCCCGATTTCCTCGACGAAGTTGTTTTCGCCTCCGCATCTAACGCCACGATCAGCCCCTCAACTGTTGATGAGCGCGGATTCGCCACATTCCTCGCGGGATACAGGCAGGGATTGACCATCCAATCGAGCGCAATTTCCGCCCTCCCCCCGCGTGCCCTGTAAAACCAGGCGAGCTAGTTGAGTTAAAGCCGGGCGAGATGCACGCCATCTCACCCGGTAGAAACTCGGCTAGATGCCTAACAGTTTTTGCGCGGGTAACCGCCCGCGCAGTCTCTCAAGTAGCGCCCTGGGCCACGCCTTCCAGGCCGGCCCGCATGCGCAGCCACTTCAACACGTAACACCCCACACAACATAAAGGAGAACAATGGGACTCGAAGCATATCCCCAACACATTCGCGAAAAGGTCGCTGAAACTCGCGATATTGTCTGCAAACTTCACGCCGAACTCCCCCGCTGGGAACTCGTGGTGTGGACAGCAGGGAATGTGAGCCAGCGCGTCGTCGTCGGAGATGAACCTAGTGAAAAAGACCTGTTCGTCATCAAACCATCCGGTGTACGATATGACCAACTGACACCAGAATCCATGGTCGTCTGCGATATTAAGGGAAATCTTGTTGACGGAGACAGAAATCCCTCATCCGATACCGCAGCGCACGCCTACGTTTACGAAAATATGCCCGAAGTAGGTGGGGTTGTCCACACGCATTCCACCTACGCAACCGCATGGGCGGCACGTGGTGAAGAGATTCCGTGCGTTCTGACCATGATGGGCGACGAGTTCGGTGGCCCTATCCCCATCGGCCCGTTCGCCGTGATTGGCGACGATTCCATTGGACGCGGCATCGTCGAAACGCTGAAAGGACATCGTTCCCCGGCCGTTCTCATGCAGAATCACGGACCCTTCACCATCGGCAAAGATGGCGAAGCGGCTGTGAAGGCGGCGACAATGGTCGAAGAGGTTGCACGAACTGTTCATATTTCCCGCCAACTTGGCGAACCGTTGCCGATTCCCCAAGAAAAAATTGACCATCTCTACAACCGTTACCAAAACGTTTACGGACAGTAGGCACACCACGCGGTTAACCGCGCTCCTGGCGCAAGGTTCGGGCGTAACCAACCGGGTCTAGCGAACCGGGACCCAATAAAATGAGCCCCGGAAGTGGAAGAATCCGCGCGAGGACCGCGAACCGCACATAAGAATTTCCACTGGAAATACGTCCAACAGCGCCCACAGCGCTCACAGCGCCAACAGCGCCCAACAAACAAGAAAATTTTTAACCCAACACAACAAAGGAGTTATCCATGAAAAACCCATTCGAAGGTAAGGAAATCTGGTTCCTCACAGGAAGCCAGTTCCTCTATGGTCCAGAAACACTCGATCAGGTTGCCGAGCAGTCCCAGACGATTGCGAACGCCATTGACGAAGCCCCGGAAGTTCCCGTCAAGATCGTGTGGAAGCCCGTTCTTACCACGTCAGACAATATCCTTCGCACCTTCCTCGACGCTGGTGCCAACGATAACGTTGTTGGTGTGATTGCGTGGATGCACACCTTCTCCCCCGCAAAAATGTGGGTCCGCGGGCTTGAAGCCATGCGCAAACCACTCCTCCACCTCCACACCCAGATTGACCGCGAAATGCCGTGGGCACGCATGGACATGGACTTCATGAACCTCAACCAGGCTGCGCACGGGGATCGCGAATTCGGCTACATCCTCACCCGCATGGGCGTTTCCCGCACAACCGTTGTTGGACACTTCACCGATAAAGAAGTGCACGAAGAGGTCGGCATTTGGGCACGCGCAGCTATCGGCTGGAACGAAGCACAGACACTCAAGGTTGCCCGCATTGGCGACAACATGCGCAATGTTGCAGTGACCGAAGGTGACAAGACGGAAGCCGAAGTTCGTTTCGGTATCTCCGTTAACACCTGGGGCGTAAACGACGTTGTTGCCGAAATCGAAAAGGTTGACGACGCAACAGTTGACGCACTCGTCGCAGAATACATGGATCTTTACGACGTGGTTCCCGAACTTCACCCGGGCGCAGAACGCCACGAATCCCTGCGTTACGCAGCTAAGCAGGAAGCCGGTTTGCGTTCCTTCCTTGAAGCCCAGGGCGCCGGCGCCTTCACGGACACCTTCGAAGATTTGGGTGGCTTGAAGCAGCTCCCAGGCCTTGCCGTTCAGCGCCTCATGGCCGACGGTTACGGTTTCGGTGCGGAAGGCGATTGGAAGACAGCGATCCTCGTTCGCCTCGCCAAAGTTATGGGTTACGGGCTCCCCGGTGGCGCCTCCCTTATGGAAGATTACTCCTACAACCTCGTTCGCAACGACGAAAAGATTCTCGGTGCCCACATGCTCGAAATCTGCCCCACGATTTGCGACGAGAAGCCGCGCCTCGAAATCCATCCGCTCGGCATTGGCGATCGTGAAGATCCTGTACGCCTTGTCTTTACCGCAACTCCGCGTGACGCTGTTGTTGTTGCGATGTCCGATGTTCGTGAACGTTTCCGCCTTGTTGCAAACAAGGTAGACGTTGTGGAACCTGATCAGCCACTCCCGATTCTTCCTGTGGCTCGTGCAGTGTGGAAGCCTGCGCCTGATTTCCAGACCTCCACGCATTGCTGGCTTGCCGCGGGCGCTGCCCACCACACGGTGATGACAACCCAGGTCGGCTTGGATACGTGGAAGGCATTCGCCAAGATTGCCGGTGTTGAACTCGCCACAATTGATGAGAGCACAACAACCGAAAAGTTCGAAAACCACCTGCGCTGGAACTCCGTGTTCTATCGCATTGACCCGAGCCTCTAAGGTTTCTGTGGAGTGTTGAGGCAAAAAGCTGACACACTCTTTATCGCGTATCTATGGAGCCGTGGAGCACCCCTTCCATATGCTTTCGGTTCTAGGTCTACATGTCGGAGATTATGTTCGACATGTGGCTCCATGCGAGGTGGGTGGTTGCAACCCCCTGAGCAACCACCCACCACTTTTCTTATTGTGCCGCATTATGTGACACGTATTCGCACATCCGCACATCAGCGCATAATCTCACCCTCGTAGCTTCGCCGTCGTATATTACTATGGCGTATATACACCGAAGTTCGTTATCGTCGTACATTCATATCCGCAACCACCTCAACCCGCGCAAATATTTCACAACTTTCACACGTTAGATAGGAAACTGATGGGCAACGAAACTCCACAAACTTACGCAACCCGCATCTTCCCTCCGCTCGCAAATGCACACAATGCAAGCGACACCCTCACCGTCACCCCGCACGGCGCCATGATTCGCGAATGGGTTGTTGACGGAAAAAATATTCTCGACGGTTACCGAAACGATGCCGAACAAAAAGCAATGAACGGTTCGCGAAACAATGTTTTGGCGCCCTGGTCCAACCGGATTCGGAATGGACAGTGGACGGACACAGAAGGGCACACTTTTGAAGGGCCGGAACCTCTTGCCCCAGGCTACGAAAAAGGTATTCACGGTATTGTTTTTGCCCAAGATTTTGAGGTTGTGGATACGGATAATAGCGCATGTGTTCGCCTGCGCACGCGGATCACGCCGAGTGCCGCATACCCCGGCGATATTGACCTCACCGTCACGTATTCTTTGGTGGGAAGCGGTGTTCTTGACGTACTGATTAAGGCCGAAAATTGTGGGGACGTTCCCGCGCCAGTTGCGCTCGGGTGGCACCCCTATTTCCTTCTCGACGATAGCTACGATAAACACAAGGTTTACGTTGAGGGACGTTACGTAATTTCTTCGGATTCCGCGAAAATTCCATACGACGGCAACGAAGCCTTCCGCGATATTGACGGCTTGAAAAATGTTGCTCTACCACGAAACTGGGACACCGGCATCACGGGGCTTATTCCTGATCCAGATGGTTGGGTGAGTGCTGTTTTGCGCACGGGGCGGCGCACAATCACGGTTCGGGCACTTCTCGATACCGGTGTTGGGCAAGGGAATTTCCATCTGTTCTCCGGGCAAGGTTTGGGGCGTGACCCGCTTCGCGCGATTGCCATCGAGCCGTGCCAGTTTATGCCGAACGCCTTGAATCGTCCCGAATTGCGCGAGGCCCTCGCGCTTCAACCCGGCGAAACGCGCACGCTTTACTCCCAGTGCATTGTGGAGTTCAATCAGTAACTATGAAACTTCCTGTGGTGCATGACTACAAGAAGTAGAGTTCATTCGAATCTTTTACTTGGGTATGAAACTCCGCAGAAGTTTTTCAGCCTATTCAGGTTGGTGTTCCATGAGCCAGACGAGTAGGGCTTTTTGGGCGTGGAGGCGGTTTTCGGCCTCGTCGAACACCCGCGATTGAGGACCGTCAATCACGCCTGGCGTGACCTCATTATTCCGATATGCCGGCAAGCAATGCAGGAAAATCGCGTCCTCATTCGCCCTGGCCATTAGCTCCTCAGTAACCTGGTAGGGCAGGAAAGGCGTACGCCGGTCAATGCCGTCCTTCTCCATCCCCATGGACACCCACGTATCCGTAATAACCACATCGGCACCGCAAATTGCCTCATCCACATTATCGGTAACAACAATATGTGCACCCGTTTCCTCCGCACGCTTCTTTGCGCGGTTCACGAATTCGGGAAGGGGCTGGAAGCCAAGCGGCGAACAAATGGTAATATCCATGCCGGCTGTGGCGAAACCAAGGAGGTACGAGTTACCCATGTTGTTGTTTCCGTCGCCAAAATACACGGCTTTGTGGCCCTTCAAACCCGCAACGCCCTCCTCGGGACACAGGTTTTCAATACAGGTTTGCAGATCCGCAAGCACCTGGCAGGGATGTAGATCATCGGAGAGCGCATTCACAATGGGAACCGTTGCTGTTTGCGCCATCTGAGTCAAATTTGAATGCGCAAAAGTCCGCCACACAATCGCGCTAACGAAACGCGAAAGTACCGCCCCCGTATCCTGGTAGGTTTCGCCCTTCCCCATTTGAGATTGTGAAGAATCGACGACGATACCATGCCCGCCGAGCTGCGTCACACCAACGTCGAAAGAAAACCGGGTTCGCGTCGATGTTTTGTCGAAAAGAATCGCAACCGACTGCGGACCGGCGAAGGTCGCGCGCGAATATGGCGCCTTTTTTAACTCCGCCGCGAGCGCCAAAATTTCGGCTTGCTCTGCGGGTGTTACGTCATCATCTGCTAAAAAATGCCGAACTGCCATGCCTTACTTTCCTTTCTTTACGCCAGTATCGTAACCTACTAACGTTACCGGCCACTGCCAAAGCCCTGCTATAACTGTAGAATCTCTATCTGCGACCGTAGAATCTCGGAAACGGATTTCACCCCTCGCGTGATTTCTTTTTCCGTGATAACAAGCGGAGGGACGAACCGAAGCACATTGGCCCCGGTTGCGTTAAGAACAACGCCACCTTTCGCGCCACACGCCTCTGCTGTACCTGTAGCGCCTTGCGCATGTGGAGTGGCTAGAGTGAGCCCCTGCGCAACAGCCTGTTTCGCAATAGGCTCTTTGAGAACTGCGGCGAGCATGAGCCCGCGCCCGCGCACAAACTCCACTTGCGGCAGAGCTTCAAGGCTAGATCGTAATAGCTGGCCACGTTTTTCCACGGTCGTCAAAAAATCCGGGGTGAGAGTATCAAGCACAACGCCAGCCGCTGCACAAGAAACAGGATTGCCGCCAAAAGTTGTTCCGTGATCGCCCGGTACGAAAAGCTGAGCCGCCTCACCCCACGCAAGGCAAGCACCAATTGGCAATCCTGCGCCAAGCCCTTTCGCCATAGTCACCACGTCCGGACGCACGCCTTCATGCTGCCACGCAAAAAACTTTCCGGTACGCCCGGCACCGGTTTGTACTTCGTCGGCAATCATGAGGATGCCGTGTTCGTCGCACAAACTACGTACTTCGGCAAGGAAACCCTCGGGTGCTGGAATCACGCCCGTTTCGCCCTGGATCGGCTCCAAAATAATTGCGGCGGTGTCCTTCGGGTTAATCTCCACGAGTTGACGCACATAATCCGCGTCCCCATAGGGGTAGAACTCCACGCCTGCCGGGAAGGGGTGGAAGGCCTCTTTCTTATCGGGCTGGCCCGTCATGGCGAGGGCTCCCATGGTGCGTCCGTGGAAACCGTGATTGGCGGCAAGAATACGCCTCCGCCCGGTTTTCCGCGCCAGCTTGAAAGCAGCCTCATTCGCCTCAGCACCAGAATTGCAGAAGAAAACGCGGGCGCTACTGGCAACATCCTCATCCCCGGTCGCGAAATGCTCGATGAGCTTTGCCCCCGCCTCAACAACGGGAGTGGACGCCAACAGGTTGGACACGTGGGCAAGCTTCCCCACCTGCCTACTCACCGCCTCAACAACCTTCGGGTGAGCATAACCTAAAGAATTTACGGCAATGCCGGCAAGGAAATCAATGTAGGAGTTGCCGTTATCGTCGTACAACGTGGCTCCGCTACCGCGAACCATCGTCACCGCTGGCGTCCCATACGTATTCATGAGGACGTGTCCCCACGTTTCACGAGTGTTACTCATCGTTAGCCGCCTTCCTCATCACAATACCGTCCGGGTATTCCTCCCGGTTGAAATTATCTGGCAACACCATCGTGCCAATACCGCCCATGGTGAGCAGTTCCAGGACCACCGCGTGCGGGATACGCCCGTCAATCACCTGCGCGGCACGCACCCCGTGCTCCACCGCATTCAAGCACGCCTCCATTTTCGGAATCATGCCCGAATCCAGCTTGGGCAGGAGGTTCGCGAGAGGCGTTGCGTCAATACGGGACACAAGCGAATTTCGGTTGGGCCAATCCGTGTAAAGCCCGGGCACATCCGTGAGCATAACGAGCCTCTCCGCGCCCAGCGCAACCGCGAGCGCCCCGGCAGCCGTGTCCGCATTAATATTGTAGGTATTTCCGTCCTTACCCGGCGCAATCGTTGAAATCACGGGGATTCGCCCAGCATCGATAAGATCTCTCACCGCGCTGGGATTCACCTCCGTAATATTTCCCACCAGGCCAATATCTGTGGGAACCCCGTCCACCGTGGCAAACCGCTTCGTGGCGGTAAACAGCCCGCCGTCCTCGCCCGAAGAACCAATCGCGTAGGGCCCGTGCGAATTAATGAGCCGCACCAGTTCGCGCCCAACCTGCCCGAAGAGCACCATGCGGATAACGTCAATAATTTCGGGGGTTGTGACGCGGAAACCGCCCTTAAATTCGGAGTGAATCCCGAGCCGCCCCAGCATCTCGTTAATCTGCGGCCCTCCCCCGTGCACAACAACGGGGCGCGCACCCACGGTTCGCAACAACACCATATCCGCGGCGAAGGCAGCCTTGAGTTTGTCGTCAATCATCGCGTTTCCGCCATATTTCACGACGATGATCTTGTCCCTGAAGAACTGGAGCCAGGGTAGCGCTTCGGCAAGCACCTCCGCGCGGTTTGCGTCCGTGAGCTTTGGGGTATTCGTGCTCATCTTCTGTTTCCTTTACTGTTCCCTCATCTGTTTTTGCTTTATCGTGTGAGATGCGGAAATTCTCGGCTGTCGCGAGGTGCCTAACACGCTACACGCTGTCAGCTTTTCGGTAACAACCATCAGCAACATCTCACCCGTTACGTCGTGTATGCGGAGTTGATTTCAACGTAGGCGTGGGAAAGGTCCGTCGTGTACACGGTTGCTGTGCCCGCACCGCCCGTTCCCAGGTCAATCTCCACGGCAATATCTTCGCCCGTCAAATCCACGTCGCGCGCCCCGGCAGTCGCGCATGTTTCGCTACACACGGTTTCTCCGTTAAAAGCGACGCTAATATTGTCCGGATCCATTGCAACAGGAGCCATGCCAACTGCCGCAAGAACGCGCCCCCAATTCGGGTCCGACCCGAACATTGCGCATTTGAAGAGGTTGTCCCTGCCGACGGTTCGCGCCGCGTCCAGGGCTTCCTCGTCGCTCCCGGTTCCTCTAACGGTGATGCTTATGCGCTTACTGGATCCTTCAGCGTCGGACTGCATCTGGCGCGCAATATTGACGCAGGCTTCTTTCACGGCCGCCGCGAATTCTTGCGGATCCGGGCTTATCCCGCTGGCGCCACTTGCCATGAGAATAACGGTGTCGTTGGTGGAGGTTGATCCATCGATGTCGACGAGGTCGAAGCTTTTCGCGGTTGCTGCGCGGAGTGCCGAGTCCGCTAGCGACGCATCCACTACGGCGTCCGTTGTGAGGCATACAAGCATTGTTGCCAGGGACGGCGCCATCATCCCCACGCCTTTACCCATTGCCCCAACAGACCACCCATTTTTTACGACGATTGCCTCCTTGGAGACGGTATCTGTTGTCATAATGGCGCGGGCGGCTTGGCTACCGTGTGAGCCTAGGGTTGCTGCGAGGGTGTGGATACCGGATGAAATATTCTCCATCGGCAGGTAGTCGCCAATGATTCCGGTAGAGCAGACGGCAACGTTGTCCGGTAAGCAGCCGAGTTCGTCCGCAGTTTTTTTCTGCATAGCGAGCGCGTCGTTCCAGCCACGTTCTCCTGTACACGCGTTGGCGTTTCCCGCATTGTAGATGACCGCGTGTAGTTCTCCGTGTCCCACGGCTTTTCGGCTGAGTTTCACGGGCGGAGCGCACACTTTGTTTCGGGTGAACACAGCTGAGGCAACATAAAGTGGTCCATTATTGACGACGAGAGCCATATCCGGTTTGCCGGATGGCTTGATATGCGCAGCTGTTGCGCTAGCGCTAAATCCTGCGGGTGTTGTGATGCTCATTGTTGTCCTTAACTTTCGTTCCTACCCGTTTACGGCGCCACTCCAACGAGTGGCAAGCCCGCTGTTTCTTCCCAGCCGAGCGCAATATTCATGCATTGAATGGCAGCGCCGGCCGTGCCTTTCGTGAGGTTATCAATGGCGGAAACCATGAGGAGTCTGCCTGATTGCGAATCAACTTCCACCTGGACGTGGCACAGATTCGCGCCCAACACGTGCTGCGTTTGTGGCTGAATACCTTCCTCAAGGAGATGGACGCAGGCTTCTTTCGCATATGCATCCTCGTACGCTCCGCGAATCTGCGCGGTGATGTCACGAATCTGTTCGGTAACGATTTGAGTGTGTGCGGGGTGTACGTTCTGCGAGATGTTTTTATCCGGGCAATCCACGGCCGCAACCACGTCCTTTGTTTTGTTCATGATTGTGTCGGAAAGCGGTGCAGATGCGACGGTAAGGATTCCGCGCGGAAGTGGCGCTAAAACGGGCGTGAAACTAATATTCACTTTTTTGCCGCCGCTGACCTCTTCAAGGTTTTGAATAATTTCTGGTGTATGCCGGTGCGTTCCGGCGGTTTTGTAGGCTTTTAGCGACCCCATGGTTTCCGCGCCGAGCATCGGCACAGATGCGCTTTTACCTGCCCCGGAAACGCCGGTAACGCTCGTAATGGAAATATTTGGTTCAATAAATCCGTGCTGGAGTGCCGGATAGGTGGCGAGGGTTGCGCCCGTGGGGAAGCATCCTGGTACGGCAACGTGTTTGCTCGCGGCGATGGCTTCGCGGTGGCCGGGAAGTTCCGGGATTCCGTAGGGCCACGATCCTGCGTAGGTTCCGCCGTAGTAGTTGTCCCAATCTGTTTGATGTTTCAAGCGGAAATCTGCTGCACAATCGACGACGATAGCGCGGTCCCCTACCGCTTTGGCAACTGTGGCGGAGTGTCCGTGTGGGAGCCCGAGGAAAACAACATCATGTTGGGCAAGAATGTCTGTATTCATGGCTTCAATAACGCGGTGGGCGAGCTGTGGCGCATGAGGGATGGCGGTAGCACAACGTTGTCCAGCGCTGGAATTTCCCATAAGTGCGCCTATGGTGAGTTCTCCCGAGGCGTATTTGGGGTGCCCGAGGAGCAAACGAATTATTTCTCCGCCGGCATATCCGGTAGCGCCAGCGATTGCAACGTTAATAGCCATGCACACAATAGTACTATTTATGCAAGTTTCTGCAAGTTATGCACAATAGCTGAACGTCTCAATTTTGTAAGTAACGTTGAAATTGCGCGTTTTTATAGTTTTATGGCATTGGCCATGCTTAAAATTTATGTATTTCTATGCATTATGCTTTATGTTTTCGCCTTTTCACATATCCATACGCCTGATAACCGATACACACCATCGCACACAGCAAGCCACATATCCACGGCTCAACATGTTTTGCCATTCCTGCATACAACGATAGAGCTAACGTCACTATCAACATCAGATATACCTTGCCAAGCAGAAGTTTTCGTGGCGTTACCTCATCTGATTCGTCCGGCGCCTCACAAGAATCAGTCTCGTCCACCGTGCCTTGCGGAGAAGTAACTCGCTGGCGAAGTTGTTCACGCTCAACACGATACGCTGCGACACAAAAAATACCGACGACAAGCACCCCAATGGCGATAGTCCACCATAAAGAAAACGAGGCAATAGCTTTTGCAAAAAGTGCGCCAGTGGCACATGCCACTGGCGCACCGGCAAGTATTTGCAGAGTTCTGCTTCTATTCATTCCTGCCTTATCCGTTACTAGTTAGCGGCCTTCATGCCACCACCGGAGCCTCCCCCGGCAACTGGCGCAGACCATGCCGGACGGGTGGACTTATTCGAGGCCAAACCTTCCATCTCTTCAGGTTCTGGAACAAGCTCCACGCCCTCAGGTAAAGGCTCGCCGGCTGCCTGGCCACGGAACGTCAACTCCTTGGGATCGTCTGGATTATCAACATCGGTGATAATCACATCGCCCTTCTTGAACTCGCCATACAGCAACTTTTCGGAAAGAACATCCTCAATGTCGCGCTGAATGGCTCGACGCAACGGGCGAGCACCAAGAACCGGATCGTATCCACGGTCCGCAAGCAATTCCTTCGCCTGCTTCGTGAGAACAATCGTCAAATCCTGTTCCTTCAAACGCTTATCGAGCTTAGCGATCATCAAATCAACGATCTGGAGAATTTCCTTATGCTCAAGCTGCGGGAACACAATAATATCGTCCACACGGTTCAAGAATTCGGGACGGAAATTATCCTTCAATTCTTCAGAAACCTTCGACTTCATACGCTCATAGGATGTTTGCGTATCTGCATCAAACTGGAACCCGGTTTGAACACCCTTCGCAATATCCTTCGTACCGAGGTTCGTCGTCATAATAATAATGGTGTTCTTGAAGTCAACAACTCGTCCTTGCGAATCCGTCAAACGCCCCTCTTCCAAAATTTGGAGAAGTGAATTAAACAGATCCGGGTGTGCCTTTTCAACTTCGTCAAACAAGACCACGGAGAACGGCTTGCGGCGAACCTTTTCGGTCAGCTGCCCGCCCTCTTCATAACCGACATATCCTGGGGGCGCACCGAACAGACGCGAAACCGTGTGCTTCTCGGAGTATTCGGACATATCCAGCGTAATCAACGCAGATTCGTCGCCAAACAAGAAATCAGCCAGGGACTTCGCCAACTCGGTCTTACCCACACCGGTTGGGCCAGCGAAAATGAAGGAACCGCCCGGACGGTTCGGGTCCTTCAAGCCCGCACGTGTACGGCGAATCGCCTGCGAGAGCGCAGAAACAGCCTCATTTTGGCCAATCACACGCTTATGCAATTCTTCTTCCATACGCAACAGCTTCGCAGATTCAGCTTCTGTGAGCTTAAAGACCGGAATACCTGTTGTCATGGAAAGAACTTCGGTAATCGCATCTTCGTCGACGATGGAAACCTCATCCATCTCGCCATTCCTCCAGGCTTCTTCGCGCTGAGCACGTTCCTCAGAAAGTTTCTGCTCTTCATCGCGAAGCCCTGCGGCTTTCTCAAAGTCCTGTGCGTTAATCGCAGCTTCCTTCGCCCGGCGCGTTGCCGTAATGCGATCATCAAGTTCACGCAATTCCGGCGGAGCCGTCATTTTGCGGATAGCGAGGCGAGCCCCAGCTTCATCCACCAAATCAATTGCCTTATCCGGCAAGAAACGGTCATTAATATAGCGATCGGCCAAGGCGGCTGCGGACTCCAAAGCATCATCGGTAATCGTCACGCGATGGAATGCTTCGTAACGGTCACGCAAGCCCGTCAAAATCTCAACAGTTTGCTTCACCGAGGGCTGCTCAACCTGAATCGGCTGGAAACGACGCTCCAACGCCGCATCCTTCTCAATATATTTGCGGTACTCGTCCAAAGTGGTTGCACCAATCACCTGAAGTTCCCCGCGCGCAAGTTTCGGCTTCAACAACGAGGCGGCATCCAAGGCACCCTCGGCAGCACCCGCACCCACAAGAGTGTGGATTTCGTCGATAAACAACACAATATCGCCACGCGTATTGATTTCTTTCAAAATCTTCTTCATACGCTCTTCAAAATCGCCACGGTAACGCGAACCGGCAACCAACGACCCCATATCAAGAGCGTAAATCTGCTTATCTTTCAACGTTTCGGGCACTTTTCCGGCAACAATATTTTGTGCAAGACCTTCCACGACGGCAGTTTTTCCGACGCCCGGTTCGCCAATCAACACCGGATTATTTTTTGTACGACGAGACAGAATCTGCATCACGCGTTCAGTTTCCGTATGGCGCCCAATCACGGGATCCAACTTATGTTCACGAGCGGCAACCGTGAGGTTACGTCCATACTGATCGAGAATCGTGGAACCGGAGCGTTGACCCGAGCGTGGCCCGCCACCTCCAACACCGACGGCTTCCTTGCCTTGGAAGCCTGAAATCAGTTGGGAAACCTGGTTGCGCACCGTCGCCAAATCGGCGTCGAGTTTAATGAGAACCTGCGCGGCAACGCCGTCGGCCTCTCGCGTCAGCCCCAGAAGCAAATGTTCCGTACCAATATAGGAGTGTCCCATTTGAAGAGCTTCACGCATCGCATATTCAATGACTTTCTTGGCGCGCGGCGTGAAAGGAATATGCCCCGAGGGCGCCTCCTGCCCCTCACGAATAATCTCAATAACCTGCATGCGCACAGATTCGAGGGTAACCCCGAGCGCTTCCAACGCTTTTGCCGCCACCCCTTCGCCTTCGCGAATCAGCCCGAGCAGGATGTGTTCCGTACCCAGGTAGCTGTGTTTGAGGTTGCGTGCTTCCTCCTGCGCCAATACGATAACGCGACGGGCGCGATCGGTAAACCTTTCGAACATAACTCTCCTATGGACTAGGTAATCACATAACAGAGTAACGATAAGAGAGCCTTATCGCTCCACACTTTCGCCAAGGGCATGAGCTGAACGCTGAGAGAAAAACCTCACTACCCCTATGCTTCAACCTCAACCAGGAGTGTGAAGGGGCCGTCGTTCACCAACTCCACATCCATCATGGCTCCGAAAGACCCTGTTTCCACATGAAGCCCGTAAGTTTCCCGAAGTTTTTTCGCTACACATTCATACATTGGTTCCGCAATATTTCCGGGGGCCGCGTGAGACCAGGAGGGCTTACGTCCCTTACGCACATCTGCGTAGAGTGTGAACTGCGATACCAGGAGAATGGGCGCGCCCGCTTCTTCTGCGCTCAACCTGTCCGACTGTTCATCAGAACCGTCCGCCCCGCGCAACACCTTTAATTGCGCAATTTTTTGAGCCACTTTGGTCGCTTGCGCATCTGCGTCGCTGTGAGTAACGCCAAGGAGAACACACAGCCCAGGCTCTTTAATCTCCCCAACAATCTCGCCATCAACCGTGACGCTCGCCCTTTTCACGCGCTGAATAACCGCTCGCATAACCTCGTTTCCTTTCACTCCTGTATTCTGTGTTATCCGTTACGTTCATATCCGATATGTTCGACGAAGTTTTCCCAATCCGCCACGCGCATTTAGCTCTAGCGGTTCTTGCACGACATGTGACGGTGAGCTTCACCAGGCTTTTTGCAACATGCGTCGCGCATCCGTCCTGCCTTCGTCACCTTCGTCTTATTACTTTCGTCGTACTACATCCGTCGTACCTTCTAAAACCGCGATTCCACGCACAAGGTGCGCGCTTATTTTCTGGGACGTCGCCTGCGTGGTCCCATCCACTGCTGTTCCGGCCCAAGATAGAAGAGCGCTGCGAAAGCGGAAGCGAAAGTCAGTATCCCCTGGAATGGCAGGCGGAACGGCAATACGATTGTCATCACCATAATAACTAATGCCACCACCAGAACACTCACCCAAAACTGTTTGGATTTGCGAGCGTATCTGAAATCGCTTTCCGGCCGCGTAAAGCAGGAGACAAACGCCCACAGCATAAAGAGGCAGATAAGCACGTTCACCGTCATCATTGTCCACCACGAAATGTTGTACACCAACTCTGTTGCGCTCATACGTTGCCTTTCCATCACCGCGACATGGTTAATTTCGCGCACTGGGGCGCCTCTTCACCCACACATTGTAGCCTGGCACCCTGGTTTTCTTATGTGGCGCGCGCAAAGGCGTCGGGCTAGCGAGGAAACACATCGGGTTAGTGGCTCGACGCATCTAGTCAGCGGCTCAACACACCAGTTAGCAAGAAAACAGATCGGGTGCGCACGTAAAACTACCCACGGTAAGTTGAGGCGCAGAGTTATGCGACTTACATGCATCTGATTCGAGGACGTGCGTGCTGGCGGGCGCGAGCCCTGCCCCTGTCATAAATTGTTCACGCACATCCTTGCGCAAAAACCCAAGCGCGACGGGCCCTTCTTCCCAGTGGCGCGCGACGGTTGTCACGTAACCGCAGACATTAGCGCCGAGGTTAGCGTCTGCATCTCGGCCTGCGCCACCACCTAGGCGACCGCCCGCGTCATCACCTATTTTTTTTACGACGAAAATCGGTGAGCCCGGCTCTGGAAGCTCTTGGGCAGGAACACCTTCGAGCCAGAACTTCGTCAGAACATAATCTTCGGGCGCAATTTTCAGGCAGGTATCTTCTACTGCGTCAGGAATCCCTTTGGATACCCGAACTGCGCGCCACGCCTCAATACCCGCACATACATATCCGCGAGCGCAAAATTTTTCCCATTCCGCATTGATGTTTTCAGTTTCAACAATCGCCGGTTCACCAGATTCCACACAACCATATGCGTACCGACGCCTCGTGTCGTGTTGGCCATTCTCCGTCGTATAAACAACCCTTAAAGAAAGGTCGGCAAACCCGTGCCCGTCCTCAAGGGCGCGCTGTTCTTTTACCGGGTTTCCGAAGTGAAGCGCGACGCCTTCCAGGTCGCCCCTCCCTTCGACTACGCCAGGCATTTTCAACAACGGACTGTAGTAACTATCACTCATGCGTCATCTTCACAAAGTTGCAGGTTTCGTCGTCGAAAAAATCGTCGTCGAAAAAACGTTAGTTAGGCGTTTTCGGCGTGAGGCGAGCTACCCGGAGTGTCCATATCCGAGACCCTCTGAAGACGAGCGGACATGTAGGGACGCATATCCGCACCAAAAGCGGCCATATCGTAGGCGTAAAACAGCTCAGATTCGACGTAACCGCCCATAATCTGCCCACCTTCAAAAGTAGCGGCAGAGGGGGTGGCGGCGATGGCGTCGGCAACAATTTGGAATTGCGGGCCTTTAATGAAACCAGCCCACGTGGTTGCGTGTCCAGCAGCGAAGGACACAATGCCTTCAAGAACGTAACGCCCGTCTTTGCCGTCCGGGAAATTCGGGGATTGGCGCAAATACCCGCTACAACTGGACCACAGCTGCCCCTTGGTGAGCTGGTTATACATGCGTCCGCCTGGAATATCGCGGTCGATAGCGCCGGCCGGTTCCTGCGCGAGCCAAACATTTGAGTGAATGTGCAGGTAGGGGCCACCGTTATCGTTGTCTATACGAAGCTCGTGGAGATAGGCGCTGGCATCCACACCTTCGTATTCGAGAAGCCCGGCACCGCGCCACGTATCAACAAGCCACGCCATCGGATATGTTTCCGGGGCAAGATTTTCAGGAATTGCAAAAGCCATATTCTTAGCCTAGCCGGGGCGCGGGTGCTTTGCCACGTCACGGCGTTTATCTCGCTTTCTAAGTTTTGCGAACGCCATGCGCGCCCCGCTTATATGCGCATCGTAGCAACCTGAACACCTAACATCACCTGCATTAAGTCATCACCTTTCACGAACGCCCCACGCGCCCTGGAATATACACACCGCAACATCCCGAACGCATTCACACAAAAGCGACGGCGAGTTCCTTCAGCGGAATCATTTTCCCAGTTGAGTGACATGAGACACGATGTTAAACTTAACGCAAGACATCGAACCTCGAAAGCCCCGGGCTCCACTATTAGCCGCTACGAGCGGCCCTCGCGCCGTCAGGCGCTCTCAGGTTCGGTGTCCATTTTTCTCTACACGTATTCTCTACACGAACACGTTTTTTCTCTACACGAACACATTGAATTTTGTTCCAGTGTTCACCTCTCACTCCTGCTTTAAGAGTGGCCCATTATCATTCCACACGCACACACGAACTCCCTTCGTTAGAAAAACTCCACAAATAGCAATTACTCACACAAAAAACGTGCGCACACCCGTCACCATGTCATATATTGGTAAGGGAATGTTCATCTCCCGTTAATATGAAACGAGGATTCTTATGGGTCTTTTATCCAGATTCTCCGGTAATAGTGTGGTTTTTGACCTTATTTCAAACCAGGCAAAATACCTCAGCCGGACAGCAGACCAACTTGCCAAGCTATTTGCAACACCCGCACATGACCGCGCTGAAGAGCAAAAAGCCCTGCACGCCATCGAAAATAAGGCCGACGAAGCCAACCACACACTGTTAAAAAAAGTGAATGTTTCCTTCGTCCTCCCCTTCGATCGCGAAGATATTTACGAACTCGCCGGGCAGGTGGATACCTGCATTGACCGAATGGACGAAGCGGGCGAAAACCTTACCTACCTTAAACCGGGTGCCCTGCCCGCAGAAATTGATGAAATGATTGATTTATTGCGCGCATGTGCTCGTCGTTCCACCGACATTCTTCGTAAATTTAAACCCACAGATCCGGCAACCAAAGATTACTGGATTGAAATCAACCAACTCGAAAACCAAGGCGATGCTCTCTACAAGAAAATCATCGCAAATCTTTTCGACGAATCCACGGATCCCTTAGAGGTTTTGCGCATCAAACTCATTGTAGACGCACTTGAAGGCGCGCTCGATTCCTTCGAAAACCTTTCCTCCGTCGTCGAACGCATCTCCCTCAAGGAGTCGTAAAGTGTCCGAGCTTGCTTTTCTTGTTGGGCTCGTTGTCGTTATTGCCCTGGTTTTTGATTTCACCAACGGCTTTCACGACGCCGCCAACGCTATCGCGACATCTGTAGCTACGCGAGCCTTGACCCCGGCTGTCGCCCTCGGTATGGCGGCGGTGATGAACTTTATAGGCGCCCTCATGGGGACGGCCGTCGCGGAAACGATTGGGTCAGGAATTGTCCACATCGGCGACCTCCCCCCGCTTAAAGGACTCAACCTTGTTCTCGGTGCGCTCATGGGAGCTATCGTGTGGAACCTTATTACCTGGTGGAAGGGTCTGCCTTCCTCATCCTCGCACGCCCTCATTGGCGCGCTGGCGGGTGCGGGGCTGGCAAGCTCCACCCAGGTTCACTGGGGAGTTATTCTCGACAAAGTCGTTATCCCCATGGTTCTCTCCCCCGCCGTAGGGTTCTTCCTCGCCTACATCCTTATGAAAATCGTGCTCATGCTTCTACGCAACGCAACCTATCGCTCCACCATGCACAGGTTCCGTTACGCACAAACCGTTTCCGCGGCCGCAATGGCCCTCGGGCACGGCTTGCAGGATGCGCAAAAAACAATGGGCGTGATGGTGCTGGCAATGGCTGCTGGTGGCTACCACGATCTCGGTTCAGGAATTCCCCTGTGGGTAAAGCTCAGCGCTGCGGGCGCAATCTCCGCCGGAACCGCAATGGGCGGTTTCAAAATCATGAAAACTCTCGGTTCTGGGATTATTGATCTCGACCCCGCGCGCGGTTTCGTTGCCGAATCCATTGCGGCTAGTGTTTTGTACACCACCGCTTTCGTGTGGGCCGCCCCGATTTCTACGACGCACACTGTCACCTGCGCCATTATGGGTGTGGGCGCAACCAAACGAAAATCAGCTGTCCGTTGGGGAATCGCAGGAAATATTGTTACTGCATGGGTGCTTACCCTACCGGCGGCCGCGGCCGTTGCTGGTGTCACAACATGGTTATTACATCTCGTTATCTAGGTTTTCTCGCACACCAGTAACGCACGCGCCCCGGAATATTTCATTATCGTCTCATTTCTCTGGCGCATTCATTGCCACAACACCGTGGCATAGCGTTAACTGCGAATCGTTACGACGATATACGACGAAAAGCGACGCTATACGAGATACGTAACGATATACGACGATATGCGTGGGGGTCTGGATGTGCACCGCATCCAGACCCCCACGTTTTTCTCTACTTGGTTATTATCACAGGCTCACGAAAACCTGCACTAGCCCCCCCTGGTAGGCATTGAAAGAGTACAACGACGAACAAACATCGCACTCTTTCGTCGTACTTTAACCAAAACGACCAGAAACGTAATCTTCGGTTTGCTTATTTGATGGGTTCGAGAAAATCTTTTCCGTGTTATCGAACTCAATGAGCTGACCCGGTTTACCTGTTCCTTCAATGTTGAAGAAACCTGTTGTTTCGGAAACGCGAGCGGCCTGCTGCATATTGTGGGTCACGATAACAATCGTGTAGTTATTCTTCAATTCCGTCATGAGATCTTCGATGGCGAGGGTGGAAATCGGATCGAGAGCCGAGCACGGTTCGTCCATCAACAGAACTTCGGGCTGCACAGCGATAGCGCGAGCAATGCACAAACGTTGCTGCTGACCACCGGAAAGAGAAGAACCGGGGCGACTCAAGCGATCCTTCACTTCGTTCCAGAGGTTAGCGCCACGCAAAGAACGCTCAACGATTTCATCGGCATCTGACTTCTTGATCTTCTTATTGTTGAGCTTCATGCCCGCCAACACATTATCCGCAATGGACATTGTGGGGAACGGGTTGGGGCGCTGGAACACCATACCTACATGCTGGCGAACCGTTACCGGATCAACGCCAGGCCCGTAGATATTTTGGCCGTCGATATAAACTTCACCTTTAACATGAGCGCCCTGAATGACTTCATGCATACGGTTAAGGGAGCGGAGGAAGGTTGACTTACCGCAACCGGAAGGACCTATAAGTGCCGTCACGGAGTTCGGTGCAATATCAACATTCACGTTTTTCACTGCGAGAAAATCACCGTAATAAATGTTCTCATTGCGTACTTGAATTCCTTTGTTGGTAGCCACAGCTATCCTTTCTTGTGGCCTTAACGGCCCTTGGGCGCAAAAATATGCGCAATAATTCGGGCAAACAGATTGAGCAGCAACACCACGACGACGAGAACGAGCGCCGCGCCCCAGGCGAGTTCCATCTCGCCCTTGCTGAACATGTTGTAAACGAAAACAGGAAGTGTCATTACCTGGCCGTTGAAGATGGTGTAGTTAAATCCATCCGGGCTACCGGCAGTAATCATGAGGGGTGCCGATTCACCGATAACGCGCGCAACAGCAATAACGCAACCGGAAACGATGCCCGGAAGGGCTGTTCGCAACACGACTTTCACAATCGTTCGGGATTTTGTGACACCCAGTGCATAGGAAGCCTCACGCAACTCGTTGGACACGAGACGCAACATTTCTTCCGTATTTCGAATAACCAGCGGCGTCATGAGAACCACAAGGGCTACCGCACCCATGAAACCGTTATAGAAACCAAGGGCAGGAGCCAAAAGAGGCACAATTGCGGCGGCGAACAAACCGGCGACGATGGAAGGAATACCCGTCATAATATCGACGAGGAATGTCACGGTTCGCCCGAACCAGCCACCTCTGTTGTATTCGACGAGGTAGATTGCGGTAAAGATACCGAGCGGGATCGCAATCAACGCTGTTGTTCCGGTAATGATTAACGTACCTACGATGGCGTGTCCCACACCGGGGATAGCGCCTTTCATCGTCATACCTTGTGTGGAGTTGTTGAAGAAACCCCAGGATAGCGTTGACCACGCTTCAACAATAACTGCATAGAGCAAGCTGAAGAGCGGGATAACCGCCAGCACAAACGCGGAGGTAATTTTGATGGTTGCCATGCGGTCTGCACCGCGACGTGAACCTTCCACAACATATCCCACGATTCGCATAATCAGCATGAACAGTAGGACACCGACGATGAGTGGCGCAAAAAGCGATTCACTCTTGAAAACGAAGTGAAACACCAACCAACTCACGAGGAGGCTCGCCACAAGAACAACGGGTGTTGTATAGGAGGGGAGCGTTCTGCCGGAGCTTGCAAAGATAGAGCCTGAACTTACCTCGGGAACTTGTGCAGTATCCGGGGAGGCTGTAAATGTGACGTCGTTACTCATTTATGCATTCGCTCCTGAGAATTCAGCGTACTTAGCGAGTACGCGACGGGCAGCCCAGTTCACAAGGAAGGTGAGGGCGAACAGCATGAGGCCGATACCGATAAGGGTTTGGCGCTGTAAGCCGGGATGTGCTTCTGGGAAGTTCAACGCAATTTGGGATGCGATAGTGGAGTGCTGGCCGGGTGCGAAAATATTGAAATTAATCGCAAGCCCTGGCGAGAGAACCATGAGGAGAGCCATCGTTTCACCAAGCGCTCGTCCAAGCCCAAGCATCGCGGAAGACACAATACCTGAACGCCCAATGGGAAGAACTGTCATCTTAATCATTTCCCACCGAGTTGCACCCAAACCGAGCGCCGCTTCTTCAAGAAGTGGCGGGGTTTGAAGGAATACCTCACGGCAGAGGGATGTAATAATCGGAAGAATCATGATGGCGAGAACGAAACCACCCATGAGGATGTTACGCGCCGGAGGCGTGAATTCCACGAGAGAGGGTTTTAATGGCCACCAGTCAAAACGTGCTAATCCGTGTTCTTCGCCCATGAAAGGCACATAATCGACCCACCACTGGAGCGGCTTCTTCAATACTGAAGAAACCCATTCAAAGATGGGACGCATAATCGGTTCAAGCGTACGAATACCCCACAAACCGAAAACTACCGACGGAATAGCGGCAAGAAGATCAATCACATACCCTAGACCCGAAGCGAACTTACGGGAGGCGTAGTGGGAAATAAACAGGGCAATTGCCACTGCAAAAGGAACGGCGATAGCTAGAGCAATGAGGGAGGAAAGAATCGTACCGAACAATGCAACGCCAGCATACTGCCAGAAGCTCATTCCTTTTGTAAAGCTCACATATCCTTGAATTTCTTGGCTTTGAGCTACGAACGCCGGGTATGACTCCAGAAGCAGGAAGAGGAACACTGCGCCGAGGATAACCATAATAAATCCACCAGCAGAGATTGATACCCATTTGAAGATCTTATCAGCGCGGCGACGCACGCGCTTACCAGGAGACGCCGGTGTAACAGTTTGTAAGCTTGACGCTTTACTTTCTGTTGCCACAGGCGTCTCCTTAACGTTTAATTCGTGGTTTGCCATAAGTTACTTGATGGTGTCCACTACTTTTTGAGATTCTTCACGGAGCTTATCGGAGATGGGTGCGTTACCGCCGTTTGCCTTGTGAGCTGCTTCCTGTCCGTCCTTGGAGATGATGTAGGAGAAGAAGTCCTTCACAATTTTGGCGTGGTTGGCATCCTTGTATTCCTGGCAACCGATGAGGTAGGAAACCATAACAACCGGGTAACCGCCTTCGATGGAGCCGTCACGCTTGAAGTCTTTAGAAAGAAGCGTATCTGTCGCATCCTTGGATGCCGGGGAGTGATCAACAATCTTTGCCGCCGCTTCAGCTTCCGGACCGATGAAGGACTTACCAACTCCAACCTTCACAGGTGTGAGCTTCTTAATCTGGGAGAAGTCCGCGTAGATAATGGAGTTCGGTGTGGATTCTGCAAGGGTAACAACACCGGAGGTCTTTTCTGCAGACTGTGTACCACTGATTGGCCAGGTTTCTTCAGGCTTGTGCGTCCATACGCTGGGGGCAACAGTCTTGAGATATTCCTGGAAGTTCTTTGTTGTTCCGGACTTTTCAGCGCGGTTAATCGGAATGATCTTTGCGCTGGGGAGCTTAGCCTTGGGGTTGCTTTCCTTAATTGCCGGATCATCCCACTGGGTAATCTGTCCTGCGAAAATCTTGGCGATGGTTTCGCCGGTGAGGTTAAGTTCCTTCACACCTTCAATATTCACCGCAATGGCAATAGGAGAAATGTAAACGGGAAGTTCTACTGCCTTTTCCGTCTTGCAAACATTGGCAACCTGCTTCAATTCTTCAGCCTTCATCGCGCTATCGCTTCCGGCGTACTGGCTCTTACCTGCCAGGAATTCTGCACGTCCGTTACCGGAACCGTTTGCGGTGTAGTTGATGGTAATATCCGGGTTGGCGCTCTTGAAGTTATCACGCCATGCCTGCTGAGCATTCTGCTGTGATGAAGCGCCTGAGCCGTCGATGCTTCCCTTTGCTTCACTCTTCGGGGCGGCCTTTGTACCACCCGCATCGCTTGCAGATCCACCACATGCGGAGACTACGAGGGAGATTGCTGCGAGGCCTGCTGCGAAAGCGCCAAATTTTTTGTTCGTCACGGTGCATTTCCTTTATATCTAGAGAACGCCACTTCCAGCGTTACCTGACGTCAAGGCTATGGGGGCGGGGTTACGTGACTTCCCCTAAAGGGTTAACAACAGGTTAATAGTGCTGTTCTTTATCTCACATGCGTGATTTTTCGTTATTTTCAAAGGATTTTTCAGGGTTTGTGGTGTGCGTTGTTGCGCATACTTCACGTTTTTCACTACATGCCTTGCGTATTGTGTTGACGTGTTAGCGCCGCGCGTACATCACGTGTTCTTCTACAACCTTATAGCTCGCCGTCCGGTACAGTCCTACTGCCGCCTCGTTGGATGCGTCCACGTAGAGTTTCGCAATTTTATATCGACGACGGACCATGGCATCTTGTGCATATTTCATCAATGTTTTCCCTACACCACGGCCTTGAGCGCGCGGATGAACACCAAGCACATATATTTCTATGGTGTCATTTTCGAGGGGTTTCATCCACAAATATGCGAGCATTTCCGCGCTGTCGTTTGTGGCGTTCACGTCTGTGGCAGTTTCGCCCGACTCGCCTTCGTCTATCGCGCTCTCGCCTTCTACACTCTCGCCAGCCTCGCTTTTGCGCATAACGTCGTTGTCGCACACCTTTTTTTCACGCGCCACAAACAGAAGGCTCGAATCAAACCAGGGTTCGGCCATGCGTTGCCGAAAATCTTCCACGCTCAAATTTCCTTGATCCGGTAAATCCGCAAATGCTTGGGCATTAAGCCTTACAAGATCTTCAAGGTCGCCCTCGTCAAACGCGCGGATAGCCACGCCCTCAACGCCAGGCGTTTCGCCCGAGTTAACATCCAAACTTTTTTCCATCACATAAAGACGGCGCCCTGGCTCTAACTCTAGATTTGTGGCTAATTTCTGGGCATACTCTAGGTTTCCATGCGCCCACACACCCTGCGGAACTTCAGGAAGAAGCGTTGTGAGAAGACGTTTCCCAAAGCCACGGTTTCGCGACCTTGGACGAACAGCGAGTTCCCCATAACCCCCACGTCCAGCAACTGCCACCCCTATCACCTTGCCTACCCCGCAGGCGTATTCCACCATAATCCAGAGCCGTGTTCCGGGAGTGTTATGGGAAAGATCAAGCAGGTTCTGTTCATCAAAAGGAGCGAAACCGTCATGTTTTGTGCAGGCTTCAGCCAAGGCAACTATATCGTCGTACATCTCAGAACTTACTGAGGTGAGGGGAAGGATGGAAACGTCGGGACTCATCCACATGGCGTTAATTCAATACTCCACGGGCGCTACGTTTCGATGCTTCGAGCAACTCGCGCGAGGTTTGGAGAAGGGCTTCATCTCGGCGAGTAACAGCCGTTGCTAGGGGGTGATCATCCTCCCCAATCCACTCGGGGCTGACCTGCCCAATAATATTCAAGATGTGTGCGCTATCGAGAAGAACCTTCGCTACGGGATGCTCGCCCCATTCCCCTGAAAAAATCGAGCCCCAACAGGTATGAAGGTCCTCAAGAGAATACGTGTCCGCAAGTTTCTCATCCACATTGACCCCGCGAGCCACCAACACTTCGCGTGCACGATTGAATCGCGCGAAGGCATCTTCAGGGAAACGACGCAACCACTCATAGAAAAGGAATCCCCTCCACAAAGTCCCCGCGAGGGATTCTTCAGGGGAACGCACCCAGCTTTCGGCAATAACATCAACGCCTTCCGTGTGAACAAGCTCCACAATGCGCTCGCGTTCCTGCGGGGAACCGGCGAACGGAGAAGGACCCGGGAGGAGTGCCCATGCGGAAAGATTGGCCAACTCCGCGTTGTAGGCAACATCCTGATCGCCAGGAATTGTTTCCATCAGGTCCTCGCTTAACTGCGCTGGACGTCGAAATTGCGGTGCCATCATTCCTCCTCAATTGTGTTCCTCACAACATATTACGCCATAGGCACCCTTTTTCAGAGATTTCGGGCTAAACTACTTTGCGGGCCTCTAGCTCAACGGCAGAGCATCGGACTTTTAATCCGCTGGTTGTGGGTTCGAATCCCACGGGGCCTACTGGTGAAAATCCGCGATTCTTAGCTATAATGCAAAGGACGCGGATTTTTTGTTACCCGCGTCATCTTTGAGTTGAGAGCTTGCACCGAACCGCTTTCTCGATATTATTCCACAAGCATTGGAAACAGATGTTATTCAGGCTCCTACGTTCAGTCACCCGCACCTTTTGGCCACTGGCGTTAGGCGTTGTCGTGTTCCAAATCGGGCAAACCCTTGCCCAGCTCTACATCCCCACTCTCAACGCACACATTATCGATAGAGGTGTCGCCACCGGAAACACCTCCTATATTTGGCGCACCGGCGCTCTCATGCTCGCCCTTTCCATCGCCCAGGCGGTACTCAATATTCTCGGGATGATATGCGCAGCTAGCCTCGCCATGCGTACGGGGCGGCACCTGCGCGCACGCCTCTTTGCCCGCGTCACCGACTTCAGTGAAAAAGAAATCTCCCACTTCACTCCCGGATCTCTCATTACTCGATGCACAAACGACGTCCAAAACGTCCAACTCATGTTCAGCATGGCGTCAACCGCCTTCATTTCCGCCCCCATTTTGTGCATTGGCGGAATTATTATGGCGCTCAACCAGCGTGCCGGAATCGGGTGGATTATGGCAGTATCCGTTCCCCTACTCCTTATTATTAGCGGCGGCATTATTTCGCGCATGGTTCCCCTCTTCCGCAGCTACCAGGATCGCCTCGACGCAGTTAACCGCATTTTCCACGAACAACTCACCGGCATCCGTGTCCTTCGCGCTTTTGTCCGAGAAGATACGGAACGCGCCCGCTTCAGTCAAGCAAATCGCGATATTACATCGGTTTCCTTCAAAGTTGGGCAACTCTTCGTCATGATTTTCCCGCTTGTTATCGTTGTCCTCAACATCACCGTCGTCGGCGTGTACTGGTTTGGCGCCTTCCAGATCGAGGCGGGCACAACAAATATAGGTACCCTCATTGCCTATATGACCTACCTCATGATGATTCTGTCCGGCATTATCCAAATGAGTTTCGTCTCCTTACTCCTCCCCCGCTCCTCAGTTTCTGCCGAGCGCATCGGAGAAGTTCTTGATACGACGACGAGTATCAGCGCCCCAACCTCCCCAAAAACTCAGCTTTTGCGGCGTGGCGAAGTGGAATTCAAGGACGTCATCTACTCGTACCCAGGGGCACAGTCCCCGGTGATTAGCGATTTTTCACTCCGCGTTGCTCCCGGCACGACCCTTGCGATTCTCGGGGCAACAGGTTCAGGAAAAAGCACACTCATTCATATGATTACGCGCTTGATTGACGCAACCGAAGGAAGCGTATCCGTTGGTGGTGTTGACGTGCGAGAACTTGACCCCGAAGTCCTTTCCGCCACCATCGGTTTTGTCCCCCAACAGTCCTATCTTTTCGCAGGAACCGTGCGAAGCAATCTTCTTTTTGGACGCAAGGACGCAAGCGACGAAGAGATGTGGGAGGCGCTACGAATCGCACAAGCCGAAGATTTTGTGCGCGAAATGGAAGGCGGGCTGGACGCGCCGATTTCTCAGGGCGGAACGAATGTTTCTGGCGGTCAACGCCAACGCCTATCGATTGCTCGCGCCATTATCCACCAGCCCGATATTTTCCTTTTCGACGATTCCTTCTCCGCCTTGGACACCGAAACTGAGGCGCGGTTACGTGAGGGTTTGGCCGGGCATGCGCCTGGAGCGTCGAAAATCGTCGTCGCATCTCGTGCTTCAACTGTTCGGGAGGCCGATCACATTATTGTTGTGGAATCCGGGCGTATTGTGGGCGAAGGTCGGCACGCGACGCTCATGGAGACCTGCCCGGAATACCGCGATATTGTTGATTCCCAGTTGGGGGTGGATGCATCATGTCGATGAGTTCCATGCGACTTCAAAAGCCCACCCATTTTTGGGAGTCGTTCCGGCGTATGCTCGGCATTTTTGTGCCGTGGAAATGGCGGATTGTGGTGGCAACGATTGGTGGCGGAATCTGGGCGGCCACAAATATTTCAGCGCCCCTCCTGTTGGGTGCGATAACGAACACGATTTTTGAAGGCGTTTTTTCGCGGAATATTCCTGCGGGGATGTCGAAGGCGCAAAGCGTTGCGCTACTGCGCGAAAGCGGGCACGAAAATATCGCCTCCATGGTTGACGCAATGGATATTGTGCCCGGGCAAGGTATTGATTTTCACCGGCTCGGCTGGCTTGCCGTGGCGCTTATCGTGCTGTATCTGTTCGGCAATTTCGTGAACTATGCGGTTGGTATAACGATGAATCGCGTGATTGCGCGAGGCATGTTCCATCTTCGCGAGCGCGCCGAAAAGAAAATCCACACTCTTCCGCTGTCCTCGATTGACGGCCAGAAGCGTGGCGACGTCATGTCCAGGGTCACGAACGACATCGACAATATGACAACCTCTCTACAGCAAACACTGTCCAGTTTGATCACGAATATTTTGTGGGGCCTGGGTTTGATGGTGATGATGCTGGCCGTGTCCTGGAAGTTGGCGCTGGTTGTCATGTTGATGTTACCGTGCAGTTTCCTCATGGTTGGCCTGATTGGGCCTCGCTCCCAAAAGGCGTATGTGAAGCAGTGGCAGGCAACAGGTACGCTCAACGGGCGCATTGAGGAAAGTTTTTCTGCCCACGCCCTGGTTCACGCTTACGGGCAGAAAGATTCCCAGATGGCTCATTTCCGTCAGGAAAATGAGGAGATGTATTCAGCGTCTTTGCGCGCTCAGATTCTGGGCGGTTTAATGATGCCGATTATGATGTTCACCGGTTTGCTCACGTTTGTGGGTGTTGCGGTTCTTGGCGGTGTGCAGGTGGCTTCCGGGCAGTTGCGCTTGGGCACGGTTCAGGCGTTCATCCAGTTTTCGCAGCAGTTTAATCAGCCGATGAACACGATTTCCATGTCGATTACGGTGTTGCAATCCGCGGTTGCGAGTGCGGAACGTGTTTTTGAGATTTTGTTATCCGACGACGAAACGCCTGATTCGCCTGACGCTCCAGAACTTGTTCCTGGGCCTGGGCGTATTGTGTTTGAGAATGTTGATTTTTCTTATCGAGAAAACCAGCCCCTCATTGAAGATTTGAATCTTGAGGCTAAGCCCGGGCAGACCGTTGCTATTGTTGGCCCGACGGGTGCCGGTAAAACAACTCTGGTGAACCTCATTATGCGTTTTTACGATATTGACGGTGGCAGGATTTTATTGGATGGGCAGGATATTGCCGAGTTGCGACGTAAAGACGTGCGTGGCCAGATTGGTATGGTGCTACAAGATCCGTGGCTGTTCCAGGGAACGATTCGGGAAAATATTCGTTACGGACGTGCTGATGCGATGGATGAGGATGTTGTGGCGGCCGCGAAGGCGACGTTTGTGGATCGTTTCGTTGCCAGCCTCCCGGATGGTTACGACACGGTTATAGAGGAGAATGCCGCGAATGTGAGTGCCGGGGAACGCCAGTTGATTACGATTGCGCGCGCGTTTATTTCAAAGCCGGCGATTCTCATTTTGGATGAAGCGACGAGCAATGTGGATACTCGTACTGAAGTGTTGGTGCAACGCGCCATGGCTGCGTTACGTGAAGGGCGCACGAGTTTCATTATTGCCCACAGGCTTTCCACGATTCGCGATGCGGACGTCATCCTTGTTATGGAAAAGGGTCGAATTGTGGAGCAGGGGAAGCACGAGGATTTGCTCGGCAAACAGGGCGCCTATTGGAAGCTCTACCAGGCGCAGTTCGCCGGGCTCACCGAAGAGGACTCATAACAACACTCGCGGAAGGCCACAACACAACCTTTATCCTGCATTCGCAATTTTTCCTATTTTGCACCGCGCACACTCCCTCCCTGCACAAATTCACGACCTTCGCCCATTATGCACGCACGAACCAAACTCCCTCCCTAGATTTCCAATATGCACACGACAATGTGGACAGAGTTATCCATAGGTTTTTGCGAATGGGCTTTGTCCACAATCGCATGTGGAAGCTCGGCATTTTTCGTCGTCGTAGAATAAACTCAAGATATGCGCAGGCACTCTTCAAGAAACTTTACGCGGTATGGCTCTGAAACCCGCTCCTACGGGTTGGAGAACCCTGAAGGGGACGGGACTAGTAAGTGGGGTCGTAGGGGGCATATTACCTACGTCATCTCGGCCATTCTCCTTCTCATAGGCGCTCCCCTTGTTTACCTGGCTTACCTAGATAACCCTCAGTTATTTCATTGGGGTTCGCATGCAATTGTGCAACCGGAAGACGCGCAACCAGGAACAGCTCTTTCTTTGCTTGCGGATATTCCGGTGAAGGGGCGCGCACCGAAAACCGGTTACGCACGCGAAAATTTCGGTACGCCATGGGCGGATGAGGATCGCAACGGGTGCGATACACGTAACGATATTTTGCGTCGCGACTTGAAAAATGTGACGACAAAGCCCGGAACACGAGATTGCGTTGTCACATCAGGTACACTCCAGAGCCCCTACACGAATGAAACCATTAATTTTAAGCGTGGCCCGAAAACCAGCACAAAGGTTCAAATCGATCATGTTGTTGCCTTGTCCGATGCCTGGCAAAAAGGTGCGCAACAGTTGGATCCGGTTCTTCGCCAAAAATTTGCTAATGACCCGATGAATCTTTTAGCTGTGGACGGACCATCCAATCAGCAGAAGGGCGACGGAGACGCGGCAACATGGCTTCCCAAAAATAAGGCTTTCCGATGCCAATATGTGGCGCGCCAAATCGGGGTGAAGCACAATTACCATCTGTGGGTAACAAAAGCCGAGCGCGAGGCAATGGTTAAAGTACTGAGTGCTTGCCCCACGCAAAAAGTTCCCGGAAGGAGCGCTATCTAACAACTGCACGGGCAAACTATATCCCGTCGTCCTTTCGCGGGCAGGCCACACCTCCGTCGTCCTTTCAGCACATTTTTCCTTAACCCTCACGAAAATAGGTAACCAAGCACACGTAGGGCAACAACGTGGCAGTTTATGCGCAAAACCATCACGCTCGTTAAAATGAAGTCTATGAAGGAAACTGTTGCCGACATGTCCATGTTTAAACGCATGAAGAAGCGTGCGCTCTCCATCGCGACTCAGCATAAAGAGGTCGAACGCAAAGCACGTGAAGCTACCTTGAAATTTGAAAAAGATGCGGAAAGAAAAGCACAAGCATACGGAGCAGATGACCAAGAAACACAAATACATTATGTAAAAACGGCACCTCGCGGAGTGCAACCTACACTCTATCGCTGGGGTGTCGCGGCATGGTCCATTATCGGTATTGCTGTAACAATCGGCGGTATTTTCTATGCTATTGACGTTCTGCGGTGGGTCTTTGTTGGGCTCTTCATCGCTTTCATTCTCACCTCGCTCCTTCAACCTGCCGTGAATTTTCTTAACCGAATAATGCCACGAGGATTAGCCACGGCAACCACTCTTATCGGTTTTATTTTCGGATTTTTTGCTCTTATTTTCTGGATTATTGGTTCTGTTGCGAGCCAATGGGGTATTCTCAGTAGCCAAATTTCGGAGGGTCTCGACGGCCTGTTCGACTGGATTGCTAACGGCCCACTCCCCGTCAATATTACGGTGGAAGAATTGCGTCACGGCGTGATGGATGGTTTGGAACGAGCAAGCAAATTTTTGCAAGACAATGCGGGCTGGGTTGCCTCCACAGCCCTCTCCCAAGCATCCTCAGTATTCCTGATAGGAACCATTTTGGTTCTCGCCCTTTTCTGCGCCATTTTTTTCCTTGCTTCGGGGAAGAAAATGTGGCTGTGGGCTCTTAATCTTCTGCCCGCCAAACACCGTAGGCGCGTTCACGCCGCGGCAACAGCCGGCTGGTATTCTTTCTCAGGTTATGCACGTGGAACGATTTTCGTCGCTGTTTCTGATGGTTTCCTCGCAGGCGTTCTGCTCTTTATTTGCCAGGTTCCACTCGCAGCACCTCTAGCCGTTCTCGTCACTATGGGCGCTTTTATCCCCATGTTTGGTGCCCCTATCACCATGATTATTGCCGCGCTTGTTGCCCTTGCAACAAAGGGGCCAACAACAGCATTGATTATTATGATCGGCGTTGCGCTTATTGCGCAGTTTGAGGGCAATGTTTTGCAACCCTTGGTTATGGGACACCAGGTCTCCCTCAACCCCGTTGTGATTGCTGTTGGCGTGACGGCCGGTACGTTCGCTGCGGGACTACTCGGAGCAGTTGTCGTTATTCCACTCCTCTCCATTTGCTGGGAAGTCTATAAAGTTTTGAGGCCGACCCCGGATCGCGCGCTCCTCGATTTGCCAACGCTGACATTGAAAGATTTAGCGGGCACAGCAGTCGCAAAGAATATGGTGGACGTTGATAATTCGGATTTGAACACCTCCGCTGAGAACGAACCTTCGGCAGTGTCCGCGCGTTCGGCATCTCATCCAGAAACGGGGGAAACACTCGACGCTGTCCCGACTGGGGACGATTCACCGTATATCGTCGTACCACCACCGACGAGACGTGCCGACCCGAAAAATCCTCGCCCGGAATTAGAAGATTCCATTAACGACTAGCGAGCCCTCACTTTACGTTACGCCCATTGCAACCCGCGCCCTTTGAGCATGAGGGCTCTAGGAAACCTTTTCGTCGCCCATCCGTAACGAATCAGGATTCTTGAGGGAATGCTTTTTCGTCGTCCTTTTCTTTATGCGGGAAAGACGTAATGGCCACAGCGTTACATACGAGCAACAATCCGAGGGCCTCACCAATTGTTGGAATATGTCCGAGCACAAAGAATCCGGCAATCATTGATGTTGCAGGAAGAAGTGAAGCATATAGGGCAAACAGCGGAGCCGTGAGCCCACGCATAATAATAAGCTGTAGCACAAACGGGAACACGGAACTCGATAGTGCGACGATAACGATACTTCCGATAATGTCCCATCCGGCAACCATATGGGGAATCGCGGGTGCTCCCAGCGGGGAATAACATACGGCGGCAATCATTAAACCAAGCGTCAAATGGTCAATCCCGTGTCCGGTAACCGCGACTTTCCGGCCCAAAACCATATACACAATCCACCACGTTCCGGCGAGTACAGCGAATCCCATTCCTGCCGGGACGCCCGCTTTTGCCATATCCACTCCGCCCCACGAAATAGAAAATACGCCGACGAGCGCTAGCAGAATCGCGACGCGAACTCGCCACCCTTTGCCTGCAATAACAGCCATAATCACGGGGCCTATATATTCGAGTGCGACGGCGCTTCCCATGGGGATTCTGGCGAGGGCTTCATAGAAGGAGATGTTCATTGCGCCTAAAGATAGCCCAAATGCGGCCGTGAGCCCCAGGAGTTTCCATGAATATTCTCGAAGCATAGCAACGATGTGGGGTGCCCGGAACGCGAAAAGTATGATGGCGGAAATGGTGAAACGCCCCCATGCTACACCAAGAACAGGCACCCGATCATACAGGGTGACACCCAATCCTGAACCGGAATATTCAACGATTCCGTCGAGGAGGAAAAGGAGTGGCGCCCAGTTGTGTTGCCATGTGCGGCGTGGTGCGTTTTCCATCATGTGCTTTCTTTATTGCGGGTAGTGTTTCCACGGTTAGGCATTTGTTTGCATCGTATATAGTCTTACGCTTTGCGTATATTTTTACATTGTGCGAACAGTCTTGCACTTTCGGAACATTTTTCGCGTCGCGAACGGTGCGCAAGCAATCTTTAGAATTTGGCGGGCGTCGCGGACGTTACATTATTTATGCTGTGTGGAATACCACAGCGATTCCTAGGATAACTGCGAGGCTGACGAAGGTCGTAATAATGACGGCGTCTCTGGCTAGCCCCACATTTGCGTGGTATCTGTGTGCGAAAACGAAAACGTTGTTGGCGGTGGGGAATGCGCCAACAATCATGAGGCTCATGAGTTCTTTGCCAGTCACCCCCATGGGCATTGCGGAAAGCCACACGAGTAGCGGACCTCCGATGCACCGCATCACTATTCCTAGGAGCAGTGTGGCTGCGTCGTGCCCCCATTTCGGGATATGTGATCCGCGCAGGGAGATTCCCATGGCGAGGAGAATAATGGGGACGTTTGCTTTACCCATCATGTCGAGGGGGCTTTCAATAACTGCGGGTATGGGTATTTTCACTATTGATACGACGAGTCCCGCGAGCACGGCGATAAGTAGCGGGTTCGTCATCATTCGCGCAAGCGCCTTCATTATCCCGCCAGAATTTCTTCCGGTTTGCCAGTCGAGGACGGCGAAGAAGAAGGGAAGAAGGACAACGATTTGGAACAGAAGAATGGGTGCCACCGCGGTGGCGTCTCCCGTAATGGCAACAAGGAATGCAATACCAAGGTTTCCGATATTCGTGTAGCAGGCGGTGAGCATCCCCACGGTGAGTTCCGTTCCCCGAATATTCAGCAGGTAACGTCCAATAAGGGCATAGAGTAGGGCGGCGCCCACGGCGGAGATAATATTTGTGGTGCCGACAGCGGAAAAGACTGCCGCGGGATCCCCGTGGCTCACCATAACAAAAATGAGCGCGGGAAGGGTGCTGGCGAAGGCAAGTTGTGTAAGGACGCGATCTGTTCCCTTGGGCACAACATTTGTTCGTGCAAGAATATAGCCGACCAGAATAATCGCTATAATGCCCCAGAAATTTAACAGTATCGTGCTCATAGCGTCTTTGTGCTTCGTAAAATTTAGCCTTTTTATTCAGTTCCGTTTCAATATTTTAGGCTTATTTTAAGGAAGTTTCGAGGTTGGCCACGTGCTGGCATCTCCCGCACGTGTTACGGTTTCTTTCTTTTTTCGGGTTTATTCAACGACGATATTCGCCCGTATCGCTCAGAAACGTTTCACCACAAACCCACAGACTTATTCAACGACGATATTCGCTCGTATCGCGCGGTGGTCGGAAATGGGCAGGAGTGTGTTTTCTGCGTGCGCTATCTTTGCGTTGTATGCAAGAATTTCGTTGTTTTGACTTTCGGGGTGAAGCGCAGGATACGTGAGGGCTTGTGCGCGTTGAGGGTAAGGAAGGTTTGCTTCTCCAAGAAAGACTCGGGGTGCGCCCTGTTGGCCTTGCCCTCTGGCAAATCTTTCGAAACTTTTGTGGAGGAAACGTTGTTGTACAGCGCGAACTTCGGGTGTTGGGGATAATTGCGCTGTTGCGACAAGAACAGTTTGGCCACCCACATTGACGTTAGCGAATATGGCGGTTCGGTGTGTTTCGCCGAGATTAAGGCGAGTTCGCAGTGTTCGTAGCCAGCTTTCTTCAGGGTGGTGGCTCGGTATGTCAATGACGGAACAATCCATTATGGGGTAGACGGACGCTAAGGCTATGCCTGTTCCGCGAGCAATGTTATGTGCGGTTGCTTTCTTTCTTAGACACCCGTGTTTGCTGGGCGCAAATATGCTTGATCTATAGTTTCCAGCCGCAATAATTCGCGAGTACAGTAGCCCTTCTTTCGCGTTATCGTTGATGTCTTGGAATGCGATAATGTGGGGTGAAATGCGGGAAATCTGCTGTGCGGTTTTCTCTATACAGTGTTTTTTCCACGTTAGAGCATCCATCCCTTCCCTCGGTGCTTCCCAGGGCTTTCCGCCACTTAGGTTTGCGCTCATGACGTGAAGGACTGCCATTATTTTCCCCTTTTTTCACTGTTGTGCAGATGTTCCATCATATCTGTTTGATTGTGTGGCGTCTGCATTTTCAGCGCAGAACTAACCCGGTTGTTCGCTCTCTTGACACAGCCTTTTCGGCTAACTTCTGTTCATCCTATCCTCTTCACGATTGCCACGCGAATAGAATAACGCCCTCTCCAATCCATGCCAGCATTTTCGACGGCCTAGCCTTTACGCGGACTAAAGCTGAGCGCTACCGAGTTCATACAATATCTTTGCCCTGTTGGGGTCTGCGGGGCGTCAGGAAAAACGTGCCCTAGGTGTGAATCGCAACGTTTGCATCGGACTTCAACTCGGGGATACCCGAGTTTGTAATCGACGTCTGTTATCACGGCGTCGCTGTTCATGGGGTCGTAAAAACTTGGCCATCCGCATCCGGCATCGAATTTCGTTTCCGACGCAAAAAGGATGTTTCCGCATGCTTTACATGAATAAACGCCCTGCCTATTTTCGTCAAGGAGTTCGCCCGTAAAGGGGCGTTCTGTTCCTGCTTGGCGTAGCACCGTAAATTCTGCTGGCGTGAGCACGCGAGCCCATTCTTCATCTGTTTGTGGAAGCATATTATCCATCATTTTCCCTCCGCTATCGATTATTCACTACCTCTATTTTTTTCATTTGCGCATTTGCGCATTTCCGCTTCTGCACATTTGCGACTTTCCGCTTCTGGTTTGCTGCCAGGTTTCGTAGGTGTTTATCCAACGATCCAGCCTCTTTCATGACAAACCGAACCGCTCGCCTTGCTCTAGTCTCGGCTTTCCTTCACGTCAATACTTTGTGTTTTCTTGTCGTTTTCTTCTTTTACCTGTTCTTCGCCTTCACGTTCGGGGCCTGCGAATTCGTGGCCAAGTTTCTCCGCTTCTTCGGATCCGGTAAAGATAGAAGATTCGTGCCCGGGTTTAACAGCGTTGGTTTCCGCAGTGTCCCTTAACTGTTCCTTAAACCTTTCTTCGATGCTGACTCGATGCGGTACATTCGCGTTGTCTTCTTTGGAAGCCGTTATAGGCGTGTTTTTCACCGCCCCAGTAATATGTTTTTCTTCTTTTATATCTTTAGACGTTTCTTTTCGTTTATTTTTTCCTCTTCGATTAAATAACGTAGAAGCAATATCTTTTTTCGACCATGCTTTCTTCTTTTTCCCGGTAGCCTTTTTTACTTGCTGCTTCTTTTTGGCAACATATTTCGCTACCGATTCAGCTCCCATAACTGATGTGGGTGTCAAATCAGCCGTCCGTGGCCCCCTATTTCCCCCTAATGCTTCGCGCGCTTCTTCTCTCTCCCGTTCTTCTTGCAATTCTTGAGCTTTTTTGTGCATAAGGTACACGTCACTAAAGGTATCATCCACGGTTGCCGGCCCACTACTTTCCGCAATTTGTCCATAGTTGCGCGTATGGATAAAGAATCCCACGGGCTGCTCTTGCATCCACGCAATCATTCTTTCGCGAACCATATTCCGCAAATCCATCAGCTCTCCGGGTGTTGCCGCGGAAACAACGGCATTTATTTTCAACCCGAAATGTTCCGAAGAATCTGCGACGACGAGGGTTCCCGTTCGCCCATCCCACAAGTCACTATCGGCAAGAATTCGTTCAAGCTCCTTACGCATTGCCGGGATATTTGCCCGCCAATCCACCCTGAATTCCACAGTTCCCATCAGTTCCGCAGTTTTTCGCGTCCAATTTTCGAAGGGTGTGGACACCATTTTGTGTGAGGGAACAATAAGCCTGCGCCCATCCCACACCTTCAACACAACATAGGAGAGGGTGATTTCTTCAACCGTAGACATTTGTTTATCCCACATCACAATATCCGCGAGCCGTATGGAATCTGAGGTTGCCAGCTGAAGCCCGGCAAAAATATTTCCCAACGAGTTTTGTGCCGCAATACCAACAACCAGGGAGACAATACCGGCTGAGGCAAAGAGCGAGGCGCCCGCAGCCCGCGCGGCCGGGAAAGTTATGAGCATGGCCGCAACACCGACCACACAAATGACAGCATTGACCACCCGTCGTAAAACCTGAATTTGGGTTTGGGCGCGTTTCTTACGCCCCTCCGCAACCTGAGAAATAATGGCGATATATCCCGACGCCACGCCGTTAATCGCGCCGCAAATCAACCACGTAATCCCGCCTATACAACAGATAAGCAGGAAGTGTTGCATCCCCGGCCCCCAGGTAGGCTGGTTTTCTTGCGAAAAACGGGCAAGGTACTGAACCAGCCCCATCCGCCCACAAAACGTGGCAAGCGTAAAATACAGGGGACGTTTAATCCCTTGAATGGCTCCAAGAATCGTCTGACTCTTCCTGAAAATCGCCTTACTTAAAGTAATAATAATGATGCCGACAATCCAACCGACCGCCGCACTCGCAACAGAAACAAGGAGGAGTTGCGCAATATCAACGGTGGCTGCAACCGCGTTCTCCGCAGCCTCCTTCACATCATCCAAGTTTTTGATACTCGGATCAGAGCTTGGATTCGCAGATGGCGCCCCAGAAGGCTTATCCATCACAAAACGAAAAGCGCGCGCAGAGAGCCCCCTGGCACCACCCGCATCGAGAGCATTGAAAGGCTGAACTAAAAACGTCATGCCTCAACTCTATCTGCTACCTCCCGCATTAAAAATCGCACGAACTCAATGTGCCCAGATTCTCCTCAGTTTTTAGGGACGACGACGGAAACGGCGTTCATTCTCCCCATATTTTCCCCTCTTTTTCCCTCATAATTCACGCCAAGGCTCAATGTGGTTCACCTCATAAGGATAAAATTTGCCAAGTCTTAAACTTTATGAGTAAGCTATAGGAGTTCTCTCGAGAGGGGGAACGGAGCAAAGTCTCCACGCCCCCATCGTCTAGTGGCCTAGGACGCCGGACTTTCACTCCGGTAACACGGGTTCGAATCCCGTTGGGGGTACGCTATACAGAACAAACCGTATAGTATAGGCTATTTGATAGCTCAAATGGCCCCGTAGCGCAGTTGGTTAGCGCGCCGCCCTGTCACGGCGGAGGTCGCGGGTTCAAGTCCCGTCGGGGTCGCGGATAATCACCCGGGAAACCGGGTGTTTTCATCTGGCTCTGTAGCTCAGTTGGTAGAGCGTTCGACTGAAAATCGAAAGGTCACCGGATCGACACCGGTCGGAGCCACAATAAACTCCTCGGAAACTCCCGAGGAGTTTTTGCATATCGCTTTTTTAATACAACTCATTTCTGGTGCAGTGAGTTACTAGTCTAATATAGTGAGATACCCGGGAAATTTTCCTACTGAATTCAATGAAGGATCTGACCCCGCGTATCTGAGTAGTCATTCCAACCAATGAAGTGAGGAAATAACATGAGCGCTCCACGTAAAATAATTCTTGATTGCGACCCCGGGCATGATGATGCCGTCGCAATGATTCTTGCCTACGGAAACCCGGATATTGACCTAGTCGCCGTAACAACAGTTTCAGGCAACCAGTCACTAACGAAAGTCACTCGCAACGCCCTTTCCGTCGGAACAATCTGCGGAATTAAGGGAATTCCCTTCGCTGCCGGTGCCGATCGCCCCATTGTTCGCCCCCTCGAATATGCCCCGGATATTCACGGCGATAGCGGCATGGATGGCCCCGAACAGCCCGAAAAATCAACTATTGAACTCGATCCACGCCACGCAGCACAGCTGATTATTGATGTTGTCATGGCTCACGAACCGGGCGAAATCACACTCGTCCCCACAGGCGCCCTCACAAATATCGCCTTGGCTGCCCGCATGGAACCAAAGATCGTTGAGCGCGTCCGTGAAGTCGTCCTCATGGGTGGCGGTTACCACGTCGGCAACTGGTCCCCCGTTGCCGAATTCAATATCAAGATTGATCCCGAAGCTGCCCACATCGTGTTTAACGAAAAGTGGCCCGTCGTCATGGTCGGTTTGGATCTTACCCATCAGGCGCTGTGCACGCCGGATGCCGTCGAAAAGATCGAAAAGGTGGGAACCGGCCCAGCGAAATTCGTCCGCGAACTCATGGACTTCTTTGCAGAAACCTACAAAGACGCGCAGGGCTTCGATTACCCGCCGGTTCACGATCCGTGCGCTGTCGCATACATTATTGATCCAACAATTGTGAAAACCCAGAAGGTTCCCGTCGATATTGAACTCACAGGAACCCTCACTCTTGGCATGACGGTCGCCGATTTCCGTGCACCTGCACCGGAAGACTGCCACACCTGGGTGGCCACAGAATTGGATCACGGACGTTTTTGGGATCTCATTGTGGATGCCCTTGAACGTATTGGCGAAGGCGGCATGACCGCAGAAATGAAGTAGCCCTATGAACACTAAATCTCAGCACGCCTCCTCAGGACATGTGGCATCACTCGTCACAGCGCTCCTTGTTGCGTGTATTGCCTTCCAACTCAACGCCTCCATGTTGAGCCCCGCCCTGGCAACCATGGCTAAAGAGCTCAACACAACAGACACAAATATTGGCATTAGCCAAACGTGGTATTTCACGACGGCAGCCATGTTCTCCCTCTTCTTGCCACGCCTCTCCGATATTATTGGGCGCCGCAAAACACTTGTGGGAATGATGGCTCTAACGGCCATCGGTTCTGTTGTGTCCGCCTTGGCCCCGAATATTACGTGGCTGTTTGTCGGCCGTATTATTCAAGGCGTTTCAGGCCCGACGGTTCCGATTTGCTTGCTGATGTTGCGCCACGCAATCACGGATAACAAGAAGTATGGAACACTCATGGGCCTTGTTCTTGCGGTCAATGGTGGTATCGCTGGTATTGACGCATTCCTTGGCGGTTGGCTTGTTCAGCATTACGGCTTCCGCTCCATTTTCTGGTTCATGGTTGCTATTGCCGCCTTCGCCACAGTTTTCGTTCTCTTCGCCGGTGCCGAATCCGCACCTCAAGCGGGAACGAAGATGGACTGGATTGGCGTTATCCTCATCGTCGCCGGTGTCGGAACGATATTGACGGCTTTGAACGACGCTCCAAGCCTCACAAAAGCCGAGTCCTACAATCAAGCAACGCTCATTAAGGTTCTTGTCCTTCTTGCCGTTGGCATTGTGTGCTTCATTCTCTTCTGGTTCCAGGAGAAGCGCGCGGGTAAGCCCATGGTTGAAGTGCACCACCTGAAGGAACGTGGAACATGGGCAACCCTGCTCACCACAGTGCTCACAATGACGGGTATTTTCGCCCTGATTAACGGCATTGTTCCGGCATTTGCGCAAGAAAAGTCCCCTGGTTTCGCTGTTTCGGCGACGATGGTCGCGGTGGCGATTCTCGCTCCGTATGCTCTGCTCGGCTGGGCTTTCGGCCCGATTTCGGGACGTCTTGCTCCGACGGTTGGTTACACAACGCTACTTCGCTGGGGCATGATTGGTTCAGCAATTTCCGTTGTGGTTATCGTATTCTTCGGTTTGACGTCCTTCCCGGTGATGATTGCGGGTGCCTGCCTGTTGGGTATCACCTACGCGGGTTGTGTGAACATTATGTTGAACGGCCTTGGCGTGGCGCTTTCCCCGAAGGACAACCCCGGTTTCCTCCCGGGCATGAATGCCGGCGCTTTCAATCTTGGCGCGGGCCTCAGCTTCCTTATCTTGCCGGCCGTTAAGGACGGTTTCGTAGCTCAGGGAACGATGGGCGCCTACAAGATTACCTTGGTTGTTGGCCTTGTCATTCTCCTGCTTGCTTTGGCAACGTCCTTCCTCATTCCTCGCCCTGTGGATCAGGAAGCATAGACTCATCTATCGTCGAAACTTTTTCGTCGTAGAAAATGTAGTCGTAGAAAAGTAACGGTATGCAGTGCGGGCGGCATTTCGTCCGCACTGCTACTTTTCTCTGAGGTTTTCTCCCTTAACCCTGAGAGCCTGCTCCTTTTTTCCTCTTTGAGTTCGCATATTTTTTTGAGAAAAGATACCCTTGTACTAAAGCTCCACACAGGCGTGGACGTTCTGTACGTACATACGAAAGGCTTCCCATGACAACTGCTCCCGCACCAAACCCCATTCTTGTGGTTGGCTCACTGAATGCCGACCTCGTTATCCGTACCGAACGCATTCCCGGGCCAGGTGAAACTGTTCACGGACACGATTTCACGACGATGCCTGGTGGCAAGTCAGCAAACCAGGCGGCAGCGGCGGGAAATTTGGGTGCTCGCGTCACCATGATAGGCGCTGTAGGAAACGATGCTCACGGAACAATGCTGTTGCGTTCGCTGACCGCCAAGGGCGTCGATATTAGTGGCATCCATAAGTTTGAGGATACCCCCACGGGCGTCGCTATCATTACTGTTGAAGAAAGCGGGCAGAACAATATTGTTATTGATGCCGGCACGAATGGCCTGATTTGGCCGAATACTATTGTTGAGAATCGTAAGCTTTTCGAGGGTGTTTCGGTGGTGTGCCTTTGCCTGGAAATCCCCGAGGTAGCTGTGAAAGCTGCTGCGGAAGAAGGTCAACGCCATGATGCCACTGTCATTTTAAATCTTTCCCCCTATGCTGAAGTTTCTCCAGAACTTATTGCCGCAACCGATATTATTCTCGTGAACGAACACGAATGTGCACAGTTCTTGGGTGGGACGGCGGTTCCTCCGCCCGACGCTCCCAACGAAGCCTGGCTGCCCGTATTGGATGCGTTTGTTGAGATTGGCATTCCCCAGGCTGTTATTACCCTTGGTTCCGACGGTTCCGTAGTTTTGGATAGCACCGCTGAGGAAAAGGTGCATCGTATTCCGGCGCGCAAGGTTGTTGCCGTTGATACGACGGGAACAGGGGACGCTTTCTTCGGCGCTTTCGCCTTCCGCATTGCCCAGGGAGATTTGATTCAAACCGCGGCGAAATACGCTTCAGTGACCGCATCCATTGCCGCAACACGTCACGGCGCTCAGCCGTCGTATCCTACGGCTAAGGAAGTTGCCACTATTATTGCTGAAGATGTTGCGTTACAGCCATCTGAGGATGCCTAATTTATTCCGTTTTCACTCTATCTGTTTCGCATTGAAGGAATGTGAGAGAGAATAGGGGGAGCACACCCGTGTAGCCGTGAAAGGGTCATAATGAGTTTACGTAAGGAATCATCTAGTTCTGGCCAATCGCGTCCCTCTACCAATGAGGGCTTCGTATCAATGGATAGTGGACAGGCGCGCGAAAACGTCGCAAAAGCCTCTGAGCAACGTAGCGTCGGTGAATTATTTGCGACGGTGACGTCTCAATTTTCCTCACTTGTCCACGACGAAATTGAATACACGAAAAAGAGTTACAAGCATAAAATTCTCAACCTGGGTAAGGGCGGGGTTCTTTTAGCTGTAGCCGGCGTGCTTTCCCTCTTCATGTTCGGTTTCATTCTTCACACGATTGCCGCGGCGTTTAAGGCGTTGTGGTGGGGGCACTGGTGGGCAGGCTATTTGTCCGTAGCTGTTATCCTTCTGGTCTTTATTCTCATTCTTGCGGGTGTCGGCATTGCCATGTTGAAGAAGTCGGGTACATACAAAACTGATTTTGCTGGCAACATGTCAGAGAATGTAGATGCGGTAAAGAAAGGTTTGGCAAAATGAGTTTTCATGATCGTAGCCCGGAAGAAATTCGCCGAGACATTGAACGTACTCGCGTTGAATTGACGAACACCGTTAATGAGTTGGTTAACCGCCTCGATCCACGTGTTGTGACAAAGAATGTCGCCAATTCAGCTAAAGAAAAAACGCTTTCCGTAGCTGAAACCGTGAAGGAAAAAGTGATTGACGCGAAGGATATTGCGCGTGCTAAGGCGCACGACATGGTTGATGCCGTACGCGATGTTGCCCAGGATGTGAAGTCCTCTGTCGCTTCTTTCTCCGATGAAGATACGACGAATGAGGGCGCTGTTTCGTCGGGCAAACATGCTTATGATACGTATCCGGAAGAACGTTCTGGTTTTTCCGGTTTTGTGTCGGGCGTGGTTAATGATGCTCGTGAGGGCGAGCCTAAGGCTCTGGGCATTATTGCCGGTGCCGGTATTGCGGTTCTTGGAGTGGCAGTTCTTACAATTTCTCGGTGGCGTAGGCGCTAAACATATGCCGAGTATGTGTGGTAAAGCTTTTCTAGTTCACACTTTTCAGGATATGTAGCATATGTTAAGGTTTTACCGCTAATATAGTGAAGAGAAAATACCAGGTTGGGAGTTTAGTACTCCTTTGCGAGAGAAAGAGGGGGTCGAGCCATGGCGCGCGGCCGTCAAAAGGCTAAGCAGCGTAGGGTAGCCAGAAACCTCAAGTACCATACACCGGATACCGATTACGCAGCTTTAGAACGTGAACTTGTTCGTGGACATCACTCAGATGATGAAGATGATCGCTATGTTGATCGCTACGCAGATTATGTCGATTTTGAAGACGACGATGAATATAACGAGGATAAACCGGCGTGGGATCCGCGCGATGTTCCGCCCGCAACGGAATAATCAATCTTTCGTAAAGTTCTAGTTCTTACATATTTCATCGCTGTGGCGGGGGCTTCCCAATGATAGCCCCCGCCACACGTTTGTTTACTCCACGCCCTATCTCTAATTTTGCGCCACACTCCCCTAAGCCAGGCGTCGCGAGCAACCCGAACAACTCAGGCCAACCCGCCCAAAAACTCGCCTTCCGCAGCACCAGGCGCCACAATCCCAGCCAGCAAGTACTACAAACCCAACCCCAGCCACAGCAGCCCAAACTATAGACACTTCAGGCCGCTTCACGCCTCGCCTTGCCCGGCAATCCTTTCCAATGTTGTACGCGAATACATCGGCAGGGTTCCGCTGAGGTTTGCTCTTTGCCCTGAGGCATCAATTTTTCCGTCGCGCATTGCCTCATCCCAGCTTGTTAACCCTGTTACGAGGTCAAGGAAGGTTTTTTGGTCCGTCTCAATAACATTGGGTGGCGTACCTCGACGATGGTTAGGCCCTTCAAACGCTTGGACTGCGCCAGCGTAGGGTACACGTATCTCCACGGCATGCCCTGGATGAAGTTCAGCAATATTCTGAAGGGCATAACGCACAGCTAACCGAGTGTTGCTTGCGTTAAGTTGCGAGCCTGTTGCATGTAAAGCAAGCACACGCATTCCTTCAACCGAATCAATTTTGCGCGCCATTTTATCTCTTTCCTCCCGTTACACGCTTAGCCACAGTAGCACATTAACCAGTATGGGTTTCGACCGCAGGACGACGAAAGCCGGAATCAAATCCTCCAATTTTGTCCAACCAACCTGTTGACCACCACCAACAGCTACCCCCCCCCCCAGAAAACGGTGACAACACAACAAAAATCCCGACGAAATCCTCCATTATTGTCCTATAGCCCAGAACGCTTACACTCGCCTCCACACACAAAGAAGGGCGAGGCCGGAGAACCAGCCTCGCCCTTCTCAATGAGATAAGCTCTGCCTAGTTAAATAGGATTCTGCCCTTAGATCAGGCCCTGCGCAATCATGGAATCTGCAACCATTTCAAACGCCGCGGCGTTAGCGCCCAAAACATAATCTCCGGGCTTGCCGTAGCGTTCAGCAGCAGAATGGGCGGTATCGTGGATGTCTTGCATAATAGCGTGGAGCTTGGCGTCAACATCCTCGAAACTCCAGGACTGTCCCGCAGCGTTTTGCTGCATTTCCAGTGCGGAAGTTGCCACACCGCCAGCGTTCGCGGCCTTACCTGGCGCGAAAGCAACACCGGACTCTTGGAAGAGATTTGTTGCTTCCAAAGTGGTCGGCATATTTGCACCTTCTGCAACGAGCTTGACGCCCGCGGCAATCAGCTTCTTGGCGTGTTCTTCATCGAGTTCGTTCTGGGTTGCGCAAGGAAGGGCAATATCGGCTGTGGCTGCCCATTCGTCGACATCCCAGGCCTTAGCACCTGCAACGAAACGTGCAGATTCACGGCGGGCAGCGTATTCGGAAATACGTGCGCGCTCAACTTCTTTGATTTGCTTGAGGAGTGCAACATCGATTCCTTCGGGATCGTACACCGCGCCTGAGGAATCGGAGGCGGTCACAACCGTCGCACCCAACTGCTGTGCTTTTTCAGTAGCATAAATCGCTACATTGCCGGAACCGGAAATAAGGACTGTCTTGCCCTTGAAGCTATCGCCCTTTGTTTCAAGAATGGCGTTGGCGAAGTACACGGCGCCGTAACCCGTCGCTTCGGTACGAACAAGCGATCCACCGAAACCAAGTCCCTTACCTGTTAATACACCCGCATCGAATGCGTTGCGCAAACGGCGATACTGCCCGAACATGTAGGCAACTTCGCGTCCGCCTACGCCAATATCTCCAGCAGGAACATCAACAGTCAACCCGATATGGCGGGAAAGTTCCGTCATGAAGGACTGGCAGAAACGCATAATTTCGGCATCGGACTTGCCCTTGGGATCGAAATTGGATCCACCTTTACCGCCACCGATGTGTTGGCGCGTCAGCGCATTCTTGAAAATCTGTTCAAAACCGAGGAATTTCAAAATTCCGAGGTATACGGTTGGATGGAAACGCAAACCGCCCTTATACGGGCCGAGCGCGGAGTTAAATTGAACGCGGTAACCTTTATTTACATGAATTTTACCTGCGTCATCTACCCAAGGCACGCGGAAGGAAATAATTCGTTCCGGTTCAACAATGCGTTCCAAAATTGCGTGCTCTTCATATTCAGGATGTGCATCCAGCACAGGTGCGATTGATTCAAAAACTTCATACACCGCTTGATGGAATTCTGGTTCACCCGGATTATCGGCAACCACCTTTTCATATACTTTTTGCGAATACGTATTCATTTTTCCCTTACTGTAGAGTTTCCTTGGGTCGTGTAGAAAAACTACTTTGGAATTATAAACCCATGTTGCTAATCCGTGCGCGCAATGAATATTTTTGGTTAGTTTTGTACGACGATAAACCGCACTAATCCCAGCGTTGTCCAGTGAGCATCTGGAACACACGCACGTAACGCGCTCGTGTTTGATCAACAATATGTTGCGGTAGTGGCGGGGCCAGCCCACCGAGACTCCTATCCCACGTGCATTCACTGCTTGTCAGCCACGATGCGACCATTTCCTTATCGTAGGAGCGAAGGGTGTGGGTTCCTTCCGGATCTGCCACTCCGTTTTCGATATATTCACGGTAATCTTTTGCCAACCAGTATCGTGCGGAATCAGGAGTGAAGGCTTCGTCCGCAAACACGAGTTTCGTGCTCCCGGCATCCTGATCCGTACCGAACTCAAATTTTGCGTCAGCCATAACTAAACCGCGGTTGGCGGCGATTTGGTGCCCACGGTTATAGAGGGCAATCGCTTTTTCTTTTACTGTGCTAGCAGAGATTTCTCCCACGCTGCACCGGAATTCTTCCCAAGAGATGGGTTTATCCGGGTTGCCCGGTGAGGCTTTACGCGCGGCAGTTATATACGGCTCTGGCAACATATCGCCCAAGCGATATTCTTTAATGTTCCTAATATCTTCGCCCAACTTTTCCAAAATATTTATTTCGCGCAGGGTTCGTTCCGTAATATATCCACGAACTACGATTTCATAGGGAAGCATGTGAAGTGCGCGAACAATTTCTCCGCGCTCTCGTACTTCTTCCGGCACCGGAATATCTGTATGGTGATTTTCTGCAACATCGGCGGTTTGCTCAAACCACCATGTTGATAGTGCCGTTGAAATTTTGCCTTTATCGGGGATGGGAGTAGGGATAACGTGATCAAAAACCGTCATGCGGTCTGATGCGACCACAAGATACACGTCCTGCCCCACAAGTGGATTTCTATCGACAGGACGGTAAAGATCACGAACCTTTCCCGCATAAACGCGAGACCACCCACGTAATATCGGCTTTATTCCACCTGTGAATGGAGTAGACACGCGATTCTCCTCTCTCTGTCACTGGATATGACAGAAGGATTTTGATTTTGTGGAACTTTTTTGTAAAAGTTTCCCACATTCATAACTCTACCTGGTTTCCAGATAAATATGGGGGCCTTTTGCCTTTTGTTTTCACCTTTTTATGCAAAATGTGTGACATATTTTTTGTGCGTTTCACTGACGGCCAAAAGAGGAAATCTTGCCGAGGTTTCCACGTGTCTTACCTGCCTGAATTGACCAGCCTTCTTCAACAAATCCCATCTTGAATCGCGGAAAGCCTGCGCTCAAACCGACTGTTTCACACACCTGATAACACGGACACAATGCGTGGCGCGCCTCAAGCCACCACATCACCTTTATTAGCGCGTCGGGGCATCCAACAAATCGTGAAGAACGATTGTTTGGTTCCTATCGGGCCCAACTCCAACAAGCGAGAACCGGCATCCGCTCATGCTCTCCAGCCAACGAACATATTTTTGAGCGTTCTCTGGCAATTCGTCAAAGGTTTTCGCTCCTGAAATATCTTCTGTCCAGCCCGGATGGTACTCGTAAATCGGCTTCGCATTGGAGAAATCCCACGTGTCGACGGGGAACTCGTCAACCCTCTCCCCGTCAATTTCGTAGGCAACACACACCGGAATCTGTTCCAACCCGGTAAGAATATCCAATTTCGTTAATACCAGATCCGTTAAACCGTTCACGCGCGAAGCGTAGCGGGTGACGGGCGCATCGTACCAGCCACAGCGACGCGGGCGTCCCGTCGTCACTCCGAATTCGGCACCGGCGTTACGCAACCAGTCACCTTCCTCGCCCTTTAATTCTGTGGGGAACGGACCTTCACCAACGCGGGTTGCGTAGGCTTTCACAATCCCGACCACGCGGTCGATACGGGTTGGCCCAACGCCACTTCCCGTAATCGCGCCACCGGCCGTCGCATTGGACGAGGTGACATACGGATAATTTCCGTGGTCAATATCGAGAAGCGTGGACTGCCCGCCTTCAAACACCACGGTTTTTCCTGCATCCAGGGCGTCGTTCAGGACCTTGGATGCGTCGATTATCATGGGGGCGATTCGCCGGCCATACGCAAGAAGCTCCTCGACCACACAATCGACGCTAATTATTTCGCGCCCAAGTGCCTCAAGTAGAAGATTCTTCTGCGCAAGCGCAATCTCAACACGCTGGCGCAATCTCTTTGGGTGGCACAAATCTTGGATACGTATGCCGATGCGACTCGCCTTATCCGCATACGTTGGGCCAATTCCGCGCCCTGTTGTGCCAATTTTGTGTCCTTCTCCCAAGGCTTCCTCATTAATTGCGTCAAACATTTTGGTGTAGCGTGTGATGACGTGTGCATTCGCACTAATCCGAAGATTATCGACGTTCACACCGCGTGATTCCAACATGTCAATTTCTTCAAAAAGTGCTTGAGGGTCGACGACGACACCGTTGCCGATAATCGACACGCAATTCGGGGCAAGAATTCCCGAGGGAAGAAGGTGGAGAGCGAACTTTTCGCCATCCACGGACACCGTGTGTCCGGCGTTATTTCCGCCATTGAACTTCACAACGTAATCTGCACGTTGCCCCAACTGATCTGTGGCTTTGCCTTTGCCTTCATCGCCCCATTGGACGCCAAGAATAATGACTGCGGGCATACCTAAACTCCTTGTTCGTTACATCATTGTAAAGAATTCGGGCTAACGCTTCAGAAACCAAACGAGCGCATGCCGTCCCGCTTTACCTCCCTATACTAGCGAAAAATTGTCGCATCTGGGCAGATTTATAGACTCCTTGGGAAGGTTGAGGCCAAATTACCCATCTGGCGAACACGCCCCACACAACACGCCCCACACAACACGTCCTACATAAACACCCCTACTTCAGGCGTGCTTCGCCCCGCACGTCCCATGTCTCTTCACCTCCGCGCATCCCGCCTCCCCTCTCCCCCGCACGTCCCGTGACAATTAATCGTCCCCAAACACGCACATGCGTCGTCTCGACTTTCCGTTAAAAGCTAAAAGCATGTTTCCGGTGCCAAAAACCCCGCAACTACATCGTCGTTCTTCAAAACTGGTTAAATATCACAGCTAAAATACTCACAATTAACGGAACATCACACATAACCTCGTCGCAATTCGATAACATGAGAACGCATTTTCGTGCTTTTTTAGGAGAAAAATGTCAACAGATTTAACACCGAGCCTCGGAAGTTTCACACGCGCCGTTTCGGGCAAGAACACCTCAGACTCGTCCGTCCACGATTATTGGGAAGGCCTCTCGGCCCTCACAATGTCGAAATTGGCCGATAACTGGGACAAGACAACAAAGAAGTATAAGGGCGTCAAGCGTGCTTCCTACCTTTCCGCAGAATTCCTGATGGGACGTGCACTGCTCAACAACCTCGCCAACTTGGGCATGGTTGATGAAGCTCGCGAAGCCCTCGAAGAATACGGCTTGAACCTTGCTGACGTGCTCGATGAAGAACCTGATGCATCACTGGGTAACGGTGGCCTTGGGCGCCTCGCCGCATGCTTCATGGATTCATGTGCAACACTTGACTTCCCCGTTACCGGTTACGGAATTCTTTACCGTTATGGCCTGTTTAAGCAGAGCTTCGAGAACGGATTCCAGAAGGAAAGCCCCGATCCATGGATGGAAACCGGTAGCCCCTTCGTTATTCGACGCGAAGCAGAAGCTAAGCATGTGAAGTTCGCGGACATGGATGTCAACGCAGTTCCTTACGATATGCCCATCACCGGCTACGGCACCGACAACGTCAACACCTTGCGTTTGTGGAAAGCTGAGCCGATGGAAGAATTCGACTACGATGCCTTCAATTCACAGCGCTTCACGGACGCCATTGTTGAACGCGAGCGCGTTATGGATCTTTGCCGCGTTCTCTACCCGAACGATACAACCTATGAGGGCAAGGTTCTTCGCGTACGCCAGCAGTACTTCTTCTGCTCCGCTTCCCTACAGTGCCTGATTGAAGAACACAAGGAAGCTCACGGCGATATTAAGACCTTTGGTCAGTTCAACTCCATCCAGCTTAACGATACCCACCCGGTTCTCGCTGTTCCGGAACTTATACGCCTCCTTCTTGACGAAGAAGGTATCGGTTGGGAAGAAGCGTGGAAGATCGTAACTGAAACCTTCGCCTACACGAACCACACCGTCTTGGCTGAGGCCCTCGAAACGTGGGAAGTGTCCATCTTTATGCAGCTCTTCCCCCGCATTTTCGAAATCGTTACCGAAATTGATCGCCGTTTCCGTTCCGAATTGGCCGAACGTGGTTTCGATCAGGGCAAGATTGACTATATGGCTCCGCTTTCTGGTGGCCGTGTCCACATGGCATGGATTGCCTGCTATGCGTCCTTCTCCATTAACGGCGTGGCAGCGATTCACACCGATATTTTGAAGCGCGACACCCTCCATGATTGGCATGATATTTGGCCCGAACGTTTCAACAATAAGACGAACGGCGTCACTCCGCGTCGTTGGCTGAATAACTGCAATCCTCGCCTTTCCGCACTTCTTACCGAAGTTATGGGCGACGATTCATGGGTGACGGATCTTGATAAGCTCGCCACCTTGGAAGAAAAGGGAAATCCGGATATTTATCGCCGTTTGATGGAGATCAAGAAGGCGAATAAGGAAGAGTTCGCCGCCTGGATTATGCGTCGCGACGGCATTGAGGTTCCCACCGACGCCGTATATGACACGATTATTAAGCGTTTGCATGAATACAAGCGTCAGCTCATGGATGCTCTCTATATTCTCGATTTGTACTTCCGCATGAAGGACAATCCGGATATGGATGTTGTTCCTCGCGTCTTTATTTTCGGTGCGAAGGCAGCTCCCGGATACAAGCGCGCCAAGGCAATCATTAAGCTCATCAACGAAATCGCGAATCTCGTCAATAACGACGAAGCCGTGAACAAGACCCTCAAAGTTGTTTTCGTTCAGAACTACAATGTTTCCCCGGCTGAATACATTATTCCTGCTACCGATGTGTCCGAACAGATTTCCATGGCCGGTAAGGAAGCCTCCGGTACTGGAAATATGAAGTTCATGATGAACGGCGCATTGACGCTGGGAACAATGGACGGCGCAACCGTCGAAATTGTTGACGCTGTTGGTGAAGAAAATGCCTACATTTTCGGTGCCCGCGAAGAAGAGCTGGAAACCATCATGACGTCCTACAATCCGCGTGAAAAGTATGAGACTGTTCCCGGTTTGAAGCGCGTACTCGACGCTCTTGTTGACGGAACCCTCAGCGACGGCGGCACAGGCGATTTCCATGATCTTCTTGCCAGCCTGCTCGACGGAACCTCCTGGGAACGTCCGGATGTGTACTATGTTCTCGGCGATTTCGACAACTACCGTGCAACACGTGATCGCATGGCTGAAGATTACCGCAACCAGGAAGAATGGGCGCGCAAGGTTTGGATTAACATCTGCCGTTCCGGCCGTTTCTCCTCCGACCGCACAATCGCCGATTATGGGCGCGATATTTGGAAGGTCGACGGTCAGCCGATTGCCTAGCAAGAACCGAACACCGAAGTTGCGAGGATTGCGGTACTGATACTCTCATTTCGACGGCTTCGGTTACGGTAAACGTTGGCTTATCTGGAATACAGCAGTAAGGCAACGGCGTGTTTCAAGGTGCGCGTTACTGAAAAGTAGCGCGCACCTTCGTCGTACATTACGCACCTTCGTCGTACATTTTCTCGCACCCCACCAACATAGTGACGAGTGCTACACGATACGTGTACTGTTGTACCGTAAGTGTTCTAAGAAAGAAGTTGCCATGCAGATTACACGACGCAAAGATCTTCCCTCCTTCTCCCCCGGAAAAGGAAACCCTATTATTACGCCTTTCGTCGGCGATGCGGATACGAACGTTGCCATGTTTGAACTGTATATTCCGCGCGGAGTCACGGCGCCTCCCCATACGCACGCCGGTTCAACACTAGCCCTCCACATCGTTTCTGGAACGATTACCGTGCTGGATGGAGATACTCGGCATAGGCTAGCTCCCGGGCACAGTGTTCTTGTGGCCGCAGATGAAAAGATTGGTTTGGAAAATAAGAACGACGAACCCGTGCGCATTATCGCAGCTGTTGGGCCGGGAACGTTCCTGGGTAATGTGCGTTCGCTTCCTGAAGTGGACAAAAAAGATCGTCCGAATATTTCTTACGGAAGCTGGATTGATTAACGCGCAACACGCAACTGAATTGCGAGCAACCTGGTGGCGCGCATGTCTACCCGCTGACGGCCTGGAGTTTCGCCCGGAATTCTTCGAGATCCTGGGCCGCGGCAGGTGGCAATCCGTAGCCTAACGCTTCGTCCTCGGCTTTCTCCAGCATCTCAATAGCGAGGGTGAAATTTTTGCGCGCCCCCATAATATCGCCACTTTCCGCACAAATATCGCCTACAAGGCCCCGGCAATGCGCCGCGCCAAAAACATCTTCCATGGCGTCATATGATGATGCGGCAATGTTCATTGCCGTGTAGGCATCATGGAGGCGCCCCAGCTGAGCATACCCCACCGCCAACTGGTGGTGGGCGCGAGCGCTCGTTTCCGCAGCATTGTAGCCAACCAACGCGGACTCGTCGGTGCCCATACGGAAATGAGTTTCGGCGATTTCCGCGGTGTTATTGGCGACGTCATACAGTTCTTTCACGCCTTCCTCATATCTTTCCTGCGCGACGAGTGCCCGTCCAACACCGAATCGTGCCTCCAAAATGAGTAACTCGTTACCCGGAACAGAGGAAAACTCGGAAACAGCGAACCGAAAACCTTCTTCAGCCTCTACCGACCTGCCCACACGCAACAACACATCTGAGCGACTGAGTTCAATGATGGCATGTCCAAGATCAAAACCAGGCAACACATCCGACACAGATTTCGCCAGGTCGAAGGCTGCCAGAGAACGTTCATAATCTTCACCGAGCTGGAAAGACACGCCGGCATTGTATGCCGCATTAGATTCATGAGAAGAATAGCCATAAAGGCGCGAATACATGCCTTGCGCCCGCATCATAGCTTCACCGGCACGCAAAGAATCGCCCGATGATTGAAGGAAATAACCGAGTGTTTCATACGCCCTTGCACCCCTGAGGCTCGGCACGTCGCGAGCCTCATAGGCGCGAACAGCTCGTTTCATAATGGGGAAAGGATCCTCTGCTAGCTGCCCGCAGGCCAAGCCCGCAAAATACAGGGCGTCCGGATCCGTCACGCCCGGAAATTCTCCGGAGCCGGCTGCTTCGCGCGCTTCAACGTAGAGGTTTCGTGCTTCTGCTTCACTTCCGCGCTCCAGGGCTGCCATCCCTGAAAGAAGAAGTTTCTCCGCATCTGCCATATGTCACCACCATATCTCTCTATGTTCGCTCGAGAAAACTATCCCCAACCCGAGAAAAGTTCACCAACCTGAGAAAACTATCGTCAACCCGAGAAAAGTTTCCCTCGTCGGGAGCTATTTCGATACCCCACTATATCGAATTGAGTGCACATATCCGCGCTACAAACCATTATGTTTGCATATCGAATCACATGCGTTGCCACTACCCGCACCCCGTTGTGATTAACCGACTTTTCCGAAATTATGCCGGCCTATATTCGCTAGAAACTGCCACGCCAAGTATCCGCTTCGGCATCGATCTACCCAATATCTCGAAGTTTCTGCAAGACTTCAACTTGGAAAGTTTGCCCTTTTGAAGAACTGCGATAGGCGGCATATGCCTGGTTGTAGGACACTTTCGCCGCGTCAAAATCCCCGGATTCTTCACTAATTTCGCCCAGGTGCCAGAAGCAATTCCCCAGCGAAAGCATGGCGTCCGCATTTTCCGGGTAATGCTGGAATAGCGTAACAGCACGACCTAAATAATCTGCCGCCGCATCCATGTTTCCCGATGCTTTTAACGCAATCCCCAGCTGCCCGCTCACGATTGCGCGTTCCATGTAGAGCGTCGGTTCCTGCCCAAAAATTTCTAAGGATTTATGATACTTCTTAACTGCCTGCTGAATATCGCCCGAGCTGTATGCACTCTGCCCCTGATCAAAATATACGAGACCTTCGTGGCGAACCGCGGCGTTTTCCGACATCTTTTCCCTTACTTTCAGTACCTGTGGAATGAAACCACATAGCAAGAATACCCTAAAATGTGTCCGAAACTACAATTTTACCACAATTTCGCGACACGCCGATCCTGACTGTCGCACATAAAGTCCTAAAAATCCCAATTTTCCCCGCTTTTCTCAATTTTTACGACGACGGGTAGCCGCGTCGCCACCCCAAACTTTTCCCACCGCAAAACAGCTTTTCTGAAACGCCAACGGCAGGCGGCGCCCCGCTTTTCTGCACAGCAAAACGCTGCTATATCAGCGAAAACTGTATGCGCGGTTCCGTCGTCGTCGAAAAAACTAAAAAGAGACGCTAAAAAATTCGATAGTAACGAAAAATGTTGAACAAAAAGTTAACGAAAAGCTGAATATGTCGCATTTTTCTATGAGGGGGGGGCTAGATTAGGATGTAATACACGGGTCAAAACATTCCACGCTGGAAGGGAAAAATTCGGATAGTTGAAACCCGCGTGACGTCAAAGTAGACGCAACACGATACGCATGAAAGAAGAAGTCCATGAAAAAAATCATTCTTGATCTCGACACAGGTGTTGATGATTCGCTCGCAATTGCCTACGCATTAGGTAGCCCGGAACTCGAACTTATTGCTATTACCGGCACATACGGAAACGTTGTTCTGCCACTGGGCATGAAGAATTCACTCCAAATAACCGAACTCCTTGGGCATCCGGAAGTCAAAGTTTTCCCCGGAGTTCCACATTCGGAAGCCACCGACGGCTTCGAAACGCTCGAAATTTCCAAATTTATTCACGGCCAGAACGGAATCGGCGATATCACACTTCCCGAACCCTCACGCGAGGCAGAATCCACCCCAGCCGTTGATTTCATTATTGAAGCAGCCCACGAATACGGCGAGGATCTTGTTTACGTTCCCACAGGGCCACTTACAAACCTTGCCGCCGCAATCCGCAAGCACCCCAAACTCGTGGATGAACTAACCAACGTTGTCCTCATGGGTGGAGCGCTCACAACATGCGGAAACGTCAACGGTTGGAGCGAAGCAAATATTTCTCAGGATCCCGAAGCGGCCGATTTTGTGTTCCGCTCCGGAATGCGCACCACCATGATTGGCTTGGATGTCACCCTTCAGACTCTCCTGACATACAAGGAAACCAAGCAGTGGCGCGACACCGGCACCGAAGCCGGAAAGTTCATGGCAGACATGACGGACTACTACATCAAAGCCTACGAAACCACGGCACCGGACCTTGGCGGATGCGGGCTTCACGATCCGCTAGCCGTCGCGGTTGCCATTGACCCAACACTTGTGACAACTTTCGATATTAACCTGAAAGTCGATACGGATGGTGCCACACGGGGACGCACCATCGGCGACACAACGCGCCTCAATGACCCCGTGAAAACAACCAAGGTCGCCATTGATGTCGACGTTCCACGATTCCTCAGCGAATTCATGGACCGCATTGGTCGCGCCATCGTCAACGCCTAAAACATGAGGTAACTATGAACTCAAAACACAAAACGCAGGATATTGCGCCCAGCGCAGCCCTTTCACAAGAAGAGGTTGAGGCAAATAACCGGATGGCCATCGGCGTTCTCATCCCGCTCCTCATCACCTTCATTCTTGGAACGCTGTGCCTTCAGGGATTTAATCTCGTTTTCCAGCAGATTGGTAAAGATGTGGGGGCGCCGCAGCAGGCACCGCTCATTACCTCCTTCCCGATTATTGTTCTCGGGATCGTCTGCTTCATTTACGGGTCCCTGGGCGATTTCGTTTCTCTGAAGAAACTCGTGTATTTCGGGCTCGGCATGCTGGTTGTAGGCTCCGTTCTCGGGTTCTTGCTTAACTATTACTTCACGCCCAATTTGTGGACGGTTATTGTTGCGCGCGTCCTCCAGACCGCTGGTGAGCAGGTTGCGGGTTCCGCGTATCTCGTTGTGACGACGAAGTATTTGAAGCCGTCGTTGCGTGCGCTCTTCTTCGGTATTTTCAGCGCCGGCTACCAGGTTTCAGCCGCAATCGGCGTGTTCGCCGCCGGTATTTTGAGCGCAATCAGCTGGCAGTTCCTCTTCCTGGTTCCCGCCGTCACGATTCTGCTCCTTCCCTTCCTTCGTAACCTTCCCGATCACAACGGCACAGGTTCGAAGGTGGACACAGTGGGCTTCCTTATCTTCGGTTTCGCAACGGCCTTCTTGACGCTTTTCTTCAGCTACAAGCTGTGGTGGTTGCTCCTCGTCGCCATTGGACTATTCCTCGTGTTCGGCATATACATTCACCAGGCAAAGAACCCCTTCATCACCCCGGCGTTCTTCAAGAACACCCGCTGGATCCTCGCGATTCTCCTTATCGCCGTGTTCTACTTCGTGAACTACTGCGCGGGCCCGTTGGTGAACGCTATCGCCCGCGACGTCTACCATCTCGAAACCCACGAGGTCTCGAATTACCTCGCGTGGTCCTTCATCCTCGCGGCCGTGACGGCAACATTGGCCGGAGCAATTGTCCGCAAGATTGGCAGAACCCCGGTGATTATCTTCTCCGCCTCACTTATGGCGTTGTCCTTCATCCTCCCCGCATTCTTCGTCGATAAGGGCATGGGTTGGGTGTACATTATGTCCTTCATGTTCTACGGCGGAACAGGCTTGATGTATGCGCCGGTTGTGAGCACGGTTATCGACACGCTCCCGACAAGCGAATCCGGCCGTGGCGTTGGTTTGAACGATCTTATTATGAACGTTACAGCGTCCATCGGTATCGCAACCTTCGGCGGTAGCCTCTTCGGTGGGGCGGGCGAGAGCACCAGCATCACTGGTCTGACCGGTGCTGCCGCAACCTTCTCGAATATCATGCTAATTTGTGGCGCGATTTTCGTTGCCGGCATCGTCTACTACCTTGTGGTTTACCGGTATATTGCGCGCACGCCTCGCGTTGCCAAGTAGCGTTTCCGCGTAAGACATAAGTTTTACGACGACGTTGTTCCGTCGCCGTATATACACGTAACGCGTGTGGTACGTCTGTTGTTATATCACTTCAGACGGGCCGCACGCGTTAGTGTTTATTGAGCATTTCGCGCACGTAAACCTCGCGATAAGCACGCATTCACTCAAGCGACTCACCACGCCGCTTCCCCGGTTTCGCGCACGGAGCCCTTGCCTACCATTGCCTACCATTGCCTACCACTGCCTACCACTGCCTACCATTGCCTACCATTGCCTACCATTTTGCCCGCTACGCGCCCCCTTACCTCGCGTATGGACAGGGTTCGTCGAACATAACTACGGGCGCAAGAGCGTTGAATACACCAGCCTAATTCACCGTGCAGTTCCACGTGTTCGGCTGAGATTGTGGGGCGGGAGTGCAGGTTGCCAGTTTTTCGTCGTCACCTATCCATCTGGGGTAACCGAAGGTTAGTTTTCCAGGTTGGGCATCCTGCACGTATTTTTTCTCTTCTGGCCAGTTGCTGGGGAAGTTAATGGTTTGTGCTGTCCAGTTAGATCCGCTATCTCGCGTCATATATATCCAGTTTGTTGTTGTGGGAAGAAACTGGAGGACGGCTGAACGTGATTCACCTGCGGGCATAAGTGCATAAAAGGTCGAATTTTCAACCTTTGCGGAACCTGTTTTTGTGTCGATGCCGTAAATTCCGGAGCTTCCTGCGAAATCCAAGGTATAAAGCGTAATCGAATCTGTTCCAAGCTGTAGCGAAACTTCAGGTTGAATCGATCTGCGCGCTTTAGGGCCTACAGAAAAATGAGTAACGGTATCCCTTTTCACCTGCTCTTTATTCGTGTCATTACCCTGGTTTGATTGCCCTCCAGGCTGTGCAGAATGGAGCCCTTGAGGATTATTTCTTCCCGCGCCCTCACCTTCAGTGGCGCTATGACGTTCATCCCGAAAGTAAGGATCAAGACCATAAGCTGATGGTGTATCTGTAATTTCTTGTAGGGTGTAGGATTTTTTACCCATCGCCAATGGGGGAAGGCAACGGTAAAACATTCGTGAATTTAGCGAGGACAAATCGGCAGAGACAAATTCACAAAATCTACCCTTTTCCGTTGCGATGCTTCCCTGATACTTCATTCCACTTTTTTCCGCAACGAGCCCACTGATAATAAATCCCACCAGAGTTATATACGCGAAAAAACACACGGCCACTACCGCTAACCCGGAGAAAATGGATGTAAAAGTTCGCCGTGCCCATACGCTACTCATTTTTTGATTAAAAAACACCACTATAACGAATGTTGATAAAACGATTGCTCCGAAGAAAAGAACCACCATAACGAAGTACACGAATGCTTTGGCGTAAGGGTGGAATTGCAGGTCGCATAGCTCGAAGAATGCTTGAGTGGCAAGGATTGAAAAGAAGAGGATCGAAAAAACGACGAGAACGCGAATAAAGCCTTTCGACGCCAGTATTTTCGGCACGGAACCCTTAGGCTTATTTTCGTCGCCTAGCAAACCGCGAGAGTCAATAGATAACCCTTGTTCCATCACTTCTCCTCAATCTTGCTACTCTTAAGTATGGACACGCTTAATGTTGCTCTTCACCCGTTTTGGGATTTTGACATCACTGCCCCTGGTGTCAATATTATTCGTTGGGATCTCGAAGGCGAAACTCCCGCCCCTCTAGACATTATTGTTACCGGCCATTGGACTCCTCGCAACGGTATTGATATTGCCAATAAAGCTGGCGCTCACCTCCTACAAATCGGCTCCATTGGTTTCGATATGCTTCCCGAACCACCCGCAGGAATTCAGGTTGCTAACGCAAAAACGGTTCACGAAACGGCAACCGCCGAGATGGCTCTCACCATGTTGCTCGCTGTTTTTCGTGAAATTCCGCGTATGGTTCGTGGTGCCGATGAGGGGCGTTGGGATTGTTTCTACTCCCAGGGCCTAGCAGACCAGAAGGTTATGCTTCTCGGTGTTGGTGGTGTTGGTGATGAAATTGCGCGTCGCCTAGAACCTTTCGAGGTTGAGCTAACCCGCGTTGCCTCTCGCGAGCGCGAGGATGCTCGCGGGCATGTGTATTCACTTGCTCAAGGTATGGAGTTGCTTGGGCAGCAGGATGCGGTTATTGTTGTGCTTCCCGCGAATGAACACACTGTTGGTGTTATTGACGACGGTTTCCTCTCCGCCATGAAGGATAATGCGGTTTTGTTGAATATTGGGCGTGGCAAACTTGCTGATCCTCAGGCTCTGGTGAAGCATTCGACCAGGCTTCGCCTTGCTTTAGATGTGACAGATCCGGAGCCGTTGGCCGTTGATGATCCGTTATGGAAAGGCGCCGAGCTTATTACGTCCCACAATGGTGGCAATACTCGCGCCCTTCATCAACGCATGAAGAATCTTGTGGAACGCCAGATTGTCCACGCCTTAGCCGGTGAGCCTTTCGAGAATATTGTTCTAGGTTAGGTGCTGTAGCCAGCCTGGCTAATTTGTCCGGCCGTCCAGGCGTGCAAACCGTTCACGATTAACGCGAACAGGTTGAACCTATTTTCGCCACGTAGGCTAGGTATTACAGATCTCATACAAACTCCCGGGGCGAAAACTTAGAAACCGCAGTTACACCTACTGTAAAGCAAAGGTTTACAGTACTTTAGAGTAGACGCAAAAAATAGCTTAAAACCAGGCAAAACTCTACTCTAAAAATTTTAGAGTAGTTTACAGTAGCTGTTACAAGTAGGACATGGAAGCGCGACGGATTATGTTCACGCGATAGCTTCACTGCGCGACAACCCTGAACCGCACACAACAAGAACAACCACTAATGGGAAAACTAGAGAATGCGAAATGGGGAGAGCGGGACATGCCCAACTCTCCCCATCGCGCTATGTTCGCTAAACTACCGAACAGCTACAAGTAGCGCCTTACTTCATGCGAGTTCCGGTAGAACCGAGGCGTTCGCATGCTTCAACCACGCGGGCTGCCATGCCGGCTTCTGCCGCACGGCCCCAAGCGCGTGGATCGTAGGTCTTCTTGTTGCCGACTTCGCCGTCGATCTTGAGAACGCCGTCGTAGTTCTTGTACATCCAGTCAGCAATCGGGCGGGTGAAGGCGTACTGGGTGTCGGTATCGACGTTCATCTTAATAACGCCGTTCTTCACAGCTGTTGCGATTTCTTCAGCTGTGGAACCGGAACCGCCGTGCATCACGAGATCGAACGGGGATTCCTTGCCGACCTTTTCGCCAACTTCCTTCTGGATGTCACCGAGGATTTCGGGGCGAAGCTTAACGTGACCCGGCTTGTAAACACCGTGAACGTTTCCGAAGGTGAGGGCGGTGATGTAACGTCCATTTTCGCCAAGGCCGAGAGCTTCGACCGTCTTCAAACCATCTTCTGCGGTGGTGTACAGCTTTTCGTTGATTTCGCCGACGACGCCATCTTCTTCGCCACCAACAACACCGATTTCGATTTCGAGAATAGTGTTGGACTTCTGGGAAAGGGCGAGAAGTTCCTTGGCGATTTCAAGATTTTCCTCAAGCGGAACAGCGGAACCATCCCACATGTGGGACTGGAAGTAGGTTTCCTTGCCTGCCTTGTGCTGCTCAGCTTCGAGCTCCATAATGGGGCGAATCCACGTATCAATGTTCTGCTTTGCGCAGTGATCGGTATGCAAAGCGATGGTGATGTTGTAGTTCTTGGCAACAACACGTGCATATTCTGCAAGAGCAATAGAACCTGCTACACGATCCTTAATTGTGGGACCCGCAAGATATTCTGCACCACCAACGGAAACCTGAATGATGCCGTCCGATTCAGCTTCTGCAAAACCGCGAATTGCGGCATTGAGCGTTTGGGAAGAGGTAACGTTAATTGCGGGATATGCGAACTTATTAGCCTTTGCACGATCCAACATTTCATCGTACTGTTCGCGAGTTGCTACAGCCACATTTTCTCCTTTGACTAGCTTATTAATATGAGCTCGACAAATTAAGCCCACTTACATCTATTATCGCATTTTTTCTCCCCTTTCGGGCAGGATCGAGAAAATAACATATTAAGAAAACTTCCACGCAACAACTACTCGCCACGCCTCGAACCAACCACCCCCACCCACCAAACGCCAAGCACCAACAGCCACACTCACCAAACGCAACATATCCCACGCTCTTCACTTCACAACAACTCTCGCCAAAGCAAACTTCCCCACTCCTCAAACGCCACAACTCCGCCCCAAACCATCTCCCTATATGCCACACCTTCCACAAAACCCGAATCGAAACGTACCCTATACATAAGTGAGTTTCGCATGGCGCCCATCGTCGTCGTAAAAAGGACTGAACATGGTGATAACGGACATTGAAGAAGCTGCTACGAATATCGCGGATATGATGCGCGGAAAAGTAACTGTAGCAATAACTGGTGCGGGTGTTAGCACACCCTCTGGAATCCCCGATTACCGCGGAAAAGGAAGCACTCAAGAGCCCACGGTTTTTTATGATATGTTTACCGACGACGAAATATGGCAACGTTGGGTCTGGCAACGCAACGAAGAAACGTGGCGCGCCCTCGACTCCGTGAAACCCAACCCCGGACATCTTGCTTTGGCGCGCCTCGAAAAAGCGGGGTTCATTAATGGGATTGCCACACAAAACGTGGATGATTTGCACCAAAAAGCGGGGTCGCGAAAGGTCGCGGAATTGCACGGATCGTTTTTGCGGGTGGACTGCGTGGATTGCGGGGCCACTTTCCCGCGCGCAGAGATTGGGGAGCTTCTTCGGGAGGCGAATCCCGACTGGCCCGAGGATCCCGACCCCAAAAATATCGCTATTTTGGCAGGAGCAAACCGCCGAGCTGCGGAAAACTCTTCTTTTACGACGATACCCTGCCCTCGGTGTGGCGGTTTAATCAAACCCTCCGTCGTGTTTTTCGGTGAGAGTTTGCCTGGCGCGGCGCTTACCCAAAGCATTGATTGGGCGCGCGAAGCCGATGTTGCCCTTGTTGTGGGAACGTCTCTCGTTGTTGGCACGGGAATGTGGGTGCTGACCTCGGCGCTTCAAAACGGGGCGGATTGCGTGATTATTAACAGGGGGCGCACGGAAGGTGACCGTTTTGCAAGCCTTCGTGTTGATTGCGATGCTGCAGAAGTTTTATCGCGGGTGGCTGAGATTCTTCTGGACGAGTAGTTGGCGGATTGTGCGGAGTTTAGAAGTTTTGAAGAATACAGAGAAAAAGAGAAAAACCGTATACGTGAAGAGCTCCCGGCAAAGATTCTTCTCGACAAGTAGTTCACCTCATTTTTAATGCGGGAGTTAAACGATAGTATCTTCTTATGACTCACACATCGAGCCTTAGCGAAACCCAGTCTAACTTAGCGCTCCCGCAAGCCGATCCGGCGCGGGGATTAACCCGTGCGCAGGTAGAGGAGATGCGTTCCCTCGGAAACGTTAATACTCAACCGGAACGTAGCGGGCGTAGCGCCCTTCATATTGTTCGAGATAACGTTTTTACCCGCATTAATTTCATGCTCGGCACATTATTTGTTTTGGTCATGACAACCGGCTCGTGGATCAATGGCGCCTTCGGCTTGCTGATTATCGCCAACTCCATTATTGGAATTATTCAGGAATTGCGCGCTAAGCATACGCTCGATTCCCTCGCTGTTGTTGGTGAGGCCAAGCCGGTTGTTCGTCGTGATGGGGAAAATAGGGAAATATCGCCGGAAGAGGTTGTTTTGGGCGATATTATCGTTGTCCGCGCAGGGGATCAAATTATTGTGGACGGTATCGTCACCGAAGAGGATTACCTTGAAGTTGACGAGTCTCTTCTCACGGGCGAGTCGGATGCTATCGATAAGTCCGTTGGGGATTCGATGATGTCCGGATCTTTTGTGGTGTCGGGTTCGGGAACCTATCAGGCATCTCGTGTGGGTAAAGATTCATATGCGGCGCAACTTACGGCCGAAGCCTCCAAGTTCTCCCTTGTGGATTCTCAACTACAACAGGGCATTGACCGCATTTTGCATGCCATCACCTGGGTTCTTGTTCCGGTCGGTATTTTGACGATTATCGGGCAGATTCGCGTGGGGAACGGCTCGTGGGTCGATATTATTTTGAGCGTGTGCGGGGCGCTCGTGCCCATGATTCCCGAAGGCCTTGTTCTCATTACCTCCACGGCGTTTGCACTTGGCGTTATTCGCCTCGGGAGAATGAACGTTCTTGTTAACGAACTACCCGCTATTGAAGGGCTCGCGCGCGTTGACACCGTAGCTGCAGATAAAACTGGAACACTCACGGAAAACAAGCTCACTTTTGGAGGTATTGAGCTGATTAATTCCTCGGGTTCCACGCCAGAAGATGTTCGTGAGGCCCTCGCGCAGCTAGGTAGCGCGGACACCTCTCCGAATTCTTCTATGGAGGCAATTATTGCCGAGGTCGGAATTCCGGAAAAGCCCTGGACTGTTGTGTCGCGCCAACCCTTTACATCCGCGAAAAAATGGTCCGGAGTCACTTTCCACAACGGCACCCACAACTGGGTACTTGGCGCACCCGATGTTCTGCTTCAGCTCGCACAAGCCCCTGAAGCAAGTGCGCGAGCCGAAGAAATCGCCAAAAGTGGCCAGCGCGTCCTCCTCCTCGCCCTGGCTTCCGAGAACGTAACGGCAACCCAAGCTCCCGGAACGATCACCCCCGTCGCCTTTATTCTTCTTGACCAAAAACTCCGAGAAGATGCTTCAGACACCCTGCGCTACTTTACCTCGCAAGGTGTTGATATTAAAGTCATCTCCGGTGATAACGCACAGGCTGTTGGCGCAGTTACCCGAAATCTCGGTGTAGATATTGGGGAGCCCGTAGACGCGCGCGCAATCCGGCAGGAAGAATTCGTTGACGTTATTAACAGCCACCAAGTTTTCGGGCGCGTCACCCCCGACCAAAAACGCGCCATGGTGAAAGCCATGCAAGAACGCGGGCACACCGTCGCAATGACGGGAGATGGCGTGAACGACGTCCTCGCCCTCAAAGACGCAGATTTAGGTATCGGAATGGGTTCGGGAACACCATCCACGCGTTCCGTCGCAAAAATTGTTCTTCTCGACGATAAATTCGCGTCGCTACCCTATGTTGTTGCCGAAGGCCGAAGGGTTGCGGGAAATATTGAACGTGTCGCGCGTCTTTTCCTAACGAAAACCGTATATTCCGCCGTACTTGCTATTTGCGTTCTCCTCTTCAGCACGTCATATCCATTTGTCCCCATCCACGTCACCATCACGGGATGGTTCACCATCGGAATTCCCGCTTTCATTCTTTCCCTACCCTCAAATAACCAAAAAGCCCGAGATGGCTTCGTGGGCAGAGTAATGCGTTTTGGTTTCCCCTCCGGCGTTATCGTTGGTATATCAACATTCTTTACGTACTATTACCTTTCGGAATACGCGACAGTTCTTATCACTCCAACCCAAATCTCGACTGCCACGCTCATCACCATGATTGTTGGTTCAACTTGGGTATTGGCAACGGTTGCACGCCCCTACACCTGGTGGAAAATCCTTCTCGTATGCCTCCCCGTCATTGGCTACACCGTTATCTTCAGCCTCCCCATTGCACAACACTACTTCCTGCTTGACTCAAGCAATATGTGGGCAATCTTTGTGGGTCTAGCGGTCGGCTGTATCGCCGCACTAGGAATCGAAAGCCTCTGGTGGGCGCTCGGAAAACGCCACAAAGAAGACAACCGCTTCTGGCAATCGCGCGAAGAAAAAGAACAACTACGCGAACAAGCACAACTCCGCGAGCGCCACTAGGTAGCCATAGCTCAACCAAACCAGCCCCTAACAAAACCGCCCCCAACCAATCTTCCGCACACTGCCAAGGCACCCCCACGGGCGCTATTGGTTCGGGCACTAACGCTTCAGGCACTAACGCCTCGGACGCTATTGGTTCAGGGGCTAACGATTCGGGGGCTAACGCTTCAAGCAAAACGGGGACATTCAAGATAGCGTTGATCCACCTCGCGCAATATAACGTCGGCTATAAGTAAGGTCGAAAACGGTCATTCCTTGCCCGTTGATTTACCTCTCCCATAAAATGGCCGTATGATACCAGTCACAACAACACAGTCCCTGGACGGTTACAAAATCACCAATTACCTGGGAATTTATTTCGGCGAAGTCATTTCCGGTGTCAACATGTTCAAGGACATTGGCGCTAGCTTCCGTAACGTTTTCGGTGGGCGTAGCCAAGGCTACGAAGAAGAATTAACCAAAGCACGCAATGAAGCCATTGCTGAATTACAACAGCGGGCAGCATCAATCGGGGCACATGCCGTCGTTGGTTGCAGCATTGATTACGAAACACTCGGACAAAACGGTTCCATGCTCATGGTCACCGCGTCCGGCACCGCGGTGCAAATCGCCCGCGCAAATTAATATCATCTACTCGGATACCCGCGACCAATACCGCGAGTATCTTTTTTGAGCCTAGACACCAGAACTAGCCGGACTATCTTTGCTTTTCTGCGTATAGTCAATAGAATGGTCACAAGACCCACGTCAGAACAACGAGACGCCCTCGTCGAACATTAACCAACACTGTTGGTACACACGTAACTCAACAACAAATCTTAGACATCATCTTTAACAACATACGCCAACAATCTATAACACCCCAAAAAGTGACACTATGAATACGCCCGCATCAAAGAATCCCTCTCGCAACCCTAACGAGCACGGACATAACCACGGAGAGCTTGGGCACAACCACGGCGCCCACGCCAACCGCAAACGCCTCCTTATTGCCCTGGGCACAACCGCTATTATCCTCGTCGCTGAAGTCATTGGGGCTGCATGGATTGGTTCGCTGGCACTCCTCGTGGACGCTGGCCACATGCTCACAGACACAGCCGGCCTCAGCATGGCTCTGTTCGCAGCCCACCTCGCCACCAAAGAAGCCACCTCACGTCACACCTGGGGATACGCACGATCCGAAGTTATCGCCGCAACCGGACAGGCCGCCGTCCTCCTTGGCGTCGGAATATATGTTCTGATTGAGGCCATTAGCCGTTTCGCCAACCCACCCGAAATCCCCTCCACGCCACTGCTTATTTTCGGCATAATCGGCCTAGTTGGAAACATTATTTCCATGCTGGTTCTTTTCACCGGCAAAGACGCAAACCTCAATATGCGCGCGGCTTTCCTTGAAGTTCTCAACGACGCCCTCGGCTCGGTTGCCGTCATTATCGCCGCCGTCAGCATCTCCCTCACGGGCTGGACTGGCGCGGATGCCGTCGCCGGCGTCATTATCGGAATCCTCATTATCCCGCGCTCGTTGCGTATTCTTAAAGCCGCCATCAACATTCTTATGGAGGCGGTTCCTGAGGGGCTCGATATTAACGAGGTGCGCACGCACCTTGAAGAGCTCGACCACGTTATCTCGGTTCACGACCTTCACGCCTCGGTTGTTGCAACCGGGTTGCCTGTTTTGAGCGCCCACGTCGTCGTAAAACCCGAGTGTTTTTACGACGGTCACGCGCCCGAAATCCTCAATCAGCTTCAAGAGTGCGCCGCGGAACACTTCCCGGTTCCGCTTCACCACGCGACGTTCCAGCTCGAACCCGAGGGGCACGACGAACACGAAATCCTGGACCACTAGTTACCGTTGCGCCCCGGGACTTCGCCCCACACGGAAAAAGCGGGCCAAGAATTGCGTGCGCAAGGCAACGCTGTCCGCAAAGCCAGTGTGGCCACACATTTTGGCACGTAACCCAAATACCTCGCAACGCCCCCGCGCCAGAATAAAAATATCCCGCAACACTTAACGATGTTGCGGGAAACTTGGCGGTGGCGAGGGGATTTGAACCCCTGGTGGCTATTAACCACACATCATTTCGAGTGATGCACCTTCGGCCGCTCGGACACGCCACCGCCGATAATACTATCGAAGAGCACGGCGCTCGTCAAAAAAATTCACTAATTGGCGTGCAACTTCTTCCTCACATATTCCGCCATACACCTCGACCTGGTGGTTCATTCGACTATCGCGCAGCACGTCCCTCACCGAACCGGCCGCCCCGGCCTTTTCATCCCACGCACCAAAAAATACCCGCCTAATTCGCGCCCCAAGAATCGCTCCGGCGCACATCGTGCAAGGCTCCAAAGTCACATACAGATCGGCATCATCCAAACGCCAGCGACCGAGCCGTTTCCCCGCCTCCCGCAACGCCATAACTTCTGCGTGCCCGACCGGGTCAACCTCCGCCTCTCGCGTATTGTATCCTTCCCCCACAATTTTTCCATTCAAGACGACGACTGCCCCGACGGGCACATCTCCCGCTTTTTCAGCATGCTGCGCCAACTCCATGGCGCGCCCAATGAATGCTTTTTCTTGCTCTTTTTTCCTATCCACAACGCTACTTCCCTCATATGTCAACGTTTCCAGTAATTCCTGTGGAATGTTTCGATACGTATTGTTAGATCACAATAATGCCGTACGGCTCAAAGGGGGATGGTTTTTCCGGCCAAAAATTGCGCATATTCGCCAGAGTTTCGTCGTCGAAAAAAAGACAACAACGCAACGGAAAACGAACTCGCCGTTTAGAGGAAATACCAGACAATATTTTACAGCTGAAACGCCGTGAAAAAATTTATTTACGCCAAGAAAGGACGTGATATTTCCACAGTGGCCATTAAGGGCGTGAGAGTGCTCGGACGGTTATCCTTGAAATATGGAAATCCTCGAAATTAACCACCCGCTGGTGGATCACAAACTGACAGTCCTTCGCGATCTTCACACTCCCTCCGCAACTTTCCGTCTCCTTGTTGAGGAGCTCGTTACTCTTCTTGCTTACGAAGCCACGCGCGACGTGCACGTTAAGAAGGTCGGGATTACCACTCCCGTCACCGCAACAACCGGCGTAAAAATTGCTGATCCGGCACCCATTGTGGTGCCAATTTTGCGTGCGGGTTTGGGAATGCTTGAAGGCATGACGAAACTTGTTCCCACCGCCGAAGTTGGCTTCCTCGGTTTGCAACGCGATGAGGAGACTCTCGAGGTGAGCACCTACGCGAACCGCCTCCCCGACGTTTTAACGGATCGCCAGTGCTTTGTGCTCGATCCGATGCTCGCCACGGGCCACACGATTGTTGATTCTGTTCATTATCTTTTATCACGCGGGGCACGCGACGTCACCGTGATTTGCATCCTCGCCACGCCTGAAGGTTTGAAAACTGTTGCCGAAAGCCTTCCCGACGACGCACATGTTCGTATTGTTGTTGCGTCCATTGACGAGGGGCTCAACGATCGCGGTTACATCGTTCCCGGTTTGGGCGACGCTGGCGATCGTCTCTACGGCGTTATTGACTAAGGAACGCCCAACAACGTTTTTTGACTAGAGCGTTATGCCCGACAACGTTATTCACTAGGGCGTAACGCTCTACGGCGTTATCGACTAGGCCGTAATCGACTAGGGCGTAACGCCCAACAACATTATCGATTAGGGCAACAAGCGCAACCGATAACGTTTCAAAAGCACCTGAGATATTCCGCGAACGTCATCATAACTACTGAGAATTTTTCGTGGCGTCCCACAGCGTGTTCTTACCGTCACAAAGTGCGTGAGCAGTTTTCAAGATTTTCACAGACAGAGGAACTAGTGTTAAACGTGCATTTTCATTGACGTTTCCGAATTACCCTGGGATAAAAGGAAAGACTTCGTGCCCTTCGCGCGGAGTTTTTCTTTCCACACGGGCTCTTCTCTCTTCTGAACAGGCTCTTCTTCGCGGACTCTTTTCATTTTTAACGACGAAAGTACTCAGTTCCGCTTTCATTGACATGTGAGAGGTAGAATAAACACGGATATTGCAGGTTATGCAATTGCTCCTATATCGTCGTCAATCTGTAAGGAAAAATATGGCTATCGCAAACCTTTCATTTATGTCCGACACTCTCGCACAGCAAGTGGATGCCACCGTCATTTTGCCGGATAACGTTGATAGCGCGAATCCTCCCGCGGTCTGGTATTTCCTTCCAGGATTGAAGTTTACAGCGCAATCTTTTGCCACAAACATTCCTTTCCAGCGGCACTTGGCCGGTTCGAACGTCGCCCTCGTTATCGCATCCCTCCCCTATTCCTGGTATTTCAATAACCAATTTGAACGCAATTTTTTTGATTTCACGGCACTTGAGCTCCCTCAAAAAATCGAATCCATGTTCCACGTGCGTTCAGACCGCGCGGGACGTTTCGTTGGCGGTTGTTCCATGGGCGGTTTCGGTTCCTTAAAAACCGCGTTGACCTTCCCGGAGCGTTTCGCCGGCGTCACTGCTTTTTCTCCCGCATGTGATTTCACGGATAGAGGTTTTGTCGACGGACACTGGGAGTTGCATACACATTTATCGCAGGGTTTGCTGCCCGAGGACGACGTTTACGATCTCGCCCGCAAGGTTTTCGGGGAAGATGCCTCACGCGAACAGGCTCCGGCCGTTTGGGTAACCTGTGGCACCGAGGATCCCTTCCTTGCACACACTCAACGTTTGGAAAAGGAGCTTCACAGCCTTGGCGTCCAACCCGAAGTTGTGTACGCACCCGGCCCTCATGCTCCTGCTTATTGGGATACTCATTTCCCCGAAGCGCTCGCGTGGGTGAATGCGCGCTAACGCACAAGTTGTGCGCCACATAGTTTTTTCGACAGAAAGTGCGTAGCCAACGCATATTTCCGCAATAACGTCATGGACGGTGACGCATAGCCAATAGCCAATAGCCAATAGCCAATAGCCAATAGCCAATAGCCAATAGCCAATAGCCAATAGCCAATAGCCAATAGCCAATTTATCCCATCTAATGGCCTTCATATTAACGTACAATATGTGAAGTGTCACTTCTCTAAATAATTATTTTTAGGGAGTTATTTATCCTGATATTTCGTCGTTAGAAAGGAACGGCATGGATCAAGAACTCTACAACCTCGCTAACGATCCCTCCACATCCCCCGAAGTACTGCGCGATCTTGCATGGAAACATCCAGAACTGCAGAGCGTTATCGCGGCGAACCCTACCGCATATGAAGGTTTACTTCATTGGCTTAACGAAAATGGCAATGAAGCCACTCGGAAAGTTATAGCGGAACGTTTCGGGCAAAGCTCGGAATCTTCCACACAAGACGAACACACGCCAGATACCGCAACGGAAACGGATCCTACGCACACGGCCGTCGCCCCAACGGAAACATATAGCTCACAGGATAATGCGCCACAATCCCCGCAAGGTGGGGCGCAAGCGTATGAAACAAACGCAACGCAAGAATACGTCGCCCAAAATGGAGCAACACCGTACCCACAAAACGACGCAACTCAAGCATATTACCCGCAGCAGAATCCGTATTACGGAACCTACCCACAACAAGATCAAACTGTTGCTGGTGGGTTAGCATACACTCAGGTCGTCCCACAATACGACCCCTCCTACACGCAAACGCCTCAACCCCAAGCTCCTTACCAACAGCAAGGCTCCTACGCTCCGGCTTACGGGCAACAGCCTATTTCGCAGTACTATGCAACACCTCAAGAAAACGAGCCTGAGGAACCCGAAGAAAAGAACAACTCCAAACGAACCCTTATTCGCATTATTATCGTTGCTGTTACCATCGCACTTATAGCAATAGCGGGCTTGCTGGCGTACAAGTATTTTTTCTCCTCGAATGATGCCACTCCGGATAAAACAACCATCACCCAAAAGGACGCCTCGAAGAAGAAGCCCTCCGAAGAGCCCACAAAAGAACCCACAAAAGAAGCTAGCCCAACAGAGGAGCCTGCCCCATCCCCCTCTATTTCCGCTCCTCCCACACCAACTGAAAGCATTCTTTACCCGGCACCAGCAGGCACAGCATCTGCTCCTAGCTTCACAACACCGACGGGGAACATTTCCTGCTCCTTGGCAAATAACGCGGTGTACTGCCGGGCAAACGAAACAAATACCCAAAAAATTGGACTCAGTTGCCCAGGCACATCCTCACTCGGACTTGGTGTTGTTGATGGACTCACTCAATACACATGCGATCAGGCAGTCGGCGGTGGGAGCGCTCTTCCTTACGGTGGCTCTGTGCAAAACGGCAATGTTGCGTGTACCTCTTACTACACCGGTGTAACCTGCTGGAGCCAAACGACTGGAGAATCTTTCGCCATCTCACGCAACGGCTCTATTTTTGGAACTGGCGGCGCTCTTTCGGAAGATTCGTTCCCCTGGAAGAGGTAGGAATAATTATTCAGGCTGAATTATTCACCCCGAATATTCAGCCTGAATAATTCAGCCTTTCCGTGCAAATCCTTACCGTTGGGGTCACAAATTTGCGTCATGCTAATAATATCCGACGCATTTTTTACATCATCAAGCACCCTGCGTTATAGCGCTTCGCTTTATACGGCAGAGAGAACCCCGCCAAGAAGGAGGCCCGCAACGGTAACGCCCAGCAAAATACGGTAAATCACGAAACCGGTGAAATTGTTGGAGGAAATAAACTTCAACAACCACGCAATCGAAAGATACGCGACGACGAAGGACACCAGCGTGCCAATTCCGGTAGCTGTCCAGCCCACACCGCCCGGCGCGCCGATTTTGCTGAATTCGCCAACGGCTTGCAGGCCACCGGCCGCAATAAGCGTTGGAATACCAAGGAAGAAACTCATGCGTGTAGCAGCGACCCTGTCAATTCCCAGGAACATTGCACCGGAAATCGTCGCCCCTGAACGGGAAACACCGGGAATTAGCGCGAGTGACTGGAAAAGGCCGAGGAGAATGCCGTCCCGCGCGTCGATAGTATCTTCGCCACGCGTTGCTGTTCGCCGATCCGCCAAGAACATCGCCACCGACCATAAAATCAAGCCACCCGCAACGAACCACATGGAACGCAGTGGCCCCTCAATATAATCCTTGAGCACCAAGCCGATAACCGCGGTGATTCCGAAACCGAAAATAACAGCCCAGCCCATTGCGTAATCCGCAGAACGCTTTTTCGGGTTAACCAGCCCACCGAACCACGCCAGCGCAATGCGCACAATATCCTTCCAGAAATACACGATGGAGGCGATCATGGCGCCCACCTGGATAATTGCCGTGTATGCGGTCACCGTTGGGTCATTGACGGAAAAGCCCATGAGGTTTTCGGTAATCGTCAGGTGCCCGGTGGAGCTCACCGGCAAAAATTCCGTAATACCTTCCACAATGCCCAAAATGACGGACTGCCACCACTCAATCACAACATTCTCCTCTATCACGTGTATTGGTGAGATTAGCGCGAAACGCACGACGCCGCCACCTTCTTGTGGCGCACCGGATACCAGTGTAGGGGAATATGCACTCTCTTGTTCATATTTTAGATAGTTATGCGTCACATTATGAACAATAGTTGTAAGGTTAAGACCAACGTCTCATTTGGCGTCTCGCGACATTTTTGCCTTCGCGTGCACGGATACACATACTCCGTGCACAACATTAGGCGGAAAGGAACACCATGTCACAGACAACTGGACAAGCAATCGCGATGATTATTTACTTCGTCGCCATGGTATTTATCGGCCTATGGGCTTATACTCGCACAAAAAATCTTGATGATTACATGCTCGGCGGGCGCGATCTCAACCCAACCGTCGCCGCGCTTTCCGCAGGCGCCGCGGACATGTCCGGCTGGCTCCTCATGGGCCTTCCCGGCGCACTCTACATGTCCGGACTCGTCGAAGGCTGGATTGCCGTCGGCCTTACGCTCGGGCAGTGGGTGAACTGGATGGTCACCGCACCCAGATTACGTTCCTACACACAGGTGGCGAGCAACTCGATCACTGTCCCGTCGTTCCTAGGAAACCGACTCCACGACACCACAAAATCCGTGCGCCTCATCGCGGGTCTGATTATTTTCGTATTCTTCACGTTCTACGTTTCTTCCGGAATGGTTGCCGGTGGCATTTTCTTCGAAACCGCGTTCGGAATGGATTACCACCTGGGCATGGTTCTTGTTGCCGGCGTTGTTGTTCTCTACACTCTCGTTGGTGGCTTCCTCGCCGTGTCCTGGACGGATATGGTTCAGGGAATCATGATGGTTTCCGCGCTAGTTGCGGTTCCTCTCTTCTCCGTTTTCGCCATTGGTGGTTTCGGGAAAGTTGCGGAAGGCGTTACTGCGGTGAACCCCGATTTTATCCACCCCTTCGGTGGGGCTACGTTCGTCGGGATTATTAGTTCGCTTGCGTGGGGACTTGGGTACTTCGGCCAGCCACATATTATTGTGCGTTTTATGGCCTTGCGCAGCCCCAAAGAGGCAAAAACCGCCCGGCGTATTGGCCTCGGTTGGATGGTATTTTCCTGCTTGGGTGCTTGCGGCACCGCAATTGTGGGTATTGCCGCGAACCACTTTGGGGTTGTGAAAATCCCCGAAGGGCAACACGAATCGGTGTTTATTTTGATGGGCCAGTCGTTGTTCCCCTCAATCGTTGCGGGATTCATGCTCGCCGCTATTTTGGCAGCAATTATGTCGACGGTTTCCTCCCAGTTGTTGGTGACCTCCTCCGCTGTGGTTGAGGATATTTACCACGGTTTTTCGAAGAGGAGTCTGTCCGCAGTTGGCGGGATTACGTTGGGGCGCATCGCGGTGTTGGCCGTGTCTATCCTAGCCGCCATTTTCGCGTGGTTCCGCACGGATTCCATTTTGAATCTCGTGAGCTTCGCGTGGGCAGGTTTCGGTGCAGCTTTCGGGCCGATTGTGTTGCTGGCCCTCTACTGGCGCAAGCTCACCGCGATGGGCGCGCTTACGGGCATGGTCACGGGCGCTGTTGTTGTTGGTTTCTGGGGAACATTCAAGTGGTTCGGGCTCTACGAAATCCTTCCCGGATTCTTGTTGGCCACCCTTGTCGCCTACATTGTTTCCCTCATGACCTACCGCCCCAACCCGGAAATCGACGCCGAATTCGATAGGGCCGTTCGCCTGGCGAAAGCCGGCTCGGATGAAATCAACGCCGATTTGGGTAAACCAACGATGTCCGGTGCGGTAATTGTTCTTCAAGACGTGGCACATTTGGACACAAAGTAACTCTTCCCTCAAGAGTTTGTTGTACGACGGCAGTGGGGTAGCGCCACACCCCACTGAAGAGCGTATTGGTTAGTGTCTACCCGTTAGCCTTGGGTTTGCGTTGGTTTGGTGGATGGATTTTGCCGACCGCTTCGCCAAATGTAGATTCCCGCGCCCGTAACGGTGACCAATAGGATCACTATCCACCATGGGAATCCGGGCAGGTCAGGCGCTTTTTTAGCATCGTCCAGTTCCGATTGTGGAGTGGGGATGACTCGCTCACCAGTTACGAGGATGCGTTGAGTGTTTATCCCAAGTGGCGTGCAGGTGATGAGCGTGACCAGATCTTTTTCTGGATCGGCAAATAGAACTTCTGTATCAGATGGTTCGATTGTGATTATATCTATAACCTGGTAGCTGAAAACCTGGTCAAGGACAGAAATAGTGAAAATGTCGCCTTTTTTAGCTTTATCTAAATGCGTGAAAAGGGTAGATTCAGGCAAGCCTCGATGTGCAGTTAAGACGGAGCGTTGCCCAGTCCCACCCACGGGCAGTGATGTTCCTTCTAGGTGTCCGACGCCTTTGAGAAGAGTTGCTTCCGAGGTTCCGTGGTATATGGGTAGGTCGATGTCTAATTTGGCGTAGTGCAGGCGCCCCATTACGCCTTCTTTATTGCCCGAGAGAATGTCTTGGTAGTTCAGGGTTTGATTACTGTTGTTGCCGTAACCTTTGGGAACATTGGCGTCCGCTTCTAGTTTCACGCCTGAGGCGAGGGCTTCATTGTATTTCCGAGCCTGCTCAAGCAACGCAACGTACGGGTTGGGCTTTTTCTTCTCGTTTTGCTCTGTGATTTCTTGTGTGAGGGCGATGACGCGAGATTGTTCTTTTTGAGAAAACCAGGAGGCCACGTGAGGGTAGAGGAATACGCAGACACCGGCAACAATGATGAGGCTAGAGACGAATGATAACCATGGAAACCGCCACACCACGGGCGCAGGTGGTAGGCCACGCCGTTTACCGGTGGGCGCGATTGTTTCGATGTTTGAGTCAGTTTCCATTGCTTCGCTAATGATGTATCCAAAGGGGCTCTGGAGGCAACTATTAACCACCAGAGCCCCTTATGTTCAACCGCTCTGTTTGGAGCTAGTTTTGATTCTTGCGACGTGACACCACGGCAATCGTGACGCCACCAGCGACTAGACCAACACCAATGATGCTAAGTAGCAGGACTCCGCCAGCACCGGTAAGAGGAAGGTCTGGCCCGTCCTTCTTGGGGTTAACGACGGTTTTTTCCACCTTGTTTTGGGTGCCCGGCTTGATCTCAACATCGATTCCATCGGCGCTGGCACTGTAACCAGCTGGAACCTTGGTCTCGTAAACGCAGTAGTGCTTAGAGGGGTTGGTGAGCGGCCCGTTTGCAGAGTTAGCGATCCAAAGTCCAAGCGGGTTGGTCGGATTCACGTTTGCCCACTGGACAACACCATTTGCGTCTGAGGTACCGGTTGCGACCTCGCCGGTGGCGGGCAGCGCGGGGCATGCACCGTTTTTGTAGTTATCAAATACTTTGAACTGGGCGCCTGCGAGTTTGTGTGCAGGTGTCGAGTTGTCTGTCTTGTTGATGACTAGCTGACCCCAGTAGGTGTGAGGCGTGGTATCTCCAGGGATCTTGTTGCCGTTGAACTCTGAACCGTAACCGGGATTATCCGGGTTATCCGAAGGAGGGTTTTCAATATCGCCGGAGTCGGTTACTTTCGTCACCTTGGTCTTGAACTTCACGGTGATTGTCTTGCCTGCTGCGAGTTTACCCAGGCCAGTGTCCGTTAGCTTCCAGGTGAGGTTCTGGCCAGCCTGGACAAGCTTGTAGTCAGTGTCTAGGGTAAGCGCAGTACCGTCGTAGGAGACTTCGGTGGTTTTATCGTATTCGAGGCTATCTGGCAGGTGGTCCCAGATTGACGCAGAAGTGTATGTTTCACCGTCATTCAAAGCGGGAACAACCTGTGTGATGGTCCATTCAACTACGCTGCCAACCGTAACCTTGCCAGACTGATCGGCGTCTGCATTGATTTCCTTCTTAGGAGCGTCGCCCTTCTGGTTCTTGGGGTAGGCGTGTACGTCGTAAATCCAGTTTTTCGTCTTGTGGGGCAGAGGGATGGATACGTAGAATGGCGCCGTCTTTGAAACAATGTTGGCAGGAGCATCGGTTTCCTGCACGTAGTAGAACCCAAGAGCTAGATTCGAGAACTTGGTTTCACCGTTGGTACCCGTTTTCTGCGCGGTCCCAGTCGCGTTCACGAGGCAGAAGGTATTCTGTACTTCTGCAATGGTCTTCGGAGCGCTCTTTGGTAGATTGTTCCACGCCTCGTAGGTACTTAGATTAAGTGCTTTACAGGTACCTCCATCCGTTTTGCCAAGCTGCCAAATAGTAAACTCGGCTCCTTCTAGAGGATCTTTACCTGTGATGGTCTGCTCTGTACCGTCACCGCGTTGGCCTTCAGCTCCAACGTATTTGTGGATGGTCAGCGAGCCCGATGTTGGGTGGCCGGGCTGATCAGGGCCGACGGCGGGCGCGGCTTGCGCGATCGTTGCGCCACCGAGGAGGCCTGCGAAAGCGAGAGCAACAGCCCCGACACTCGCAACAACCTTCCCGAGGACTGTTCTTTTCGTGTTCATTTTCCAGGGTTTCCTTTCGTGTGTTGACACTTTATAAATCTGTTGAAGTTTCTTATCTGATTGAAAATGCTTAGCGAGGTGGAAAGTATGCACCGCTCACACCTCCTGTTTACGTCTGCGAATGCGAAGCGCTGTTACTGCCGTTATCCCGGCGGCGGTGAGCACAAAACCCATAAGTGTGTAGAAGTCCCTACTTATGCCACCGGTCAGTGGCAGCGTGGGTGGTTGCTTCTTCTTATTCACAAACGGTGTCTGAAACTCGTGTTTCAAATGGCTTGCGTCGATTTTGAAACTATGATTCGCGCCATCTAGTTCGTACCCTGCTGGGGCTTTTGTTTCGGACAGCACGTAGTCTCCCCACGCAAGCTCAGCTATTTCGAATCGACCTGCCGCCGGATTCTTGTCAAGGCCTGTGCATTCCTGTTGTGTCTGCGCCACGCAGTCTGTCACTGTCTTTTCCCCGCCCGGTCCGTCCAGTTTCCATTGTGAACCGGCTAAATGCTGTGGATTAGGCTTAGATTCGTCAACCTTTGCCCATGTAACCTTGCCTTTTATCCGCGGGTTTACAAACGCTTTTCCGAATACGTAATCAGGTACTCCGGGGCCCACGGTGAATGTACGCGAGTTGCTGTCTCCAGGAATCTGATAGCCCTGTGGCGCCTTGGTTTCGGAGAGCTTATATTCCCCGAAGTTCAGATTCTCAACTTTGAATTTACCTGCTACTGGGTCTTTATCGGGACCGTTGCACTCCTGTGCACTATCTGCCACACAGTCTGTGACATCCAAGTTTGTTTTGAATGGTCCGGTGATTTTCCACTGGCTTCCAGAAACCGGTTGCGCGGGAGTCGAATCATCCACTTTTGACCAAGCTACGCTTGCTTTACGTGGCGTGTTAGTTAAAGTGCACTTAATATTTGCAACCACGTTTTCACGTTCTCCAGTGCCAGGCTTGGTCACGCTGACGCTTTCTGGAACAGTGATGAACCAGTCGTCTTTCGCTTCTTTGTTCGCTATATATTCTTTCCCGTTTTGGTCGGTGCAGCTGAGGCTGGAGTTAAACATGTCGAGGGAAACTTGCCCAGCGTCATTCGGTTTAGGTTGATGAACAATGCTTTCAGAAATCTTGTATGTGGCTTTACCTACAACAACGGTTGCTACTTGCCCTCCAACAACGTCTTGTTCACCAGTGGTGGTTACTGGAACCGTGTATTCGTCTAAGCTTCCGTTGGACTTTTTGTAATCCACTGAAAGTTTGAACTGCTCATCTGAAATTCGCGGACCTTTCAAAACCTTCTTCACACCTAGCGTGGGAGGTGTAACACAGGAACCAAGGTCAGTCTCACTATTTTGCTGCTGGAGCCTCTGGCCAAAAGGAGTCATCGTATTTGTTGTTGCGTTAAACGTGTAGTGTTGGAAAAAATGGGAAATCCACAGCAAACCATTTGCATTAAATGACGCACCAACAACGTTGGCAGTACCGTCAAACCGGTTCCGTACAACAGTATCGCTTCTAATTTCGCCCCCGTTAAGACTCTCCAACCGTTCTTTACTCACGGTCCACAAATCCGCTCCAAGCGGATGGCCACTTAGAATATGGAGGTTGCCGAGGATGTCAAAAGAGAGATCACCATTGAGTATAAATTTATTTATATACTCCAAGTTACCGCTACGTCGCAGTTCTGTTTGAGGATGTATCAATCCAACGTATTTGATGGTGCCGTTTTCAAGCTTGAAGAGCCTAAAAGCAATTGGGATCTCTCTCTGGCCCTGCCGTACTTCCACTGAGCTCTCGGTGAACTGACCAAAATAATAAGTTCCGGTTAGGGGATCCACCCCACCCGCAACCCAGGATTCCCCGTGTTTGGCCGGAAGAGTAGCAACATACTCCCACGGCGCAGTAGCGATAGGGGCTCGTTTTCGAATCTCGATCCAAATGTTCGATTCCGGGCCCCATGTCCAGTACCCATTGATCCATTGCTTGTTATTCCCGTATATAGCGAGTGCGTAGGCAGTACCATCGGGTGCGATTCCTAGAGCGTTAGCTTGAATCAACTGCCCCTGGTTATTGTTAGACTGAGCCGGGAATTTGGGAAAAGCTGGAAGAGGATCACCAGGAATGTTCACGTTCGGGTCGCTACGTGCCCGTACGGTACCTAACTCATCAATTGAGTAGTATCGGCCTGGCTGGCAGTAACTTGGGGAAGCGGTATTCTCCGCCGCCACCGGTTGGGGGGGGGGAGACAGATTCAGAACTTAGCTCATTAGTACCTAGCTTTTCCGATTCTTGAACCACTGTTTCAGATGCGCCATTTTGAGGTTGCGAAGAAAAACCTGATTGCTCTTCCGTTCCGGCTGCACCGGTCACAGCAAGTATCACTATTAAAAGCGAGGCGCTTACCCCTCTTAGAAGCCACCCTTGCCAATTTGAAGGTAAGATGAAGGCGAGCTTCGAGCTGTGTTTCATATTCGTGTCCAATACTGTCCGATGGGGGTCGGGGGTTTAGAACCCCCTGGTGATGATGGGTCAAACCGTATGAGGCTGAGCAGTGATCACCAAGATGTGTAGGACATAATGCCCATCTAAAAAATATAATAAGCGAACTAAGCATCTCCACGCAAGGTAGACCGGGAACCTGTGCTAATGCCCACTTTGTGTGTCTTTTAGTGTTTTGGCTGGTGGCGCCTTGTAATTTGGGGTTCGGTTAGCTTTTTAGGCTTATTTTGTGAGCATACCCACATTTGCTGGAAGTGTGTTGAGGAGCGGGTTTTGCTTGGTTTATGGCTCGTAAACCAAGCAAACAATGGGTAGGGCTAGTGCAAGCCTTCCATAACCAACGGGGAAAATGGTTAAACCATAAAACCTACAAAACCCAGGTACCCCCAAACCAAATACCCTTATGGCTTCGCCCTAACCAGCAATGGTGGTACACCCACCAAAAAGCCCGCGGAGCCTACAACCTACTCGCCAAACAAACCAGGAAAGCAACCCTGTTCACCTTCCTAGACCCGACCCTAAACAAACAAGCCACCATCACGCTACCGCCACCACCAACGAGCTAGAAGGCGCTATAAACGCCGCCAACACCACAACCCTGAATGATCTGGCAGGGGAACCGGTGAGCGAGTTTCACCCCGCACAATGGAGCGCACTCATCGACCACGCCATCGTAGACGAGGATACGATCCGGTTCATTTTCAGAACCGGGAAAGAAATAACGGTGGGGCTTTGAAAAGAACGCAGGGCGCTAACATTGGATGCAAAATCGGGCTCTACTAACTTAGAATTCTTTGCCTGCCATGATCTTTCGACTTATCCATAGGGATACTGCGGTAAGTACGATCGTCACGGTCAGTAGTATTCCTGCGTTTGTGAGTGGGGGTAGGGTTATGGCTTTTGCTACCCATTGGAAGATTGCTTGTTTGTTGGAACCAACAAAGGACGATCCGGCGAATACCACGATGAATACGGCGACCAGAAAAAGCTTGGCTTTTTCTGGACCGAATTTGTAAAACAGCGGTAGCTGAATAATGGTTAAAAGCAGGGTGACCGCAAAGGCGAAACTGGCCACCAAAACGGTATTTTTCCAAGGCATCTCAACCATTAAATAGGCAAGAACACCTGTAACCGCGAAAGCCACTATCCCAAGAGCGAGTGTAATCAGAAAATTTAAATTAACGAGCTCGTTTCTACTGATAGGTCCGGCAAGAATCGTTCGGTTCACCTTGGATTCAGCATCACGAGCAAAGGTGGCCGTAAAATAAAGCATCCCAATCATGCCAAAAATAAACGGAAAGATGATCAACTGGTTTGCATAAATCCCCACAGCGCTGATCGCAACGAGCACCAGAGCTAGAACAGCTATATATGTACGATTGGCAATAAGGTCTTTATAAAATGCAGCTCTCACTGATCTTCTCCTTTAATCGTGTAGACCATGATGTCCTCAATCGTGGGTCTACCAGCTTGCACACCAGCAGGAACTGCCCCGGTGCGGACGATTACTTCTTGACCAAAATCATGACGGCGACGCCCTAACACTTGCGTGGAATCAAGCTGGTTTGCCTGCTCATTGGTCAACGCTACGATTCGCCAAGAATCTAAGAGCTCGTCTTTTTGTTCCATGAACTTCAACTTGCCCTCACGGATGAAAGCAACGTAGTCGGCGGCTTTTTCAATATCGGAAACGATGTGGGAGGAAAATAGAATCGAGTGGGTCGGATCTTCGATAAATTCGAGCATAATATCAAGCACCTGATCACGAATCACCGGATCTAAACCACTGGTGGCCTCATCAAAAATCAGTAAATCTGCTGCATGGGAAAGTGCCATCGCTAGTCCCAGCTTCATCCGCATACCGCGAGAGAGTTCACCAACTCGCTTAGACGAAGTAAGACGAAAACGCTGCTGGTAACTAGCGTATGTTTGCGCATCCCAACTCTTGTACAGGCGCTTGCCGAACTCGCCAGCATTCTTAACAGTAAAACTATCTGGCAGGCTAATATCGTCAAATACTACCCCCACTCGTTCATGCGCTTGTGGGTGATCTGCACCTGCAGGCTGCCCCAACAGGTTTATTGTCCCGGCATCGGGGTGAGCAAGACCTAAAATCAAACGCAGCGTAGTGGATTTACCGGCACCGTTCTCGCCCACGAAACCCACGATTGCCCCCTGGGGAACTTCAAGGTTAAGCGGACCGAGCGTGAATCCCGGATACTTTTTCACTAGTCCGTTGGTTTCAATCACATTCATCGGATCCTCCCAATAAATCAATCAGCTCTTTCAGATCAGAAACAGACAAGCCAGCAACCCGAGCCGAGGCGAGGGCGGATTTCAAATAGTCCTCGACTTTTTTACGCTGCTCTTCCTTGAGCAATTCAGTGTTTTTAGAAGCAACAAAGCTACCTCGCCCCTGTACGGAATCAATGAAACCCTCTAGCTCTAGCTCGTCATAGGCACGCTTAGTAGTAATCACTGACACGCGAAGCTGTGATGCCAAACGCCGGATCGACGGCAGCTTGTCGCCGGGCGCTACCTGATCGTTGATTATTGCCGCCTTGAGCTGATTCTTAATCTGAGCGTAAATCGGATCAGAACTTGCATTACTAACGATGATATCCACGAACACCTCCTAGTGTTTATAGTGTACATGAACACTAGGATGAATTAAGTAGAACACTCCACATTCAGAGAAACATTTCAAACGCCATTGCGCTCAACAGGAAAAAGGCAGGGTCAGTAGTATTTCCGCAAGTCAGAGCTAACGCGCTATACACTCGCTAACGCAAGCGATTTTCTTGACCCCCTTGGGGCGTACGCACTAACGCAAACGCCTACTTATCATTTTCGACGTCATAGTGGAGCGGATGACGGGAGTCGAACCCGCCTCTACAGCTTGGGAAGCTGTCGTTCTACCGATGAACTACATCCGCGTAAATTGCCCTCCACGCCCCGCGGAAAGCGAGAGGCAAAAGCAACTAAAAGCCAATTGTAGCGCGGAAGCCGTCGTCGCGCAAAAACGCCCACCGCAGACGCAATGTTGCTCAACGTAGGCGCGACGCGCGAGGAAAAGAAGTCGCATCTTGATAGAGACCAAGACGGCCACCACGAAAGCGCTGGGCGCGAACCGGTGGGCAGAGTGGAGCTTTGGAGGGGATTTACGGCCACCACGAAAGCGCTGGGCGCGAGGGAAGAACCATATAGCCAGGACGGTGAAGATGTGATTACTCACGAAAGCGTGGCGCGCGAGGGAAGAACTGAAATAAGTGGCAGTTCCGGGCGCGGCATGGAAGAATATATGTCGTGCTACTTTCAGATTCAGACATTCGCGCATATGTTGCCACCGGAAAAATTCAGCTGGATCCGTGGGATCCCGCAATGGTACAGCCCTCGTCGATCGACATCCACCTGGACCGTTTTTTCCGCCTCTTCGATAACCACAAATATTCCGTGATTGACCCCGCCACCGCGCAACCCGGGCTCACGCGCCTCATCGAAGTTCCCGCCGACGGCGATTTCGTACTCCACCCCGGAGAATTCGTGCTCGGCTCCACATACGAAGTGGTCACGTTAGGCAACGACGTTGCCGCGCGCCTGGAAGGTAAATCCTCGCTGGGGCGCCTCGGCCTCCTCACCCACTCCACCGCAGGTTTCATTGACCCCGGCTTCTCCGGCCACGTCACCCTGGAGCTTTCCAACACGGCAACGATGCCGATTCGCCTCTATCCGGGCATGAAAGTTGGGCAGTTCTGCTTCTTCCAGCTGTCCTCCGTCGCCGAAAACCCCTACGGGCAGGGTGCCGAAGGTTCGCGTTATCAGGGTCAGCGTGGCCCCACGGAATCGCGTTCGCACCTTAATTTCCACCGCGTGAACGTGGGAAACGAACCCCTCACGCAACAATAACCCCATCTGTCTCGCCTCAAGGAAAATAATGGTCACACAGCACGATGAAAACGAACCCGAAACACAAGAACGAGAAATCCTCACCTGGCAAGATTTCGGCGACTCCATGCGCAACCTAGCGCAGGAAATCGCAAATTCCGGTTGGATGCCGGACGTGGTTGTCGCTCTGGCGCGTGGCGGGCTTCTCCCCGCCGGTGCCCTCGCCTACGCCCTCGGCATCAAAGCCATGGGCACCATGAACATCGAATTCTACACCGACATTTCCGAAACGCTCCCCGACCCCATCCTCATCCCACCTCTCATGGATCTCTCGGCGCTGAGGGGTAAACGTGTCCTTATTGTCGACGACGTAGCAGATTCCGGTAAAACGCTCAAACTTGTGAGTGACATTATCCAAACAAAAGGCCTGCCTTCCGGAACGCACGGCGTTGACGGGCAATACGTCCAGGTTGATGAGGTTCGCACGGCGTGCATTTTTGTGAAGTCACGTTCTGTGATTGTCCCGGATTATGTGTGCAAACATACCGATTTGTGGATTAATTTCCCGTGGTCGGATAAACCGCCGGTGACTGCTGATAATTAGGTGTCTCACGTGAAGTCGTAAAAATACGCGCTTTCGTGAGCGTGCGGTAGTAAATTTTTTTGAATAAAACCGCGTGGCTACAAAACCATACGGTTGCGTACCCAAAAAACTACGTCGCCGTTCGGCTACGAAAACGCAAAATCGTAAAAATATTAGTGACGTGTGGTGCCCCGTGTTTTTCTGCGAGGCACCATTTTTTCTGCGAGGCACCACACTTTTAACACCTTTTCACACCTTAGGCGGGGCACACCTTTTCAGTTTCCGCTGTTCCATCCCGCAACACCTGGTACAACACCTGAGCTGCTGAAATCTGCACCTTTTTCGTCGCAGTAATAAGGGTAAGATCCCCGTCCCGCAACACATCACGTAATTGTTGTAAGGCGTGGCGGTGGGTTTCGTCGTCTAATTCTTTGAGGTAACGAGCGCGGAATTCTTCCCATCGTTCTTCTTTGTGCCCGTACCATTTGCGCAACTCGGTGGTCGGCGCGACGTCTTTCGCCCACCAATTCACATGTGCTTTTTCTTTCGAGACGCCTCGTGGCCATATGCGATCGACGAGAACGCGGTAGCCATCATTGTTGCTCGCTACGTCATATGCTCGCTTGATGTGAACCTGCCCCATCGGAACCTCCTATTATTTCAAATTGCGCTATTTCTTTACCTACCATTTCGCCTGCCATTTCTCCACCCGTAATTTCGCGCCCACTATTTCTCAATCCGCCATTTCACCAGCATTTCGCCCCGTCATTTCACTCGTTTTTTCACCCGCCAATTCACCAACATTTCTCCGTCTGCCACTTCGCACCGCCATTTCTCCACACTACTCCTACAACGCAAACTCGAACACACCCTACTACGCCGCTGACGTAACAGAAGCTAACATATACGTGACGGATCGGAACTAGCTCACACACTAATGAAGCGAAGTCCATACGCGCACAAACGATCGGTTAGGACGTAAACTTTTTTCGTTATCTTTAGATGAATTAGGTGAAGTCATACGCGCACATACGGTCGGATTGTTGGGTTATTACGCATGCGACGCATGAGGTGAAGTCATACGCGCACAAAGGATTGGAGCACCACATGATTGATTGGAGCCAGCGCGCGGATGTCCTCGCCCCTCAGCTTTTGGGAAGCGTGCTCACGGACGGTCACGTCGCCATACAGTTCACCGAACTTGAGGCGTATCTGGGGACAACCGACCCCGCGTCTCATGCTTTCCGAGGGAAAACTCAACGCAACGCCGCCATGTTTGGCCCGCCCGCGCATCTCTACGTCTACGTTTCTTACGGGATTCACCGCGCCGGAAACCTTGTGTGTAGCCCGGAGGGCGTTGCGGGTGGGATATTGATGCGCGCAGGTCGCGTTGTCTATGGTGAGGATGAAGCACGACGGCGACGTGCCTCCGCAACCGCGACGCATGTATGGGAAAATTTGGCGCGCGGCCCAGGAAATCTCGGGCAGGCACTTGGTTTAAGCGAAAAATTTAGTGGCATTGCCCTGCATGTTCACAACCCCTGTTCCGTTAACGACGCATGTGAATGGTTACGCGCAAAGGAATCTATTACCGTCGAAAACGGACATGAAAGCACAAGTGAACACGTCGGGAATAAAGACACGCGACTACAAACAAACCCTCCAAACGAAAATGCACCTGAACAGTTACGGACACACAAACTCACCCAACGTACATATGAACAGTTACGTGCAGATAGCAACCAGGGCCGGGAAGAGCCGAGATTCGATTTTTTCCCCTGCCTCACGCAGGAGCCACGGATTGCGTGCGGGCCTCGAATCGGGATTAGCAAAAATGTGGAAGCACCCCTTCGCTTCTGGATTCCCGACGATAAAACCGTGACGCGCCCGCGCGCTATGCCAAGATAAAGCCGCCACTCCAAGCCCGCAAAACGAGAAGCCCGAAATAAGTGTTCTCGTGCAACAACGCAACAAAACATCAACACAATAACGCAGTAGCGAAACCCGATATGTTGAAATGTCGAATTAGTCGTCAATAAGATGAAGTGATGAGCACAAAAACTGTTGTTGGGATTGCCTTGGTGGACGATTTCAGCGCACCCACGTACGTCGTAGTAGCCTCGCGAAAATATCCCGAATGGGCGCGCGGGATGTGGGAGTTCCCGGGCGGAAAAGTCGAAATTGGGGAAACGCCCGAAGAAGCACTACACCGGGAAATTCGCGAGGAACTCGGTTGCGAGGTCACCTTGGGCGCGAGAGTGAACAACCCGAATCGTGACGACTCTGCGTGGGACTTAACCTCCCCCGGCCACAATCAGGGCTTACGCATGTTTGTTTACCTCGGAAAAGTGTACGACGGAGAACCGCGCGTGGGCTCCTCACACCTAGAATTGCGCAAGCTCACCCCTGAATCTCTGGAAAGCGTTGAGTGGCTGCCCGGCGACGTGCAAATTCTGCCCCACCTGCGAACCGCACTAGGCTGGGCATAGCAATGTGAAAACGTTGACACGCACCGGGTTAGATAGAAAACAACAGGTTGAAAATAAAAACGCAACCGAACATCTAACGCGACCCACTGAGCACACACAAAGTCGTGTTTTTACCTTAACGGCGCGCATATCTAACGCACTAGACCGGGCATAAAGCAGTGTGGGTCTCGCGTTTCGCAAGACCCACACTAGCCAGTTTTCACTTAGTACAACGCGCTATGTGCATCACCAGCGCAATCGGCTACATTGCACCGATATTCGTCGTCGTACTACATCGCGAACATTATTCTGCGAAAACAGCTCTGTTGCCACCAAACATCTTGCTAAAGACAACAGAAATGACCAAACCGACAAGAGCAATCGCGCCAATAATAATCAGGATATTGGAATTGGACGTTGCCGATCCCTCGTCAAGCGTGATGCCCAGAAGGCTTGATGAGCCGAAGCCCTCACGCGCAATGAGACTGAAGTAAATAGCGATACCGATGGAGCCGGATGTGTTCATAATCAAATCGAGAACACCAACGCCGCGCCCGTTTTGTTCCACCGGCAAGGCGTCCGTTGCTGCGTCGTAGATCGGCGTGTACACGGCGGTAAGGCCCGCGATGGCAACACAGGACAGCAACGTCACAAGCACCAAACCGTTGGAAACCAAGAAGGCGATTCCTGCGTATCCGACAACAAGGCAGATACCTGAAAGAATGATGGTAACTTTACGTCCGAGAGTGTTGACGATTGGGCCGGAAATCAGCCCCACAACTGTTGCCACGCCGTAAATCACAATGAGACCCACGGTTGTTTGATTTTGGGATGCTTGATAAATATTCGCCGCGATATCCATGTAAACCGGGACGAAAGCGAAGTTGAAGAAGAAGAACAGGAACTGGATACTGAGAATACCCATGTAGCGCCCGTTGGTAATGAAGCTGAGGTCAATAAACGGCGTAACACCGAACTTTTGCCCGAACAGCACCCACACAATAAACGCGACGCCAAACACAACCATTGCAATAATAATGGCGTTGGTGAAGGATTCGTGCATGAAGGCGAAGTAGATGGCGAGGAGGGAAGCGAACACGGCGAATACCGCAATGCCGATAAAATCAATTTTTTCGCCTTTGGCTTTAACATCGGGGGTGTACTTCACGAGAAGCGGGATGAAGAAAATGGAAATTGCGGGAATGAGGAAGAGGTACTTCCAATCGATCTGTGCGAGATAGCCACCGGCTGCCACGCCAAAAACTGCTGAAAGGTAGTAAATCGCGTTGAACAGGCCAAGATACACGGCTTTTTCGCGGTCATTCGTGTATTTCACCGCCATAACGAGGTACACGGAACCGGCAACCTGACCGCCGGCAACCTGAATAACACGCGCCACAATAATGAGCCAAATATTGCCAGCACCGAAGAAGCCAATGAAGCTTCCCAGAACAAGGGCGCTCACGCCGATAACCGTCATGTACTTGGGAGAAATGAAATCGCAGAGCGTGCCGTACAGCATACAAACAACGCCCAACACAATTCCGGGGAGCGAGGTAACAAGTCCGGCAACCGTCGGGTCAACATTGAGGTCTTTACTAATAGGTTCCAGGACGGAATTGAAGGCCTGGAGCATCAACATGCCGAATGTAAAAACAATCAACAAAAGGGGTAGGGCGACTTTTACCCTGCCGCGAATTTCTTGAAATTCTTGTGTTTTCATGTGGAGTTGGGATCTTTCTCTGAGATGAGGGGGAATGGGGGCACAGCGCTTGGCTTTCGGCTAGTGCCGGGTCGCTTGGCTTTCGGCTAGTGCCGGGTCGCTTGGCTTTCAGTGCGTGTCCAATCGCTTGGAGCGCAGTGTTTGCCCGAGCGCTTAAGTATGTGCTTGAGCGCGTGGCATCACAGCGCCCGATTATTGACAGGTTGCCACGAAAGCCTTCAGGCGTTGGAAGAAACGCCGGGTGAAACGTTCCGCATCTACCGCGAGCGCCACTTTTGTATTCTTGGGCTGCGAGAGGAGCTTTTCGGGGTTTCCAATAGTGCGCCCGCGCCCTGGCCCTTCGGTTTCCACCATGAGGTCGATCGGGAAGCATGTGACGAGGCTGGGATCCAAGGCAACGGCCGCGGCGAGCGGATCGTGAAGGTTGCATCCACCTGCGAATGCGGGATCTACTTCTTCGCTAATATCGATGTAATAATCCGTCATGTCGGCAAGGAATTTCCCGGTTGCTGTGCCGAGGCCACGCAACGCTTCTGTTTCCTTTTTCGTCATGAGTGCCTGCATGGTAACGTCCAAGCCAATCATGGTTATGTCTGCCGTCGTGCGGAAAACGCGGTCTGATGCGTGCGGATCTTGGGAAATATTTGCTTCCATGAACATATTGCAGTTGCCGGGTTGTGTGAGGGATCCTCCCATCATCACGACTTTGATTTTGTCGACGATATCCGGTGCTTTTGCGAAGGCTGCATCAAGGTTGGTGGACGGCCCTGTGGGTACGTAGACGAGTTCGTCTTTGCTGTATGTTCGGGCGGATTCGATAATGAAATCGACCGCGCTTTTTTCTTGGACGCTAGTTGTTGCTTTAGCCGGTATTTCGATATTTCCCGTTCCGTTTTTTGCGTGGAATATTTCGGAGGATTCGGGAACTTCGTAGCTTGAGGCATCCGACGGGTGCGAAATACCCTGATATACGGGGATATCGGAGCGTCCAAATAGCTCAAGTAAACGCAGGTCGTTGCTTATGCCCTGCTCAATCACAACGTTTCCATACGTTGCCGTAATTCCGATAAGTTCTGCGTCTGGTGAACCTAAAATGTAGACGAGCGCGAGGGTATCGTCGATACCTGTATCCAGATCAAGGATTATTTTTTTCCTCATTATCAGCCTTTCCCTTAAGGACAGTAGGGAAGAAATGTGCCATGGGCTCCCAATTGCTCGTGGCACTCAAAAAAAATCATATCCTTAAAAAACGCTGAATGGGGAAATTTAACATAGCTAAAAATGTGGCGTTCCGCTTCCCATATTTTTTCTGCATATATCGAGTTAGAAATCTACCTTTCTCCAGCTAGAACTTCTACATTTCTCCGGTTAGAATTCCTATAATCCTCCGGTTAGAATCCCTACAATTCTCCAGTTAGGGCTTAAAATCAACCTTTTCCGGCGCTACATTAAACACATGAAGGATTCCCTAAACCGGCACGCTACAAATCTCGCGTCGTAGATTCCCAACTGGATAACTACCTCTCTATCGCACCCGCAGTAATAATTGAGGGGCCACGCAGTTGCGGGAAGGTTTACCACTACCGAGACAGTTATGGAAATGAAATCGACGCGATTCTCACACTGCCGGATGGACGGTGGGCGGCGGTCGAGGTGAAGCTCAGCGGGCGACGCGCTAGCGAGGCGGCGGAAAACTTGGACTCCATCTTGCGCAATATTGACGGCGAACCGCCTACTTTCCGCGCAGTAATCACAGGAACCGGCCCCGTTGCGACGACGAAAAACGGGGTCCACACCTTCCCTCTCGCTCAGTTGCGTCCCTAGCCACAGAAAAGGTGGCCCCGCACGCAATTGCAGGGCCACCTCAATATAAAAACTATCGCTAAACAAGCACATACTCACCGCTAAGGAAGCGTATCTTTAACCCTAATTGAGCGTGTACGTGCTTCGGGCGAAAATTACTTCCCGTACGCCAGGATCTCCTCGCGCAAGGCATTCTTGATTGCCAGAGGTGCCCAGGAAATATCCACGGCGTTCAAGGACAGCTTGCGCAGGAATTCTTCATCCACGTCGCCCTCGTCGGCAACACGCTGGTAGCAATCCTGGATGTATCCGCCAAAGTATGCCGGGTCATCAGAATTCACCGTCACCAAAACGCCACGGCCCGCGAGTTCCTTCAACAAATCAACCTTGGAGCTATCAGACACCCACGTATTAGAAATCGGGCAGGATGTAAGCCCAATACGGTTTTCCACAATGTAATCCACGAGAGCCGGGTTTTCCACAATGTTTGTGCCGTGATCGATGCGCTGAACACGAATATCTTCGATCACCTGGCGAATATGCTCAATAGAGTTCTTAATATCCACGTCGCAGTGCATGGTCAGCTGGTAGCCTTCCTTGCGGGCACGCGCAAACACCGTAGTAAACTTCGCCGGCGGATTACCCGTTTCGTCAGAATCCAAGCCGACCCCAACAATCCAATCCTTATAGGGCAGGGACTCCAACAGCGTCGCCATCGCAAACTCTGCCTGGAAATCACGCAAGAAGCACATCACGAGTTGCGAAGAAACCCCCAGGGTCTGCTCCGCCTCAAGCTGGGCGCGCCTCAAACCGCTAATCACCGTATGGAAGGACACCCCGCGCGAAGTATGCGCCTGAGGATCAAAGAACATCTCCACATAACGCACATTTTGCTTGGCAACCTTGCGGAAATACTCCATTGCCAAATCATAGAAATCTTCAGAAGTGAGAAGAACATTCATGCCGTCGTAATACGCGGCCAAGAATGACGCCAAATCCGTAAACGTGTACGAATTTTTCACTTCCTCTTCAGTTTTATAGGGAAGCTCCACACCATTACGCTGAGCAAGCCTAAACTTCAAATCCGGTTCAAGCGTGCCCTCAATATGAAGATGAAGCTCAACCTTAGGTAAACCGGCAATAAAATCTGTATGTGCCACGAAAAATCCTCTCGCTGGAATCGCTGTACGTACAACAAAATCCGTAAGTTACGTACCTTATATCAACACTAACAATTTCGACGACGCAAGACCGTTCTTTTCCACACCTTTAAGGAAAGTTGCGTTCTTTATTCGCATGTTAATAACATGCTTCGAACTCCGTCGTCGTACAAACACCTAGGAAAAACCGTGGTGACCCGCAACCGGTAAAGGAAACGGGCCACCGCGAAATAACTACTGGACCGAAATGATGGGGTCAACAACCTTGAAGTCGATGCAATCAATCAACCCAAGATCCGTCATTGCCCAATCCGGAATCGCTGTGATGGAGAGGAAGAAGAGCTGGATGAAGGGGAACTTCACGTCAGAACCAAGCTGTTCGTGAGCGGCCTTATCGAGCTTCGCTTCCTCGGCAATCATGTCCTCGGCGGTGATGTCGGCTACCACGCCACCAACAGGGAGCGGGAGGCTGGCAATAACCTTGCCGTCCTCAACAACAACCTGGCCACCACCCAAACGAATCACTTCGTTCACGGCAACCGCCATATCCTCGGGGTTCATGCCGGCGCACACAATATTGTTGTCATCCGGTGAGGCGGAGGTGGCCATGGCGCCCTTGGAAATACCGAAGCCCTGAACGAAACCAACGGGCTTGTTGTTCGTCTTACCGTAGCGTTCCACAACGGTAAGCAAGGCGGTATCCTGCGCGGCATCTGCCTGGATAACACCGTCCACAATAGGCAGATCCACAACGTTGCCACCACGCTTGAAAGCAACACCCTTGGAGAGCACAATCGTGCGAACCGTTGCTGTGGCGCCCTCGGCGGCGAGGCGGAAATCGTCGGCGGTAACCGGGGTGAGCTTGAAGGTGTTCTTCAGCTTTTCGCTACGTTCGGGGGCGACGGGAGCCTTCACGCTCTTGCCGTTCTTTGCAACGATCTTGCCACCCTTGAGGACAACACTGGGACGGAAATCTTCCAAAGAATCAACGAACAGAATATCCGCGAAACGCCCGGGGGCGAGGGAACCGATGAGGTGATCGAGGCGGAACATGCGGGCGGTGTTCACTGTTGCCATCTGGATGGCTTCAACCGGGGTAATGCCCTTGGAAATCGCGAGGCGAACAACGTAATCGAGGTGGCCACGGCTCAAAATGTCTGAGGAGGTAACGTCATCGGTACAGAAACCAACACGGTTCGTGGGTGCACCCATTTCGGTAACGACCTTAATGTTTTCTTCCAGCATCGGAGCAGCCGTGGATTCACGGATCAAAATGTCGATACCGTTGCGCATCTTCTCCAATTCTTCTTCCGGAGAATAGGATTCGTGGCAGAGGGCGACGCCGGACGCTGCGTAACCGGCGATACGGCGAGCATCCGCGAGAGGTGCGCAACCGAAGGCCTGCAGGCCGTTCTTCGCGCCCATTTCCATGGCTGTCAGGGCTTCATCATCTTCATATTCGACGAATTCCTGGACGGTTTCCCACAGACCAACACATTCGGGCATCTGCTGGGCAACTTTATGCTCCTCCACAGCGAAACGGTAACCCACATTGGATTCGGGAATCGTGTAGGGAGCCTTCACGGGGGCACCCCACCATACGCGCATGGGGGCGTTTTCGGCTTCTTCCAAGAATTCCTTGACGCCATCGAGGCCTGCCGCAACGAGGATTTGATCAAGGCCGGAAACCGCGGAGGTGGTGCCGTAGCGGGAAACAAGATCCGCGAACATAGTAACGGAGAGCTTGGAGCACTCAATGTGGAGGTGTCCGTCAATAAGGCCGGGTGTCATGAACTTGCCTTCGGCGTCAATGATTTCGGTGTCCGGCCCGGTCTGCTTGGAGACGTCCCCGACGGCCGCAACGCGCCCGTCCGCAATCGCGATATCGGCGGGGTAAACTTCGCCGGTGAGAACATTAACGAGCTGCCCGTTCTTAATAACGGTGTCTGCTGCTTCGTGGCCGTAGCCGACGCTAAGAAGGTGGCGGTTAAGCATTCTGTGTTGTCCTAATCTGTTTTCCGTTGGTGATGATGTAGAGAATAGCGGCTGTCAGGGCGCCAGCAATAACGCTGAGATCCGGGGCGAAAGCCGTATTCTCCGGTGATAGTAGTGCGGTAATCGGACCGACAACTCTACCCGAATTAGAGAAGAGATATGCGGCAACCATGCCGATGAAAAGAGATGCACATCCACCGATATTAAAGGTGGCGGATGCCCCTTTGGTGGTGATGAAATCGCTTAAACGGTAGGAGCCACGGCGAAGAGCATAATCAACGAGGTTGATGGCAACCCAGGGGGCGAGCCAAATGCTCAACGAAGAAAGGAAAATGTTGAGGAGGTCGTAGAAACCTTCCTGCTGCACCGCAATAATCGTAATGATAATGGCGATGAGGGAGTCAGTAAGAACAATGAGCCACCTGCGGGCGTTAATTCCGGCAGTTTGCAGGTTCAAACTTGAAGAATAGAGGTTGGTGGAGTTCTGAATCATCAGCCCTACAACAACCAGGAGGTAGAAGGGGAGAACGAAGGCCTTGGGCAACACGGAAGGTAACGCCAAGGGGTTGGTGACGTCAACGTCGCCGGAAACCGTAATGGTTGCGAGTGCCGCACCAAGGGTTTGGAGGAGAACATACGGGAGAAGGCCTCCCAGCGTTGCCCAACCGAAAACGCCTCGTGATGAAGAGGCTCCAGGCAGGTAACGTGAAAAATTCGCGCCAGAGGGGGCGTAAGAAAGCCCACCGGACACCATTACGAGGCTTACAGCCGAAATAAAGCTGAAGATCGAGAAATGCGCGGTGGATGCACCCACGCGTGTTTGCGGGATAATGGCGAAAGCAAGGGCGATAAAGAGGACAACAAAAATACCTGTTGCGTATTTTTGCGCGGCCATGAGGAGGCGATGCCCGAAGAAAGGTAGCAGAGCCTGGATCGCGCCCAGCAGGAGAATGAGGATAATCCCCGCAATTTTCCCTGTTGTGATACCGACACCACCCAGGAAGCCACTAGCCGCATAGTAGATGAGGATGAGCCCGCCCGCTTCGAAGCCAATCAGCATAAGCCAGGAAAGGAAGGCGTTAACCTGCGCGCCCGCGAATCCGAAGGATGCTCGTGAGATAGTGATAGATGTTGTGCCTGTGCGCGGACCTTGGAGGGAAGTGAGCCCGAGAAGCGGGTATGCGAGAAGATTCCCCACAAGAATCGCGGCAAAAGCTTGGAAAAATGAAAGCTGGAAAACAATAATCAACATTGCGCCATAGGTGAGCGTGAAGATATTTGTTGTTGTCCCAGCCCAGACGAAGAACAGCCCTGATGATTTTCCGTAGCGTTGTTCTTCCGGGATTGCGTCAATCCCTTGTTGTTCGACGTAGCCCGACAAATATGTCTCCTTACAAAGAAAAGGTGCCTAGCTTGACCTAGGTTAAGGCATATCTAACGTTATTCCGCCCGTGCGTTAGGCACAACCGAAAATGAGATGTCTTACAAAGCGAACATTTAGCGTCTCAGAAATTGAGAACCCTATTCCCCGTTGTTACCATACGTTTTTATTTTTTTCGACGACGATAAACCGGTGCGCGTGCCCTATTCCGCACAGAAAATTCCCGCGTTCGTTACTTTATGCACATGGGCGATACGCGCCCTACCCTACACGCAGAGATGCCGAATTTTGTGTTCAAAACGAGTTGCGTCCTAGCGAAATCGTGACGCTGTTTTATTACGTCGCATTTTTATTGCGTCTTAATTGCGCCACATGCCCTCGCCTCGAGACGCACGTCTCGCTCTGCACATTAATTTGCACTCAGGCGTCGAAGGGCCACAAGAAGGCGAAGCCCGCCTTCTTTTTCTGCAACGGTGACGCGAACTCCGTCGTCGCCAAGTTTGCGAACAAGAATCCCTTCCTCGCGGCACACTTCCTCAAAACGTTCCCCGTCGAGCTTGTTTCCGCGCGCATCTTTTGCGAACCACAAGAAGTTCGCTTCGGAACGCGGAACCTCGAAACCTAGTTGCTGCGCTTGGGCACGCAGTTCGTCGCGAAGATGTACGATTTCTTGGGCAACGCGCTCCACGGCTTCTCGCTGTTCAAGCGCGGCCACTCCAGCTGCCTGTGCCAACAAATTCACGCCGAAGGGCGTGGCGATTGCGCGGATGCCCGTCGCCATTTCTGCGCTTGTTAACACGTAACCGATACGCAAGCCCGCAAGGCCATACACCTTTGAAAATGTGCGCGCCACAATAACATTCGGGTGCTTGCGCGCGATTGCCAGACCGTCTTGGACGTTTTCCGGGTTGGCGAAATGAATATAGGCTTCGTCGATAATAATCGGCACGGATTCGGGGATTGCTTCAACGAAACGTTCGGTTTGCGCATGTCCCAACGCGGTTCCCGTGGGGTTATTGGGCGAACACAACATAACGCATCGCGTTTCGTGAGTGATTTTTTCTAGCATCGCGTCGAGATCCTGAGTGCCGTCTTCACGCAGGAGCACGGGAACGGGGTTTCCTCCGGCCGCCAAAATCGCAATCGGATAGGCCTCAAAACTGCGCCACGGATAGACGACGTCCCCGCCCGGAGTTGTGACTGCCTGCAAAATTTTCTCAAGTAGCGCGGTAGAACCATTGCTCACAACAATGCCGTCCTCAGGCCAATTTTCACGTTCCGCGAGCGCCGCAACAATATCCGCGTTCGCCATATCGGGATAACGGTTGATTCCCTGTATTTTCTCTGCCACGGCTTTTGCGACTTCAGGAATCGTCCCGAAGGGCACTTCATTGGAGGAAAGTTTAATAATATCCTCGCGCTCACTGCGTTTACCGGATACGTAGGCGGGCAATTTCGATATTTCAGGGCGGAACCAACGTGTACTCATATAAATAAGTATGTCACGCATTTATTGCGAACTCCGACGTGTATCAACCAATGCCCCTATCCACAGCCGCGTTGTACACAGCCGCGTTGTACACAACCACGCGTTGTCCACACAGTCTCGTTGTACACAACCTCGCGTTGTACACAAAAGCGTCTGCCCACAGCCTCTTTTTATATTCGCCGTGCCATACTACATATAAAGAAGGGAGAAACATGGAATTCACAAAAAGCGCCCCCGTTGCCGACATCGTGGGCGAAGCCCTTTCCCTGCGCGAACTAGCAGAAGCGACCCCGCATGGGGGCGCGTTCGTCGTACCACTTCTTTCCTCACGTTCCGAACACTTACGCGGGCGCCTTCGAGAACCCTTTTTAACGACGACGAGACCCACGCGCGAAGCAGCCCGCACTTTTGGCGCACGTCTCGCACGCACTCACGCCTATGCGCCACAGGATTCGCGTTCTTTCGGCTGTGGTCCTGCCAACCCCCACGGGGATACGTATCGTTTGGGGAGTTGGGATCTTTCGGTGTGCGAGGGCACCTCCGCGACGGAACATTCGTCTGGTGATAAGGAAAGCGCGAAACGCCCCGTAATCGCACAACACAAACCGGAACAACCCGCAGCAGACTCACACACCTCCACACATTATCCAATAGAACGGAACGCGAGCGAACAGCACCTAACCGATAACCTGCTGCGCACTACGTCCCCACAACCTTTGCGCTTTGGGGAGTTTTATTCACGTATGCGAATTCTTCCCTATCTGCCTTCTGCTCGCGATAACGGGAGCGTGGACGCGAAGGGCGCGCGCGTTATTGAACGGCTGTGTTCTCGCTTGGAGGACGGGGATTTTGATTCTCCTCAGCCCGGGCTTATCCACACCAGTGCCGCACTTATCCACGGGGATTTGTGGAGCGGGAACGTCATGTGGATAGATGCCAGCAGTGTTCAGCATCTCTTTGCGAAAGGTACTGGCAACGCGCACCCAAGTGAGCGAGATAAAGACGCGATTAGCGCCACGACGGACGATAACTGCGAACTCGGCGCTACGAAAGATAGTGGTGAGACATGCGTCGCCATAGAAGGTATCGGTGGCGCGCTTGGGGTTCTCACGGATAACGCTAACGCATTCTGCGCTCCGACGGATAGCGATAGCAACTTCTGCGTTCCGACGGACGGCGTTATGGGAATTCTTATTGATCCCGTGGCGCACGGAGGGCATGCCGAAACCGACCTGGCAACACTCACGGTTTTCTCAACGCCCTACGTGGACGAGATTTATGCTGGCTACAATAGCGTTTCAGCTCTTGCGAAAGGGTGGGAAGAGCGCGTCGGGCTACATCGGCTTCACTGCCTCGCGATTCACGCATCGATGTTTGGCGGATCCTATGGGCGCCAATTCGTCCGTCAAGCCGAGCATTACGTTTAGCGCCCCTACTAACACGCCTCATAGAACTCCAACTAACACTCCAACTAGCGCCCACCTACGCCACGTTTTAAGCTCTTATTGATAGTTACCGTCCAGTCTGTAGTATCTATATCTGCTTTATTTAACGCTACTACTTCCCCGTACCGGAGAGAGCACCATGAGGCTAATATGAAAATAGGGCGCGCACTGGTGGGCAGTGCGCTAATTAAGTCTTGTAACTGTTTTTTCGTAAGCGCTACGGGTTGGTGTATTTTCGGAGCTTTCGCAAGGGAGGGAAGTTTCAAGTCAGTTACCGTATTATTTCCCAGCACACCCTGCCCCATAAGATACTTACTGAAAGAAGATATTGTCCGCGCTATATTGTGTTGTGTAGCGACAGATTTACCGCTTTCTTGCATTTGATTAAATATGTTTTGCAAATTGGACGTTTTCAGCCATTGAGATGTTTTTTCACCCTATTCTTTTCCTAGATATTTTCCGAGTGTAGATTTATATAGGCACGCATAGTGTTTGGCGACACTTGCTCTTTAGTGAGATAGATAAGAAAGTCGTCTATGTGTTGTGTAAGCGTTTTTCGTGTAGCATCTGGGCTTTTGGGTGCAAGCGTTTCTTTCCATTCCCCTCGCACAATATCGGCGTGTATGAGGTTAAGGAGTTGCTGCGCTTCGGTTTTGGTGGAGACGGTTGACGTGTAATAGTCGTGCCCGTTTTTTCGGTATCTGCCACGGTAGCGGTTAGTGCCTTTTTTGATAATTGTTCCAAAAATTCTGCGTGCCATTTCTAGTATCTTTTTCTTTACCGCTTGCCGACCTTTGTAAGTAC
>NZ_ATUY01000007.1 GCF_000420445.1 Actinotignum urinale DSM 15805
GATAGGTCTTTCCGCATACATCATCGCCACTCTGTTCGCCAGTTTTAGCTTCGTTAACCACCGTGTCGTAGTTGATATGGAAATTATCTTGAGGCTTGACGTAACCCAGGAAATCCGGGAGGTTAATAGTCTTATTTACCTTGTCTTTTTCTTCTTGAGTAGCATCTGCCCCTACTGTCGCCACATAGGGCTGGTAATTGATGGCATAGTCTCCATCTCTCTCAACCCGATAATCGCTACGGAGGGTGTAGATATCTGGCTGCTTCGGATTCTCGACGAACTTTTCCGTCGTTGTGCCAGCAGGAAGCTTCGCTGGTTCCAGTTCCATGGAATTTTGGTATTTGCTGGTTTCCGCGGCGTCAGCTGTCAGCGGCCGGGAAAGTATCACTGCCGCCGGAAGTATCAATGCCAGTGCCAGTAGTAGAGACAGGGTTCGCTTGAACGAAATTTTCATGGGGGGGGACTTTCCGCTTCCTATGCCATAATTTATTTTTGAGGGCAAATATTGATGTTTCGGACTATTAAGCATTTTAGCCATTAAAACATTGTCTTACAACCCTTTAAGGCGGGTAAGAGTGCCGGAGCGTCCTGACACCTCAATATCGTCTACGCCCATGGCGGTAGCTGGGATCTCTACAGGTGCGCAAAAACGGATACCCAGGCCTTTAGAGCTAACCTTATGGTCGAGAACAAACCCGTACATTGTTTTACACCCCCGCAGCTAGCAGATTGGCTCGCCGAGATAGCCGTGTAGAGCGTCGATTGGCGTCGCTGCACACCGATGGCGCGCAGAGCGTCGACGACGAGGTCGGCTACGCGGTCGTTGCGTACGGCGAGCGCTTGCATGGCCTCGACTATCTTGGCCAGCAGAACCTCTTGGTAGAGGTGGCCAGTTTGACAGGTACCACGCTTGACGTAGTTCGTCGGGCACTCCTACACAACCACACGATTCGAGGTGCTTGAATGCCACGTCTTTCGCCCGAACATTCGTGTGCAGTCCCCGCACATGATCTTGCGCGACATGCGAACGCCGAAAGACTTGTGTCCTTGTGGATCCGTGCGGGTGACCAGCCACTATAGTTCACGCGTCACCAGACCAAGCACCCGCTTCCATGCCCGCCTCATGTCACGCCAGAGGCGCAACAAACCCCTCGAATTCCTTGTTCTACTAGGTAAAACCCGGAACCCGAGGGGTTCGTGCCACACTCACACTTTTGTATCCAAAGTTGAGTGCAGATGGTGGAGATGGGGGGAATTGAACCCCCGTCCGACGATAGGCACCAGAGTCTTCTCCGGGTGCAGTTCGCTGGTAGTTGTTTTCGGCTCCAAAGTTCCACGCGAACGAGGCTTTGACGAACCTATCTATGTTAGGTGTCGGCCACGCGCCCGTAGCAAACGCGTAACCCAGTGGCTTTCTTAACGATGCTGAGGTCTATACGGAAAGCACATATAGTTCAGCAGATTTCGCAAGTCGCTATAGATTAAGCAGCGAGGGCGAAATCGGTGCTCTTGTTCTTGGCACCTATAGTTTTTAGAGAATCGTTAACGAGTGGACTCTAATCCTCGACCCGCTTCCCTCCGACTAACTATCGCCGTCGAAACCGATCATCCCCTTATTCAGTTATCAACTAACCGCACGCAAACACGTAAAGCGCCCACGCGAATATATAATTTTATAACGAATACGCCCGTATGTCCAGACTTCCCTCGCCTCTTTTTACGACTTCTTACGACGAAAACCGGCACCTAAAAATTACACGTCTCAAACCAAAGTCCGGATCGTTTTACACGCCAAAAACCGGCATCCCGCGCCTTACGTAACGTCGAAATTCGCAAACCTTCATCGAACATCCGCTTCGTCGAACATCCGCTTCATCGCACATCAGCTTCGGTACACATCAACTTCGTCATAAATCCGCGTCAATTCGATGTGATTGTCACGGAAAACCTGTACGGCGATATTTTGTCTGATTTGATGGCGGGGTTGATTGGCGGGACTGTGGGGGCAACAGAATTCACCACGCTACTGGTTAATGCCGTGACCAAGGCGAAGAATTAACTGTAGATGCAGTTAACGCAGACGAAGAATTAACAATCCGTGCCCGCGGGTAAACTTTACTACCCGCGGGCACGGCGGCGTGCGGCACTCATTGCACGCTCTGCCTCACGATCGGCTTCACGCCGTCGTAATGTTTCACGCTTATCCCACTCCTGCTTACCGCGAGCTAAAGCAATTTGAAGTTTCGCATAACCCCGGACAAAATACAGTTCGAGGGGCACAATCGTGTAACCCTTCGAGTCCACAGCGCGAGCAAGTTTAGTGATTTCTGCCTTATGGAGAAGCAGGCGACGTTTGCGGACAGGCGCGTGATTCGTCCATGATGCAGCGGCGTAGACGGGAATATTCACCCCGTGAACCCACGCCTGGTTATACCGATCAACCTCAACCCACGCATCAACAAGGGAGGCGCGTCCTGCACGCAAAGCCTTCACCTCGGAACCCGCCAAGGATAAACCCGCCTCGTAAGTATCTTCAATAAAGTAATCGTGGCGTGCCTTCTTATTCCGGGCAACAATCTTTTTCTCGTCAGATGCCTGCTTGGCTTTCTGAGCGGCGGTGAGCTTAGGCTCTTTCCATTTTTTCGCCATTTCTCTCCCCCTTCTTTCCTCAAGCCGAACTATGTATTTTAACAGGTCACTACGTCGAAAACCCAGTAGCAAAAGATCGACGCGTTGCACACAAACACATATTCTGAGGGCAAAATCCCTATCTTGTTTGTCGGGTAACGAGTGATACGTAGAGGTGTCGTGCTGACCACAACACCTCTACATTAAACACCACTTAGAATCCAGGCAACCCCATCGGATTAATCGTGTCCCCGTTTTTCCATACTTCGAAGTGGACGTGGCAACCCGTCACCATACCCGTCGCTCCCGTGTAGCCAATAACCTGACCTTGTGAGACTCTCTGGCCAACACGTACCGCAAAACCGGATAAGTGGTTGTACACAGTAATATAACTTGAGCCACCTATCACGCCGTGGTTAATGAATATCTGGTTTCCGTGTGTATCGTTACCGTATGCGCCACGAACCGACGCCACTGTACCGGACGCGGCAGCGACCTGAGGATTACCGCAGGCAGAACGCAAATCCACGCCCTGGTGGAAGAAATACCCGCCGAAAGGATACCAACGCATACCGTACGGAGATGTTACAACAAGTGGCTGAGGAATCGGCGGAATCAACGCGCCGGAAGGGGCTGGGGCACCCCCACCTGATTGCCCGCCACCACCACTATTCGCTGCGGCGCGCTGACGTGCCGCCTCCGCATCAATACGCGCAATTTCAGCAGCCGTGTCATTTTTCGCGGCATTCATGGAGCTAATCGAACTCTGGAATTCACCCTTGAGTGATTCAAGCGCGACAGTCTGCGCGGTGACGCTACTTTCGAGCTGTTCCAAAGCTGCTTTCTTCGCAGATGTTTCCGCTTCCTTCGCGGCCTTTGTCTGTACGACCTTATCGGCCTCGGCCTTTAATTCCCCAATCGTTTGCTCCACGGCCTTTTGGCGACGCTGACGTGTTTTATTACCCGCCGTCGTCTGAGAAACAGTTGTTAAGGTTTGCGACTGAATGCGATGTACGGCCTGACTTGCCGTCAAGGAATTGAAGAAATCATCTGAGGATTTGGCGCCAACAAGAAGGTCAATCGTCGAAATTTTGTTATCCCCACGATATTCGGCACGAGCAATGCTAGCCAGTGAATCCTTCGTCTCATTCAGCTGAGCTTCACCGTCAGCAATCTGTGTTGTGATCGTCCCCAACTCGCCCTTGGCCGCATCCAAACGCGCCGCAACCTGCTCCTGTTCGCGTTGAGCTGCCGCGAGCTCGCCTTGCGCTACCAGCAACTCCGCTTGAACGCCCGGAATTTGAGCCTTTGTTTCCTCAAGTTTCACATATGTTTTTTGCAGATCCACATTCACGCCCTCAAGGGAGGACTGGAGATTCTGAATCTGCTGCTCCTGTTGCCGCTGTTTACGAATCAAATCATCTCGTTCATCGGCTTGAGACGTGGACAAACCACCGGCAATCAACGCCACAGTAGCACTTAATGCCACTATGCGTGAACTGCGTGCGAAACGCATATGCTCATTCCTTTCACGAAAACAATTATTGACGAATGGCGACTTTCGTCGTCGAAAAACTCAATCCCTTACCCTCACTAGACGCGAGCATAACGGCGCAAAGCAATCCACGACGCACCACCTGAAACAACAATGGATCCAATAATCATCCACGGGACGACGGACCACAAATCTCCTGTACTCACCACATGAATCCACGGTAGCGATTTTCCAATCCATTTTTCGAGCAGGAAATGGACACCGAGCCACAGGCCCCCCGAGGCAAGAATCGCTCCGGTAAGGGAGGCGATAATGCCCTCAAGAATGAAGGGAAGTTCAATGAAGAAATTCGAGGCTCCCACGTAACGCATAATTCCCGTTTCTGTTTCACGGGACATTGCGGAGAGGCGAATCGTTGTGGGGATGAGCATTAGTGCCGTAAGAATCATGACCGCAGCGAGCCCACCCGCAATAGCTGTGAAGCGGTTGAGAGTGGCGAAAATGGGTTCAACTTGTTCGCGTTGGTCGTGAACGGTTTGGACGCCGGGGCGGCCGGAAAGATCCTCAACGATGACCTGATATTTTTCCGGGTCTTTTAATTTAATTCGGTAGGATACCTGCATTTGGTCTGCTGTGACGGTATCGCGCCACACGCTATCCCCGATTTGACGCTTGTAGTTTTCGTAGGCCTGCTGCTTTGTTTCAAACTCGAAACTTTCAATTTGGCCAGCAAGTGGCTGGGTTGACAGCGCTTTACGAACGTCTTTAATTTGTTGTTCGGTTGCCTCCACGCCGGCGCATGGCTCAGCCGAATCGTTGGTGGCACACATAAAGACTGAAACTTCAACCTTGTTATACCATTCGCTTTTCAAATGCCCGATTTGGGTTTGAAACAGGGCTGCTGCACCGACGAAAAGGAGGGAGACGAAAGTAACCAGGGCAACCGAGACTGCCATCGCTTTATTGTGGATAAGACCTTTAAATGTTTGAGATAAAACAAAACGAAAACGCATTATTTTTGTCCTCCTCCGTATTGTCCGCGTGCTTGGTCGCGGACAATAACACCGTTGCTTAGCTCGATAACGCGTTTACGCATCTGATTCACGACTGTGGCATCGTGGGTTGCCATAACAACGGTTGTTCCGGCGCGATTAATGCGGTCCAGGATGCGCATGATGGAAAGGCCGGTATTTTGATCAAGGTTTCCGGTGGGTTCGTCGGCAAGAAGAATTTCGGGGCGGTTAACCATTGCGCGTGCAATAGTGACGCGCTGCTGTTCACCACCAGATAGTTCGTTAATACGACGATTTTCTTTTCCATCTAGCCCTACTAGCTGAAGAACTTCAGGAACTTCTGTTTTGATGCGGTGGCGTGGTGCGCCAATCACTTGAAGCGCGAGGGCAACGTTATCGTAGACGTTTTTGTCTTTAAGGAGACGAAAATCTTGGAAAACCGTACCAATACGACGACGAAGAAGTGGCACACGCCGTGCGGATACTGTAGAAAGGTCACGTCCGAGAACATCAACACGCCCTGCCGTTGGGCGAATTTCGGCCATAATAAGACCAATCATTGTTGATTTTCCTGAACCGGATGGGCCAACGAGGAATACGAATTCTCCTCGATCAATATCTACTGTCACGCCGTCTAGAGCTGGTTTTGCACCTTTTTCATAGAGTTTCGTGACTTTATCAAATGTGATCATAGCCTGCCTTTATGTGAAACGTTTCGCACTTTAGGATACGCGAAAATTACACACGTGTAACATGACGCGCCGCACATTTTAGAATGGAATGTGCAAGGTGCGCCACAGCCACTTCTCAACAGGACTCACCAGTGGTCCGACTATATTGTGGAAGGTGTACCACAGCAACATCTCAACATGACACATCAGTGGCTGGATTTGACTGTGGATTAGCACGCTAATTTTCGTCTTTTACTGTTTCACCGGTTGCGCGCCACCGAATTCCGGCGTCAATGAAGTCGTCGATTTCTCCGTCGAAAATTGCATCAACGTTTCCGGATTCGTAACCTGTGCGCAAATCTTTGACCATTTGGTAGGGCTGTAAAACATAGGATCGCATTTGGTCGCCCCAGGATGCTTTAATATCGCCCGCAAGTTCTTTCTTTTCACGGGCTTCTTCCTCCTGTTTGAGCAAAAGCAGGCGCGATTGGAGCACGCGCATCGCCGCCGCACGGTTTTGGATTTGAGATTTTTCGTCTTGCATACTCACCACTATTCCGGTTGGTAAGTGGGTGATACGAACGGCGGAGTCCGTGGTGTTCACGGACTGACCTCCGGGGCCGGAAGAACGGAAAACGTCGATGCGAATATCGCTGTCGGGCACGTCAATATGATCTGTTTTTTCAATGACGGGAATAACTTCGACGGCAGCGAAGGATGTCTGACGCCTCCCCTGGTTATCAAAAGGCGAAATGCGCACAAGGCGATGCGTTCCGGCTTCTACCGAGAGTGTTCCATATGCGTATGGTGCGCTCACTTCAAAAGTTGTAGATTTCAGTCCGGCTTCTTCGGCGTAGGATGTATCCAATACTTTTGTTGCATAACCGTGGCGTTCTGCCCAGCGTAGGTACATGCGTTGGAGCATTTGTGCCCAGTCCGCCGCGTCTACTCCCCCGGCGCCACTTCTAATGGTGACAACTGCATCTCGTTCGTCGTACTTGCCTGAAAGGAGTGTGCGAATGTGGAGTTCTTCGAGGTCGCGGGCGAGTGTGGCGAGGTCTTTTTTGAGGTCGGACATGAGTTCGTGTGCCATGTCTTGATCATTAAGAAGCTCCTCTTGCGCCATGAGGAGTAGGGTTTCGGCGTCTTCCAGGCGCGAGGAGAATTCAGTGAGTTTTTTCAGTTCGCTTTGTGCGTGGCTGAGTTTGGAGTTCACGGCCTGCGCGCGTTCGAGATCTTCCCATAAATCCGGGGCGAGTGATGCTTCGGTGAGTTTCTCCACTTGCTCGCGGAGTTTTTCGGGGTTCATGACGATTTCGACCTGCGCATAAATATTGCGTAAGTTGCTAAGTGTTTCTGAATATTCGCTCACGCAATATAGGGTACAGCATGCGTAGCGTACAAGCGCGAAAACATGGCAGGCATAGCACTCTTGTGATTCTATCTGCGAAAACTTGATTCGTGGCGCGCAATCCGGAGCACCTGATTTGTACCGGCTCGAATCACTTGGTTTCGTAGCACACGCCTGCTTACATACCACACTGTAACGTAGTTTGTAGCACGCGCTTCCCTACACGCCACACGCGCCATGTGGTTTGCGACGCTAGTTTCGCAACACTCTATTTTATTCACCATATCGCACAGATTCGTGGCGCATAGCTCTTTATGCCCAGCTTGAAGCGTCTGATTCGTGGCGCGCGGAGAGATGTGTAGGCTCTTGGAGTATTTTTCGGCTAAATTAGTGATGTGAATATTTCCCCGCTTTATCTTGCCGCGTTAGCCGTAGGTGCTTTGGACGTCGATATTGTGTCCACGCGCCAGCCTTTTATTGAGACAGAAGATTTTACTTCTGGGTGTGTGTTGGATGCTCAGGGTCGAAATTGGGTTGTGAAGGTTCCACGGAATCAAACGGCTGCGACAACATTGGAAGCGGAAATTGCGTTTGCCCCTCAGTTACTTGAGGAGCTACGTGCTGGAAATCTGCCTTTTGATGTGATGCGCCCTGCGGGTTTTGCGTCCGTTGAAACCGGTGGGCGCGCGGTGGTTTACCCTGAGCCTTTCGGGAAAATGCTTGAATTTGAGAGTTTGACGGCGGACGAGGCTCGCGCATTGGGGCGTACAATTGCCTCGATTCATTCTCTTAACGAAGATTTGATTGGACGTAGTGGCTTGCCGATTTATACGTCTCAACAGTGGCGTGAGCGTGTGCGTGTTGAGTTGGAGACTGCGCAGAAAGAAACAACGATTCCAACATTGCTTCGCACTCGTTGGGGTGAGGTTTTGGACGACGATTCCATGTGGGATTTCGTTCCTACGGTTGTTCATGGAGATGTTGCCGCCGATAATTTCTTGTGGTCTAATGGCTCTATTTCAACGGTTTTGGGACTTGGCGAGGCTCATGTTGGCGATCCGGCTCGCGATATTGTTCCTTTGTTGAATTTAAGCGACCAGCAGTGGAGTGCTTTCATTGGAGCATATGAGAATACTCGTAATGTTGAGTTGACGCAAAAGGATTTCGATCGTATTACTTTCACGTCCGAGTTCGCGATTATTCGTTGGTTGTTGTACGGTGTGCGCAACGGAAATCGGGAAATTCGCAATGATGCAGTGCAAATGTTGGGTGATTTGACCGAGGATTTGCGTGCACAGTACGAGTACGAAGCCTCGTCTTCTACCGTTGCCACTAGTGATAACTGGGCAGAACCGGAATTCGCGACGGCAAATGCCGAGAATCAACAGCCTGCTTATGATGGAGTGACAGAATCGACCTTCCTTAACCACGATGGTGAACGAGCTACTTTTAATAACAGCGCTTTCCAGCCGGCATCTTACGGCGAAAATGCGACGAACCGAAATGGGGCGGACACTGTTGAAACAGCAGTCACCGCACCTGATTTTATTGAAACCGCTCTAACCGCAGCAACCGCCCCAGGTACCGCTGACTCTAATGTGGCCGGCTCTGGTTTAGCTGACTCTGGTTTGGCTGACAATTCTCAAGATGAACCGCATTCCTCGGCTCATCCTAAAAATCCCTAAAATAGCGGTAATTTTGTGGGTGTTTACTTCGGCGTTTATTTCGGCATGCGGGAAAGAATATCTTTTCGCTAAGTAAGTGTTTACCTCTGCGTTTATTTCGGCATGCGGGAAAGAATATCTTTTCGCTAAGTAAGTGTTTACCTCTGCGTTTACTTCGGCATGCGGGAAAGAATATCTTTTTCACTGAGTTTGCCTACTTTCACCTCCATTTTTTCGGGTTTTTCTTTCAGGTAGATAAAGCTGGCGTCGATTTCTTCGATGGGTATGTTATGTGTGCGTGCCCACGCGAGCCGATAGAGCGCTAACTGAAGTTCGCGTGATGCTAGTTGTTTTTCATCTGGGCGTCTGCCTGTTTTCCAATCGACGATGGTGATGTTTTTACGGTTTGGCGCAGAGCTTGTGTCGAGAATTGCATCAATGGTGCATCGAATAATTTTCCCGTCGATAACTATTTCCATGGCTTCTTCAATTCCGAGGGGTGGATATGTGGAGAATTCGGAGTTCATATAGTTATCCCAAAGTTTTTCTATGTCTTTTTCGGTGGCAATTCCTTCGTTTTCCCATTCGTCAGCAAAATCGATGTCCAATGTTGCAACTTTGTCGTACGACTCCGCAATTTTTGCATGAAGCAGTGTGCCTAATCGCGCAGCTCTTGATGGTTGAAGGGGTATGGGGCGAAGGAGTTGTTTTTCGTACGTGTCTGCATATTCTGATAATCCGACGATGTCACTCGCCGTATAGTATTCACGCTCTAACTTTATGCCGGATAGTGGCGTAGCCTCAGGTGTGCTTGTTTTACCTGGGGTTTTCTTTGCGTTTTCGCCTATTTCTTCATTGAATTTCATGTCTCCTTCATGAGTTGTCCCTAAGCGTGGTTTTACAGGGGGTTTATTTTCGTCATGCTGTTTACCGTAAGTTTTTTCGGTGAAGCGACGTAATGCCGTATAGATGTGTTCTTTTTCTTCCTCGCTGAGTTGCTGTGTTTCTCGGGGAAGGCTTCGGGCGTTATCGTGTGGCCAATAAAGGGTTTCTGGTGCATCCAGATAATCCACAACTTTTGTTTCATCGGAAGGATGGAGAACAGATTCTTCGAAAATTTCCCGGAGTTGTTCCACGCTAAAGGAGTTGGGCGCCTGATATTTTAATGCGTCTTCCCAGTGTTCTTCTCCATGATGGAGGGGAACGCTAAGGCGTGCGCATTCATCTCGGACGTTCATCAAAAATACGGATGGTTCTTCTGCTGTAATCCCCGCTATTTCGAGTAGTCGGCGTTCTTCATCTATGTCGCTTGGATCCTTTGCGGTTTGCGTTGTTTTTGATGAGCTTTTTTTGTTTGAAGTGCTGGCTTTCTCCAATTTTTCTAAGTCTTTTTCGTACTTGGCTACTTTTTTACCAACATCGTCTAGGTCTTTAAATGCGTATCCGACGAGCATGAGTTCTTTACTTGCGCGAGTGAAGGCAACATACGCTAAACGTCGTGCTTCTTCGCTTTCCTTCCAACATAGGTAGTCTTTGAATTCCGCGTATTGGCTTGCTGTTTCTTTTTTGTCTGTCATGTCGGCGAGCCGGAATTGCCCTAAATATTCGTAGTCGCTACGTAAGGGGTAGGGAAAAACTCCAGAATTTTGTGGCCAGGCTTTTACCCGTTCCGTTATGGTTGATAACCCTGATGTCACCATATCGGGAATAACAACGAGGTCTTTCCATTCCAAGCCTTTGGAGGCATGGATTGTCATGATTTGTACGACTCCTGGGTTGACTTCTTTTTCTTCGTCGAGGATGGCTATATCTTCACCGGCTTCTTCTTCCCCACCGTGTTCTTGTTCTTCAACAATATCTAGCCAGTTGATAAAGTCGACGGGGTTGGTTGTCGCATGGATTTTTCCGTATTCTCGCGCTACTGCAACAAATTGTTCAATGGATGTTTGGACGCGTTGTTTACCTTGTGATCGGCTTGATACCGCAATATCTAGGCCTAGCAGTGTTATTGCTGTTTTTACTTGATCTGCTAGTGGTTGGGATGCAACACGTCGCATGGATTGTAACGCTTTGGCGATATGTTCTAAACGGCTTACTCCTTCTTCTGTTATTCCCCGGTTTTCTTTACGTGCTTTTTCCAACCATTGGGTAAATATGCGGTTCTCCACAATGGCGTCGAGAGCTTCTAACATATTTGTTTCGTCGCGAATATTGAGAGTGTTTTCGGTTTTTTCTTTTTCTTCAAGGCGGCGAACCTGTATAGACGTGTATTCTCTTGCCCATCGTGCTAGTTCGCGAATATCACGGACACCAATATTCCAGTAGGTAATGAGACGTGCGAGGGCGTCGCCTCTAGCGGGGTTGTTTGCGGCGCTAAGAAGTGCGCGTAGGGTGATAATTTCTGGGCGTTTAACTAGACTTTCTCCACCAATAATTTCGTAGCGAATGATTTTGTGTTGAGGGTCGGCTTCGTGTAATGCGTTAACGACGTCATCAAATTGGGAACGTTTCCGGCAAAGTACAGCTATTTCTGCACCTCGTGCTTCTTTGCCTTGGGCTTTGCGTATGTCGTTTTCTTTTCTGACGTTCTCATAAACGTCAAGTATTCGCCTAGCGATTGCCTGATAGGATTCTTCACGCATGAGTGTTCTCACGTCACGAACAATTCCTTCTCCTGCGCCTTTACGTGGTTCAAGGGCGAGCACTGTTGACGAACTTTTCTTCATTTTGTGCACAATCGGTGTATCTTCAACGGTTTCTGGCAGAGGTATTTCTGTGGTGACCGCATTTCCAGCAACAAGAACGGCTTTATCATTCCTAAATGCTGTTGATAGGTGAAGTCTTTGAACGCCTCCAAATACTTCTTTCATACTTTCAGCAAAGTTTTCGAGTGCCGATGCGCTAGCTCCACGCCAACCGTAAATGGCTTGGTTGGGATCCCCTACCGCCGTGATGGAAAGGTTTTCTCCCTTGTGTGCGGTCAGTGCGCGAATGAGGAATCGTGCCTGGTTGACGTCGGTATCTTGGTATTCGTCGAGAAGAACGAGACGGTATCGTGACGATATTTCTTGTGCGACGAAGGGGAACTTTTCAACAATGTGTGCCGCTGTGGATACTTGATCAGCGAATTCGGAGAGATGCTCGTCTTTTTTTATCTGATGGTAATTTTCTACTGCCTGGAGAAGGGCAAGAATAACCTCGGGTGTGTTTTTCTTTTTTAATGCACTGAAAGCTAGCGATGCCTTAGGGTGGCGTGGTTTTCTGATTGTGCTTGAATCTTCAATAAAATCCTTGAGTTTTGCGGATTCTTGTTTGCAGAATATCCTGGCTTCCTGCAGGCTAACACCGTTATTAATTAAGCCGTCCGATATGGTTAGCGCTTGTGTGATGGCCGAGGATAATGAGATGTCTTGGAGTGGAGCCAATGCTGGAGATTGAGGTAGCTGTTGAATGACGCGCCGCATAAGCGAGTATCTATCAGCTTCCGTCATGAGTCTGTTGGATGGATCGGCTCCTACAAGAACTCCATACGTGGAGGCAATATCTGAGGCGAAAGAATTATAGGTGCTAATAGTGGGTTGTTTGAATACGACATGAACATCACCTTCTGGACTCTCAAAATTCCCCATGAGGTTGAGCGCGTGAAGACGTTTGGTAACGCGTTCTTTCAGTTCCCCGGCCGCTTTGTTTGTAAAGGTTAGTCCAAGTACCTGCCCGGGTTTTACGTTTCCAGCCGCCACATGGTAGGCAATACGGTCCGTCATGGTCTTGGTTTTTCCCGACCCTGCCCCCGCAATAACGAGGATGCCTGGCTCTTCGCACACAATAACCTGTTCTTGTTCGGGCGTTGGCGGGAATTTCCCGTCGTTTATTTTTGCATATGCTTCGCTGTTTATCATGAGAACATCCGCCCTTCTGCTTCGAGTGGGTGCACTTTTCTAACTCTGCCCACGCTAGTTGTATCTTCGTATACTTTATTCACCGGTATTTTTCCGGAACTCATGAGGTGTTGAACTTCTGTGAGTTGTTCTTCAATGGCGCGGAGCGTCCACGGTTCGCACGCCTCCTGTTGTCTTTCTGCCCATTTTTGTTTCTTTGTTTCGTGATTGGGGTGAAGATAAATGAGGTAGGCACCTTGGCTTGGCTTTTCTTCTTGGGCTAATAACCATTGATATACCTGCATTTGTGGATGTGTCTCAGCTTCTTTTTTCGACGGCTTAGTTGCCCCAGTTTTGTAGTCCACAACAACATATCCGCTGGATGTCTCCATGAGACGATCCATCGTTCCGCTTACTCGCGAACCATTAAACGTGTGTGCAACACGTTTTTCAGCTTCACATAAGGTATGAGTGCTACTATATCCTCCCAGATTCGAATAGGCGAGGAATTCATAGAGCGCCTCAACCATATGTTCGGCTTTGAGGTATTCGGCAGAGGTGTACATGTGGGCTTGTTCTTCTTCATAGTTACCCGGCCATCGTTGCCTCAACATCTGTTTCATAACGTCAAGATCAGGTTTGTCTCCATATTCTTTCGATATCGTTTCCCCAATTCCGTGAATGAGAGTTCCTAATTCACTTGCTTCCCTGTTTTCCTGAGAAGTTAAACCGTTTGCGGAGAGGAACGCATCCAGGGGACTTTTCAACCAGCTTTCGACGCTGGAGGGGCTAATACTCAGCTGTTCTACCTCGGTTTCTTGTTCTGTTGTGGGCTGATATTCGTCGAAAAAGAGGGTGCTATGAGCTTCTGCGCAACCCTGCATCATGAGTTCTTTGAGAACGCGCTGCCCTTCTTCACCCGAGTTTCGTAAACGTCCAACAACTTCTGCCATATCCATGAATCGTGGCGCAACGGGTTGGTGAACAATTTTTTGTTGATATCTTGGATTTTTCAGATGATTTCCCTTGTTCCCTAGGGTGTTATTATCGGCATTATCGGACAAGCTACCACCCGCGTTATCGGACAAGCTACCACCCGCATTATCCGACAAACTACTGGCGCTTGCGCCCGAGTTTTTTCCAGTTTTTTTCTTTGTGTTTCTTGCCTCGTTATCCTCAGCATTTACTGGAGTGTTCACGTTGATTGTCCACGCTGAATCATCGAGCCTGGTAACTGGACGACGCCGTACACCGTAAGGCTCCTCAACCTCTTGCATTGTTCGTGGGAAACGCCCCTCCTCCACTTCGGGATCGGGCACAAATCCCATAATTTTCAATAATCGTGAGGGTTGTTGGGAAGAGTTTGATGTGGTTGTCAATAAAACACTGTGGCTTGCTCGAGTAAGCGCATAGTGTAGCTGGCGCAGTTCATCGTCGAACACACTGTCGAGGGAGTTTTCAGCGATTCGGGCAGTGAGTTGCTCGGTGTTGTATTTTCCAAGACTTTCTGTATCTATTGCCCCGACGACAATATCTTCCAACAGTCCTGTTGCTGTGAGTGCATCTCGCCTTCGCATATTCGGCCATACTCCATCTTGGAGCCCCATAATAATGACGTGTTTCCATTCTCGCCCTTGCGATGAGGATGGCGTAATGAGCGCTACCGCTTCTGTTGGCGTTGCAGATTTGGCAATCGTATCTTCTGGTAACTCTTGACGCTCCATGGTTTCAAGGAAATCTTGAATGTGGACATTGGGTTGGCGATCTGCCATACGTTGAACGATTCGGAACATTTGTATGACCGCATCAAGATTGTCACCAGCATTTTCTGCTTCTGCTTCTCCTGAAAGCGCTTGTTTTTGCCATTTTTCGGCAACTTTGCAACTATCCCACGCAACCCACATGACTCGCTCAGCCTGCCCTGAAGATTTTTCGTATTCCTTTTGAATTTCTTGAATAGTTCGGGCGAGCGCCACAACCGTGCGGTTTTTTGTTGACGTGGCACCGTTACGCACAGCTTCGTTCAATAATTGTTGACTATCGAGCTCATATCCCTGCTTTCCCTCAGCCATGGCTTGCGCACGTAATCCACGTAATGTTCGCTGTAATTGCACAGCATTAAGATCAATAAGTGGCGAACGCAAAATATCGCTAACGAGAGGTTCCTTTACCTGTTCGCCTTCGCCTGAAGGAGTGATTTTTTCGCACCCTGTTGCCAGATAGACAAGATCTAACAGAGCGCGAACAACGGGGTGGATTTTCAACGGATCTTCGCTTCCTATGGTTTCCACCGTTATTCCTGCCTGAGTTAGCGTCTGACGCAAAGGATAATGCGTAGCTCGCGAGCGCGTACACACGGCAATATCTGAATAGTTATACCCGTAGGATTGGTGAAGTTCTTCAATGTATGCGGCAACATAGGCTTGTTCTTCTGAAGAATGAATGAAACTGGCTGCACGTAATCCCTGAAAATCCGCAATGCATGTTTGCCCAGAAATTATGTTCTTAACATCAGCCTGCCCGCAAACCGTAGATTCTGCATCTACTTGTTCACAAGCTGGAGCTGTAGAATCACTCTTCACGCAACGCGTATCTTCATTATCTTCGCATTCAAAAAGCCGGCACTCCGTATCTTCGCGTTCAAAAAGCCCACTTTCTGCATCTTCGCATTCAAAAAGCTCGCATTCCGTATCTTCACGTTGAGATAACCCGCCTTCTGCGTCATCGCGTTGAGAAAGCCGGTTTTCTCTATTTGAACTTGCTTCAACATATGCATCAATACGGTGTTGTGCCTGCCCGCCCGCAATTCGTATATGTTGTGTAATATCTTGTGATGCTTGATGGATGCCAGGGTGGGCCCGATGCCTAACATTGAGAATAGCCCTGGTTAAACCTAATCCTGCTGGCCACGCTAAACACACATCTCCCGGTAAGGACGCAACTCCGCCTCTAAAGCCTTGCACAGCTGAATCTGGATCTCCGGCGACAATAATTCGTGCCCCATCACGTTGAAGCTGACGTAAAAGAATAAGAATCGAGCGTGGAGCATTTTGAATATCATCAACGAGTACAGCATCCCATACGGGACGTTTACTACCCGAGGCATCCCATTCATCTAGCATGTGAGCAGCCGTTGCCACTAACTGTGCATGATCTAATCGATCCGGACTTGCTAAAGATCCTGCTAATGCATCCTGCATATCGAGTGCATTTTCATAAATATCCATGACCTGTGCAGCAAGTTTCCACATCTCACCCTGAAGATAGGGAACGATCCCTTGGGAGGAAAGGCGTTCCATGTCCGCAGAAGTTAACCCCAACTCTCGACTACGTGTGATGAGGTTGCGTAATTCTTGCCTAAAACCTGGAAGTTTGCGTATATCACCAGTGATGAAATCCGGATACTTTATGCCAGTTTCTTCGCTGGTAAGAATTTGGGCAATAATTTGATCTTCTTCCGGGCCAGTAATAAGTTCTGGATTATCTCTGCCTCTGGCTTGCGCGTAGGCTTGCACAATGGTGAAAGCAAAAGATGACAACGTATTGACCGTTAACCATTGTGGGCGATAACCAATAGCGCGTGTCAAATTATTACGCAAAATCGACGCTGCACGCCGATCTTGAGTAATAACAGCAATCCTGCCATTTTCCTCCCCTCTCCTACGTATATATTCCTGAACAATATTCGCAAGAACCGTGGTTTTCCCGCTTCCGGGCACCCCCACAATGCTCACCCCTGTTTCGCTACCTACCGCAATATCGCGTGCTTTCACCTGTGATGAATCGAGGTGTTGCGCTCCGATAAACATAGCGAATCCTTTCTTTTCTACCGTTGCCCTGCGTATATCCAGGATAAGGGGTAGCTCCAGCATTAAAAATTGCACGAACTTTTTTCGACGACGAAAACCGCAAGAATTCGCCAATTTTTGCTGATAAATTTCCTCAAAATATCGCTTTTGAAGAAAGAATTATCCAGATGTAACAGTTCCGAGTTGTTTCCGACTAGACTATTAGTTGTATGTGTCAAATTCATCAACGTAGCCCTGTAGTTTGTCCACACATCTGGACAACACGTCCCCGCGTGAAAAAGTACGCGATGCCGTCGTCGTATATTATCCCAACCCAGTTGATGATACGTACGCAACATACGCGTTGCACGCCTGCATGGCACATATCAATACGGTAATACAGAACCCAAGAAACGTGTATCAGAAAGTTTGAGGAAATATGGAAGTTGTTATTGGTTTTAAAGATTCAGCACGCGATGTCACTTTCGAAACGGATTTAACTGCAGAAGTTATTCGCGAACGCGTGAATCTCGCGATTGAATCCGAGGGCATTCTTCACCTGGAAGCGAAGAAGAACCGTGAATTTTCTATTGCCGCCAAAGCGATAGCGTTCGTCGAAATTCGTGAAGCCGATACAAGGCGCGTAGGTTTCGGGTTGTAAAATTTTTAACGACGCCTCCCGCCAAGCTGTGCGCAGCGTGAGCCGCAAACCCGCGAACATGAGGAAATCACGCATTACGCCAATGGTGATAGGGTCGCTGAAATCGCAAACCCGCGAACATGAGGAAATCACACGTCACCAAGCCCGCTAAAATCAAACCGGTGAAGCGTCCTCTCACCTAAAACTCAACAAGTAGCGCACAACCCACAACAAAACCCCGCACACAACCCACAACAAAAACAAACTGTAAGAAAATAGGTTCACCATGGTTTCTGGAGTCATTAATTCTTCCAACGCTCACACTCCGCGAGATACGTCACCACGCGCAAACATCACGGGAAGCGCTGAAGATACACAGGACATGACTTTTGAAGATCTTGGTGTTTGCGCAAGTATCGTCGAAGCGCTCAAAGAGCACGGAATAACCCACCCTTTCCCAATTCAGGCACTCACCTTGCCCGTCGCCTTAAAACGTAAGGACATTATTGGACAGGCGAAAACAGGTACGGGTAAAACTCTCGGTTTTGGAATCCCGATGATTGAAAACTGTGTGGGGCCTGGTGAAGAGGGCTGGGACGATCTTCCCGAAAAAGTTGCGGGGAAACCTCAGGGGCTTGTGGTTCTTCCAACGCGCGAACTTGCACTGCAGGTGGCCGTCGAGTTGCGTAACGCAGCGGCTCATCGAGCCTTAAGAATTGTTGATATTTATGGCGGAATTGCTTACGAACCTCAGCAAAAGGCGTTGGCGCGCGGTGCGGAAATTGTGGTTGGAACTCCGGGGCGCATTTTGGATCTCATGAAACGCCACATCCTGAATGTGAGTTACGTGAGCACTGTTGTGCTTGATGAGGCGGACGAAATGCTTGACCTCGGTTTCCTTGAGGATGTGGAGGCCATTCTTTCTAAAGTTCCCGCTCGGCGCCACACCATGTTGTTTTCGGCGACGATGCCGGGGCCCGTTATCGCCATGGCTCGCCGTTACATGATAACGCCCACCCATATTCGTGCCCAAGATCCCGACGACGATACAGTTACGAGCCGGAACATCCGGCAGGTTGTGTACCGCACGCACAATATGAATAGAGAAGAAGTTCTGGCTCGTATTCTTCAGGCTGATGGGCGTGGGCGCACCATTATTTTCACGCGAACAAAACGCAGTGCCCAGAATCTTGCGGACGGTTTGGAACGGCGCGGGTTTGCCACGGGTTCCCTTCACGGAGATTTGGGGCAAAGTGCGCGCGAACAGGCGTTGCGTGCTTTCCGTAAGGGAAAAATTGATGTTCTTGTGGCAACCGATGTTGCCGCGCGTGGTATTGATGTTGATGACGTGACTCATGTTATTAATTATCAGTGTCCCGACGATGAAAAAATCTATGTTCACAGGATTGGGCGCACGGGGCGTGCAGGGAACAAAGGAACAGCTGTTACTTTTGTTGACTGGGAAGATATGACCCGCTGGAGCATGATCAATAATCAGCTAAATTTGGGAATATCCGAGCCTGTGGAAACCTACCACACTTCAGAACATCTCTACACAGATTTAGGGATTCCTGAAGGGGTAACCGGAGAACTTCCCTCTTCGCAACGCACACTCGCCGGAATAGATGCCGAAGAAATGGAAAATCTTGGCGAAACTGGGCGGAAAAGTCGAGCTCGTGGGAGCCGTTCGAAGCGTTCGGCACGCACTGGAGAATCAAGAAAATCAGGGCGCGCACGTAAAAATACACAAAAGCACCAGGAAACCACGAAAACCACAGGTACGGCCGGACGTATCCGCCGAAAACTTGGCGAGCCTCGTCAAGAGCAGGGCACGCAAGCCGGCAAGAAAACCGCGTCTTCATCAACGCGACGTCGTCGTCGACTCGTCTCGGGACTCAACGACTAAGGCACACATCGGACACCCGTAACCAAACATCAATCAATTACCCACAAAATCTGCGGGGCGCACCAAACCCAACGAAAACACGCACACGGCCACTACGCCCCTACGACATTGCGCCACTGTGGCATTAGGACACTACGCCCCCACACCCCTACAACATTAGGCCATTACGCCAACTACGGCCACAAAATCGGCAAAAACGCGCCTTCTTCCATGCGCTGAACCACCTCAAATTCCGTCGTGTTTTCGCCCAAAAGATTGGGCTTTCCACTCCCGTGATAGTCACTGGAACCGAAAATTTCCAGGCCGAGTTCGCGGGCTTCCACCTTGAGTTTTTCCGCAAGATCTAGGGCATTATCTCGATGATAAATTTCAACGCCCCACAAACCTGCGTCACGCAACATGCCAAATAACTCCCAGGGCACAACTTTGTTACGATGCGGGGCGACCGGGTGAGCAAATACGGCGCGTCCACCGGCCTCGGTTATCCAGCGAACAACATCGAGAGTGTTGGGGGCATAGTGTTCCACATAATATGGCGATCGCGGGTGAAGGATATGTTGAAAAGCTTCACTGCGGTTGGAAGTGATTCCCTTCGCGACGAGAGCGTCGGCGATATGTGGGCGACCAAGTGTGGCGCCATCTTCGGCAACCTCTTTCACATCCTCCCAGCCAATCGGGTAATCTTTCGAAAGAAGTTCTACCATAGCATGGGTTCGCGTGAATCGGGACTTTCTGACGCTGTTGCAATGTTCGACGATTTGAGCGTTTTCCGGATCGTAAAGATACCCTAAGATATGCGTGGTAATTCCGAGATATTTTGAGGACATTTCAATGCCTCGTATCAGTCCAACACCAGTTTTTTCGACGAGAGATACTGCCTCTTCCCAGCCATTCATCGTATCATGGTCTGTGATGGCTATGGCGCCCAATCCTGATTCGCGCGCATGCCACATCAACTGAGAAGGAGTGAGTGTCGAGTCTGAAGCTGTGGAATGAACATGGGTATCAATACGCATACGGTTATTTTACGCTACCCTTTCACCTGTTATAGCGACGACGAAACACGGGTTGCACACAAAACGTGACGGTCCAAAATCTCAACCCTCATGTTTTGGGGAAACTTACAATAACACCGCCGGTAAAAAAGTTCGTGCGAAAAATAATGCGGGAGCCTAGTGCCATAATGTATATATGACTGAACAACGGAACAACGAACATAACGGCACACAAAGCCTTTCAGCGCGCGGGAATAATCGTAGCCAACAACCAAAAAACGTGGCTTTTCGTGAATTCATGGGCGAAGATTGGGGGCCACGCCCGGAACCTGCCCCGCGAAGCAAGGTCGCGGATTTTCTTCCCGCGCGGCATCGCGCCATTTCTCAACTGTTTGAGGGAGAACGTCTAGTCATTCCCGCGGGTGTAGAAAAAATACGTTCCAATGATTGCAGTTACCGTTTTCGTGCACATTCCGCTTTTTCGCATATGAGCGGATTGGGTGGAGAGCAAGAACCGGGTGCGGTGATTGTTTTCAACCCAAAGGAGGAAGGCGGACACGATGTCACGCTTTATATGTGGCCACGCTCATCGCGCAGTAGCGAAGAATTCTATGCTGACAGTGCACATGGAGAATTCTGGGTGGGCGCCCGCCCGTCTCTGCATGAAGTATCAGTTGCTACAGGTCTGCGAACCGCACATATTAACGAACTCAAGGATGCACTGTCCAAAGATCTTGGACAGGTAACCTTGCGTATTGTTCCAAACGCTTGCGGAAAAACCGCAAGCCTTGTGAATGAATTGCGCGAAAATGCCCACCTTGCCCAATCCCAAACAACCTTCCTGGATAACGAACTTGCCCAGGCGTTATCCGAACTTCGGCTCATTAAAGACGAATATGAAATTGAGGAAATGCGCAAGGCAATTACGGCAACACACCAAGGGTTCACACAGATGCTGGCTTCCTTGCCACGTGCCCTGGCACATCACCGTGGAGAACGCGTCCTTGAAGGAGCGTTTTTTGCTCGCGCTCGCGAAGATGGGAATGGACTGGGATACGAGACAATTACTGCTTCAGGAAACCACGCCAACACCCTCCATTGGATAAAGAACGACGGAGAAGTGCGCGATGGTGATCTTATTTTGATAGATGCCGGTGTAGAAGTTGATTCCCTCTACACGGCGGATATTACGCGAACTATTCCGGCAAACGGGCATTTTACGGAAACTCAAAAGGAGGTCTACAACGCTGTTCTTGAGGCGGCGAATACCGCTTTAGAGGCTGCGCGTACACCGGGTGCAAAATTCCGCGACGTTCACAGCGCCGCAATGGGTGTAATTGCCCGGTACTTGGAAAAATGGGGAATACTCCCCTGCACAACTGAAGAATCTCTCCGGCAAGAAGTGCAATATCATCGTCGTTGGATGCCACATGGAACCTCACATCACTTGGGAATTGATGTTCATGATTGTGCTGCCGCGCGCCGGGAGATGTATATTGACGCAGAACTACAACCCGGCATGGTTTTCACCATCGAACCCGGGCTATATTTCCGCGAAGACGATTTGAAAGTACCCGAACGTTTCCGAGGAATCGGCATACGTATTGAAGATGACATACTCGTTACACAAAAAGGAGTAGAACGCCTATCAGAAAACATCCCCCGAACAGTGGAAGAAGTTGAAGCCTGGATCGCCAGCGCACAAGAATCCTAGCGAACCAGTAGCGCCACCACGCGCAACTCGGATACTCAGCGCACAAGCAATCCAAACCGGAACGCGCATGCACACAATCCGAACCAGCAACGCCACCCACATAAGACCACCCTTATAATGTGGTTCACACAACAATGCAAGCCCTCTTAATCTTGGTAATCTGAACAACATGGTGACTCGCGAACATATCCTCAAGGCGCTCAGCTCTATTATCGACCCAGAGCTTCGCCACCCCATTACTGAACTCGATATGGTTCATCGCGTCACCATCACAGACACGGGCAAAGTTGAGGTTACGATTCTTCTCACAACCGCCCGGTGCCCACGTTCGGAAGAGATTGAACGCGAAGTGCGCGAAAAAATCGAATCCCTTGGGGTAACAGATGTTCACGTCACGATGGGTGTAATGACTGGTCTGCAAATCCAAAAGCTCCAGGAAAAACTTAAAGCAGGCCGGGCGACACGCAATATTCCCTTTGCGAAAGAAAATTCGCCAACATATGTTATTGCCATTGCCTCCGGGAAAGGCGGGGTTGGTAAATCAACAGTCGCGGCAAACCTTGCCGTCACGCTCGCAAAAAAAGGCGCAAGTGTTGGCCTCATTGACGCAGACATCTACGGATTTTCCATCCCCTCAATGCTCGGGGTGGATACTCCAGCCCAACAATTGAACGGCATGATTATTCCACCCGTCGCGCACGGAATTAAAATCATGAGCATCGGCATGTTTGTTCCTGACGGCTCCCCCGTTGTGTGGCGTGGCCCCATGCTTCATAAGGCACTCGAACAATTTTTTGCCGACGTGTATTGGGGAGATCTTGATTTCATTATTCTTGACCTTCCGCCAGGAACAGGGGACGTCACCATTTCCATATCTCAACTCCTGCCCTACGCGCATATTCTCGTCGTCACCACACCTCAAACAGCGGCAGCAGATGTTGCGCTTCGAGCCGGTTCCGTCTCGAAACAAACAGAACAAAAAACGGTTGGCGTCGTCGAAAATATGAGTTATATGGAGATGCCGGACGGAACACGCAACTATATTTTCGGAAAAGATGGTGGAAAAAACATTGCCCGAAAACTAACAAAAAATCTTGGATACGATATCCCGCTCCTCGCACAAATTCCGTTCGAAACAGATATTCGTGAGGGAGGAGATGTAGGTGAACCCTTTACTTTAGATATTCGCACGTCCAGGGCGCGTAAAGAATTTGAGCAACTCGCTGATTATTTCATGAAAACCCGGCAAACATCTTAAAATAGGAAGGGATTAAAGGAGGAACATGTCGGATCAAATACAATGCTGGCAGTACGCCGAGGAAGTCGTTATTGAGCCAGAAATTATTGCAACCGCACGCGATGTCGCCACCGATTTCGGTATTCGTTCCATCAGTGCAGCAACAGGTAATTTTCTCACCATGCTAATGAAAACAGCCCGAGTAAAGAACGTTGTTGAGGTTGGAACCGGAACAGGCATTTCCGGAATGTACATGTTACGTAGTGGAAATATTCATTTGACGACGTTAGACACTGAATCTGAAGCGCAACACGCTGCACGCGATTTCTTCACGAAAGCCGGGGCGCGCCCAGGGCGTGTGAGGCTCATTAACGGACGTAGTGCTGATTTGCTTCCGCGCCTGGCCTCCGCCAGCTACGACTGCGTTGTTATCGACGGTGATCCGCTTGAGGCACCAGGTGATGTTGATGAAGCCATGCGCCTCCTACGCCCGGGCGGTCTCATTGTTATTTTGCATGCACTTCAAGGTGGAAAAATTGCGGACCCTGCCAGACGTGAAGAAAAGGTTGTGGCAATTCGAGGTCTGATTAAAGACATGAATGACTCCGAAAACATTGATACAACCCTGGTTCCCATTGGAGACGGCGTGCTTGTAGCGCGACTAACGAACACCACCCCGGCCGGAAAACCAGCGCCCGTCCCCTCCAAACGGCGCTCAAGCTTCGGCACTCGGAAAACCCCAAGGCTTCCCTAAACTACCACGCCACGCACTCCCTGCCTAACGTCCAACTATACGCTCCCGCCACACACGCCCTGCCGAACGCCTAAACTTTACTGGGATAAGCGTCAAAATGTGCGGAATGTTGGGTCGGTTTGGGATTGTATTTACTAACCACAACCGGGATTTATAACGTTTGTGATGTCATCAACCCTGCTTACGTGGGAAATATGGGGATAAGTGTCAAAATGTGTGGCATATTGAGCCGGTTTGGGATTGAATTTATTGGCCAAACTGTGTTGCTGGGGTTAGTAGCCTTCCTGCGGGCAAACAGGAAGGCTGGGAAAAATCTTTCGAAACTTTCCCAGCCTTGCATACGTATCTCATCTTGTGTGAGATCTCAAAAGATTGTCGAGCATTACAGACACGACATCTGAAGATTAACGTTCGACGGCTTCTAATGCCTTTCGCAAACCGACGCATTCATCATCATTAAGTTCAAGCACCAGACGCCCACCGCCTTCAACAGGAATTCGAAGAACAATTCCACGCCCTTCACGTTCAACCTCTAATGGACCATCCCCTGTACGGGGCTTCATTGCTGCCATATTTCATCCTTCCCATCAGGGGCGACTACCTGATTTCTTATAGCTTTATTTTACCTCAAGAAAGCCTGTAAAGGGCGAAATATCGCTTATTTTTAGGGTCAAACTTTACTTTTGTGTCGCATTAAAAAGGACGTCGAGAGCCTCCTCAGCGGTGTCAACAAGGACAAAAAGATTCGGGTCATCCAGGGACACAAGTCTCCTCGCTACGAGGCGATCGTGAATCCATTCAACAAGTCCTGACCAGAATTCCGTCCCCACCAGCACAACAGGAAATTCTGCGACCTTGTGCGTTTGAACAAGAGTGAGCGCTTCAAAAAGCTCATCTAATGTTCCAAAACCGCCGGGCATTACAACAAAACCTTGCGAATACTTCACAAACATTGTTTTACGGACAAAGAAATACCTGAACTGCATACCGCGGTTGAGATAGTCATTGAGCCTCTGTTCATGTGGAATCTCAATTCCCAAGCCGATGGATACGCCATCTTCTAAATAGGCTCCGCGATTAGCCGCCTCCATAATTCCCGGCCCGCCACCGGTAATCACACCGACACCTTTTTTCACAATCCCCTGCGCAATCTGTGTGGCAAGTTCGTAGTAGTGGTCGCCTGGCTTAATGCGGGAAGAACCGAATATGCTCACGCATTGCGGAACATCGGCCATAGCCCCAAAACCGTCCACAAACTCCGCCTGAATACGTAGCACACGCCACGCCTCAGACCTCGTCCAATCGTCCACATTTGCAGGTCGGTTTAACAGTTTCGCGTCAGCCGTCGTCGTAGGAATTTGGCTTCCGCGACGTAGCTGTCCGCCCCTACGATATTCTCGATCTTTCATACGTCTCCTAACGTAAATGGCCAAGCCCGTAGGCGTCGAGATTTTCCACAATATCCTTGACACCCTGTGCGGATTCCTGGCGTGTCACAAAAATAACATCATCCATATCAACTACAACCGCCCCAGGTATCCCAAGAACAACAACGGGTTTACTCCCCGCCACTGCAAGTGTACCCGGGCTATCAATTGCGACGACGGTGGTGTCCGGAGTTACGGGTATTGTTCGGCCCGGTTCCTGCGCGCTTACTCCTTGTACACCCCGTTTTTGCGCGCCTGGCTCCTCCGCGCCCACCTTGCTAACACTTAGCCCTTGCGCGCCTGCCTTGTGGACGCCGAGTCCTTGTGCGCTAAACTTTATAAAACTCTCACTCGATTCGTGAGTATTAGATTTTTCCGCGCCCGGTTCCTGCGTACCCAATCCTTGCGCACCTGGTTCTTGAGCGCCAGCGTCCGTCGTACATGAAACAGAATCCGTCTCCATGCCGTGAGCGCTACGTCCTAGCGCGTCATACACACCCCGATTTTCCGCCAAAGACTTGTAGTCCCCCACATCGGACCACCCAATATCCGCCGGAACAACCGCGACTCCCCCGCAGGCCGCGAGTGGCTCAGCGATCGCGCGGTCAATCACAGCCTTGGGAATCGCTTCCCACAATGCGCGCACTTGCTCATTTTGCTCGCGCACCTCCACATCCCACGCCTGCGCCACCCGAGCCAGGGGCAGAGCAATATCTGGCCGAAACCGCTCAAGCGCCTCCACAAGCACACTCGCGCGGGCAATAAACATTCCCGCATTCCACAGATATGTTCCCGACTCCACGTAACGGCGCGCCCGCTGCTCATCAGGTTTTTCTACAAATTTTTCGACGATATAGGCGCTTACCGTTTCAGCACCTTCATTACTGACGTTTTGCGGGTCGGTAGCAAAGTTATCCGCATGTACTGGGTCGACGAGAGCTTTCTCCACACCTAGCGGGGCAACAGCAACTTTATCGTCGCCAACCTTATCGCAACCGAACGTGCCGCTACTTAGCGGGGCAACCCCAAACTTATCGCCACCAACCGCGTTCCCACCGGCGACGTGTGGCAACTTGTCACCCTGGTGAATGTATCCGAAGCCTGTTGCCGGATAAGTTGGTGAAATTCCGATAGTGACGACGAAACCGGCTTCTGCCTGCTCGATGGCTTCCCACAGGCTTGCCTGAAATGCGGGGACGTCGGCTATTGCGTGGTCGGCGGCAAAGGAGCCGATAATGGCGTTGGGATTCTCGCGCATGGCAAGATGGGCGGCGAGCCCAATCGCGGCCATTGTTCCGCGAGCGCTCGGCTCCACCACGTACCGGAGGGGAATTGTTCCTTTATCGCCAGATGCGCTGAACTCCCCGCCCGCCCTTTCACGTTGGGCATCGCTATCACCGCGCACGCGGCTTTCCGGGTTCATCACCTCCAGTTGCCTGGCAACCTCATCAACATGGGTTTTCCCCGTGACCACGTAGGCCGCCTCGCTCAACGGCGCAATTCGCATAAGAGTTTCTTGAATCATGGTACGCCCACAGCCGGTGAGGTCAGTTAAAAACTTCGGGTGCCCCGCCCGGGAAAGCGGCCAGAGCCTACTGCCAATCCCGCCGGCCGGAATAATCGCATAAAAACTCATACACTGTAACTTTCTACTAAGTTTGTTGTGTGCCAGATGCTTTGTTGTGCACTAGACGTTTGGTTGCGTGCTAGACGCTTGGTTGTCCGCCAGAAGCAATACAGCGCCCGGATTCTCCCGCACATCCCCAAAGGATTGCTCCCGAGCCGTTGAGCGTAGCGGAGGTATGCGTAGCTTCGCCTTGCTTTTGGCTATCAGCACCTACATCGTCGTCCTTTGGGGGTTTATACGGCAATAGCGCCCCGGTAAGTGGGTCGTGCGGCCATCCGAGGGACTCGGGAACGCTTCGTGTCACGTAATTGGGGGTGCTCTTCATGTGCAACTCTTCGTGCTCTTCGGGAACATAGAGGCGTGGTGGATTCGCCATAAACGCCGCGGTGAAGAGGAGGATACGCGAAGCGAGATTGAACCAAAAGAGGATTGCTGCGAGGGCCGCGAACGGGGCGAGGAAAGGGTTTCTCGATACACTTGCCACCACCGTCGTTCCGAGCGAACGAACCACCGTGAGAAGTAAACCGCCTATTAAGGCTCCCGCAATAAAATCTTTTATCGGGACATGCGCATTGCCAACGTAACGGATAATGAACATAATGAGGGCTGCGTCAATCACAATAGCGCCGAGGAAAAGCAGGTGTTTCAAAACTAACCGGGTGGAGCTATCCCCCACGCCAATAAACTCCAAGATAAAAGTCCCTGCTTTGCCAATCATGGCGCTAATAAACGACGATGCCGCGATGCTGACGGCAAGAACTGTGAAACCGGCACAATTTGCGAGAATATTCGTGATACTTTTACGCATTCGCGTATTTATTCCAAACATTGCAGAAATTGCGATTCCCAGCCCGTCCATCACGCTGATTGCGGACCATACGAGCACGGCGATTGCGATAATCGTGGTAATCCAGCTACCACCCACAACGATGAGGGTGTCCGGGTCGATAATTCCTTCGCCCGTGGAGTCTTTAAGAATTCCCGGTATTGCCGCGTTGACATTATGTACGACGGTTTCGCGCAGATCGAAGTTGCGCCCGAGCGTCGCCATGAAAATACTCCAGCATATCGTCAGGGCGGCGGACATGGCAAAAAGTGCAGAATAGGCAACGCCACCAGCAAGAAGGCTTCCACGTGCCGTGCTGTAACGCATCACTGCGCGCATCACGCGCCTATCTTGCAACCGTTCAATAAGAAGGGCCACTCGTTTTTTGATGTTCACACGCTTAGTCTACGTGAGAATGCGCGTGGAAACTTATGGCCGACAACGAAAATACCCTGGAATCGTATTTCACGATTCCAGGGTATTTTCTGAAAGGATTTGATAAATGATAAGCCATAAAATGAACAAACGCTTAATCTGTTAAGATTTCAGCTTTTCCACCTATGTCCGACTCGTTAAGTATTGTACTGTTCAAATCTAGAAACAGTCTGAGAATTACTGGATATTTCTAAGAATGTTTACGTTGTGGCATCTTGCCAGGGCGGAACGTTGCGTTTTTATGAGTACTTCCACCCAAACCCGATTCCGTTATGCCACCAATTCAGAGTAGAACCCTACGATTCTAAGAAAACCTCCACCAAAACCCGTCCGTCGCACCACCGCTTCCGGGTGACGCCATAAGGGATAAGCGCCTCCTTTTCCTCTGTTTTCCTCTGTTATGTTTTCGTTAGGGGTATGTATTGCCCCGTAACGGACAAACCGCCACGGGGCAACACATCTTGTTATAACATCCTGGGACTCCACAAGTTTTATTGGAGCAACTCCTAGATATTAGTCAATAACGACAACGGGCTTAATGAGGTCCGCTGGCTTGTCACGCATGAGGAAGAGCGCTTCTTCGAGCTTTTCCCATCCGTGGAATACGTGGGATGCCAAGGGCTTAACGTCCAGACGGCCTGCGCTAACCAATGCGCCAAGCTTTTCCATACGCAGGCGCCCGCCGGGCATGAGACCTCCGTTAATCTGCTTGTGGCCCATACCAACGCCCCATTCGACGCGAGGAATACGCACATAATCGCCGGTGCCAAGGTAGTTGACATTACCTACTGCTCCGCCTGGCTTGAGTGCTGCTACAGCGTCGATGAACGTGTCTCCGTCGCCACCTGCGACGATGACGCGGTCAACGCCTTTACCGTCCGTGAGCTTCAAAACCTGCTCGGCAATTCCGCCATCTCTGTAGCTGATGAATTCGGCTGCCCCGTAGCCTTTCGCCACTTCGACACAGTTGGGGCGCGTACCGACTGCCATGATTCTGGCGGCACCGCGAAGATTTGCGCCCGCAACGCTCATGAGGCCGACCGGGCCGATGCCGATAACGAGGACAGTGTCACCGAATTTAACGTCGGCAAGTTCCACGCCATGGAATCCTGTGGGAACCATGTCGGAAAGCATGCAGGCCTCTACGGGGCTGACGTTATCTGGCATGATAGCGAGGTTGCCGTCTGCGTCGTTCACGTGGAAGAATTCGCCAAAAACGCCGTCTTTGAAGTTGGAGAACTTCCATCCGGCGAGCATTCCGCCTGAGTGCATGGAGTAGCCGGCCTGGGCTTCCAGCGAATTCCAGTCCGGGGTGATGGCGGGAACGAGAACGCGATCTCCGGGCTTGAAGTCGCGAACGAGTTCACCAACTTCGACGACCTCACCGCATCCTTCGTGTCCGAGGATCATGTTATGGCGGTCCCCGATGGCGCCTTCCCAAAGCGTGTGAACATCGGATGTACAAATTGCGACGGCAAGCGGGCGGACGATGGCATCCATTGGGCCACAGACCGGGCGTTCTTTCTCAATCCAACCAGATTCGCCAATTTTAAGCATTGCGTATGCTTTCATGTTTTAAGCCTTTCGATGTTCGGCGGGGCAGGCAAGAGCCCCTGTATTTGATTTGTGCGGGGCTGGGATTGCCCCTATGTAGTTAAGAGCCGATGTGGCTCGATTTATGTTCACAGAGTTGGTATATCTCCGTTGTTATGTGCGTGGAGCCGGAGCGACTCCACTATCAGTCTCGGGAGCCGTAATGGCTCGATTGGCAGTTATCGGGAACAGAAACAACCCCGTTCTTGTACGGCTAAGGAGCCGAAGTGGCTCCTTTATTCTTGTGAGCAAGTTTGAAAAACCCTCGTCGGTTATAAAGGATTAATGTAACCCTGTAGCCGATTCCGGTAGGACATTCTGCCCCCTGTTGCAGTTGGAAATACGCACAACTTTACGCGATTTCACACCAGCTATTCACAGCATAACAGCGATTCTAGTGGTGTTCGACACGTTTTTCGTTTGAGTAAAAATTACACTCTATCGATAACGAAAATGCATAAATGCCGCACGGAGAACCGGGTCGAAAGTCCTTTAATATCAACGTTTATGCCGCGCCCTCCCCTTATCTGTTACATTTATTTATACATGTAACGCATTACCTGAGGATATGGCCATGTTCTGCACGCGATGTGGTTCCAAAAATGATGAGACTTATGCATTCTGCATGACGTGCGGTGCTCCACTTGAACATAATCCCTAACACAATAAGTTCAACGCACACCCAGAACCCCAACAACTCACTCCCCAGGTAGCCCCCAACCCTGGACAAGAACCGCACAATAGCCTGCCCAACCCTGGACAAGAACCGCACAACAACTTACCTGAATCCACGCAGGCTTCCCCTCACGTAGTGCCCAGCCCCGTGCAAGAAACACCCAACAACCCACCATTCTCCGAACACAATACATTCAAAACAAGGCCAGAACCCACACAGCCCTCTCCTCTAGTAGCGCCAAGCCCCGGACAAGAACCGCTCAACGACTTCCGCGAGCCCCTACTGCAAGCCCCGCCTCAAGCTACTCCTCAGAGCACTCCTCAGGCGACTCCCCCACCCAGGCAACAGAAGAAAAAGCCGGGCAAGTCGTCGTCGAAAAAACTAAGAAAAAGTCGACTTCTTCGCCAAAAGGTTTATATATTATGACGATTGCTAATGTGGCAATCCTTTCTTGCGTGGTGACGTCGGCGGCGTGGTTCACGTTTGGGTCACGTGGCTACAAGGTTCCGTTGAAGATTTCCGCTGAAGGGTTGGTACGACGAAGGGAACGTTGACTCCTGTTCGCATTGTAGGGACGACGGGTAGCGGGAAAACATACACGGCGAATGTGTATTCCGACCTTGAGGGCAAAGGGGTGGAAGTTCCTGAGACTGGGACGTATGAATTCACCATGTACGCCTCCCCAATTGGTGAGAACGGGCAAATGTATAAAGTTTCCGGGGCGAAGGTGAAGGGCACGGTGTCGAAAAAACGTTTACCGTAACGGAGACTCATCCCGTCAGCGACGCCCCTAGTGGCGCGGATGCAGGCGGGGATTCAGGAAAGGGCGCCCCTGGTTCTGCAAGCGCAGGGAATCCTGGGAATTCTTCTGATTCTTCAAGTTCCGGAAGTAGCTCCCGAATACATATTCTCTATTGCTGATGGACGCATCAAAATAAGCGATAAGGAAAGAATGAAAATAACGAATTCTACGCACAACTACTACAGGGCAATCGCCAACACTGCCAAGCGCCGGTAACCCTGACGCTTAGCGAACTTCAGTGGCAGTGCCACACCTCGGTAGATAATAAACCGTCGAAAAATGACGGCTCATGGCGGTTTCTAGTGGTGGTTTGCAACAGCCAAGCCTCACAGTAGCCAGGCACCGCAGCAACTATGCTTCACAACAACCAGACCCCACAACAACTGCGGGAATATTGCGCGAACCCTTGATCTTTGCCGTCGTTTAGCCTTTTTTGTCGGAGGTTTTATTAATGGAAACAACCGAGGAGCGGATATTGAGCTTCATCGGATACCATTGGCTTTTTGCCGGTTTACCCACGCCGATGGCAAAAAGCGCATCGAAAGCGCCTTTAGCCATAGTCGTCATGGGCTGATGAACCGAGGACAACCTGGGACGCAACCAATCACACAGGTTGATATCGTCGCAACTAACAATCGATAAATCTTCGGGGATTCGCAAAGAATACCGTTCCGCGGTGCTCAAAATCCCAATCGCCGCAATATCGGAGGACACGAAAACGGCGGTCGGGCGCGGGTTTGCCTGAACAATGTTCGGCAAAATCGAGGCGCCAAAAACCTCGCTGAAGGGCCCGTGGAAAACGAGACCCTCGTCAACCGCGCAACCGTGGAACGCCATGGCTTCACGGAAACCCGCTTCGCGCGCGCGGGCGGTAGCCAATTCCGTTCGCCCGCCAACAAAAGCAATACGTGTGTGCCCGCAGGACACGAGATGATTTACCGCCTGATAGGCGCCGTTTCTGTTATCGCTACTGATGAGACACAGATTATTATGGGCAGAATCGAACACTTCTTCGTCGACCATGACGAAAGGTTTCGTGATGAGCCTGGGATCCATGAGCCCTTCAAGCGAATTTGAACCCACAAAAAGGATTCCCTGAATTTGTTCGTTATCGTTCAAGCTTTTAATGAGCTCTATTTCTTGGGACACCACACCGTTTGTGACGTGGAGGGAGACGTCAATGCCACGTTCGCGCCCGATGCGTATAACGTGTTCGGCAAGAAGCGCAAAAAAGGGGTTCGTTAGCTCGGGAATAATAAGGGCGACGGATGTAATGTCAAGGAAAGTTACGTGTGGGCGTTCCCAACCGACCTTATCCATTGCGGTAATGATTTTGTCTTCCGTTTCAGGAGTGACCCTTAAATGCCCGCGAACGTAACGCGACACCGTTGACGCGGAAACCCCAGCGACGCGGGCAACTTCTGTTAGGGATGACTGCAAGAGCTTCCTCTAATCCCTTCCCGAAAACTCGCGGGTTGGAACATCCATCAAGATTTGTTTTGATTCATGTTACAAGGATTTTTGCGTCGAAAGCATCCATCTTTTTCAGCTGTTTCAAGGCTTTTGCCGTAAATTCAACACGATAAGTGTTCTGAGAAGGACTTATGTATTCAACACAACCTTGGCGAACAATACAAAACGCAATACACGGTTGGTGCGGAACTCCCATAAAGTTCCGCACCAACCGTGCCTGTAAAACCAGTCCTACTCCACTTCAGTTTCCGGTAGGGTTGTGCCCAGCACCGGGATTCAGCTACTCAGCCTTTGAGGAAAGCGTCTCGTTAGGCAACGCCAGAATTTCCTTGATCCGCCCGACCTGCTCATCGGTCAGCTGGCATGCCGGCTCCTTAATACGCGTGCTAATATCCACGCCCTTAACCTTCACACCGCCCTTAATCGCTGAAATAAACAGCTCGGTCACCTCATAAAGCTCCATCAAAATCGCAACACGCCGCTCCTTAGCCGCAACAGTCGCAAAATCACCAGCCTCATAAGCCTTATGTAAGGCAACAAACGTCTCCGGCTCAACATTCGTCATCCCCGTCAAAATACCATTACCGCCGGACGCACGATTCGACAGATAGTATTCGTCGTACCCAGAAAGAACAGCGAAATCACGACGGAACGGCCTTACCGCCCTCAAAATCCTGCGCGTATGGCTCGCCGTATCAACCGTATCCTTAATCCCCACAATATTCGGGAACTCGCGCGCCAAACGAGCAACCAACTCCGGGCTCAAATCCGAACCCGTACGATCCGGGAAGTTATACAACAACACATCAATATCGCACGCACCCGCAATCGCCGCGAAATACCTATACGCAACCTCGCTCGACGGACCAAAATAATACGGGCTCACAGCAACAACCGCATCCGCCCCAGCCTTAGCGCTATACGCCGTCAACTCACACGCCTCTTTCAGCGACGTGTTCCCCACACCAACAAGAAGCTGCACACGCCCATCAACATGCTTCACAGCAAAATCGACAGCCTCACGCTTCTCCTCCTCCGTGAAGGAATAAAACTCACCAATGGAACCAAAAATTAAAATTCCATTAATACCCGCACCAATCAACCGATCAATATGCGTAGCCCACCCCTCGAAATCAATCGATTCGTCATCCCGAAGCGGAGTCACACTCGGCGTATAAATCCCATGAAACATAATCTCATCCTTTCTGGTTTTAAATATTCAAAGAAATCGTTCTAATGTAAAGAATAAACCCGCCTTGCGGTGTCCGCAAAAACGTTGGCGTCGTCGTTGAAGAATTCACGAACCTGGTCCAGGTGCTCATGGAAATCCCCATACAGCTCCACGACCGGCCAGTTCGAAGCATACATCAACCTTTCAGCCCCAAAGCTTTCCTCGAGCAACGTATATACGTCGCGCACAAAACCGCGATCCTTCGTCGCAATCCCTGAAAGCTTGCAGTAAACGTGTGGAAGTGACGCTAACGCCTTAATATCCTCAACGTATTTTTCATCAATCTTCTGGACATTTCCACAATGGTCGACGACGACGCTCAAAGACGGCACGCACAAACATGCATCATACACATCGCGCAGTTCCGGGGTTCGGACGCACGCATCGAAGGGTATTTCCGCATCTGCCAAATCTCCCAGCCCCGTGAGGAAGTCTGGCTGCAAGCAGGTTTTTGGAGGCGCATCCGGCGTGTGGAGGGGACGCCTAATACCGTTCGCGCCTTGTGGAACACGGATACGTTGTGTGACCTCTGTGCGCAGAACTTTCCCCAGAATTTCGGGGTGTGTAGCCATAGCTTCCGCAATATGCTGTTCTTCTACTGTTGTATCGTCACCGTCGACTTCAACATATACAGCTCCGCGGAAGTTCACGTCCTTGTGCTGTGCGTATAGTTCAACAAGTTCAGGGAAAATCCACGTTTTCGCAATACTCGGGCAGTCAGCTAACCAAGGAAGGTTTTGCTTATCAAGATCCCAAATATGGAAATGTGAATCAATAAGATCCAGGGGCATTTTTCATTCTTTCTACCAGTTTGCGGGGCACAATACCAGGTATCATGCCCCGCCTTTCGTATTTAGTTCAACGCACGATCGAGGTGGACATAGCCACCATCGGGATGCAACCACTGGCCGGTGGTATGGCTGGAGCGTGGGGAGAGAAGGAACGCCGCCATATCTCCAATTTCTTCAGTGGATGTCATACGCTTGCCGAGCGGAATCTTGTCCTCAATAAGGGCAAGTCGTGCTTTCTGGGCCGCTTCATCACCGAAGCTCTTAATCCACCTTGCATACAGCGGAGTCCATGCTTCGGCAACAACAATGGCGTTCACACGCACATTATCTTCTGCCAATGCGGCAGCCCATTCACGAGTAAGCCCGAGGATAGCGCCCTTTGCCGCTGCGTAAGCACTTGTTTTACCCTGGCCGGTGAGTGCCGTCTTGGAACCAATATTCACAATGGACCCTTGAGATTCCTTCAGGTATCCGACGGCCTGATGGACAAGTTCGTAATAGTGGGTGAGGTTACCGTGCAGCGACTTCTCAAAATCACGCCAGCTTGTATTTTCCAAATCGCAGTTATCGTTTGCGCCAGCATTATTGACAATACCGTCAATATGTCCGTACTTCTTGTAAACTTCTTCAACAATTGGAGCAATACCATCGGTATCGTTCAAATCAAGCTGATAATACTCATACGTATCTGTAACAGCTGTAATATCGGCAACGAATTCGTCGTCCACTGGTGAACGGTTAATAATCACAGGAATGGCGCCTTCAGTGGCAATGGAAAGAACGATGCCTTTTCCAATACCGTTCTTACCTCCCGTGATGATAATGACTTTATTTTGTAACTGTAAATCCATATTCTTCTTCGATTCTTTAAAATTGTTGTGTATGTGTGAGTAGTGCGTTTCTTGCGTCCAACCTTGGCTCGCCAACGCGGTTTCTCACGTTTTTGTAGTGTCTAACCTTGACGCACTAACGTGTTGTGTCACGTTAATTTTCAGTAGTGTTTCAAAGTATTTCGATGAAACATCTACGTTACGCCGACCTACCGTTCTATATTTTTTCTGATGTACGACGCCACCACGCCAGTGTTGATTCACCGCCATTATGGCGCCGTATCATCTCTTCTACCACGTGTTAACGCGACTTTAACGCTAACCGTGTGTTACTCGTCGCGACATTCGTCGCACATAAGGAGCTATTTTAATAACACAAGATGCTATATTAAATAACGCCTTTTTTCAAAATAATGTTTCCGTATGCAGCGGTTTCACCCGTGGCAACAACGGCGAAGGTTTTCGTCGTGTGACGATAGAACTCGAATCGTTCAATAAGGCTTGTTTCGTATTCTCCTTCGTGAGAAGAAATCACATCCTTATACGTATTCCACACATCGGGTGCCACGTCGCCTGGAACGGGTTCCATTAAAGCGACTTGCCAATCGTTATAGCGGTCAAGCGGCATGAGTGTCAAAATTGCGTCGAGCAGTTCTGGAATATTGTGTCCATCTGCGCGAATAACATTGTCATTATTCGCTACCGACGGGAAATTCGCGTCCGCGAGAACAATTTCGTCGCCGTGCCCCATGCTCATGAGCGTGTACACAAGATCAGGGCTAAGAATTTTCGGAATGTTTTTTAACATGTGAGCACCTGTGCTTAATCTTCGATAACTGCGTCGAAGGAGTTGGATTCATCAACTTCAAGGTCATGCTTCAATGCGTAAATACCGTAGAGGCAGATAACGATGAAGCAAATCAACACGACGGAGAAGCTCATTGCGGTACCGGATACGTCACGCAGATGTCCTTGTACGACGGGGATAATCGCGCCACCAATAATCGACATCACCAGGCCGGCCGAACCGTACTTGGTGTCCGGGCCAACGCCGTGAAGTGCGATACCGTAAATCGTTGGGAAGAGGAGGGAGATGCAGGCGGACAGCGCAGCGATGCAAATCATTCCAACAACGTTGTGGGAGACAATGCCGACGAAGGTGAACACTGCGCCAAGGCCCGTCATAATAATGAGCAGGAAACGCGGATCAACGATACCCATAATCCACACCATGAGGAAGCGCATCACGAGGAAGCAGATCAGCGAGAACTGGAGCCACCAACCGGCTGTTGCTTTCGAAACATGGAGGTAATCTTCAGCGTAGAAAATAATGTAGGTCCAGATACAGGACTGTGCGGCAATGTTGCAGAATTGCGCAACGACGCCGAAGGAGTAGAGCGGGTTCTTGAGGAGGCGACCGAAAACGCCGGGCTGGCGCTGAATACCGGACTTGGAATCCGCAACAATGTTCTGGCGCTTCTGGATCTTCACCATGGCAATGCAGATTGCCAGGAAGAGGTAGAACAGACCGAGAACAATGTAGGGTGCCATCACGGCGCCGAGTTCTGCGGACTGCTTATCGAGAAGCTGTTCGGGGCTCATCGCCGCTTTTTCTTCGGGTTTTACTTCATGAACATAGGGAAGAATGAAGAAGGTAGCTGCAAGAACACCAATGTTGGAGCCGATGGGGTTGAATGCCTGGGCGAAGTTCAAACGGCGGGTTGCTGTTTTTTCTGGGCCCATTGCCATAATGAAGGGGTTTGCGGAGGTTTCCACGATGGAAAGGCCACCAGCTAGAACGAAGAGAGCTGCGAGGAACATTCCGAAGGTCATGACCTTGGAAGCCGGGAAGAAGAGGAGCGCGCCGATAGCCGCGAGGCTCAGCCCGATCACTACACCACCCTTGTAGCCTAAACGGGAGTTAATCCACGCGGCCGGGATGGCCAAGCAGAAATAGGCACCGAAATAGGCAAATTGTACGAGCGAGGACTGCACCGTGCTCATATCAAAAACAGATTTGAACACGTTCACCAAAGGTGCCGTCAAATCTGTTGAAATACCCCATGCAGCGAAGCAGGTAACGAGCAGAATGAAGGCGAACTTCATTCCTGGCCAAACGAAGGGTGCTTTGCCACCTTCGTGCGCCGGCGTGCCTGCGCGTTTATTTGTTTCTTTATCCATGTTATTATTTCTTTCTCTTCATGTCACTGTGATGCAGAGAAAAAGCCCCCGCCCCTACGACGAGGGCTGTCCGCAACTCAGCTCATGTCCTGAATGTGCGGGTTTTTTACTACCCTTTAAAGGTGTAGCGTTCGATAGATTCCGGGTACATTTCTGAGGATGCTCCCGGTGTTGTTGGTGTTTGATAATGGCCATTCTTGATAACCACAGGCGTCAAGAAATGCTCATGAAGATGATGAACGTATTCAATGTAGCGATCTTCCGTTGTGCCGGATACCGCAACATAGTCAAACATCGACATATGGCAAATGAGTTCGCACAGCCCTACCCCACCGGCATGTGGGCAGACACGAACACCAAACTTTGCCGCAAGAAGAAGCATGGCAATATTTTCATTCGGCCCAGCAACACGCGTCGAATCGAGCTGAAGAACGCTCAATGCGTTAGCTTGCAAGAACTGCTTTGCCATAATACGGTTTTGCATTTGTTCACCCGTTGCCACCGGAGTTGGTGCGATTGCCTTAGCAATCGCTGCGTGGCCGAGAACATCATCCGGGCTAGTAGGCTCTTCCACCCAAGCAATATCAAACTCTGCAAGCTGCTTAATCCACTCGATAGCATCCGGCACGTCCCACACCTGGTTAGCGTCCACCGCAATCTTAATATCCGGACCAACAGTTTCACGCGCCTTACGCAAACGGCGACGATCTTCTTCGACGCTTCCGCCGACCTTGAGCTTAATCTGCTTAAAGCCTTCTACCTCAACAGCTTCGCGCGCCAAACGCATCATTTTTTCATCACTATAACCAAGCCAACCAGGGGTTGTGGTGTATCCGGGGTAGCCTTCTTCAAGGAGTTTCGCCATACGTTCTTCGCGTCCAGGTTCTGCCTTACGAAGAATCTCTAACGCCTCTTCTTCCGTAAGAGCATCACGCAAATAACGGAAATCAACACACTCAACAAGTTCTTCCGGACTCATAGTAGCAAGCAACTGCCACAACGGCTTACCAGCCCGCTTTGCTTTCAAATCCCACAAAGCCGTAAGAACAGCACCAATCGCCATATGCTCAACACCCTTTTCCGGGCCAAGCCAACGCAACTGGGAATCATAAATGAGGGACTTTGACGTTGCGCCCATGTGTGCGAGAAGATCCTCAACGTTCTTACCCTTAATGTGGGCTTCTAAATCTTGTATGGCCGCGAGAACGACGTCGTTTCCGCGTCCAATTGTAAAAACAAAACCGTGGCCAGTTAATCCGTCGTCCGCATCGGTTTCAATAACACAATAAGCGGCTGAATAATCCGGATCCGGATTCATAGCATCAGAACCATCCAAAAATTCTGACGTGGGAAAACGTACATCATGCGTACGCAGTGCGGTGATTATACTCATTGAATCTCCTTTGACGAGTACCTCAAACCTAAACGGTAATGTTCCGTTCAGTGAAACTTAGTTCCATAGTACTTTATTTCCTCCCCTCTGTCAGCTAAAATTGGAACAGAAAGAGAAATTAGTGCCATTCTGGTAATAATTTGCTCCCCCAACGAGTTTCATACCCGCATAATTAATATATATACTTAATCGCAACATGATTGAGGACCCAAAGTAAAGTATCTTTACTTCACTACAAGTTTTGGATGATTTTCTTCTCATATCGTCACCGTAGTTACAGCTTCGTTAGCTGATGTGATAAGTAACGTGTCCTGCTTGACATCCTCAAAAATTGCTAAAGCTACTTGTCTTTTTTAACATGATACTTTGCGCATATTTTTTAATTCACGTCGTATGAGAGAAGAAAGGATTTCCTCATGCAAGATAAACGTGTATCGAGCAAGAAAAAACTCACCGCCACTGATAAAACTCTTGTTGTTCTCCAAGAAGCTGTTGATAACCCTCGATTTACCGACATTGTCAATTCAACCGGTTTACCAAAATCGAGTGTTCATCGTATCCTTCAATGCCTTGTTGAATACGGATACCTCAGTGTGTCAAATGTCGGCATGTACTACCCGGGAGCAACACTATACTCCCTAGCCTCCAAAGCCTTCGAACGCGTCGACATCGCCTCCTTCTCCAAGCCTTTCATGGAAGAACTGGCAACAGCAACCAACTGCCAAGTACACCTTGGCGCCCTCAATTGGAAAGAAGTAATCTACATAGCGGTCCGCGAGACAGATCTCCCCTACCGCATCGCTTCACGCGTTGGCGATATTATGCCACTACACTGCACATCCATGGGCAAAGCAATGCTCGCATACTCGGCAGATAACGTCGTCGAATCATATATCAACGATCCTGGACTCAACCCCAAAACACCACACACCATCACGTCTGCCACACAATTACGCGAAGAACTCGACCGTATTCGCGAATATGGCTACTCAGTGGACAATGAAGAAAACGTTCCCGGAATCGTGTGTGTGGCCGCGCCCATCATTAACCACCTTGGACGCGCCGAACACGGAGTGTCCATCACGGCGCTCGCCATGGATAAAACGCTCGAAGAGTTAAAAAAATATGCACCACTTGTTATCGACTGCGCATCAAAGATTTCGGCGCAGTTCGGTGTTGAACGCGAAGATTAGGGTGGCAAAGTTTAGATTCTACGAAGGGCACAAACCCGGATACGTAAAGCTAAAAGAGCGTTAAAGGTGTTAACAAGCTGGCAAAAAGTTAAAAATCACACAATTCAAACGTAAGTGTAAAGTGTGGGGAAACTCTTAATATTTCCCCACACTTACTTGCCGATACTAGGGCATGCACACGCTCAAAGTACTAAGCCTACAGTTTTCAACCCCAGTCACATGATGCGCGTTATTTGCGTTATTAGCGCTTAGGTTACAAGCATCTGGATTATTAATATACGGGCTATTTACGCCTATCCTCGCCTTGTGCTTTAGCTTTCTTTTTCCGCAGGAATATCGGCCTCAATATCGACTCTAATCGTTTCAATCGAACGCTTAATTTCCTCCGCGCTCTGCAACAACAATTTCCGCTCCGGCGCAGTCATCGGGACTTCGTAAACGGCATCCACGCCACGCTTCCCCACAACGGATGGCACCGAAAGCGCAACATCACTAATTCCGCGATAATCATTCAATACCGACGAAACCGGGAACATGCCACGTTCGTCGTTCAAAATCGCTTCAACAATACGGGCACTGGCCACACCAACAGCGTAATTCGTCGCCCCTTTACCTTGAATAACCTCATAGGCAGCGCGCATCACCGACGTGGATAACTTTTCCAACTTCTCGTCATTAAACACCAGCTCGCCGTGATTTTCCCACTCGCGCAAAGGAACCGCACCAATCGTCGCGCTAGACCACACGGGGAACTCAGTATCGCCATGCTCCCCCATCATGGTGGCATGAACAGTTGTGGGCGCAACCCCGGCTTCTTCAGCAAGCATCATGCGCAAACGGGACGTATCAAGCATTGTTCCCGAACCGAGCACACGCCCGTAGGGTAAATCTAAAATCTTTGTTGCCTGATATGTAAGAACATCGACAGGATTCGTCACAATAACCCATACGGCGTTCGGGGAATATTCCTTCAAGAGTGGCAACATGGAGGCAAGGATTTTCGCGTTCTTCCCTGCCAACTCCAGGCGCGACTGGCCTGGTTTCTGCTTCGCGCCCGCCGTAATCACAATAACGTCAGAGTTAGCTGTCACCGCAGGATCCGCCCCGCCCGTCACATCCGTAACCGGGGTGTACTGCGTGCCGTGGCGCAAATCCGCAACCTCGGCATTTACCTTTGATTCGTTAATATCGTACAGGCAGACCTGCTGGGCAGAACCGCGAATAATGGAGGCATAGGCGACAGCGGTACCCACAGCACCGGCGCCAACAACAGTCAGTTTGCTTAAATTCCTCATATATCCAACATTAGTTAGCTCAACTAATACACACAATATTCCGTGATTAAACAAGCAAAAACAGGTGTGCGTGGCATGCGAATTTACGCAGCCACACACACCTGTGGTTATCGCCTAAATTAGGTCATATAACAAGGGAGAGCGACCAGACAACAACCAAACCGACAACAGAAACAAGTGTTTCCATTAATGACCACGTCTTGAATGTTTGCGAGATGGTCATACCGAAGTATTCCTTAACCAGCCAGAAACCGGCGTCGTTCAGATGCGAAAGGAACACTGAACCCGCACCAATTGCGAGCACAAGCAGAGCCAAATGCGTTTGTGACATGTTGGCGGCAAGTGGCGCCATAATTCCACCCGACGTAATCGTGGCAACTGTGGCAGAACCAGTGGCGAGACGAATCAACACCGCAACAAGCCAGCCGGCGAGCATCAAATTCATATTCGAACCCGAAATCGCGTTTGCAATCACCTTATCGATACCCGAATCCACAAGGATTTGCTTCAAACCGCCACCGGCAGCAACGATAAGGAGAATACTTGCAATCGAGGCAAAGGACTTCCCTACTTCGTCGTTAACAAACTCACGGCTCCGCCCCTGTGCGTAACCCAACACAATCATCGCGTAAACGGCGGTAATGAAAAGTGCTTCAAGTGGCGTTCCTAAGAAGTGGAGGAATCGCCCAACGGGAGTCTTGGAATAGCCCAACATCTCCACAATCGAGCCACCAAGCATGAGGAACACGGGTAGCAGAATCACGGTAATAGCAGTGAAGAAGCTCGGGCGCTTCCCGCTCAAATCGCTATCTTCCGTACCTGCCTGAATCGGCGCTTCAATCGGCACCCATTTTGCCATGAACTTACCGGCTATAGGACCGCAAATAATAACGACGGGAATGGACACAAGAAGGCCAAGCCCGAGGGTCAAACCAAGGTTCGCATTCACGGAATTAATGGCGATAAGCGGGCCGGGGTGCGGAGGCACGAATGCGTGAAGTACGGACAGACCCGCGAGCGCCGGAATACCAATGAGGATAACGGGCATTTTTGCTCGGCGCGCCGCGAACAACACCACGGGAATCAGGATAACAACGCCCACTTCAAAGAACATCGGAATACCGACGATAAAAGCAACAAGCGCCATTGCCCACGGCAGAAGCTGGATTTTTGTTTTGGACATAATCGTATCGACGATAACGTCCGCGCCACCCGAGGAAAAGAGTAGCGTTCCAACGATTGCTCCTAGTGCGATCAGCAAGCCCACCCCGGACGTGGTGGCACCCACGCCTTTGGCAAAGCCTACCATTGCTTTGTCGTAAGGAACTCCGGCGGCGACTGCCAAAACGAAGGAACCTAACGTGAGGGATAGGAAAGGATGGAGTTTAAACACCGAAATAAATACCACAATAGATGCGATACCTATAACGGTGGCGAGGATTAGTTGCGTCATGAATACGCTCCTTTGCGTTTATGTGTGCAAAATTTTTTGCGTGCGCCCCAACCTTGGACTTTGCGCACTTTATTCTGCGTTGAATTATTACGTGGATTGAATTAATACGTGAAGTAAGTTGTTGCGTAGAGTGAAGTGTTACGTAGAGTGCGGACCTGAAAAGAGGTTGCGGTTCTATATACTGCCCCGCTTCACATCTTTAGCTCGTCCGTGCGAACACGCCAACTGCCCGTAACCTTTCCGCCTCAGCTTTTAGCTTTTCAGCTACGCCTCAACTTTTGCCCTTTCATCCTTGTTGCGCATATATTTTTCGACGGCGGCAACGGCTTGTTCTACAACAGTTTCAACTGGCGCATCCACCGAGATTTCCACAAAGTTTTCATCTGGCTGTAGTGGCTCTAGCGTTGCAAACTGGCTATCCATAAGCGAAGCGGGCATAAAGTGATCCTTGCGTGCGCTCATCCGAGCCGTCAACAATTCCTGCGAACCTTTCAAATGAAGGAACAGCACGTCCAAATTTTCTTTCAACACATCGCGATAAACGCGCTTAAGTGCCGAACATGAGACGACAGTATTGCGCCCACCAGCTTCTTCTTCCTGCATCCAGGTATTGATAAGGCGAAGCCAAGGCCAACGGTCCTCGTCATTGAGCGGATGACCCGCTGACATTTTGTTAATATTTGCTTGGGGGTGGAATTCGTCCCCTTCTGCGAGAATGAAGCGTAAACGATTACGGATAGCTTCTGCCACCGTTGTTTTGCCGCAACCCGCAACACCCATAATGATGACATGTGTATGCATCTACTCTCCCTTGAACATCGTTGTTGGGATAGTATGAAGATATTATGTAATCATGCTACTTGTCAAGCAATAAATACTACGTAAAACACGTGTGCCGGAACACGATAATAAATGCCATCCGAAACATTTTATGTGCACAGATTAGAAACGGCACCGCACCCGTCGTCGAAACACTATTGTTTTTTAGTTACAAATTTAGGTAACCTGTCCCTATCTATCTCCATAAACCAGATACGTTACACGTATTTCGCGAATAATCAGGTAAATATTCACACATATGTATTTCCACACCGGTTTCATGGGAAAATAGTTACTTAGCGACATTGAAGAAAGGTGGTGCGATGGACATAGGCAACCAGTCGGTAGATTTTTCACACAAGCCACTCCGCCATCCCATTACCGAGACCCTCGCGGTCGAAATGCTCGACGGCATCTTGCCTCTCGGCACTCCTCTCACCCTGGAAAATATTCAGGAGCGTTTTTCCATTTCACGTACTGTTGCGCGAGAGGTCGCCGGAAAGCTAGAAAGCGTTGGAGCCGTAGATGTACGACGGCGGATTGGCCTACTCCCCAGGCCGGTCGAAGAGTGGACGTCACTCAATCCCGATGTGATTAGCTGGAAGCTCAAATCTTCCCGGCGCCTTGACCAACTGCGTTCCCTCACTGAACTTCGTGTAGCTATTGAACCCGCGGCATCATTTCTCACCGCAACACGCGCCTCCATCGACCAACGCGGACTATTCCCACCCCTGGCAACAAAAATGCGTCAAGCAGGAGAATCGGGCAATCTCGAACTGTTCCACAAACTCGACGCAATATTCCATTCCCTCATTCTCCAACACAGCGGAAACGATCTTTTCGCCGCGTTTTCCGACATTATTTCCGCCGTTCTGCGTGGACGAGTTGAACTAGATCTATACCCAACGTGTCCGCGTCCTATTGCCTTGGATTTGCACGATGCCGTTGCCACGGCAATTTGGGAAGGAAATGGGGGCGCCACTCAGCAAGCCACCCAGGCTATTGTTGATGAAGTGAGCGAAGCCATTGGTTTTTCGGACAGAAGGAACGCGTAGCAGACAGAAGAACCCGCACCGCGTTCGCGCCCTAAAACCAAACCCGGCTACACGCCACCATACACAATGTTCAGTGGCGCATGATCAGACCAGCGGGTATCGTAGCTGGCCGCGCGGTCGATGGCAAAAGACTGCGCGGTGTGCGCAAAGTCCGTCGTCGCCATGTGGTAGTCAATACGCCAGCCGACGTTATTATCAAAAGCCTTCCCGCGCTGACTCCACCACGTGTACGGCCCGTTATCCTGGGCTCCTTGGCGATCGAGCAACGCGCGCTGAACATCGACCCACCCCGCGCCGAACCACTCGTCGAGATACCGAATTTCCGCGTCCAAAACGCCCGCGGTTTTGTTGTGGTTGGGTTTCCAATTCGTAATGTCCCGTTGCGTGTGCACAATATTAAAATCGCCGCCGACGACGACGTTCCCCTCCCCACGTAGCTCCTGTAACCTCAGCGAGACGCGGTCGAGATGCGCGTATTTGGACGCCATTTTCTCCTCATTTTTTGCATCTCCCGAGTGGAGATAGGCGCTCACCACGCGCACGTCAACATCAGGCAGTTCGACTTCGAGCCAACGTCCCGTATCTACCGCGGGTTCGGATTCGTTGCGGATAACCTCGCCGTTGATAGCGCGCGAGATAAAAGTGTCCGCATCTGTTGCCGTTTCGGGAAGAAGTGTGCGCACTTCGCCAATTGTGATTCCTTCACGTACCGCGACGCTGACCCCGGCTCTGCCCTTAATATCGCAAACACTGTCCAGCACGCGGTAGGGAAAACCTGAGAAAAGTTCAGCAATAATGGACTGAGGGGCACGCACTTCCTGCATGAGGAGCACGTCCGGGGTTGAGGTGGCAAGCCACTCCCCCATGCCCTTTCGGAACGCCGCACGAATACCGTTAACATTCACCGTTGTGATGGAAATTGACATGCCACATCCTCCGCCCAAAAAAATCAATCCCCCCTACTATACCGCGCCAAACACAATTTCCCGGCACAGATGCTCTGCATTTACTCCCGCAGTGTTTCTCAAACCCCGCGGTTAACAACTCAAACCCTTGCCGCAAAACCCACCGCAACCTACGCCCTTAAATGCGAAGTGTTGCTTAACGAAACTACTAACTAACCCACCAACAAAAACGCCAACGTGCCCACTAACAAAAGCACGCCATTGTGGCGCGGTGACACAAAAACTGGGCGCCCCATGCGGGACGCCCAGCGGTTAAATAACACTAACCGTTACAGATTGCGTTACCTACTTGCCGAGAATGGCGAGAGCGGCGGTAATGTGCGCTGAGGTTGCGGTTGTCGTCGTCGGCTCAATCACGGGTGCGAAGAACGGCGAGTGGTTGGCGGGGACGAGAGAACGATCTCCTGTTTCCGCTGCCTTCTTCACGACCTCGGGATCCATGGAGCCAATGAAGGCGTACACGTAATCTGCACCAAATTGGGCAGGAATAATGGAGAAATCTTCAGATGCCGGTGCCGGCGGTTCTGGCAAGAAATCATCACCAAAGACTTCCTGGAACTTCGGTACGAGCTGGTCAACAGCTTCCTTCTTGTTGTTGGTGAGCGGGAACTGATCGTAGAATTCGATGTCCGGTTCCTGCCTGCATCCACCGGCTTCGCATTCTGCCTTAATAATGCGGGTAACTGCTTCGATAACATCCTTGCGGACCTCATCGTTGTAGTGGCGCATATTGAGGAGAATTTCTGCCTTGTCCGGAATAATGTTGGACTTGGTACCCGTGTGAACAGCACCGACGGTAACGACGGAGAATTCGGTGGGGGCAACTACGCGAGCAACAACGGACTGGAGGCGAACCACGATGCTGGCTGCAATAACAACCGGATCGATGGAGAGGTTCGGCATGGAGCCGTGTGCACCCTGCCCGTGAATGGTGACCTTCACAGAATCACCAGCGGAAAGCTTTGCGCCTTCGCTGATGTATACCTTGCCAGCCGGGGTGGGCATAATATGCTGTGCGTAGCAGAAATCAGGAGCAGGAATCTTGTCCTTCAACCCACCGGCAACCATATCACGCGCACCAGCAGCAGTTTCTTCACCGGGCTGGAAGAGTGCGATGAATGTACCGGCCCATGCATCCTTGTTGTCCAGCAACCAGCGAGTGGCGCCGAGCAAACCTGTCACGTGCATATCGTGACCGCAGGCATGCATTATGCCTTCGTTTTCGGAAGCGTAGGGAAGGCCTGTTCCTTCCTTCACAGGCAAACCGTCGAAGTCCGCACGAGCAAGATAAACCTTGCCTTCACCGTTCTTGACGATACCAACTAAACCAGTTTTGCCAACCTTAACGGGCTCCACACCGAGCTTCGTCAATTCTTCGGCAATGCGTTCGGAAGTTTTGTATTCTTCCATGGAAATTTCGGGGGTGCGGTGAAGCTCCTTGTACAGTTCGTACTGCCAGTCGAGCTGTCCGCTAAGATCGTATGCACTTACTGCCATAATTCAGAGTCCTTTCTCTAAATGCCTAGGTACTTCTAAATCTACGCTGAAACTCCCCTCTATGCCAGTACTATAACGATTTATGAACACCTATTTTTGACGCAATTTCACAAGTTATTTGTTACGCTATTTTTTTAGACGTATCTCAGGTGTGCAAAGGCCTATGAAATGGCTAATTTTCCCCATTGTGAGCTTCACGTTAAGCCCTATTGCAAACCACCGATTTAGTCCATGCACGCCTCGTGTTAACCCCTATTATGCGCCTGGCGTATGCGTCAAAAAATGTCGCGGAAAGCAATCACACTTTCCGCGACATTTTGAAAATTTTAGACTGTTTATTTCATGCAAGCCCCGCGTCTATTTCGCAACAAGCCTGCGTCTATTTCGCGCCAATCCCCGCGTCTATTTCGCGCCGATCCCCGCGTTGCGCTCCGCCGTTTCCACAACGTTTTTGAGCAACATGACGCGCGTCATCGGCCCGACGCCCCCGGGATTCGGGGAAACCCAGGATGCAACCTCACGCACAGCCGGATCCACATCACCAAGCGTCTTAAAACGTCCCGTTTCGGGATTGGGAACTCGTGTTACCCCAACATCGACGACGACGGCACCCGGTTTCACCCATTCTTTTTTCACGAAGTGGGCAATCCCAACAGCTGCGATAATAACGTCTGCAGTTTTGCAGATGTCCTCAACATTCTCGGTGCCGGTGTGGCAAAGCGTGACGGTTGCGTTGTTTTCGCGTCGCGTTAACAACAAACCAATCGTTCTACCGACCGTAATACCGCGCCCTAGAACAACCACGTGTTTACCTGCAACGGAAATATTGTGGCGGGTAAGAAGTTCGAGGATACCTGCGGGCGTGCAAGGCAAGGACGATTCAATAGGGCCGGATACGTTTGCAACAAGGCGTCCCATGCTTGTGGGATGCAGACCATCAGCGTCCTTATCTGGATCAATTCGTTCCAGCAATGCGTTGGTTGGCATACCTTTGGGAAGTGGAAGTTGCAGAATATAGCCGGTACATGCCAGGTCATTGTTGAGCCCGTCAATAGCCTCTTCTACATCTTCCACGCTTGCCGTTTCCGGCAGTTCCACTCGGATAGATTCAATGCCGACCTCGGCACAATCGCGGTGTTTTCCACCCACATATGCCTGGCTTCCCGGATCTTCACCAACAAGAATGGTTCCCAATCCGGGGCGCTTGCCGATAGCTGCCAATGCTTCCACACGTTCACGCAGTTCGTCTTTAATGGCCGCTGCGGTTGCTTTACCGTCGAGAAGCTGAGCGGTATGAGCTGTTTCGCCCACTGTTGTGTCCTTTATCGTATCGTCAGCCATCTAGGCACCCGTCTGGTTCAAACCGTCGTACAGCGGGAACTTGCGGGCAATCGCCGTTGTGCGTGCATGGAGTTTCTCCACGTCCGCATTCTTACCTGCAATAAGGGTTTGAGCGATAATATCCGCAACTTCAGCGAAATCTTCAGCTTGCAAACCACGTGTGGCGAGTGCCGGGGTGCCGATGCGAAGCCCGGAGGTGACCATCGGCGGGCGAGGATCGTTCGGGACACCGTTACGGTTCACGGTAATACCGACGGCAGAGAGCAAATCTTCGCCTTCTTTTCCGTTAATTGCAGCATCGCGCAAATCGACGAGAACGAGGTGAACATCGGTACCACCGGAAATGAGGCTGATTCCAGCGTTCTTCACGTCATCCTGGGTGAGGCGATCCGCAAGAATCTGCGCACCTTCCAATGTGCGCTTCTGGCGATCCTTGAATTCATCGGTGGCGGCCAAGCCCAACGCCACAGCTTTCGCTGCAATAACATGCATGAGCGGGCCACCCTGCTGACCGGGGAACACTGCAGAATTGAGCTTCTTGCCCCACTTTTCGCCGTCGCGAGAAAGAATCATACCTGAACGCGGGCCACCCAAAGTCTTGTGGATCGTCGTCGTTACAACATCTGAGAACGGAACCGGGTTGGGGTGCGAGCCGGCGGCAACGAGACCTGCAAAGTGAGCCATATCCGTCCACAAAACGGCACCAACTTCATCGGCAATGGAACGGAAAGCTTCAAAATCAATATGACGAGGATATGCGGACCAGCCGGCAATAATCATTTCAGGACGTTCCTTCAAGGCGACGTCACGCACCTGATCCATATCCAAAAGGTAGCTGACAGGATCAACATGATACGCAACCATGTCATAAATGCGCCCCGAGAAGTTCAAGCGCATGCCGTGGGTGAGGTGTCCACCCTGATCGAGAGCCATACCCATAACCTTGGCACCCGGCTTCACCATTGCGTGATACACGGCCGCATTGGCTGTGGCGCCTGAATGGGGTTGCACATTAGCATAATCTGCTCCGAAGAGGGCCTTTGCGCGTTCAATAGCGAGCTGTTCTGCCTTATCCACCCATTCGCAACCGCCATAATAGCGACGCCCTGGGTATCCTTCAGCATATTTATTGGTGAGAACGGAGCCCTGTGCCTGCAACACGGATCGAGGCACGACATTCTCGGAAGCGATCATTTCTAGTCCATCTTGTTGGCGAGAAAGTTCGCCATTAAGTACCGCTGCAATTTCCGGATCGACCTGTGCAATCGGGAGGTCAAAACGCGATGTCATGGTGCTCCTTTGGGTATCGAGTAGAACGGCAAGGAATTCTGCCATAAAAATTAAGCTTCTTTGCACGACAAAAAGCAAAGAATTAGAACAAGCGTAGCCTTTTACGACGAAAAATTCATCATTTTCCCACAAAATCACACGCTTTGATTAGTCACACCGACCCCGCCACGCTCCCCGCGCACGCGCCAAGCGCCAACACGCCCGCCGGAACCCACTCAATCGAATAATTAACGCCAGTTCCGGACCTTCGTCGTACACCAACATTACGGACACAATGTAGCCTCGTCGAAAAAACGCCCAATTCTGAGTTGCTCAAAGTTATACGGGTCAGAAAATAGTACACTACAATCATACGACCGTCACAGGGAAGCGACGGCACACATAAATATAAGGACAGACCATGACAGTCACCCCCTCTTCACCAAAGACCGCGCCCTACAGCGGCACGGATCGTGACATTATCGGGCTGATTTGCGCAGCCGTCACGTTCTGGCTTTTCGGGCAAACATTCCTCAACGTCGGCCCCATGATTGGCAAACAGGTAGGAATGCCGAACTCCGTTACCACTATCGCAGTCTCTATGGGTTCCCTCGTATGCGGGATGCTCATCGTTATGTGGGGCGGGCTAGCGGACTCCATCGGCAGAATGAAAATCCTCTTCATTGGAAATATATGCAATATTATTGGCTCCGTGCTCATTGCCTGCGCCATGGGCGGAGAAACCGCAGCAACCGCAATGATTCTCACCGGGCGTGTTTTCCACGGACTTGCAGGTGGCGCCATCACCCCGAACATTCTCGCCATCGGTAACACATTCTGGAAGGGCGACAAACGTGCCCGCGCCATCTCCTTCATCTCCATGGGCACCTTCGGCGGACTGGCGCTCTCCTCCTCAGTGGGTGGCCTGATTGCTAGCTCACCACTCGGTTGGCGCTCCATCTTCATTATTTCCACCTTATTCTCCGTCCTTTCCATTCTCCTTCTGCGCAACGTCCCCGAAAACAAGGCGGAGCGCACCGAGGCGTTCAAGCCGGATATTATTGGTATCACCTCCCTTGCTCTGTCCATGATTGGCTTGCAACTCTTCATTTCCCAGGGCGGGAAGATTGGGTGGACTTCACCTATTATTCTTGGTTTCGCGGGTCTCTTCCTTGTAGCGGGAATTATTTTCATCATTACGGAAAAGCGAGTTGCCCAGCCTCTCGTCAATTTCTCCGTGTTTAAGTCGCGTACATTCACCGGCGCAGTTTCCGCTAATTTCTTTATGACGACGACGGCCGGCATTATCTCCGTCGCCCTGTGGGTTCTTCAAAACGGTGCCAACATTTCGCCTGCCACGTCTGGTTATTTGACCCTCGGATACGCGTTCTGCCTGCTCGCATTTATCCGTGTGGGCGAAAAGGTGATGAAGAAGAAGGGCTTCCGTTTCCCCATGATTCTTGGGACGCTCATCGTTCTCGTCTCCATTATCTCCATGATGTTCACGGGTGTTCTTGCCTCCCAGTACATGGTGATTGTGGCCATTGCGTTTGCACTCTACGGTTTCGGTTTAGCCATGTTTGCGACACCATCGACGACGGCCGCGCTTACTTCGCTCTCCCCCAATATGGTGGGTGCCGGTTCAGGTGTGTTTAAGATGGCGTCCTCGTTGGGTTCCGCGATTGGTATCGCCTTGGCTGCCACCATTTTCGCGACAATGCAGACTACCGGAACATTCATTATCGGTCGAGTGATTAAGTACTCTGGACGTCAGGATAATATTGCCGTGCGTGATGCGGCAGCTATTGCCTTCGGCGTTGAGGCTATCTTCTGCATCTTTGCCATTGTGTGCATCTGGGTATTTATACGCAACCTGGAAACACAGACGAATATGACGAAGAAATAAAAATATTTAGCATGGGTTGGCTCCCCGCATATATTATGCGGGGAGCCAACCCATTGACGGTTTTCCTTATGAGTAATTGATTGCCCGGCGCCTACGGCGTGGATTCCGTATGAAACACGCACCCTTCGCATTCTTCGCATTGGCGAAGTGTTACGAAGGCGAACTACAAACCACTCACCCCAACGCGAACTACAAACCACTCGCCCCGATGCTGGCTTCGCGAATAAAAGCGCGGAATAACGCATTCATCACCTGAAGCCCACGGCAAATCCCGAGAACAGGGATACCCTTACTTTGGGCGCGTTCCAGAATCGCGAAATCACAACGATCACGTTCATGCATAACCTCGCGAAGGAGTGGTGCTGGTTCGTTGTCATGAAAAGTATTGTAATAACTTCACAATAAATGTGCCGTTAGGGAACAAAAATGTTGGGCGAGAATTGGTTATTGCAGTAGCGGGCGAGGCTCGTTTCCTTTCTGATATTCAATAATGACGACGGCGGTGGCGACGTTTCCGTCGTGACTCAGGGAAACATGGGTGTTGATGTTACCTAGCGTCTTGTGGACGGAAGTGGCAACCGGGGCGCCAAGAATAATGGCGGGGCGCCCCCAACGATCGTTTGTGACCTCAATGGATCCCCAGTATTCTTCTGAAAGGGGCGGTTCCGAACCATATAGTGCCCCCGACCATGCTTTAATAAATGCTTCTTTTGCGGCCCAGCGAGCCGCAAGATGTTGTGCCAAATCTAGAGTTGTGGCGAAATCTTCGTCATATTCTGACCCGGTTGACGCAAATTCTGGTGAAGCCTCTACGCGTGTAATGCGTTCAGCGCGACGCCTTGCGTACCTCATTTCTCGGGCTGTAAAAACTTTCTTCGCAAAAACAGACCCCGGGGTTTCCAACTGTTGCGAAAAGGCTTTAATATCGACAACGTCGATGCCTACGCCGGCAATCATGTTAACCCCTCCTTCACCATGTGTCTTACGACACTATTTTACGCCATTGGGCCGAGCTATATTCGATTTACCTTAAAAAATTAAAATCGTCGAAAAATTTTTAAATTAAAGGCGAGAAATAACCTCTATACGTACGAGGGTGGTCGCTTGCGGAACAAGGAGGGCTTACGTGTCCCGAAAATGCCTCCGTGCATAGGGCGGTGGTAGGCTGCGAAAGCAACCTACCACCGCCGATAGATGAACCTAGAGTTAGATTACATACTTACCGTTGACCATACGGACATCCGGGTTCAGGAGCAAAGCGGCTTCATCTTCATGGTGATCACCTACGAAGCGCTCATCCGTCGCGGTTTCAACGTACAGATCAGCGTGGCCAATCATGCCGGCACTCAGGTGACGGGCACCTTCGGCAAGGCGAACATTGGCTGCTTCACGCCATTCATCAGCAGCAGCATCACCGCTGGTACGGGCGATTGCTGCTTCGAAGGCCGTCGGGTGAACCATCACCATCAACGCGGAGACGTGTCCGAAACCAAGAGACGTGAGGATCGCTGCCTTGATATCACCAAGTTCGGTCACTTCGCGTGGCCACACCAGGTATTCGCGCTGGCGGAAGGCCGGATCGGAACAATCCAGGGCCTTGTTGCCCGGAACCTTACCGGATGCGAACATTTGCGCGATGCCAGACATCTGGAACAGAGCGGCACCACCCTTCGCATGCCCGGTGAGCGTCTTTTGGGAAACGACGAACAGCGGGTTACCTGCGCTACGGCCAATAGCCTTGAACAGGCGATGGTGAAGTTCTGCTTCGTTCGGATCATTCGCGTTGGTGGATGTATCGTGCTTGGACAGTACAGCAACATCATCAACGGAAACACCGGCAGTTGCAAGGTTCTTCACCAACTGGGAATCCTTACCACCCATACCAGCAGCCAAAGCGCCAAGGCCCGGAGCTGGAATAGATGTTTGGATACCATCAGCGAAGGAACGGACGTAGCCAACTACGCCGAGAACGGGCAAGCCCATCTTTTCAGCCAAATCACCACGAGCCAACAGTACGGTACCGCCACCCTGGCCTTCAACGAACCCACCGCGGCGCAAATCACCAGCGCGGGAGAAGAAGCGGGGGTTAATACCCTTATCTGCCATGGCTTGGGAATCAGCCGTCGCGTTCATGTCACCGAAGCCGATCAAGGATTCAACCTGGACATCATCGATAGCACCGGAAACCACGAACTGTGCCTTACCTGTAGCGATCTTGTCCACGCCTTCTTCCACGGAAACAGCTGCGGTTGCACATGCACCAATCGGGTGAATCATGGAACCGTACCCACCGACGTAGGCCTGCATGGTGTGCGCGGCAATCACGTTCGGCAATGTTTCCTGCAGAATATCTTGCGGGTAATCCTTGCCAATAAAGCGATCCACGTACAGGCGGCGCATGGACGTCATGCCACCAAAGCCGGTGCCCTGTGTGGACGTGACATCAACCGGGTGGATGTATTCAAGCAGTTCAGCTGGGCTGAAACCGGCGGAAATGAAGGCATCCACGGTTGTCATGAGGTTGTAGATCGCCATGCGATCCGCTGCTTCAGTCAGGGAAGCTGGAATACCCCACTTAGCCGGATCGAAATCGGTTGGGAACTGCCCGCCGACGCGGCGCGTCAACGTGGTACGACGTGGCATGTAGCTTAGGGCACCAGCCTTACGCGTAACGCGCCATTCGCCATCCACTTCTTCAGCCGTCGTGAACTGAGGATCAGCATCCACGTGATCTTGTGCTTCCGTCGCATCCTTCGCGGTGAAGGAAATATCCTTCTCCAGGTAAACGGGGGCAACATCAACCGTGCCAATATCTACCAGCGGGCCATCATCAACGAAAGCGCGAACACCGCTTCGGCCAACAACTTCATCACGGTACTTCTGGAAGATATCAGCTTCATCCACCAGGGTGCCGTCCTGATCATACCAACCGGGTTGCGGGGTATCGTGCCAGGTGAGCAAGCCCATCATCCAGGCAAGTTCAAGCACGCCTGCTGGGGTGAGATCGAAATCGCCGTCGTCCGTAACACCAAGTTCGGCTTCGAAACGGGTACGGGAACTACCCCACGGGCCAACTTCACCCAGGCCAACGATAACAATCATATCTTCAGGCTTTGCTGTACCCGTCGCGAAAAGACCGCGGTCAACGCTTGCCTGTGTCGGGGCAAGGTTCGACGGGAGAGCCTTCACCGTCGCCACCTTTTCCTGAACTGGCGCTTCCGGCATGGACAAATCGGCACTATCACGCAATGCCTTCATGTCAACATTGCCCAAACCGCCCGTCATATCGTGATTGATGGGTTCAACAGAAGCCTTTTCGCAGGCTTCTGGCGTGAAGAGCGTCAGCAGTTCAGCTCCGGCTTCCTCGGTGGACCAGGTGTGGATACCCGCAGCTTCAGCGGCCGCAACGAGCGGATCATTACCGCCCATCAAACCGGTTCCACGTACCCAACCAATGCGGGCGTGAGCCAACGTGGTGCGCTTACCCCATGGTTCAACATGCCACTTGTTCGCAATAGCATCGAAAGCTGCCTTCACTTCACCGTAGGGGCCGTCTCCTCCGAAGGTTCCACGGTTCGGGGAACCCGGTAGAATAACGTGCATCTTGTGGTCAACCGCGCTGTCGGTGCCGATAGCGGACAAGCCACCCATGAAACGTTCAACGCCCCACAGCATCACACGTGCCTGGTTTTCCGTTTCAGGGCCGGCATCCGTCATATAGCCGGACACGCGAGGCGCTGCGAACGGCACAAGAAGATTAGGCAACAGGGCAGGCTTAACGAGCTTCGTCGTCGCACCAACAGTTTCACGCTGTTCCGTGCCAATCCAGGAAATGAGGGCATCAATATCGCGGAAGGAACCGAGGTTTGCCGGTACCAGCCACAGTTCAGCGCCATCGATAGCGTGTTCGCGGTACAGCTTCTTGACGAAGTTCAGGCGTGCGGAGGAAATGTTGGAGGCCGTGGTGATCACGGTTGCTCCGCCTTCCAGCAGGCCTGCCACAACGGCGCCGGCAATGGAATTTGGTGTCATACCGGTAACGACGGCGACCTTCCCAGCGTACTGGCCAGGTGTGTTATCGCGTGCAGCCTTAGCGATTGCCTTGAAGGTATCGGCAAGCTTCGGGTTGCGGGCTGCCTGCCATTCGGCCTGGCGTGCTACTTCTTCACCTGTACCGGTGAACTTACCCTTAACGTCCTTACCGAAAGCAATCTTGGCGACGTCTTCGCGGGCGGTTGCCCAGCGATCACAGAGGCGAACAGCCTGTTCTTCAGCGAAAGCGGTGGCGACGAACTTCTCCCAGCCGGAGCCGAGTTCAGCGTTCATAGCTTCACGCAGTGCCGTGGTATCTTCACCGGCTACAATTTCGCGGGTTTCTTCCTTGCCGAGGCGCTTGATGAGATCACGGGCTGTTTCAGCCAGCGTGGTTGTCATTTCTTCAGCGAAGGCATCCAGGGCTGCGCTATCCACTACCCCGCCACTTGCTCCGCCGGCGCTTGGCATAGCAACCGCTACGCCCTGTGCTGCGCCAACAGCCTGTACTGCTGCATCAATGAGTGCATCAAGTTCAGCTGCGGATGTTGGGTTGGCAGCGCCCAATGTTGCCAAATCATCACCGCGCATGGACTTGCCATCGCGAGTGCCGAGCAACAGTTCAGCGGTGACATGGGATACCCAGCCGTCGCCTAGCTGCCAGGTGTTCTTCACGCGGTCCGCGATGCGGGCTGGGCGTGCACCGGCTGCGCCGGTGAGTGAACGGAGGCGTTCGGTGATGGCTTCGGAGAGAACCGCGCCGAATGGTTTGTAGGAGTGTGCTGCCTGATCCACCTGGGAAACGAGTGTCTTCAAGGGCGCTTCGGCGGCGCCATCCATGGAGGCCAAATCGAATTCGCTGGTCATGTCCATGAGGATCTGGTTGCGCTTGGAGGACACACCGTTTGTCAGTGTTTCTACTGTGTCAGCGTCACCCATTTGATCCATGCGGATCTTGGTTTCGTAGGCAAGCAGTACCTTGAGGGCATCGCCTGCACGGAAGGGAACATCGGCTACTGGTTCACCGCCGGTTGCTACGGGTGCTGCAGGTGCTGCGGCTGGTGTAGCGGCGACGGGTGCTTCCGCGGCAGGTGCCGGTGCTGCTGGTGCTGCGGCCGGGGCTGCGGGTGCCGTCGTTTCAACGGTTTCTTCCACTGCCTTGGCGGGGGAAGCGGCCACATCTTCTCGAAGAACACGCTTGGAATCGCGTTGTACGTTGAGGACGGTTACTTCGCGGTTGGCGTGGCGTGGCAGGGCCAGGGTGCGGGCCATCATATTGGCAAGTGTTGGGCTGGCTGCAAGGCCAACTTCCACTACTTCTTCCACACCTGTGGAGATCAGCAGATCTTGTGTTTCAATCCAGCGGACCGGGCTGGCGAACTGCCAGGCAAGAAGTTCGATGAAGATCTTGCGGGCGGTGCCTTCCTTATCCTTGGTCACAGCAGCATCGAAGTTATCGCGAATGTCACGGACAACATCAGATGGAACAACGTCCAAGATGGCGTCGCAGAATTCGACGGTGAGTTCGAAGGGGCGTGCCACAAGGTTCGGAATGTAGCGATCCTTGAGGACGGACAGCTTAATATCTGAGGGAATGATGGCCCGAAGGGTTTCAGCGAATTCGGGTACACCATCACGCAAACGGCTGGAGTGGAAGGGAACATCAATGCCGGGAACCAGCATGAAGGGGCGCTTTCCGCCAGCGGCTTCGGCGCGGGCTTCCGCATCCTTGGCCAGGGCGTTCAGACCTGCAACTGTACCTGCCACAGCGTACTGTTGGCCGGCAAGGTTGTAGTTGACAATTTCCAGGAATTCGCCACTGTCCTGGGCAACGCTTTCCACGTATTCGCGGACAGTATCATCACCAACACCGAACTGGTTGGGGCGAAGTGCACCCATGCGGTAGTTGGAACGGCCAGCGGAATCGCGTGGTACCAAGTGGTGCATGGTTGTTCCACGACGGTACACAATGCTGAGAACATCTTCCAGGCTGAATACTTGTGCGTAGGTAGATAGTGCATTGTATTCGCCCAGGGAGTGGCCTGCGAAGTAGGCACCCTTCACCAGTGCGCCCTGTTCACGCAGGCGGGCTGTTTGGGCCATTGCCACTGTTGCCAGGGCTACCTGGGTGAACTGGGTGAGGTTGAGAACGCCTTCTGGGTGGCGGAATGCTTCCCCGCTAACATGCAGTTCTGTGGGGTTATCGCGTACCAGGGCAAGAATGGAGAAGCCAAGGTGCGCACGGGTGTGCTTATCGGCGCGTTCCCATACATCGCGGGCTGCTGCGGATTCTGCACGTTCATCGAGCGCCATACCCTTCGCCTGGATACCCTGTCCGGGATAGACGTAGGCTGTTGCGGGCGCAGAAATCGTGGCGCTTGCCTGGGAAACAATCTCGCCATCAATACGGCAGGTTACTTCCAGTGCCGCCCCACCACCGCGGATACGGCCAACGCGTTCCACAGTAATTTCGACGACTTCGTTCAAATCGACCATGCCGAACATGCGGTACGTCCAGCCGGTGATGTGGAGCGGCGGACGGCCAGGAAGGGCATCGGATACGGCGTGCTGGGATGCGGCACACAGCCACATTCCGTGAACCAGGGGTTCTTCCATGCCGGCAACGATTGCTGCACGCTTGGATACGTGGATCGGGTTGAAATCGCCGGAAACGATAGCGAATGCCGTCATATCCGATGGTGCGGTTACTTCAACGCGGTGCAGGACGGACCGTGGCGTATCAATAACGTCTACATCTTGGCCGCCGCGTGCTACCGGTTCATCAGGCAGAGCGGTGGTTGTTGCACGGCCACGCATAGCGAAACGTTCCTGGAATTCCAGGACAACGGTTTCTTCACCGTGTTCATCCTTCATGGACACGTCGGTTTTAATAGCAAGGACGCGGCCTGCGGAGGATTCCTTGACGCTATCAACCCAGGAGCGTGCCGTGAGCTGGCCAGCATTGAGGATATCTTCCATCGGTGCGTTGATCTTTTCGCTGTGATCAAGGTGAACACCGGAGAGGAGGCCTTCAATGATGGGGTAACCTGCGGCTTCCCCACTACCCATGGCGGAGTAAATGGTGGGCCAGCAGGAACCGAGCAATGCGGAAGGCACAGAAACTGGGGTGCGATCGCCAGGAGCGGTAATACCTGAGTGCAGTGCCCCGATTTCTGGGGATACATCGAAGGTGAGGGTTGCTACGCCGTCGATCATTTCTGGCTGCTTGGTGATTGGCGTGCCACCAATAGTTGTTGTGCCCACACCGGACATGTTCGCCAAAACTTCACGCATGGCATCCACCAGGCGGTTATCATCCACGACGGGAAGACCACCGGTGTGTACCGATTCTGGCATGATCAGGGGAACACGCATGGATGGGACGACGTGCTGGGAAGCGTTGGTGCCATCCCATGTTGTATCGAGGGGCACGAAGATTTCCAGGCCGTCCTTGGTTTCACGGATTTCGGATTCTGGGATGAGGTGTGCCGGGTTGGCAGCCAAGTGGCCGTGCCATACAACGAAGGGTGCCTGGCGGATGAATTCATCACGGTTGGCTGCTGTACGGGAGTAGCCTTCCTTCGGCGTGCCCTTGACACGTTTAACGGCTTCCACTTCGTAGCGGCCGAGAATATCGGCAACCGGTTCATCAACTGTGGTGATGTCCTGAAGGGATGTGGGACCGGGAATAATACGTACCTGATCGGCAGTGTAGCGCGGGTTGTGGGATTGCCACAGGGAATCGGAACCCCAGAAACGGAATACCTGTTCGTTAATAACGGGAACGAAGGGTACAGGCTTGGGGTACTTGGATGCCAGGGCAACAAACCAGGCATCATCTTGTGGCTGAACAAGCTGTTCTTCAGCATTCGGGTATGCCTTGAGGAAGGTATCGAAAGCTGCTTGTGGATCCACACACGCATCCTGTTCGGTTGGGAACAGGGTTGGGATTTCGCCATCTTCAGCATCGCTGAGGCGGGCTTCGAAACGTTGCAACATTTCCCAGAAACGGGTTTGTGTGGTTTCGTCGGACCATGGGGTGGTGAGTTCAATGTAGCGTGCCAATACTTCCGCGTATGTCATGGAGGTGACATCACCGAAGTAGGGCTTAGCGGTTTTGTTGATCGCTTCAATGATTTCATCGCGACGGGCCTGGATTTCTTCCGGGTTGCCATCCACTTCAATGAGGAGGCGTGCTGCCTTGGCGGCACTGTTTTCCACATTGTACATATCAGCGTGCAGGGAGGAGAGGGAGGAGGTGATTCCACCGCGAACTTCGCCTACTGCTACCCAACCGCCGTTATCTTCAGGATCCACACCGGTGGCATCCTTGAGCAACTGCTTCACATCAGGGTTGGTTTTGGCTTCCTTGGCCGTCATGACGGAGGTACCAATAACTACGCCATCGACGGGCATGCGGCGAAGGCCGAACTGTTCGCTCCATTCACCGGTGAGGAAGGATGCTGCGCGTTCGGGAAGGCCCAGGCCACCACCAGCGGTGATGACAATGCCAGCTTCACGCAGTTCTTCATAGGTTGCCAGGAGTAGATCTTCCAAGTTTTCCCAGCTGTGGTGACCACCAGCGTGGCCGTCTTCCACCTGGGCAATAATGGGAGCACCCGGGCAATCCTTGGCAATATCCACCAACTGACGGATTTGTGCCACGGTACCTGGCTTGAAGGCAATATAGGGGAAGCCTTCGCCACGCAGGCGTTCAATCAGTTCGAGTGCTTCTTCCTTTTCGGGAATACCGGCGGAAATAACTACACCATCGAGTGGTGCGCCAGCCCCGCGAGCGCGGGATACAAGGCGGCGTGTACCGAATTGCAGATCCCACAGGTAACGATCCAAGAACATGGTGTTGAACTGTGCAACACGGCCCGGTTCGAGATTTTTCCTTAAGGTTGCAAGGTTTTCGTTCAAGACGTCTTCAGAAACCTGGCCGCCACCGGCAAGTTCTGTCCAATACCCGGCGTTCGCCGCAGCCGCAACGATTTCGCCATCAACGGTTGTTGGTGTCATACCACCCAAAAGGATGGGGCTGCGTCCGGTGAGGCGTGTGAAAGCCGTATCGAGAACGGTTTCACCGTTAATCTTCAACAGTTTGGGTGCGTAATCTTCCCAGTTGCTGGTGGCGGTAACATGTGCGCTACCGGTGATGAGATCATCACGTGAGGTCGCGGTTCCGGCGGCAACATACGTTACCGCACTGCCGGCGAGGTTTTCGAGCGTGATTTTCTTGAGGTTGACGCCCGGCCCCATATCGACAACGAAATGCGGTCCCGTTTTTTCTTGAGCTTGGATATCGTTAACCGCTTCGTCGAATTCTTCAACCCAGTTGAGGTGGTGGGTGAGTACGGCGCGGGTGAGTTTGTCAATTTGTGCAACGTTGAGGCCAGCTTTGTCTGCCCACTTTTCGACGAGCTGCACGGCTGGTTCGAGAAGATGTGAATGGAAGGGTGCGTCCACCGCGAGGAATTCTGCGACGGGGTTGAGCGGTTCACCACCTGTTTTCTTTGCCACGCGGGCAGCTTGGGAACGTTCAGCAACATTGTCGATTTCTTTGAGGAGGCTACGCAATTCTGCGGGACGTCCGGACAAAACGGATGCGTCGCGGGAATTAATAATGGACAAATCCGCATCATCGAACTGTGCAACGAGTTCGGAAAGAACATCTGTGGGAACGCCACGCACTGCGAGCATCGGGGTTGCTTCCCCATCGGCACCGTAACCGCCGGCGGTGGACACCTTGGATGCGGCCGCGCCAATAAGGCGGGCGAGAGCCAATACTGCTGGCTTATCGGCATCTTTGGCGTTGACCATGAACGCTGCGAGAACACCCTGGGAATGCCCGATGGCTTTCGTTGGGGTGGCGTCAAGATCAAGGAACGCACCGTATTGTGCGAGAAGAATTCCGGGCACAGAAGTATGTGGTGCGATGCCTTGTGATGCCGGTCCGCGCCTGCCCAACAAATCCAAGCGTCCTGCGCTCACAACGGTGAGTTCGGGAAGAACGGCGCTGAGAATATTTTCTGCAGCGTCATCCAATTCGCTTAATTCTGCCATGAGGCGGGAGTTTTCCGTCACGCGGTTCAATTCGTTGCGCCACGGAGTGCCCTGTCCGGCAAACTGGACAATCCATGGAGCGCCATTTCGAAGCGATTCATAAACAGTGGACATGTATTTCTTTCTCTTTGTGCGCACTTGCGCTGGTATATTCAAGCGCGGTTGCGCTGGGAAATTGGTTACATCGTGTAATACATAACGGTTAGGCACAACGCGCTGTAGCGTGTTCTACCTGGTGTTCTACCTGGTGTTTAAGCTGGTCTTTAACACGGTGTTAAACATGGTGTTAAACCTGGGGTTAAACGCGGATATTTCTTACATGGGGATGTTGCCGTGGCGGCGCTCGCCGTCGAACAGGGATTTCTTCGTGCGCAACATGCGCAAGGATTCCACAAGAATACGGCGCGTATCCTCTGGTGCGATAATGCCATCAAGTTCCCCGCGTTCAACGCTGAGGAAGGGGTTGACGTTATCGCGTGTGTATTCTTCAGAGAGCTTTTTGCGCAAGGCTTCAACATCTTCGCCCTTCGCAGCGGCTTCCTTCAGCGCACGACGTCCAGTAATGGCGACTGCGCCATCGGCACCCAATACGGCTATTTCCGCCCCCGGCCACGCAAAATTCATATCGCCACCCAGGGACTTTGATCCCATCACGATATAGGCGCCACCATAGGCCTTACGCAACACAACGGTTACCAGTGGCGTCGTCGCGTTTGCATAGGACCAAATGAGCTTGGCGCCTCGGCGAATAATTCCTGCCTGTTCCTGAGCGGTTCCCGGACGGTATCCGGGTACATCCACGAGGGTGACAACGGGGACGCGGAAAGCATCGCAGAACTGGACGAACCGTCCAGCTTTTTCCGACGCATCCACATCCAGGGTGCCAGCATCAGCAAGTGGCTGGTTGGCAACAATACCCACGGATTGGCCGTCCAGGGCGGCAAAACCAACAATAATGCTGGGGCTGAAAAGTTCCTGAACCTGCACAAATTCGCCGTAATCCACAATATGACGAATCACTTCGAGCATATCGTAGGGCTGTTTGGAGGATGCGGGAACCAAATCTGAGAGGGCCTGCGCGCACGCGCGATCCTCCTCTGTTTCAACATAATCCCATTCGGGGATAGGGGCCGTATTGTTCGCGGGCAAATAAGTGAGGAGCGTGCGTGCATAATCTAGGGCGTCCTCTTCGTCCGAGGCAAGATAGTGTGCCACGCCGGACTGGAAATTATGGAGTTTTGCGCCACCCAAATCGTCGAAACTGACGTCCTCACCAGTGGTTGCTTTAACAACGTCGGGGCCGGTAACGAACATGTGCGCATGGTCTTTTGTCATGACAATAAAGTCTGTGAGCGCCGGCCCATACACCGCTCCCCCGGCACACGGCCCGAGAATCACGGAAATCTGCGGAATAATTCCGGAGGCTTCAATGGTTTTCTTGAAGATTCGCCCGTATTGGGAGAGCGCCACCACGCCGTCTTGGATGCGTGCCCCGCCTGAATCGAGGAGGGAGACGATAGGGATGCGCAGTTCGAGCGCCTTGCTCATCAGGTTAATGATTTTGTTACCTTCGGCCTCACCGAGGGTTCCGCCCGAAACGGCGAAATCTTGCGCATAGACGGCAACGGGTTGGTCATTAATTCGCCCGATTCCCGTCACCACGGCTGCACCGCCGAACCCTTTCGCAATATTTCCGCCCGCGAAATGCCCGATTTCCGTGAAGGTGTCCGGGTCGAGGAGCATGGCGATGCGTTCGCGTGCCGTGTTTTTCTCCAGTTTGTGTTGGCGCGCGGTTGCGCGTTCTTCGGCTTTTGCCGAAATTGCGTTCTGGTAGTCCATGAATTTGGCACGGTCTACCACGTGGGCGCTATGATCCAGGGTTTGCCATTCGTGTGCCGAACGCAAATCTGTTAGTGACATAGCCTCCTCCTAACTTTTCACAAGGTGTGCGCGTCTGTCGCGCTTTTCTATTTCTCTTGACGTTGTCTCTATATTCGTGTCGTGTTTGCGTATGTTGTACGACGATTGAGGACCCTATTTTTGTTCGGGCGCGATCCTTACGAGGGGCTGGTATGTAGCCACGTTGGCTCCGGCTTCCACTTCAATATCCGTCACGGTTCCCGCGTGGGGTGCGTAGACGTAGCTTTCCATTTTCATGGATTCGAGGACGAGGAGAAGGTCGCCTTCTTCTACTGTGTCACCAATATTTACAACAACTCGGACGACGATTGCCTGAATGGGTGAGTTCACCATTCCTGTTGCGTCGGTGAGTTCCTGTGTTGCTTGGTTTGCCCGGTTTGTGGCTTGTCCGCGGCGGGGTTGTAGTGCCTTGCGCGTGGCTTTTTCGCCTGTAGATACAAGGGCTGTGGGCAGTGAGAGCCTCATGCGCCGGCCGTCTACTTCAATAACGAAACTGTGGCGGATTTCTGCTTCTTTGGGTTCTGTGGCCACCTGCGGGTTTCCTTGCCCAACATATTCGGGAAGGATGGTATCCTCAAACCAGCGTGTTGAGGGCGGGTGAACAGCGAAAGCATCGAGGGAGATAACATCGCAGTAGAGGTTCGCGGGTGTGGCTACACCCTTGATGCTCATTTCTTTGAGTGCGCGTCGGCTTCTCGCAATTGCTTGCTCACGATCCGGTGCCGTCACAATGAGTTTGGCGAGCATGGGGTCGAAGTTTGATGTCACAACATCGCCTTCTTCGATTCCTGATTCGATGCGTACCCCGTGCCCGAGTGGCCAGCGGATTTGTGTAATTTCGCCGGTTGAGGGAATGAGTCCGTTGGCTGGATCTTCGCAGGTGATGCGGAATTCGAAGGAGTGTGCGCGCGGAGCCGGAATACTGCTGAGGTTTTCACCTTGCGCAATGCGGATTTGTTCGCGTACGAGGTCAATCCCTGTGACTTCTTCGGAAATGGTGTGCTCAACTTGCAGGCGCGGGTTGACTTCCAGGAAGTTGACCCGCCCATCAGGTTCTACAAGGAATTCGCAGGTTCCTAGCCCTACATAATCGACGGCTTCAAAAAGGCGCTGGCTCCAGCGGGTAATGATTTCTTCGGAGTTACCGGGGAGCGCCGGCGCGGGTGCTTCTTCAATAAGTTTTTGGTTGCGACGCTGCACGGAACAATCACGTGTGGATACGACGGCGAAGTTTCCGTGCGAATCGCGTGCGGATTGTGTTTCGATATGCCGTGCTGTACGGATGAAGCGTTCCACGAAGTATCCGCTGGCGTCGTTTGCGTGCGCCGCGAAGAAAACGTCGAGATCCTCGTCGTTATTGTGAACGGTAATTCCGCGTCCGCCACCGCCGTCGGCTTTTTTGGTGACAATCGGGTATCCGAAACGTGCCACGAATGCGTCGATTCCTTCGTGTCCTTCTACCGGGTCGGAAATTCCGGGTACCGGGGAGACGTGTACGGATTCTGCGAGGCGGCGTGCCTGGATTTTGTCTCCGAGGCGGTTCAGCACGGAGGGGCTTGGGCCAATCCACGCCATTCCGGCTTCGATCACGGCGGTTGCGAATTCGGGAATTTCGGAGAGGAATCCGTAGCCTGGGTGGACGGCATCCACGTGGGCGCGTTTCGCAATTTCCATGAGTTTGTCAATATTCATGTAGGTTTCCGCGTAGGTGGTGCCGTTTAGGGCGTAGGCGGAGTCCGCCTGTTCCACGAATTCGGCTTCCCTATCGGCGTCCGCATATACGGCAACAGCTTTGATGCCCATATCGTGTGCGGTGCGGATAACGCGAAGGGCGATTTCCGAACGGTTTGCTACAAGAATTTTTGAAATCATACTGTTCTTTCTGTTCTCTGCGGAAGTTCTGGTTACTCTGCGTTGTAGTTACTTTGTGTTCTGTTTACTTTTCGTTCTGTTTCGCTGTGTTCTAACTTCTCTATGTTGTCGTCACTTTGCGTTTGGTTACTTTGTGTTCTGGCGATCTGCATTGCGGTAAACGTTGCGTCCCATGCCAATCCCTACTGCTACCCCTGTGTGTTCGCCGTCGTTTCGTCGAGCATGGACACTTCCCCGGTTGTAATCACAACTGTTCCCGTTTCAGTTTCCACTTCGAGGGAACCATCCGCTAACACTCGTTTCCCCGTTCCGACGACGGGGTTGGCGCGTGGGCGATTAACTGTGACGTTGGGTTTGAGGGTTTCGCACTTGGCGTTGAGTTCTGCAAGCAACCCTGCGGTTTCAGCGTTTCCTAGGGCGTGCGCAAGGCGATCGCAGAGCTGGAAAAGTTCAAAAATGTATCGCGCAGCAATTTTGTCCCTGCTGGGTGTGCAATACCCGGCTGTTGCTAAGGATGCGGATGTTGGTGTGGGAAGCTCGTTATCTGCCAGTGTTATATTGAGTCCCATTCCAAGGACGACGGCGAGTTTTCCGTCGCGTTCGCCAATGAATTCTCCAATAATTCCGGCGATTTTCCGTGTTGTTGGCGCTTGGACGACGATGTCATTAGGCCAAGAAATCTGTGTGTCGATTGCGAGCGTTTGGAGTGCGCGCTGTGCTGCGAGCGCCCCTGTGAGGGTGACCCAGCCAAGGTTGTTACGCATGGTGGCTGGAAATTCGAGGAGGATGGAAATGAGAAGAGAGCCTTCCGGGGTGGAAAACCATGAGCGCCCCACCCGGCCGCGCCCAGCGCTTTGAGAATCAGCGATGAGGGCGGTTCCGGACAGAATTTCGTTGTTGTGCCATAGCCGAGCAAGATCATCTTGTGTTGATGTTGTGTTTTCCGCGTGGAGGATACGGGTGAGGCGCCCACAGTTGCCGAATGTATCGGCAGCTTCCCGGATATCCTGCATATTTTCCTTCCCGGCTGGCTTCTCAAACCAAAAATGCGCTAGATGTTAAAGATGTGAAAATTGATAGCAACCTACGTTTCCGTAACATACGCTATCGTAACCTACTAGCGCGTAAGTTTGTAGTTACTTGGCCTCCTTATCTTGTACGATATATCACAATGATGTTATTTAACGGCGAGGATCAGCCGATCTTCCAGCCATTGGTACACGGTTCCCGTTTGGCCAAAACCTGCTGCACGAAGTGCTTCGAAGTGGAAATCTTCACTCACGTGGGGCGCAGTTTCCCTGCCTTCCCAGCGTTTTTCCCATTCATCGCGTTCTTTCTCCCAGCCGGGAAGCGCCTTCATTTCTTCCCACCAGGCCTGCCAACTCATGGCGCCTTTAGCGTGGGAATCTTTCAGGTACGCCGTCTTGTATTGCTGCGAATATTCGTCGAGGAATGTTTGGGTGCGGCCGTCGTAATCTAAGTGATCGGCGTTCATGAACAGCCCGCCATCTACTGTTAGCTTGCCCACCGCCTGATATAACTGCACTAAATCCTGGGGCATTAACCAGTGCAGGGCGGTTGCAGATACCGTGACATCTATCTGCTGTACGGGAAGCTGTGCGGCTAAATCTTCCGAAGTAATATCCACGTCCAGGAAGGTGAAGTTTTCCCCGTGCTTATTTGTTTCCCGCCCCAGGCGAAGTAGCAGCGGATCCCTATCCAAGCCGTAGACGCGCGAATCGGGTACGCGTTCCAAGATCGCGGTTCCTAGGCTTCCCGGCCCGCAGCCCACATCTACAATGGTGAGCGGGCGGCCAAGGCGCTGGCGGTGATATTCCACAATATCTACCAGGAAGCGCGTGCGTAAATCACGCAATTCAATGAAAGCTGTTTGCTGCTTATGCCATTCATCAAGCATTTTTTGGGGTGTCATGTATGCCTTTCTCCGTGGCTATAGGCCTATTTGGCGAGGGTTTTGCTGAGTTGGATTGCCCCATCAACGGACAACAGGTTGGGTGGATCGGTCAGTACGAAGGGCAGGAACACTAACTTATCGTTCTTCACGGCCTGGAGTTTATCAGCACCTGGGAAGGATTTCACACTGGCCAACAGCGCATCTTTTTGGGAAGCGTAGCCTAGCACAACAATCCATTCCGGATCCTTTTCCAACAGTTTTTCGATCTGTACTACCTGGACGCGCTTTTCTTGATCGTCGAACACATTCTTCAGGCCGTTTGCTTCGAAAATGGGTTGTGCCATGGAAGATGTTCCATAAGCACCCAGTTCACCCTTTGCGGTGTATACCCACAGGCCGGCTACCGTCGTACCCTTGGCGACGGGTGATGTAATATTCTTCAGGCGCTTGGCTGCCTCATCTTTGATTCCCTGGGCCTTGTTTTCCATGTTGAAAATCTTGGCCATCTTATCCACTTCCTTATCGACAAGATCGAAACTTGCCTTGGATACAGAATAGTTTTCGCAGAAGGAATCGGGAACGTACAGGTTCACGCCCGCGGCTTTCAGCGCATCCTTATCCACGGCACCATTCTTCGTATATCCGACGACGAGATCGGCTTTCTGTTCCAACACGGCTTCTGTGGATAGCATTGCCCCACCGGATTCGGTTTGGCTGGAGCCCAGTTTTTGGATGGCGTCGATGCGCTTTTGCATCTCGTCATTGGCGCCATTCAAATCAACTTCGCCAACGCGGGCAACGATTTTATCGTTCACGCCCAGGGCATCAAGGATGGAATAATTCGTGCCCTGCATCATGATGATGCGTTCGGGGGCTTTCTCAAAAGTGATGGTTTCCCCGCAGGTTTCCACCTGCACAGGATAGTGGCTGCTTGCTGGTTTTTCTTCAGCCGCTTTCTGTTTCTGTGCCGCGCTTTGCCCGCACGCCCCGAACAGGAGCGCACAGGCCGCAATGGCTGCACCTAAACGTTTTTTCATGGCTTCCCCATTTCTTGGTTAGTGAGTTGCGGATCAAAGAACAGATAGGGCAAGCCTTCCCGTTCTATCCGCGTGATGGACATGTGGTAGATCGGTTCTAAATGCTCTGGCGTGAGAAGCTCCCACGGGCTTCCTTCCGCCACAATACGGCCGTCGTTGATGAGAACGATCCGATCGCAATAGCGGGCAGCAAGGTTAACGTCGTGAAGAACTATGAGTGTTGTTTTCTGCAAATTTTTGACGAGGTTGAGCAACTGGTGTTGGTAGCGTAAATCGAGGTGGTTGGTGGGCTCATCGAGGAACAGGTAAGGCGTGTTTTGGACAATGGTTTTCGCGATTTTCACCCGCTGATATTCCCCGCCTGATAGCTGGGAGGTGAATCGATCCGCCAGATGTGCACAATCCACGTAGTCCAGGGCGTCCATCACGCTTTGGTCGTCCTCCTCGGTGGTGAGGCGCGTGAAAGATCCGTGAGGCAGCAGCCCGAGGGCTACCAGGGTTCGCACGGTGGTGGGCATGGGTGATTCGTCTTGTTGTTCGACGACGGAAATATATTGCGCTATGCGTTTGCGGCTAAGGGTGTGGATTTCTTGCCCGTCAATGCACACTGTGCCGTCCGCGGGTAGGGCCGCGTAGAGTGCGCGGAGAAGCGTGGATTTTCCGCAGCCGTTCGGGCCGATAATGCCCACGATATCGCCGGCACCGGCCTGAATATTGATGTCGCGAACAATCCGGTTTCCGCCCAGGTTCACGCGAATATTGCTACCGGTTAATTTGTGTTCCACACCTGTGTATGCCACTACCCTATCCCTAACTGTTTCTTGTTGCGGAAAATAATGAACAGGATGAATGGTGCGCCAATCATTCCCGTAATCACGCCGATGGGAAGTTCCGCGGGGGCGAAAATAACACGGCCCATGGTATCCACCAGCATGAGAAATAGCGCCCCGGCAAGCGTTGCGGACACGGCGAGAATCCTATGCCCTGTTCCGATCAGCGCCCGCATGGCATGGGGAACGATAAGGCCCACAAACCCAATGCCGCCCGTCATGGATACGGCGATGGCCACGGCAGCCGATGTGGGCACCAGCAGGAGAATGCGCGCCCTGCCCGGGTTAATCCCGACGGACAACGCGGAAGAATCCCCGTTCGCTAGGGCATCCAATACGGGGGCGACGAGAATAATCCCCAGCGCATAAATGGCTGCCACAATGAGGAGAACGATGGCGTTCATCCATGATGTGCCCGCCAGGGAGCCGAGCATCCAAAAGTTGACGGAGCGGGCTGTTTCCGGGTTGGAAGCGGAGAAGATGAGGAAGTTGGTGAGGGAAGAAAAGCCGAAACTTGCTGCCAGGCCGGCTAAAACGAGCATGAGTGGGCTGCGGATTTTTCCGGCGACGCTGAGGACGAAAAATGTGCAGAGTGTTGCGCCGATAAACGCACAGATTCCTACTCCGAATACTGAGCTGAGGTTGAGGATGATAACGGCAACTGCCGCGCCTGTGCCCGCCCCGGAGCTGAGGCCAAGAACGTAGGGTTCGGCAAGGGGGTTGCGCACCAGGGCTTGAAGAACAACGCCTGCCACAGCCAAAATGGCGCCTACGGCTATGGATGCGAGGATTCTTGGCAGGCGGTTATCCCAGATGATGGCATCCACCGTGGTGTGCCAGGTGATATCAATGGGCAGGCCGGGTACGTGGCTGAGGATGACGCCGAAAACGGTTGAAATAGGTATTTGCGCTGCGCCGACGATCACCATGAAGGGAATCGCGACGATAAGTGCCACCGCGAGCGCCACTATTTTTGCCCGCATAAGCCGTGTTCTTTGCTTATAGCCGGCCACGCTACCTCCCGGAAGGTTGATTCCCCAATGAATTTCCTCAATTATTGCATCGAACCTTTGAACATGCAAAGAAATGGGCTTTTCAGTGACGGGCGGCATGTGCTCAAAACGTGATATTTCGCGGATTCCCGAAAAAATGTAGGACATATTCTAGCTACAAACCATAGGGCAAAAAAGGGAGGGACCCAGTGGCCCCTCCCCTATGAACTCCGTGCTAACGGCATTGCGCCAGCGCCGTCGCCCCTACAACTAGGAACGGTTCTTGTGGTAGTACTCGACGAGCATGCGTGTTGACGGATCTTGAGCTGCCAAAGCATCTGCATCCCCTGCAATAGCAAGAGTGAGATCCTTCGCCATCTGCTTACCAAGTTCAACACCCCACTGGTCGAAGGAATCGATGCCCCACACGATACCTTGAACGAAGGTAATGTGTTCATACAGCGCAATGAGCTGACCCAAAACGCTCGGCGTCAAAGACGGCGCCATAATCGAAGTGGTGGGCTTATTGCCGGGGAATACGCGAGCGCTCACAATCTCCTCAGGCGTACCTTCCGCACGAACCTCGTCGGCCGTCTTACCGAAGGCAAGCGCCTTTGTTTGGGCGAAGAAGTTGCCGAGGAAGAGTTCGTGCTGATCCTGATCGCCATCCTTCAAGGCGTAGGTGGGGTTGGCAAAAGCAATGAAATCAGCGGGAATGAGCTGGGTGCCCTGGTGGATCAGCTGATAGAAGGCGTGCTGGCCGTTTGTTCCCGGTTCGCCCCAGAACACTTCACCGGTAGCGGTTGTTACCTCTGTGCCATCCCAGCGCACACGCTTACCGTTAGATTCCATGGTGAGCTGCTGAAGATAGGCAGCGAAACGATGCAGGTACTGAGAATACGGCAAAACAGCGTGGGTTGCCGCGCCGAAGAAGTTCACGTACCACACGTTGAGCAAGCCCATCAGCAACGGAACGTTTTCTTCCGGAGCAACTGTAGCGAAATGCTCATCGATTGTGTGGAAACCAGCCAGGAAATCAGCGAAATTATCCGGGCCAATAGCAAGCGCCAAGGACAGCCCCACCGCGCTATCTACCGAGTAACGGCCACCAACCCAATCCCAGAAACCGAAAGCATTAGATGGTTCAATACCGAATTCGGCAACCTTTTCCAGATTTGTAGACACGGCAACGAAATGCTTGGCAACCGCGCCTGCATCCGCAATACCGCGATCCTTCAGCTGGTTGAGGAACCAGGCGCGAGCCATCTTCGCATTCGTAATCGTCTCAAGAGTTGTGAACGTCTTAGAGGCAACAATGAACAACACGGTTTCGGGATCAACACCGCGAAGGGTCTCCCCCACGTCCGTCGGATCAATGTTGGAGATAAAACGGCATTCGATTCCATCCTTCACGTACGGCTTCAATGCTTCATACGCCATCACAGGACCCAAATCCGAACCACCAATACCAATATTGACAACGGTTGTGAGCGGTTTACCCGTCACGCCCTTCCATTGCCCACTGCGGACTTTGTTCGCAAAAGCGTACATACGTTCCAGAACATCGTGAACGTCTGCGATAACGTCCTGCCCGTCGACGGTAAGCGAATCATCCTTAGGACGACGAAGAGCTGTGTGGAGCACCGCGCGATCTTCAGTAACGTTAATGTGGTCGCCACGGTACATTGCTTCACGACGCCCAGCAATATTTGTTTCCTTTGCCAACTCGACGAGCGCTGCTTTTACGTCGTCGTTAATATAAGCCTTTGATAAATCGACAAACAAATCACCTGCCGTGAAGCTAAAACGCCCGGCGCGCTGCGGGTCTTGAGCGAAATCTTCACGGAAATTGGCTGAAAAACCGTTATGTAGCTCACGCAAACGGTTCCATGCGGCTGTTGTTGTGGGATCAATTGGTTTCGACATATCTTTCCTCATCTTTGAAGTAAATGACCGACATATACATCATAACCGTAAAAATCTGACAAAATGTAAATAGCACAAAAAAGGGGGATTTATGTCTGACAAAACCTCAATCGCAGTGCTCACCTCGGGTGGCGACGCTCCCGGTATGAACGCTGTGGTTCGCGCGGTTATCCGAACCGCTCTCCAGGAAGGCGCTCAGCCTTACGCTATTCTCGAAGGTTGGCACGGAGCCATTGCCGGCGGAGACTATATTCGCAAGGTGACGTGGTCCGACGCCTCCTCCATTCTCGACCAGGGCGGAACTGTTATCGGCTCGGCCCGTTCATCTGAATTCCGCGAGCGCGAGGGGCGACGCACGGCAGCCGGCAATCTTGCTCGTGCTGGAATTGATCGCCTTGTTGTTGTTGGCGGGGACGGCTCGCTCACAGGTGCTGATATTTTGCGTTCCGAATGGGCAGATTTGCTGAAGGAACTCGTTGAAGCCGGCGAACTTGACCAGACTGTTGCCGATAAGCATCCCGAGTTGCGTATTGCGGGCGTTGTTGGCTCGATTGATAACGATCTTGTGGGCACGGATATGACGGTGGGAACCAACTCCGCTCTTGCCCGTATTGTGGACGCAATCGATGCTTTAACCTCCACGGCTACATCCCATCAGCGCACCTTCATTGTTGAGGTGATGGGAAGACGTTGCGGGTATCTTGCCCTCATGGGCGCAATTGCCGGTGGTTGCGATTATGTGATTATTCCTGAAATTCCGCCGGTTGAGGGCTGGGAAGAGCATATGTGTAACCAGATTCGCAAGGGCCGCGAATCTGGACGCCGAGATTCCCTCATCGTCGTCGCCGAAGGGTGCAAGGATCGCCACGGGGAGCGTATCACCTCTCAGCGTATTCAGCAGATTATTTTTGAGAAACTTGGCGACAAGGCGCGTATTACGGCTCTCGGTCACGTTCAGCGCGGTGGCACACCTTCAGCTTTTGACCGCTGGATGTCCACCCTGTTGGGTTACACGGCCGCCTTGGAAATTATTCGCTCCAAGCCGGGTGAAGATTCCTGCATTATTGGTTTGCGTGAGAATCATCTTGTTCGCCTTCCGCTGGTGGAAACGGTTGCGAATACTCAAAAGGTTGTTGACTATATGGAGTCGGGTGAGTACGAGGCTGCCGCCGGTAGCCGTGGCCCGAATTTCCATCGCATGTTGACTCTTTTCTCCACGATTTCTTCCCCTGTTCCCGTTATTAACGACGATTTAGGACGCAAACCTCGTGTTGCGGTGATGCATGCGGGCGGACTTGCTCCGGGCATGAATCCGGCTGCTCGCGCTGCTGTTCGTTTCGGTATTAGCGCCGGTTTTGAAATGCTTGGTGTGGAAAACGGTTTCGTCGGGCTTATTGAGAACCACGTTCGTCCGCTCGAGTGGCGTGACGTTGACGGTTGGGCAAGCCGGGGTGGCGCGGAGCTCGGGACGGATCGCAAGGTTCCTACGATTGACCAGTATTTTGCTTTGGCTCGCGCTATTGAGGCTAACGGTATCGACGCGATTATTATGATTGGCGGTAAGGCTGGTTATGATACCGCTTGGGCGATGGCGTCGGAACGTAACCGTTTCCCCTCCTTCAACATTCCCTTTATTTGTGTTCCGACGACGATTGACAACAATTTGCCGGGCAGTGATTTGACGATTGGCGCGGATACCGCGTTGAATACGAACGTCGAAGCTATTGACAAAATTCGGCGTAGCGCTTCGGCTAGCCGCCGCACCTTCGTTGTTGAGGTAATGGGACGTAAGTGTGGGTACCTTGCGATGATGAGTGCCCTATCCACGGGTGCCGAGCAGGTGTATTTGTCCGAGGTTGGTGTTTCCTTGGATATGCTCAAGTTCGAGACGGAGCGCATGAACTGGTGCTTTACCGGCGATCGTAGCCTGTATTTGGCGATTCGTAACGAGCAGGCTTCCCAGTATTACACGGCTGACCTCATGCGTCGCGTTTTCGAGGAGGAAGGCCGCGGGAAGTACACGGCACGTACCGCAATTATTGGGCATATGCAGCAGGGTGGCATGCCAACGTCCTACGATCGAACTCTTGCTATTTCTATGGCGGCGAATGCTGTTGACGAGATTAAGGAACAGTTGAAGAGCGGGCGTAGCTCGATTCGCTATCTCGGTATGCATAATGGCCATGTGGTGTCTCATCCGATTCTCCATATGGATGAACAAATAGATCCGGAAACCGGGCTTCCACAAGATCCGTGGTGGCTAACCACTCTCCCTGTTCTTTATGTCATGGGTCAGAAGGGCTACAACGAGCCACTTGAGGATTTGAAGATGTACCGCAAAAACTAGGTAAAAGTTAATGTAACAATTAAATCACGGCCGGTGCGTCCGCAATCCAGGAAAACCCCCACAGGCACGCAGCAAAAAACCACAGCGTCGCCACGTCAATCCAACGCGAACGCACCGAAGGCAAAGTGCCCGTGGGTAACAGTAAACGCGCCAACCCCAGGATGCTGAAGCTCAACGCAAACACCTGAATAGCCATTTTTGCGTTAGTAACATAGGCGAGGGCAACAATGCATACCATCCACAACGCACACAGCCAATACACCCAGACTCGCGAAAATCGTGGTTTAGCCACATCCACTACATCAGCTGTATTCGCAGTATCCGCCGCATCCGCTATATCCGCCACTTTCGCCACTTCCGCCACAACGTCCATCTGTTCCTCGTGCCGAGTTGCCTCAGGTTCGAAGCCGTCGTCGTTCTTCATAATATTCACCTACAGCGGTTTGAAGAGGTTAAAGAAACCATAGAGATTCGAGAAACTCGTTACGGTATATGTGGAGAGGTTAGCGAGGAAGAGTATCGCAATAATGCCCCACACCACAACACCGATAACGCTTAGGTACCGAGCCCAGGTTTTCATGCGCGCCCCGCGCCACACCACAACACCCACGCCCAAGCTATAGAGGGCAAAGCAAATAATCACGAATGTAGGCGTGGTGAGGAAGGAATATTCCTGTTCCACCTGGTCGATGTGTGCGGCGCGCCCACTGGACCACCATTTCAGGGCATCAGGGAACTGCCTTCCCCACACATCCCACGTGTGGGCACCTTTTTCGTCGATCTTGAAGTTCATGTGAATATTAGGCTTCTTAATAGTTGCCGCTTCTTTCGCGAAACTGGTGGAGGCAGGATCCGACTTCGTTCCCGTAATGAAAATCGCTTGTGGCCAGGTTGATTTCCGCATCATATTCGTCACCGTGAACTGTTTTTTCAGCTCCGGCGTTGTTTTCGCTAACCCCACGTCGGGCTTATCGAAACCGGAGAAGGAAATAATGGATGCGAAGGTTTGCGGGTGTTGCAGTCCGAGAACTGGCGCACACCACCCACCGTAACTTGCCCCGGCAATCACCCAATCTTCACGGTTGCTTGATACGGAATAATTGGCACGCAACATTCCCACAACATCTTGCGTAATATAGGTGCCGATTGCGGGCTGTCCTTCAAAATCAACACAGTTCGGCGGCCGTGAATCAATAGCCAAATCCGGCACCGCAACAATGGTATCGGGCGCAATCTTAGGAATGGCGTGGTCGAAATCAAGATGCCGAGGAATCTTTTCCGTATGGGAAGGATACCCCTGCAACATCACCATAGCTTTATAGGTTTTTTCGGGGTTGTAATCCTTGGGAACCCATATCCACACCCTTTGGTTAATCCCCGACTTCGGCCCTTTAAAACGAGTGAGAACCGTTCCGTACGTGGACGGTTCCGTCGTAATTTTCCATTCCTCGCCACTGGGTTTCGCAATAGGTTTCGGTTTCACCGTATATTTTGGAATTTTTTGCTCGACGGGTTTCACATCTGTTTTTACCCCGCCACCTTGAATCATGTGGTAGACGCTCGCCCAATCGCTTGCGTATCCAAGGTTGCGATTCGCCATCACCCCAATAACGGTCACCCCAAGAAGGGGCAGAATCAGAAGAGAAACCACGGATGCAACGATTGCCTTTTTGCGCGACGACGCAAGCCCGCGTCCAGTGAAGAACACAACGACACACATAATCGCCACAATAAGGAGTGCCGTGTAAATAGAATTCGGTTTTAACATTGGCTTTATTTCTCCTAGTTGCCTGGTTCTTTAGGTGAATTATCGCGGACTTTGTTCACAATTTCGTTGCCCGATTCGTCGCGTGAGCCCTCGCTCGATCCTTCGCGTGAGCCCCCATTCGATTCCTCACGCGATCCCCCACTCGATTCGTTACGTTCTGCTTCGTTTAACTCTATATCTTGTGCGGAAACATCCTGGGGTTCCGTATCCCTCACGGTTTTTTTCTTAAATAATGTACGACGGAAAAGTTCGACACATTTTTGTGTCCTGGAACGTGGAACGGGTGGCTGAGCAGATGTCGGCACAGATGCATCATCATCTACCGCACGCACCTTAATACGTCTCCTGTGCCACAGACGGTTGATAACAAACGTCAAGATAACAGGGACAAGAATAACAAGAAGAATTCCAGCACTCAATAGTGGCGGTTGTGTCCCTATTTCTTGCATGCGAACCGGGCCAAAACCACCTGAGGTTAACGCCGAAAGCAGTGACACAATAACGAAAATCTCTACCGCTACAAAAACAAGAAGTATCCACAGTTCTTTACCCCATGTAGGAAGAGGATACGGTGAGGGAACCTTAGCTAGACGTTCTTTTCTACGAATATTGGGGATTTTCGGCAAGCCAAATCGGGGTAAACGGTAGCGTTTATCGGAATATATTCCGAAGAATGCGCGAATGCCACGTTTTTCGTCGTCACTTATTGGGGTGGAAGAGGAGGAAACGCCGTGAGAAGAATCAGAGGAATCCACCACGGATTGTGCTGAAGAATTCTTCCGGGAAGTTGAAGAATCTGGCATGGCGATTCCTCGCTTATGCACGGAATTGCGTTCGTCATGTTTACCCCCAGCGCCGTCACGTCGTAGCGCTTTACGCAAATACAAAAGCGCCAAAAGAAATGACATCAGAGGTAACACAAGAACAAGGAACCACGGATGCGATTGAGGTTGTGGTAAAGCGCCAAAAATCGGGATACCCGGAATAGGGGCGCTCACCGAACCGAAAATAGAAAAATTCGTTCCTGTGCCCACACTGAAACCTGTCCCCACAAGCCACGAGGTGCCCCACACAATGCCGACGGGAAGGAAAAACAGTTGAACAATGAAGAAGAAAATACTTCCTGCAAGTCCGGAATGATACGCCGAATTTATCGCTAAAATTCGCGGAAAACCAGCAATAATAGCGACGATGAGCACAATCGTTCCCGCGCCAAAAATGATGGCAAGAAAAGGCCTGAGGAAAAGCCACGCCGCATGAAAATGGTGACGGAACGGGATAGGAGGCGTTGAAACCCACGCAAACTGTGCGCAAAGGGCGGAGAACGCCACGCCACTAATACATGCATAAAGCAGGGACGAGTTTGGCAGGCTCAAAACCGTCATGAAGGCACAGAGCGCACCACCAGTACCGGCAGCAACAAGAACGTCGTACCAATCCTCAATCAATACTGTGCGCAAGAAACGGACCGTCCACAAAGCAATGAGCACAGTGAGCACAATCGGCATGAGGCTCACGGTGAGATTCGTGCTAATAATGGGAGTCCCCAACGCGAGTAGCCACAGCGAACCGCCAAGGCGAACGGCATCCATCCATTGGAAATCGCCCAGGAAAGGCGAAGATGAGGTCACGACATATATGCAGAGGGTGAAGAGGGCGCAAATTAACCAGCTCAAAAGCAACGGTTGGAGCACAGCCAACCCGACTGTAACACGACGTGAATATGTAAGCACGCGACCTATTCTAGCGTCTGAAGGTCGCGCGTCATGGAAGCAACATACTCTTTCACCGCTTGTGGGGCTTTTTCGGCACCACTTTCGTGGATAAGGCGAACGATGGCGCTACCCACAATTGCTCCGTCAGAAATAGATGCCATGGTTTTGGCCTGTTCCGGAGCGGAAATACCGAAACCAACCGCGACGGGAACATGAGTATTTTTACGGATAATGTCGACGATAGACGCAAGATCCGTCGTTATTTCGCTGCGTTCTCCCGTTACCCCAAGTGAGGAAACAAGATACACGAAACCGCGTGCGCTTTGCGCTATGGTGGCGATGCGGTCTTCCGAGGATGGTGCAATAAGCGGAATAAGTTCTACACCGAATTCGAGGAGGGGGGATTCAAATTCTGTTTTTTCCTCGAAGGGAACATCGGGCAAGATAAGGCCGGAAACGCCTGCATCTCGGCATCGGCGCCCGAATTTTTTAATACCGTAGCTAAAAACGAGGTTCGCATACGTCATAAAGGCGAAAGGAACGTCAAGTTCGTCACGCAAACCGCTCACCATATCAAAAATTTTATCAGTGGTGGTGCCGGCTTTGAGTGAGCGTTCTGACGCTACTTGAATAACCGGGCCTTCCGCCATAGGGTCGGAGAAAGGAATACCGAATTCGATTAGTGTTGCCCCTGCGTTCACGGCACTTCGCACAACGTTGGCGGTTGTTTCCAGATCGGGATCGCCCGCGGTAATAAAGGGAATGAAAGCTTTGCCGTTCGCGAATCCTTGCGCTATGGGAACCTGGCGTTCTCCGTACTGTAGTGGTGTCTTATTCATGAATATCCTCCCCGCGGTAACGTGCAATAGCGGCAACATCTTTATCACCACGCCCAGATAGCGTGACGACGATTATTTTGTCTTTGTCCATAGTTGGCGCGATTTTCATGGCGTATGCCAGGGCGTGCGCTGATTCAATAGCCGGAATAATGCCTTCCATGCGAGAAAGATATTCGAAGGCATCTACGGCTTCATCATCGGTAATGGGTACGTAACGCACCCTGCCAATATCGTGAAGATAGGCGTGTTCGGGGCCGATTCCCGGATAATCCAGGCCGGCGGAAATCGAGTAGACTGGCGCAATCTGGCCGAATTCATCCTGGCAGAAATATGATTTCATGCCGTGGAAAATACCCTCGCGCCCTGTGGCGATCGTTGCCGCCGTATCTGCGGTTTCAACTCCGCGGCCGGCTGCTTCTGCGCCAATCAAGCCGACTTCTTGATCGTCAATAAAATGATAGAAGGTTCCCGCAGCGTTTGAGCCACCACCCACGCAGGCAATAACTTCGTCGGGAAGTCTGCCTTCGCGCTCCTGGATTTGTTCTTTAATTTCTTGAGAGATTACGGCTTGGAAATCGCGAACCATGGTGGGGAACGGGTGCGGGCCCATGACGGAACCGATACAGTAATGCGTATCGTCAATACGGCTTGTCCATTCGCGGAACGCTTCCGATGTGGCGTCCTTCAAGGTTGCCGTCCCGCTATTTACGGGAATAACTTCGCTACCCAGCAGGCGCATGCGGTACACATTAAGGGCTTGGCGTTCGGTATCTTCTTTGCCCATAAACACCACGCATTCCATGCCGAAAAGTGCGGCTGCGGTTGCTGTTGCTACGCCATGCTGGCCGGCCCCCGTTTCGGCAATCAAACGGGTTTTACCCATTTTTTTCGCCAAAAGTGCCTGGCCGAGCACGTTGTTGATTTTGTGGGCGCCCGTGTGGTTCAAATCTTCACGCTTCAGGTAGATTTTCGCTCCACCCAGATCTTGTGTCATGCGGTCAGCAAAATAGAGGCGGGATGGGCGACCCGCATAGTTGTTAAACAACTCGCTGAGTTCCGCCTGGAACTCTGGATCGTTTTTATAGTGTGTGTACGCATTATCGAGTTCGATAATGGCATTCATGAGTGTTTCGGGAATGTACTGGCCACCATGTACACCAAAACGGCCAGCTTTCATGTCTGTCTCGTATGCTTTCGGCATCACATATCCTTACCTTGAAATGTTCCAAAGCTTGCTATCTGGTTCTATTTTTGTTATCTGTTATCGCGTGCTCGACGCCTGATTGATGTGTTGAACACCTGGTTCGATGTACGCAACACCTGGTTCGATGTACGCAACACCTGGTTCGATGTACGCAACACCTGACTCCACGTGCTCAACACCTGATTTCATGCGCTCAACATTTGACTCAACGTGCTCAACACCCTGTTTTCAAATGGTCAAGAGCCTGTTTTTTATCGGTTGCGCGCATCAGCGTTTCGCCAATAAGAACCGCGTCCGTGCCGGCCTTACGCAACTCGTTAATATCCTCGGGCGTTTCCACCCCGGATTCTGCCACAAAAATTGTGCCTTGCGGAACCAGGGGCCGCAACCTTGCAGAATTACTGAAATCAACCGTGAAATCTTTAAGGTTGCGGTTATTCACACCAATAATCGTGGCACCTGCTTCAATTGCGCTGGCAACTTCCCCGTCGTCATGTGTTTCCACAAGTGCGCTCATCCCCAAACTTTCCGCAAGTTCGCGGTAGCGTCTCAATGTAGGTGTATCGAGCAGGGACACAATGAGAAGAATTGCGCTGGCACCAAGCGTTTTCGCCTCATAAATTTGGTATTCGTCGACGATAAAATCCTTACGAATACACGGGATCGATACCGTGTTCGCGATTTCTTGAAGGTAGGAGCCATCCCCTTTGAACCATTTCGGTTCGGTCAGGACGCTGATTGCGTTGGCGCCGGCAGCTTCGTAATCTTTGGCGATCTGCAGGTAGGGGAAATCCTCCGCGATAATGCCTCTGGAGGGCGATGCTTTTTTCACTTCGCAGATGAAGGTGATGTCCTGCCCGCGAAGCGCTTGTTCGAAGGGGAAACCGGTGTTCGCGTCCAATGCCTTGGCGCGCTCGCGCATCTGCTCAAGCGGAACCTGTTTTTTCGCCTCCGCCACGCGGATTCGCGCATAATCGGCGATGGTGTCAAGAATCGTCATCGGTTGGATGCCTCCACAAATTCGTCAATTTTTGCGTATGCGGCGCCACTGTCAATAAGTTCTGCCGCTTTTTCTACGCCAGCCGCAATGCTGGACGCTTTACCGCCCAAGTATAGCCCAGCAGCCGAATTAAGCAGAACCGCGTCGCGTTTGGGTCCCTTGTCTTTACCGGACAAAATATCACGCAAAATTTTCGCATTAAGTTCGGGCGCCCCGCCGAGCATATCTTTCGGGGTGGCACGATCGAATCCGAAAACTTCGGGGGAAATATTGAAGGTACGGTATTTTCCGTTGTTCACTTCGCACACGGTTGTGGGTGCGGAGATTGAAATTTCATCAAGTTTATCTTGCCCATAGACGACGAGACCGCGCTTAACGCCAAGATTATGCAATACGTGAGCGAGCGGTTCAACGAGGTATTCGTCGTACACCCCAAGCAACTGGAATTCGGGGCGGATGGGATTCGTGAGGGGGCCGAGAATATTGAAAACGGTACGGAAACCGAGTTCCTTGCGGATCGGGCCAACGAATTTCATGGAGGTGTGGTAGAGCTGAGCGAACATGAAGCACATACCCACGGTGTCGAGGAGTTCCCGGCATTTTTCTGGATCCTGGTGGATATTGACGCCGAGCGCTTCCAGGCAGTCCGCGGTTCCGCACAGTGAGGACGCGGCGCGGTTTCCGTGCTTGGAGACTTTCACGCCACCCGCAGCCAGGACGAACATGGAGGTTGTGGACATGTTGAAGGAGTGCGCGTTATCTCCCCCGGTTCCCACGATTTCGAGGGTGTCGAAGGGGACTTCGAAGTGGGGTGCGTGTTCTCGCATGGCGGTTGCGCAGCCGGCGATTTCGTCGGTGGTTTCGGCGCGCGTGGATTTTGTGGACAGTGCTGCGAGGAATGCCGCGGTTTGCGTTGGCGTTGTTTCCCCGCCCATGATTTCGTTCATCACGGTGTATGCTTCGTCGAAGGTGAGGTCCTCTTTGGCGACGATTTTAATAATGGCTTCTGCAATCATAGTTGTCCTTTTTGTTTCCTCTTTATACGTTTTTCTTTGTGTTTCTTGGTGTTTCTACTGGATGCCCTTATTTTGCCATCGTCCACAGATTCCAGTATGTGCATAATACGCGCCACGATTTTCGCTACATTGCGTGCCATATGGATTTTTTCGTAATACATCGTCGGTATTGCCGACGACATCATAATAATTGTGTTGCGTCTGTTTTTTCACATTGTGTTTTTTTACGACGATACCGTGTTTTTCCCGGCTATTCACGGGAATCTCCTCTCACTGAACGGGCTGGCTACGCAAAATTAAGCGCGCCACCATCGCCGGGACACTCCGGCGTTCATCCATTCAGTGCGGTTCAACATGATGTTATGTTAACCCAAGAAAGTTCATCACCAAATAGCCATCTCAGAACGTGAGCGCGACCCGCCATCCGGCTCAAATCCGGGGGAAGGTTTGCAAAGTTTTTAGGGAAAGATGCACAGAGCTTATAGGGAAAAATCTGCAGAACTTTTAAGGACATATTTGCTGAGGTGAGCTACTCTCCACAAAATGGACTGGGACATAAGATTTCTCAGAATCAAACCCAAAATATTAGCCAGGTAGAAGAATCGGAAGAGCCTGCCTTGAGGTAATACCATGCGCCGTGCCACTATACGGATCAATAAATTCAAGTTGCCGCGCAATAAGTTGAAGTGGAACATCACATTCAAGCTCCCCCGCATTATTTTCGCAAACTTTCGGATAGAGAGGGTCGCCAATAATAGGGACGCCCAGGTGGTTCATAGTTGCCCGCAATTGATGCATTTTCCCGGTGTGCGGGGTTAATTTATACACACCCCATCTCTCTTCATTACTCGCGGACTCACACAAACCCTCATTTTTCACATAGTGCAACTCATGTTGACAGGAATCATCCGCATAACTCTCGCACCTATTTTTGCCTTCACGACGATATTCTTCCGCGGTATGCAGGAATCTATATTTTTCGGCACACGCACTTCCTACACTATCCACCTGGCATTTATCCTCCGGGGAGATAACACGAATCAGCTCAATATCCGTAACAGAATTCGCTTCGCCACCTTCAACGTCTACCGCCAAACTTCCGGAACGTTTCACAATCCTAATGTCACTTCTGATTCTATCCCCGACCTTCACAAGCCCTTCCGCCCCCATCGGCGCTAGCGCCTCATAGGTTTTTCGCACCTGCCCAGATTCAAATAATTTCTGGTATGCGGCACGCCTGTCCCTATCTGTCACAAGCAAAATAACACCGGACGTTAAGCGATCAAGGCGATGTGCAGCCACTATATCGTCGTTCTGCCACTGCCTGCGCGCCGCAACAACAAGACTCCTGGCAACAAAACTGCCCTTCGGCGTTGTCGCAATCCCGCACGGTTTGTCGACGGCAACCCACCCTTCGCCCTCCGCCAATACGGTAAGGCGTATGGAAGTTTCGGGTTCGTCGGGCACGGGGCGGAAAATATAGATGCTTTCGCCCGGTTTTACGCGAGTTTCCGGGTGGTAGGGTACGCCGAACGCATCCACAATTGCGTTGTTCCGAAACGCCCATTCGACGAGATCCGGTGCGAAACGCTGGCGCAGAGCTTCGCCGATTCGAATAGTTTCGGGAATGAGCGCTTCGGGCAGGCCGAAAAGCTCCTCCTCCCAGGCAGACACCGTGAACGGGACGGCGTTAATCCCCGCACGCATTGGGTGACGCGTCTCATTTTTCATTTCTTACCGTCCAGTTCTATCAACACTACTTAACCGTGCGCTCTTCGTTCTCTTTGCGCAACAAGGTGCATTTCACAAGCCACATCCCCACATCCATCACCCAATTTTTCAGCACACCATTACATTCTCGTGACCTGTTAAAAAGCACAACGTCGCTTTATCGCAACCCGTTAAACCACACGCCAATCTGGCGTATCTCGCGAGAGCCTCCACTACTCCACTTTTTTCAACGGGGCAAAACGTAGCATGAGCCGTTTTGTGGCTCCACCAGAAAAGGCGACTTTCGCAACCGTCCCTTTACCACTTCCGTCGAAACTCACAATTTTTCCTGTACCAAAGGATTTATGGGTAACTTTATCTCCCACCTTTAGCCCTTTCCGGCCGTCGGCGTCCTGCTCAGAAGTATTGCCGGGCGAGGCATTGACTTTCTTTGCCCCCACCATTTTCCGGCGCCCACTCCCAATAACGATTTCAAAATCTTCGTTATCGTCGTCCCTATATCGAGAACCACGTTCGGAATACTCACCGCTCAGGCCACCTCGCATTCGTGAACTTCTCTGCGAATTGTCGCCGTAGCTTTGCGAATCATAGCCTGAGGAGAATCCTCGCCGTGTCCCGCGGCTCCCCCAGCCACCATAGCTCCCGTACATTTCACCGTAGTCATCACCATCATCGTACCCACCGTAACCGGCTGATCGCCGCAATATGTCTTGCGATGATTCTTCACGACGCCACTCCATAAGTTCCCCGGGGATTTCTTGAAGGAATCGCGAGGGCGGGAATTCTTGGGGCGCTCCCCAGCTGGAGCGTGTAGCTGCGCGGGAAAGGTAGAGTCGCTGGCGGGCGCGCGTTAACGCAACGTAGGCAAGGCGGCGTTCTTCCGCGAGTTCGTCTTCGTCACCCAAACTGCGGATATGCGGGAAGGTGCCGTCCTCAAGCCCCGTCACAAACACAACCGGGAATTCCAAACCTTTGGCGGTGTGGACTGTCATGAGTGTAACCTCCCCCTCCTGTTCCCCGGTGTCCTCTAATTTGTCCGTGTCGGAGACGAGGCTGAGTTGATCAAGCCAATCCGTAATATCAGCTTCGGGATTTTGCGCCCCGAATTCGATGGCAACCGAATGGAGTTCCGCCAAATTTTCCAGGCGTGACATATCTTGCGGGTCCGAAGATTTTTGGAGCGCCTCGACGTAACCGGAATCGTCGAGTGCCTTATCGAGAACGTCTGCCGGGCTCGCCCCGGTTTCCGCGAGCGCCCGCGTTTCCTCAAGCACTGTAGCAAAAGCAGACATGGAGGTGCGTGCCCTAGGGGTTAGCCCTGTAACTTCCCCGCGCTCTGCCGGATGTGCGACGTCCTGCAGTGCCGCCCCGAAGGAAATTTCCCATTTAACGGCGTGGTTTGCCACGTGTTCCTCTGCTTTTGCGCCCAGCCCACGCTTGGGTTCGTTGAGGACACGGCGGATAGACACTGTATCGTCGGGGTTCATTGCAGCCTGGAGATACGCGAGGGCGTCCTTAATTTCCTTCCGTTCATAGAATCGTGTGCCACCAATGATACGATACGGTATTCCTGTGCGGACAAACATGTCCTCCAGGGCTCGCGATTGCGCGTTGGTCCGGTAAAAAACGGCAAAATCTTTATATGCGTAACCGTGTGCGTCCCGTAAATTGTCTATTTCTTCGACGACGAACCGCGCTTCGTCACTTTCCGCATCTGCCACATATCCGACGATTTTGGCGCCAGACCCCGAATCTGTCCAGAGTTTTTTAGCTCGCCGCCCGTAATTATTGGCAATAACGGCGTTCGCCGCGCTAAGAATATTTTGTGTGGAACGGTAGTTTTGTTCCAGCATCACTGTCCGAGCGTCCGTAAAATCGTGTTCGAAATCTTCAATATTTCGTATCGTCGCCCCGCGGAATGCGTAAATTGATTGGTCCGCATCCCCGACCACGGTGAGTTGGGCTCGATGTGAGGTTGAGGCGTCCCCGGTGAGTGTTTTAACGAGAACGTATTGTGCGTGGTTGGTGTCCTGATATTCGTCGACGAGGATGAATTTGTATCGCATCCTGTAGGAGTCCGCGAGTTCTGGGTTATTTTGGAACATTTGTACGGTTCGCATAATCAAATCGTCAAAATCGACGGCATTCGCGGCATTCAAGCGATCTTGGTAGGCGCTATATGCCTGCGCGAGCACCTGTTCTTCCTGGTTCTTTGCGCGCTGTGACTGCTCTGAGGGCGTAATGAGCTCGTCTTTCAGGTTGGATACTTTATGGTAGAGAGTTTTCGCCGGGTAGCTACGAATATCAATGTTTTCTTCACGGCACACCATATTCATGAGACGCTGGGCATCTTGTGCATCGTAAATGGTGAAGGAGGAGCGCAGCCCCGCACTTTTGTGTTCTTCGCGCAAGATTCGCACGCATGCGGAGTGGAAAGTCGCAATCCTCATATTTTTTGCGAGGCCTCCGAGCATACTCCACAAGCGTTCTCGCATTTCACGCGCAGCTTTGTTGGTGAAGGTGATAGCGAGAATTTCATGCGGACGTGCGCGTCCGGTTGCGATAAGGTACGCGATTCTGGATGTGAGAACTCGCGTTTTCCCAGATCCCGCCCCCGCGACGACGAGGAGCGGCTCTTCGCCGTGCATGACCGCTTCGCGCTGTTGATCGTTGAGTCCCTCAAGGATGTGGACTGCCGCAACGTGGTCAACCCCGTGCTGTTTGCCGACCGAAACTTGAGCACCATCGTTGTGCGACACGGGCTGTGCACTCTGGTATGAGCTATTTTCACCAGTTTTGTTACCAGTTTTGTTACCAGTTGTTTCACCCGTTTTATCGCCAGTTTTGTGACCAGTTTTATCACCGGTTATGTGCGACGGGATTTTACTCTTCCAATTGTTCTCATCACTGTGCCCCCGTCGACCATAATGAGATGCAGGTGGTGTAGCGCCACTGCCAAATCCGACCTGCGTATTGGGAAGTTGCGCTTTCTCCATGCGTTTTTTGAGTCGCGCAAGTGCATCTTCAAAAGAGTTCTGTGAATTGTCTGCCATAGTACCTCTAGCCTACGCTAACCCTCCCCCATAATTTTGCGCCGTTCGCTACAAGAACGACGGCACCACACTTTCATCAAGACTTTCGGCAAGAGTTCCAGCAATACTTCCAGCAACGCACATCTACGCCACACTTCCAAACCCGCCACCCACACTTCCAGCAGGTCTTTCGTCAAAAAAATATCTTTCCCTCAAGGCTGAGTTCCGCGATATACCGCAACTTATCCGCTACCCTACTTACATGACTCATTTTTCCCTCACCTCCTCAACATCAATTTCACTCGTGTCTCCTTCCGAGCCGCCAACCTCACTTCTGATTGTGGGAGCCTGTGGCGATAACGCAACGCTCCTTTCCGCGGTGCTTCAAGGGCATAATCGTTCATTCGTTGTAGATGCTCTGCGACTTCTTCCTGACGCCGGCAAAAAGGGCGCGCTCAACCGCATTATTCTTCCCGAAACCTCAACTATTGTTCTTGCCGTGGGTCTTTCGGAAAATCTTTCCACGGCTGAACTTCGTGAAGTTGCGGGCATCGTCCTTCGTTCCTGCACTCACGGTGAAAGCGTTACGCTCGATATTCCTGTCACTTCGCCGGTCGAGCTTGAAGCTCTTGCGGAAGGCGCGCTTCTTGGTGCATACCGTTTTACTCGCTACAAGGAAGTGAAAACCGTCGAACATATAAAGATTGCGTCCGCGCTTCACAATAAAAATACGGAACATGACGATACGCTGGGAAGCCCTGACGCACACAATGTAAGCATGTGCGCCCCGGATGCGCTCGCCTCACTGCACCGCGCTACAGTGCTTGCCGATGCGCAAATTATGGTTCGCGATCTTGTGAACACTCCGGGTGGCGACATGGTTCCCGAGGACTTGAAGAATATTGCCGAGGAATGCGCGAAAAAATATGGTTTGCGCATACAGATGTGGAACCGGGAGGCTTTGGAAGAAGTCGGTTGCGGCGGAATTTTGGGGGTTGGTAAGGGTAGCGAGCACCCGCCGTATCTTGTTCGCATCGAGTGGGAAGGCGTCGAAAACACCGACGGAGGAAACACCAGCATTGAAACGGACGGCACAAAGCACACCCACGGCGAAAATTCGGGCGCAAAAGACACCTCCTCAAACCACACACACCCGGAAAATACCGGCACCAACAACGCGGCCCAGCCCAAACACATCGCTCTCGTGGGAAAAGGCATTACATTCGACACCGGCGGACTGAGCCTTAAAGTCCACGGCAATATGGTGAATATGAAATCCGATATGGCAGGTAGCGCCACAGTTTTAGCGACGGTTGTCGCCGCGTCGCGTCTTAATCTACCCACCCGAGTCACGGCCTGGATGTGTATTGCGGAAAATATGCTGTCTGGAAAAGCGACCCGCGTTGACGATATTCTCACGATTTCCGACGGAACCACAGTTGAGGTGAATAATACTGACGCGGAAGGTCGCCTTGTTCTCGCCGACGGATTAGTTTTCGCGACGAAAGAGAACCCGGACATGGTGATTGATATTGCCACGTTAACAGGAGCGCAAATCATGGCTTTTGGTTCGCGTACCGCCGCAGTTATGGGGAGCGAAGCAACAGTTGCAAGCGTTATTGAAGCCGCCAAAGACGCCGGGGAGCCCATGGCTCTTGCCCCTCTTCCCCAGCATTTACGTTCCTCACTCGATTCCCCGGTAGCCGATATGCGCAACTCGGGTTCGCGCGAGGGTGGAATGCTGGTTGCCGGCCTATTCCTCAAGGAATTTACAGGAGACACTCCCTGGGCGCACATTGATGTTGCCGGCCCGTCATTTAACGAAGGCAAAGCGCACGGCTATACGGGCAAGGGAGGAACTGGCTTCGGCCTGCGCACCCTTCTTACGCTTGCCGAAACAGCCTAGCCACAAGCACTCAACCACAAGCACTCACACAACACTCAAACGGACAACACTTGTCTCGAAAACCGTTGTGGACATATTTCTTCACGCATATATGCACGTATTTTTTCCAAGACTTTCGTAGATAAAAGTAGCGCATACCTTCGTCGAAGAATAAAATTTTACACACAGCACAACGTTACGGAGAAATTATGGTAGATACACCATTTGTCGTCGGCGCATATGCTTCTCTCCCGGAAGGTAAACCCGCACAAGAAAAATATTACACAGCTCTCGCGGCAACCCCGTGGATTAACGGCATTGAAATTCCTTTTCCTGGCGATCTTGCCCAGGATGCCGAGTGGCTCGCAGCCCAGCTTCCCGCCCATTGGGACGCCAACACTATCACCCTCATTCCAGGCACCATGCAAAACATGGGGAAAAATCCCGCTTTCGGACTGGCAAGCCCCGTCGAAGAAGGACGCCACACAGCCCTCGCGTTCCTCGAAAATGTTCGACTCACGGTACATAAACTAGCGGATATTAAAGGTAGCCCCGTGATTCGTCACATCCAGGTTCATTCCGGACCACGCAATGTAGCCGAAGCGCAGGCTTTCAAAACATCCCTCACGGAACTGAGCGCACAGGATTGGTGCGGTGCCAAAATCGTTATTGAACATTGCGACGCTCCGCGTGAAAACCAGCAACCGGAAAAAGGCTTCCTCGAAATTGACGACGAAATAGCAATCGCTCAACAACTCGGGCTGGGTATTCACATTAATTGGGGTCGTTCCTGCCTTGAAGAACGCAGTGTTGATGCGCCGTATTCGCATATTGAAAAAGCCGGAACAGACGGCGTACTTGCCGGTCTTTTGTTCTCCGGCGCCGGGCCTGATGAAACTCAATACGGCTATTCTTGGATTGACGGCCACTTACCTGCCAAGGAGGACGAACCTACGTCTTTGCTCACCGACACTGAAATTAACCGTTGCGCACATCTCGCCCGAGAATTCTCTGCATCCTACATTGGCGCAAAAATTTGTGTTCCGCAGGATGCATCTATTGAAGAACGCATCGGCATGTTGCACACCATCTATGCAGTAGCTACACGATAAGTCTTTGAGCACAACAATCATTGACATATCAACATGCATGCTTGACGTCACGTCGGGTGTATTGCTCTCGCAACACACCCGACGTTTTCGCAAAAAATCAACAAACACGACACACCGAAAATGCCACACATTTTGACACTTAACCCAAAATGCCGCATTAAAAGCCACCTATTTTTGCCCAACCCAGCCATTCGCCCAAACCAACAGCTAACCTAACTTTCCCGCACCACACCAACGAAAAGTCGCGCTAAAATCCTCCAGATTTGTCCTATAGCCCAGATTTTGTCCTATAGCCCTTTGCCTATACAAAAATGTGGACTCCACAAGGGAGCCCACATTCCAACAATGATATGAATTAGAAAGTCGGTGCGTTTAATCCGTATTTTCGGAACACATTTCGAGCTTTCTCTGTGTCCTCAAAAGACGGAGGCACAACGTCTTCGAGTTGATAGGTGTATCCCAAAGAATGCCACTTATCTTTACCCATCTGATGGAAGGGTAAAACTTCAACTCGGGTTACCACATTCTTCCAGCGGTTAACGATTTGCGCAACGCGTTCAACGTTGTCTGGATCGTCAGTGAGGCCGGGCACGAGTACGAAGCGTACCCAGATTTCTTTGCCAGCTTCAGCCAGTCGATCACCAAAATCTATGGTCGGTTGGAGCTCACGACCCGTGACTTCCTTGTATTTTTCTTCGCTTCCCGATTTAACATCAAGAAGGACAAGGTCGATATCGTCCATCAGCTCGTCGTCCACATTTTTACCTAAAAACCCTGAGGTATCGAGGCAGGTATGCACACCCAATTCTTTAGCGCCTCGGAAAATACGTTTCACAAAAGCCGGTTGCATCATCGCTTCCCCACCGGAAAGTGTGATTCCACCACCTGTTGCTTTAAACATTCTCCTATACCGCTTTATTCGGCGAATTAATTCGTCCGATGTTACCGGCTGACCATCTTTCATAATGAAAGTGTCAGGGTTATGGCAGTACTGGCACCTAAGAGGGCAACCAGCTAAAAAGACCGTGAGTCGTGTTCCTGGCCCATCCACTGCTGTCACAAGTTCCCAGGAGTGGAGTGAACCAAGTTTTCCTTCTCGCATTTTGCGGAGCCGGTCACGGCGTTCGAGATCGTCTATTACCTCGATACCGCTAAGACCGGCTCCGTGCAACCGACCCGTGGGGGCTTCGAAATCCTGAACCCCCACGGATGCTAGTCGTAATTCACTTGCCAAATGAACTTAGGCTGAGTGATGGAAGGTACGGGAAAGAACATCAAGTTGCTGTTCCTTGGTGAGCTTGACAAAGTTCACTGCGTAACCGGAAACGCGAACTGTGAGGTTCGGGTACTTTTCGGGATGATCGATTGCATCTTCAAGAGTGGAGCGATCGAGAACGTTGATGTTTGCGTGGTAGAGCCCCTGAACGCCACCATCTGCTTCGCGAGCTTCCTTCATTGATGCGAGGCGATCTTCATAGGTCTTTGCATCCATTTTTTATCCTAACTTTTGTTTGGTTGTTATCAAAAAATTATTAAAACTATGTAAAGAATCTTCACAAACGCGGGTGCGCTTATTTAGATGTCTTCGTTTTCGGCCATAAAGCCAGCATCCATAATGCCGACCAGGTTCTTCACCTGTTCGTCCTTGTTGCGGCCAAGACCCTGCGGGGTAATGGTGTTGGTCAAGGAGATACCATCGAGGGCATCCTTGTAGTTCAACTTACCTACGGAGAGCATGGAGGCAACCATGCCGTGCGAATCCATACCGTTTTCGGGGTTAGCTCCCGGGGAGAAGGGGGTTCCCTTCTGGTGACCGGACGGGAATGAACCCGTTGCCTTACCGTAAACAACATTCGAGGTAATCGTGAGAACCGACTGAGTCGGGATAGCGTCACGATACATCGGAATCGCCTTGATCTTGCTCATAATCGTGTGAACGACTGTTGCGGCAATATCATCGGCACGATCATCATCATTACCGTAAATCGGGAAGGTACCTTCTGTACGATAATCAACGACGAGACCAGTTTCATCACGAACTGGGTATACCTTGGCGTACTTGATTGCAGAAAGGGAATCAGCAACGATGGACAAACCAGCAATACCGCAACCCATGGTGCGAATGATTTCTGAATCGTGGAGTGCCATTTCAATGGATTCGTATGCGTAACGATCATGGCAGTAGTGAATAATGTTGAGGGCTTCAACGTAGGTGCCGACAACCCAATCAAGCATTTCTTCGTACTTTTGCCATACTTCGTCGAAATCGAGGGGGCCATCGCCTTCAACAGGATGGAAAAGACCCTTTTCTGTCACCTGCTTGCCTGTCATTTCATCACGGCCACCGTTGATGGCGTAAAGAAGTGACTTAGCAGCGTTCACACGTGCGCCGAAGAACTGCATCTGTTTACCAATTTGCATTGGGGATACGCAGCAAGCAATAGCGGCATCATCGCCCCACATACCACGAATCTGCTTGTCAGCTTCGTACTGGATGGAGGATGTTTCAATAGAGATTGCTGCACAGAAATCCTTGTAGCCTTCAGGAAGTTCAGGATCCCAGAAAATAGTGATGTTGGGTTCCGGAGCAGGTCCGAGGTTACGCAGGGTTTGAAGCAGACGGAAGGATGTTTTGGTGACGAGGGTACGGCCATCATCACCGAAACCGGCATCAGACCAGGTTGCCCAGTAGGGATCACCGGAGAAGATCTGATCATAATCGATGGTGCGGAGGAAGCGAACGATACGTAGCTTCATCACGAGGTTATCGATCAGTTCCTGAGCTTCAGATTCTGTGAGGGTACCGTTCTTGAAATCACGTTCAAAGTAAATATCCAAGAAACCGGACAGGCGGCCAATAGACATGGCGGCGCCATCCTGGCTTTTCACGGAAGCAAGATAGCCGAAGTAGAGCCACTGGACTGCTTCCTTGGAGTTCTTTGCAGGACCAGAAATATCAAAACCGTAGATTTCACCCAGGTGCTTCAGCTTCTTCAAAGCCTTAATCTGTTCTGAGTGTTCTTCACGGTAACGTGCCCAGTGTTCGCTGAAGTGTTCGGTTGCTACAGAATCCTTCATCTTCTGCTTATCTTCGATAAGCTTATCGACACCATAAAGGGCAACGCGACGATAATCGCCAATAATACGGCCACGGCCATATGCATCCGGGAGACCGGTAATGATGTGGGAAGAACGTGCGGCGCGAATACGCGGTGTGTAAATATCGAACACAGCATCGTTATGCGTCTTGCGGTAGCGAGTAAAGATCTTCTTTACTTCAGGATCGACTTCCTTGCCGGCTTCCTTAATTGCTGTTTCAACCATACGCCAGCCACCATTTGGCATCATAGCGCGCTTGAGCGGTGAATCCGTCTGCAACCCGACGACGACATCATCTTCGTCGGAAATATATCCTGCAGGGAATGCATCAATATCAGCAGGTGTGTGTGTATCTACATCGAGAATACGAACCTTGCGTTCCTTGGAGAGGTAATTCTCTTCCAGGGTATCCCAAAGATCCAATGTTTTCTGTGTGGGACCCTCAAGGAAGGATGCATCACCTTCGTAGGGTGTGTAATTCTTCTGGATGAAATCGCGAACATCGATTGCATCCTGCCAGTGACCCGGCGTAAAACCTGTCCAGGCCTGGGCCACTACGTTATCGGTAGATGTGGACTCCATATATATGCCTAACTCTCCTTGATATGTGAGTTGTTGTGAAGCAATCCCTTTGATAAAAAGACGGCTTCCTTTTATTTCTGTGGGTAGTTTTCACCACCCTTGCGATGCTTCCATACGGTTCTGCATCTGCCCTATCGTGACGATAAAGCTCTGTTACATAACCCCATATCGACACCTCAAAACTTGTTGAAGTTTCCTTCTTATATTATGTAACGCTGGACGCGCGGTAGGTATTCCGACATAGCCCAACATCTCCCATAATTTTACCCCTTATTTTGATAAAGGGAACATGACAGCATGATTTTATACTGTGTCCTAGTTCCTAATTCAGCTGTTATTCAGCTACATATTCGCATAAAAAGAAAAATATGCATGAGTGAGAAATTTTATTCCCATTCAATCGTTGCAGGTGGCTTGGACGTCACATCCAGTACCACGCGATTCACCTCAGGAACAGTATTCGTAATATGGTTTGAAATACGTGCAAGAACATCATAGGGAATCCGTCCCCAATCCGCCGTCATCGCATCTTCAGAGGTAACCGGACGAATCACAATCGGATGCCCATATGTACGATGATCGCCCTGCACACCAACACTACGAACATCAGCCAGCAGAACAACCGGGCACTGCCAAATAATGTTGTCTAAGCCCGCTGCCGTCATCTCCTCACGAACAACAGCATCCGCCGCACGCAAAACACGCAAATTCTCACGGCTCACTTCACCAACAATACGAATCCCAAGCCCCGGCCCCGGGAATGGTTGGCGTGCCACAATCTTTTCCGGAACGCCCAGTTCACGCCCAATAGCGCGAACTTCGTCCTTAAAGAGCGTGCGCAGGGGCTCAACAAGTTCGAATTCCATATCGTCGGGCAAACCGCCAACATTATGGTGAGATTTAATATTCGAAGCGCCTTCTCCCCCACCGGATTCGACGACGTCCGGATACAGGGTTCCCTGGACAAGGAATTTTACATCGTCCTTGCCTCCAAGCTGTTCAATCAACGCTCTCTGTGCGCTTTCAAAACTACGAATAAACTCACGTCCAATGATCTTACGTTTTTCTTCAGGTTCCGTCACGCCTTCAAGCGCATCAAGGAAACGTTCGGATTCATCAACCGTGAAAACCTTAATGCCCATCGTCGTCGCATAATCTTGTTCAACCTGTTCGCGTTCGCCCGCACGCAACAAACCGTGGTCAATGAAGAAGCACGTGAGTTGATCGCCGACGGCTTCGTGAACGAGCGCTGCCGCAACCGAGGAATCCACTCCTCCAGACAATGCACAAATAACCTGGCTATCCCCAACCTGCTCACGAATCTTGGCAACCTGATCTTCAATAATTGACGTTGAATTCCAGTTCGGTTCCAGCCCGGCACCTTCATAGAGGAAGTTTTCCAAAACCTTCTGCCCGTACTGCGAGTGGCGAACCTCCGGATGCCACTGGACACCGAAAAGCTTGCGTTCCCTGTTTTCAAAAGCAGCCACTGGAGTTTCCGCGGTAGATGCGGTAACCGTGAATCCTTCAGGAGCCTTGGACACGGCATCTCCGTGGCTCATCCACACGACCTGATCTTCTGGAACACCATCGAACAGGCAGGCATCGCAGTGCGTTTGCGTCGGAGTATGCCCGTATTCACTGGTTCCCGTTTCCCCGACGACCCCGCCAAGGCCTTGAGCCATCACCTGGAAACCGTAGCAAATGCCGAGAATGGGAACACCGGATGTGAAAATCTCTGTTTCAATTCCGGGAGCATTTTGCGCATATACGGAAGCCGGACCTCCGGAAAGGATAATCGCGGAAGGATGTTTCGCCAACATATCCTTTGCGTGCATGGTGTGGGGAACAATTTCGGAGTAGATACCTGCTTCGCGAACACGGCGAGCAATAAGTTGGGCGTATTGAGCACCAAAATCTACAACAAGAACTGGGTTTTCTTCAGGATTCTTCACGCCTTCAAGTTTACTAGGCATCTCGCTTTCCGTCCAAGAATTTCACGACGAACCGCGTGCGAAGAACACAAAGAAACCACAGGAAACCACATTTCCTCACAATAAGTGACAACTTTTTTCCGTAAAACCAAGAAACCTAAGAAATACTTGCGAATAGGGTGAATTATTCGTCGTACACATAACACACAACGTAAATGAATGGGATTTAAAATGTAGCCCGTCGCACATTTTTCACGTATTTGTGAGAAAATGAAAAATGTCTGTGATGCGTGTGCAGCGCCAAAGATTTATGAAGATTCGGAAAGGTTTACACCGTGACATATAGCGTTTATTTCACCGCGGCTGAGGGAAATACTGGCACACAGGCAGTTGCCAGTGCCTACGTCAAACTGTTAAAGAAAACATACGATAAAGTTGGTATTTTCCGTGCCGTTACCACCGACCCGGTAGAAAATGATATGCCTTACCTCCAGCTCCTCGACGAAGTGGGCCGCATGGACGATAAGGACCGCGCGTGGGGAACAACCCGTAACGCTTACGTGGCCAATGAAGAAGAGGCCACGAATGATGTAGTTAACCGCTATATCGACTACGCCCATGAATTTGATGCAGTCCTCATTCTCGGCCTGCTCGATGGTGACCCACTCAACCCCGCCATGACTACCCGCACGGCTCGCGCGATTGCCAACCTTGGAACCTCGGCCATCGTCGTCGTATCTGGTGCAATGCGAAGCGCATCCCAGGTGGAAGTCGTTGCCGATTTAACGGTCGAAGAATTTACGGCAAATTATGCTGACACCAGCGCCATTGTTGTTGTAGATGCCGCCGATGATCTTCCCGATAAATTCCGCCACGAAGGTATCCCCACGGTTTACCTTCCCGATAACAAAGCCCGCGTCTTCGCTGGAGAAGATGCAGATATTATGATCAGCGCTATGGAAAAGGGATCCGATGTTGTTACGCCACTGCTTTTCCAGGCAAACCTCATTGTTCGCGCCCGCTCCAATAAGAAGCGTATTGTCATGCCGGAAGCGGAAGATGATCGTATTTTGCTCGCAACCGCACAGCTTCTTGCCCGTGGCGTTGCGGACATTACCCTCGTCGGCGAAGAAGAAACGGTGAAGGCGCAAGCTGCCGGTTTGGGCGTCAACGTTGATGGGGCGGAAATCGTATCCATTAACGATCCGGAGCGCGTCAAGAAATACGCGGAAAAGTTCGCAGAATTGCGCGCAAAGAAGGGCGTCACCTACGAACAGGCCGTTGCCAAGATGCAAGATCCCTCCTACTTCGGCACGATGATGGTGTACATGGGAGATGCGGACGGTATGGTTTCCGGCGCCAATAATACGACGGCAAACACCATTGTTCCGTCGTTCCAAACAATTAAGATGAAGCCCGGAACCAAAACAGTATCCGGCGCTTTCCTTATGTTGATGGACGATCGCGTCTACGTCTACGCGGACTGCGCGGTTAACCTCAACCCAACACCCGAAGAGCTTGCCGGAATTGCCATTGATTCGGCACGTACCGCCAAGCAGTTCGGTGTGGAACCACGTGTTGCCATGCTCTCCTACTCAACCGGGGAATCCGGTAAAGGCCCCGATGTTGATTTGGTACGCGAAGCAACACGTATCGCACAGGAACAAGCTCCTGAAGGATTGAAGATCGACGGGCCACTTCAGTATGACGCTTCGGTCGATAAAGCCGTTGCGGCAAAGAAGGCGCCGAACTCCGAAGTTGCAGGACGCGCAACCGTATTTGTGTTCCCGAACCTTAATGCAGGTAATATCGGATATAAAGCGGTTCAGCGCTCCTCCGGAGCCGTTGCGGTTGGGCCAGTTCTTCAGGGCTTGAACAAGCCGGTGAATGATCTTTCCCGCGGTGCTTTGGTGGAAGATATTGTGAACACCGTAGCTATTACAGCTATCCAGGCACAATAAATTTCACCCCAACAATTCAACAATTACCAATTAGCTACCACTAGCAAGGAGTATTTTCGTGGCAGTTCTCGTCATTAATTCCGGCTCATCCTCAATTAAATATCAGGTTGTCGATCCCGTTTCCGGCGAATCCCTCGCTTCGGGACTTGTTGAACAGATCGGACTTCCCTCCGGGCATGTTAAGCATGAACACGGTGAAGACGTTCGTGAATGGGAAGGCCCTATCCCCAACCACGAAGTAGGTATGGAAAAGGTTCTCGAATTCTTCGACGCCGCCGGTCCGTCCCTTCACGACGGTTCCATTAAAGCCGTTGGGCACCGAGTCGTTCAGGGCGGTAAGTACTTCAACAAAGCAGCCCTTCTCGACGAAGCAACCATCAACAGGATTGATGAGCTTGCTCCTCTCGGCCCCCTCCACAACCCGCCGGCTCTCGAAGGAATCAACGTTGCTAAGCGCCTCCTTCCGGACGTTCCCCACGTGGCCGTTTTCGATACAGCATTCTTCCAGAGCCTTCCGGAAGAAGCCGCACGTTACGGCCTCAACCGCGAGATTGCGGATAAGTACGAAATCCGCCGTTATGGTGCGCACGGCACCTCCCACATGTTCGTCTCCCAGGCAGCTTCCGCTTTCCTTGGACGCGATGACCTCAAGCAGATTGTTCTCCACATTGGTAACGGCGCTTCAGTATCCGCTGTTGTTAACGGCCACGCTGTGGAAACTTCCATGGGTCTTACCCCGCTTGAAGGCCTTGTGATGGGCGGACGCACCGGCGATATCGACCCCGCTGCCGTATTCCATCTCTACCGCGTTGCAGGCATGAGCATTGATGAGATTGATAACCTCTTCAACCGCAAGTCCGGAATGATGGGTCTGTGTGGCTCCTCTGATCTTCGTGATGTTCACGCAATGGTCAGGGAAGGCAATAAGGAAGCCAAAGAAGCCGTGGACGTGTATGCACATCGTATCGTCAAGTACATCGGGGCCTACACCGCCACTATGGGTGGCCTCGACTGCATCACCTTCACCGCAGGCGTTGGTGAAAACGACAATATTATGCGCGCTGAAGTTCTTAACCGTCTCGCCTCCTTCGGAGTCAAGTACGACGAAGAAAAGAACAACACACGTTCTAAGGAAGCTCGCGATATTGCTACCGAAGATTCCAAGATTCGCATTCTCATTATCCCGACGAATGAAGAACTTGCTATCGCACGCCAGGTAACGGAGCTGGTTGAAGGCTAATTAGACTGGTTTATATAGCTAATTAGACTGAGTTATATAGTTGTGGGGGTTGCTGGCACTGAGTGCTAGCAACCCCCACAACGTTGAAGGAACCATTTACCTCTGAGGAACAATGCGTGCCACAGGACGTCCGGCGGTAATAGCGCCGCCTTCCTGGACTTCCCAGTGGATGACACCACTGCGGTGGGCAATAATATTGGTTTCCATCTTCATGGTTTCACCAATACCCACGGTAACGCCCGCTTCAACCACCGAGTTATCCTCAACAAGCCGGCGATAGAGCGTACCGGTAATGGGCGATTCTAGTTCGGTCTGATCTTCTGCCGGTTTCTGCGCAGCCGCAGCGCCACCGGCGCCGAAGAGAGCAACACCGTCGGGCAAACCAAACATGAGGATCTTGCCGTCCACCTCAATCGGGAAGCGTTGGAAATCAACGCGCCTGCGTAGCTTTGCACGTGGCTGGGATTCAAGAATCGGCATGAGTTCACGCTCAATCCAGCCCGTATCCACCTTCAGTTCATCCCCAATGAAATCATCATGCTTAATCACTTCACGCATGAAGGGAAGAACCGTCGCGATACCATCCACACTGGTTTCTTTAATCGCGCGTGCCGCACGAGCCACTGCCTCTTCGCGAGTATCTGCCCACACAATAAGTTTGGCAACCATGGAGTCGAAAGCAGCCTGGACGTCATCCCCGGCCTGGACGCCGTTTTCCCAGCGAACACACGGACCGCCCGGCTGGCGAATACGTGAAATATGCCCTGGGGACGGCAGGAATCCACGCCCTGGATCTTCCGCATTCACGCGGAACTCAATAGCATGCCCAGTAGGCTTCGGCGTATCGAGGCGGGAAAGCCCCAAGCCTTGCGCCACACGGAACTGTTCCATCACAAGATCCATACCTGTTGTTTCTTCCGTAATGGGATGCTCCACCTGAAGGCGCGTATTCACCTCCAAGAACGCAACCGTCCCATCTTGGGCATAGAGGAATTCCACGGTACCTGCATTTCGGTACTTCACGGCCGAGCAAATATCATGCGCCGCCTGGTGGATCTTTGCGCGCACATCATCGGGAACATTCGGCGCTGGAGCTTCTTCCACAAGTTTTTGGTTACGCCGCTGAAGGGAACAATCGCGATCCCCCACAACCAGCACGTTTCCTTCGCCGTCGCCAATGATTTGAACTTCAACGTGGCGCGGACGTTCCAAGAATTTTTCAATAAAGACTTCGCTGCGCCCGAAAGCAATATCTGCCTCATGTGTTGCGGCATCGAAGGCGTCTGCTACATCGTCGATATTGTGAACGATTTTCAGCCCTCGCCCACCTCCACCAAAACTGGCTTTAATGGCAACAGGAAGCCCGATTTCATGGGCAATAGCCACCGCTTCTTCCGCGTTGTTGAGCGGCCTATCAATACCGGGGGCGAGCGGAGCGCCAACGGAAGCCGCCAATGCGCGCGCCGTCACCTTATCCCCAAGCTGTTCAATCTGTTCGGGGGTCGGACCAATGAAAATCATTCCCGCTTCCTCAACGGCACGAGCAAACGCCGCGTTCTCGGAAAGGAACCCGTAACCGGGGTGGATAGCATCGGCTTTCGCCCGCTTCGCAACGTTAATAATGGTGTCAATATCGAGGTAGCTTGTTGCGGGAGTGTTCCCGTCAAGCCCATAGGCTTCATCCGCGAGGCGCACGTGCATGGACCCCGCATCCTGATCGGCGTACACCGCGATCGGCGTGAAACCGGAATCGAGGCATGTGCGAATAAGTCGGACCGCAATTTCGCCGCGGTTAGCAATAAGTATTCTTTTCACGAGTATCTTTCTGTGCGAAACGGTCAATTTTATAGTTCGGTAAATGGCTCATCCACAAGGAATTGTATGCGCGTCCCAGGCGTTAACTGCCCCGAAACGTCAAGATCTTCACGAATAAGCGCGCCAATAACGGGGTATCCACCCGTAAGCGGATGGTCCGGAAGGAAAATGACGGGCTGCCCATTAGAGGGAACCTGAATCGCCCCGGTTACTGCGCCTTCGCTGGGAAGCTCGCGTGTAACGCAACGCTCTAAAGATTTCTCACCCTCAAGGCGAATCCCCACGCGGTCTGATTGATTGGATACTGTCCAGATTTGCTCGGTGAGGGTAGCGATTGCCTCGTCGGTAAACCAATCTGTACGTGGCCCCAAGGTAATTCTTAGTTTCACGACGGTATCCGGTTCAATAAGCGTCCCGGTTCGCGGTGCGTCGGCTACTGCCCCTGCAAGGGAGGGGTTATCGGCATAGATTTTATCTCCGACCGTTAAAGGAGCCGGTCCAACATTTGCCAGGGTGTCGGTCGCGAGTGAGCCAAGGATTCTTTTCGCCGCAATGCCGCCACGGATGGCAACATATGCACGCATCCCCTGCTCAAACCAACCAATCGAGATGGTGTCCCCTGGATCAACCGCGAAGGCATGTCCGTGTTCCGGATAGAAATACAAGCCGTCCTCTTGTGTAACGGTCACTTCCCCTTTAGCTCCGGAAATTGCCAGCACGCCCGTCATATGGCTTTTTAGCTCTACACCACCACCGGCGATTTCAAGGACCGCTCGCTTATCTGGGTTTCCCACATTGTAGTTTGCGGTGTGCATAGAGAGCGGATCTGCCGCGCCGGACGCTGCCACACCCATATCAAGTAACCCCGGCCTTCCGTGATCCTGGTAGAGCAGTTGCCCGCCAACACTGACAACTTCCAGGTATCCGTACGGTGAGGGCACCTGCTCGGAGGGAGGCAGGATGGATGCGGTTTTCGCGAGGGCTTCTTGGACGCTTTTCGCGAATGTTTTTTCACCTGTTGTAGCACCTGCCGGTGTGTTGCTGGTTTCGCTACTGGTTTCGCTACCAGTTTGCGCACTGGTTTCACCACTGGTTTCCACATCGGTTTGCGTGCTATTTTCTTCGGAAGAGTGCCCCGGGGCTGTTCCGGATTGTGTTTCTTCTTGGACGACGGTTTCGACTCCGGGCGTTTCGCCCGCAGATTCCTCGTCATTTCCTACGCCGTGGTTCAGGTGCAGAAGCTCACGCACGTGATGGTATTTCACATGATCGCCGGGGGCTAAAAGCCCGGGCTGTTCACGATTCAAATCCCACATGGGCGCGTCGGTTACTCCAATGAGCTGCCAGCCACCCGGGGAAGCCCCCGGATATACTGCCGCAAACTCTCCTGCCAGCCCCACAGAGCCTGCCGGAATTCGGGTTCGCGGACTTGGCCTGCGTGCAACATTAAAAATAGGATCTTTGCCCACACAGTAGGCAAATCCCGGCGCAAATCCAACAAAAGCGACCTGCCAATCGTTGGCGGTGTGCCTGGCAATAAGTTCTTCTGCGCTCAAGTTGAGCATCGCACAAACGTCGTCGAAATCTTCACCATTATAGAGAACGTCGATATTCACGGTTTTGGCGTTATCGTTACGTTCCGTTTCCGGTGTAATGCTACGGATTGTGGAAGCTAAACGCTCCGGACTAATTAAACCGGGTTCAAAGTGAACCATAATGGTAGACGCGGCCGGAACTAGTTCTTTAATCCCCCAAATATTCGCTTTTGCCAATGCTGGGAAGTGGGACACAACCCCGTCGAGATTCGCGTATTCCACGAGAAGAACATCATCTGCCGCCGGCAAAATCCGCAATTCTCGCGGGTCTATCATATTTTCAGGTATCGCCATCTATTACACCGCATAGCTTTCGTTGAGGACATCGGAGACGAACATGCATCCGGGTGCGTGCGTAATCGCATAAGGAAGTTGAGATGCGACGACGGCGGCCTGCGGCGTAACGCCACACGCCCAAAAGACGGGAATTTCGCCGTCGCGAATCTGTACGGGCGCATCCCCATAATCAGGCGCGTATATATCTTTGATCCCGAGGGCTGCCGGGTCCCCAATATGTACGGGCGCGCCGTGAACTGCGGGGTAGCGTCCGGAAATTTCTACGGCATCGGCTACGCGCGCTGCCGGAATGGGACGCATGGACACAACCATTTCGCCCTTAAGGCGACCTGCTGGCGCACATTGAATATTTGTGCGGTACATGGGCACGTTCCTGCCCGCGGTTTGGTGGCGGATTTCAATTTGTGCTGCGGTTAGTCCCGCTTCAAAGGTGAAGGAGCAACCGATAAGGAAAGTCACCATGTCATCTCGCCAGGCGTTAAGAACATCGGTTGGTTCATCCACGAGTTCCCCGTTTTTCCACACGCGGTATTTGGGGATATCTGTGCGCACATCACTTCCCTTGGCAAGAATTGATTCATAGCCGCCGTCTTCAATAACGTCGAGAAGCGGAACGGGTTTGGGGTTACGCTGGGCGTAGAGAAGAACATCATATGCCCATTCGCGGGGAACACAAATCATGTTTGCTTGGACAAGGCCTTCTGCAACACCTGACGTGTTGGTACTGACTATTCCGGTTCGTGCATTTTCTCGTGCTTGTTGACCTGCTTTCAGCAAATCTCCTGTGGCGTACAGTAGCATGTATTTTCTCTTTTCTTGCGTTTCTATAACGTTATGTAGTTGTTCGTCGTTGTCCGTAGATACCCGCGTAAGTGCATCAGGTAACGCCATGTGTACCTTTAGACATATTGTGCGCTTGAGGAGCGTATCCTCGCACAAGTTCAACATCGAGGAGATGCGAACACCATCCTATGAAAAGAACATGGGGAAAACCTGAATATTCCGCCTTTTAGTGGGCGATATGTTTACGCTTTCTTTACAAAAGGCCGGATGGTAACGCCAACGTGCTCCAGCTTGGCGCGCACGCTTCGTGCCATATCAATGGCACCTGCACTATCGCCGTGAACGCATATGGAATCCGCATTAATGTTCACTGTGCTTCCGTCAATTGCCGTGAGTTTCCCGGTGTTGACAAGATCTAACATTCGCTGACCGACGAGCTGTGGATCGTGAAGCACAGCGCCTTCCTGGCTTCGTGGAACCAGGCTTCCGTCGCTCATATAGGCACGATCGGCAAAGGCTTCCGCCGCAACGGTCAATCCTGTTTTTTCTGCAACGTTCAACCCTAGGGTTCCGGCAAGCCCAAGGAATACGAGGTTGGGGTTGATTGCTTTGATTGCGCAAGCCACAACACCGGCAATCTTTTCATCCTGTGCGAGTTGGTTGTAGAGGGCGCCGTGGGGTTTAACATAGCTAAGTTGTGTTCCCGCAAGGGTAGCCAAACCGCTGAGAGTAGCAAGCTGGTATTCCACATCCGCCTGGAGTTGTTTTGAGGGAATATCGAGTGGACGGCGTCCAAACCCTTCAAAATCCTTATATCCGGGATGTGCACCAACTGTGACATTCGCCTTCGCGGCTTTCATCAGGGTGTCTTTAATGCCTTCTGCATATCCCGCATGGAAACCACATGCAACATTTGCGCTCGTAACAATACTCAGCATTGCTTCGTCGTCGGAAACAATGCGCCCGGGACTGTTTTCTCCAAGGTCGGAATTGAGATCAATGAACATTGTCCACTCTTCTTTACTCTTTCGTTATATTATGCCTGAACCTCTATTATGCCTGAAGCTCGCCGTCCTAATATAGGACGACGAGCTCAGATCTCACATATATTTAGCCTGCAATGAAGCCGAAAATCGGTTTAATGGAAACAATTGCCATATACCAGGTCAACACTGTTGCGGCCGTACCGAAGATGAGCAACCAGATCGGATACTTGTATCCGTGGAGCAAATCGTGGCTACGGAACCAGCCGATATACATAAAGATTGTTAACCCGATGGGGAGAATAAGGCCATTCAAACCACCGACGAACACCAGGATACTTGCCGGCGCCGCACCCCATACGAGGAAGCATGCGAGGGATATCACGATAAAGATAACTGTGGCGATGCGCAGGTTCGTACCGCTCTTGAGTTTCTGGCTGAACACGGAGAGGAAGGACGAGGAGGTGTACGCAGCGCCGATAACCGAGGAAATCGCAGCGGCCCACAGAATAACACCGAAGATACGCAAACCGGCGAATCCGAGAACGTGATAGAATGCCTGGGCTGCGGGGTTAGCCGTCTTGCTCGTTGTGTCAATAACAAAGCCGGAAGCGGCAACACCGAGAATGGCAAGGAAGAGAACGTAACGCATAATGCCGGTCACAAAAATCCCGTTTGCGGATGCGCGGTGAACGGATTTCACGTTGTCCGGGCCTGCTTCACCTGAATCGAGGAAGCGGTGTGCGCCCGAGTAGGTAATGTAGCCACCAACAGTTCCGCCAACAATGGTTGTAATGGTTGCCCAGCTGATTGTGTCAGGAAGAACGGTCTGCTTCAGCGCCTCACCGAGCGGAGGCTGGGAGGCAAATGCCACGTAAATCATGAGACCAATCATGAGGACGCCGAGGAAAACAAGGAAAGCGTCCATAATCGGACCGGCTTTCTTCCAGAGGAAAATACCGATAGCAATAAGCCCTGTAACAGCCCCACCTATTTTGGCATCAATACCGAGCATGGCGTTAATACCGAGGCCACCGCCCGCGATATTTCCAATATTGAACGCCAGCCCACCTATAATAATGAGAACTGCGAGAACATAACCGGATCCTGGGAATGCCGAGTTGGCGAGTTCGCCTGCACGTTTTCCAGAGACGACAATAATGCGCCACACATTCATCTGGACGGCGAAATCAATAACAATCGAGACGAGAATAGCAAAACCGAAAGCCGCCTGGAATTGTGCGGTAAATGTTGCTGTCTGTGTAATAAAGCCTGGGCCAATGGCACTTGTTGCCATCAAGAAAATTGCGCCCAAAATAGGGCCACGACGCTTCTTAACGAAGACTTTTGCATTAACTGGTTTATCTGCTGTGCTGGATTCAGTATCGACTCTAACGTCTGTACTCATGATCAGCCTTCCTGTGACGGTGCGTTCTTCACGAACGCCCATTTACTTGGTAAAGATATGGTAAAGGATTTTTACCTACATTGCCAATGTCTATGTCAAATAATGGCAGTTTTATGACTGAACTCACCAAATATTTACGATTTTTTCAAGATTCGGAAGGCATCCGTCGTAAAAAACATTAAAAATAACGACGATTGCAGCTACGATACAAACTCTACGCAGATAAACGATTTCGTAAAGATTGAGTCAACACGGGAAGAATCTCGCTTACATCCCCTACAATCCCCACGTCGCACACATCAAAAATATCTGCGTTTGGGTCGCTGTTAATGGCAACGATAATTCGAGAGTCACGAATACCCGCAACGTGATAGTAGTCTCCCGAAATGCCGACGGCAATGTACAAATCTGGGGAAATAATCGCCGCCGATAAACCAATACTCATGCTACGAGGCATGGAATGTTCACCTTCGGACAAAGGCCGAGTAATTCCACGAACGGCTTTCAATACGTGAGCCAGCTCATTAAAAAGCTCCATTTTACCTTCAGCCAAGCAACCTCGCCCCGCAGCCACAACCCGCGAGGCTCGTCGTAACACTAAATCAGTTTCCTTTAGAGGTTTACGTTTCTCAATGTGCATAACGTAAGGTGAATGGACATCAACATCCCTCTCCAGAACCGATGCCACATCACCCACATAAGGCTCGGTTAATGGCGGCATCATATGCTCCGCCATGTTTCCTTGAACCCCAACGACAACCCCATCAAGACTATAGGTTTCGTACAGACGCCCACCAAAACGTCCCACACTCAGCGTATTTTTTTTAATTTGGCGCACATCGCAGAATATAGGCCGAGACTGCCGAGTAGCCACCGCCCCCGCTAAGGCTCGCATTGTGGGGTGAGCACTAAACAGTACAATATCTCCTGGTTCTGGACGAATAACATCGTTGAGGGTGTCCGCAGAAGATTCTGCTGGGCAATTCTCGGGAAGATGCAGACGAATAACTTCATCGGCACCTTTTACTTCACCCTCGTCGTACATTATAACCACAACTTTTCCGCGACGACGTAAATGATTCAAGATTTTCACAGACGGAGGGCGCATACAAACAAACCACGTTGTCGAGCCATTTTCCGGCTCTCGCTCGAAACATACTTCTTGCATGTCCTCGGTATTTTGGCGTGGCAACACACCCTGAGCATCTAAATAGTCGACAAGCGGGGCAACCCCGAAAATCCCCTCATATATCTTGTGTTCACGCGGTTTTTCAAGGATTCGCTGGGTACGTTTCGGGCGAATAATGGACGGATGAAAATCTTCCATATCCGAAACCGTCAGCATATCCACGGGTTTTTTCGCTGCCGAAAGGACGTCATTCATGCGAGGAATTCTCACGGCGGCCGCATCTGACGTAACAGCTACCACGACGGGCGGACGCATACGAATAACTCGTGTTTCTCGCTCAATATGTTGAGTAAGAAGGAGATCCTCCCCATCGCAATCAATATCAGATACCTCCTGGAAAACGGGCCATCCAAGATGCCCGCCTACCAAGGATGGAATAATTCGGCTTCCTTCATCATTGGAGCCTGAGCCGGTAAGGACGATGTTAATCTCGCCGTTCCTGCGAATCATGCGGGCCAAAGCCTGCGCTGTGGACACGCCGTTCCATTCTCCGGCTTCCTCGTCAGCTAACACCATCAAACTATCGGGACCTTTGGACAAAGCATTTTTGCGCAATGCTGGGGTGGAAGTTCGTAGGGTGCCAACATTCAGCCCTATTAGCGAGGTTTGTAATTTATCTGCAAGATTTCGACCAGCTTGTAGCGCAACCACATCGTCGTCCCCGATAAGCATTCGGGAATTGGACCACTCAATTTTTCCTTCCAGAGTGAAACGTGCAAAGCGAGGATCGCCGGTTATTTTATACGCTACAGCTACTGCCATAATGTCTACACACCTTCGCCGTTTCGTTGGTTGCCCTGTGCCGTATTGGCTCCCTGGTTATGTGACCTTCCACCTTGTGGTTTGCCGTCATCGCGGGACGTTTTTTGCTGATTGTTCTGAACTTTTTCAGTTCCTGTGCAACGTCTGTTTCCCTCTCCGCGTTCAGTTCGCCCTGCTTCCGGGTGATGTGCGAGAGTACGACATTCTACACTTTCCGTAATAATTTGTGGAGCCATATAGGTTCGGAATGCAAAGAATAGCGCGACGACGAGACACGCTAATCCCGTCCACAAATTTAAATTAAGTCCCGCAGCTTTAGCAAGATCTTCGTCCGTTACCCAAAAAAGTCCATAGGTGGCAAGCAATGCGCCGAATACCCCGAACATTACAGCTATCCAGGTGCGAAGGTCGAAAATTGAGAAGGGTGGGAGTTGTTGCACGGTATCATCCGCATGCCTCACCGTGCTTCTTCCTGCCATGTGCCACCTCCAAACATTTTATCTCGACTTCAACACAAGGACTTTTTCCCTATAAAACAATGTTAAATAACGTACAGACAAATAGCACGCCCATTCCAAGAACGAGTGGATTTTCCCACCACGACAGCTTCTCGCCCGTAACCAACCGTTCACGTTCTTCTTTCAAACGTCCTTCAAGTAAATCAGGGGCGGGGCGTGCTCCTTGAATATCCATATTCACGCGCCCCCACACAAGCCCATCTAGTTCTTCCAGAGGTTTTGCTTTACCCATATACGTTACAAGGACGGAAACAAGTACATCTGCAATAAATGCTATCCCAGATGCCGTAAAACTTGCAGCCTGTGAGGAGTTAAAACTCAAATGCCCCATGGAATAGCCAATTTGAATATATCCGGCACCGGCAGATCCCGCTATGAGTCCCCATAGCCCCGCCTGAGGACTCATACGTTTCCAGAACATGCCAAGGATAAACGTCGCAAATAGTGGTGCGTTGAAAATTGACTGCAACATCTGCGTATAATCCTGCAAATTATTGAACCGTGCAGCAATGAACGCCGTTCCCACGGCAATCAACACGCCAATAATAGTGAGCCGACGCCCAATTTTTATGTAATACGTGTCCTTTTGATTCGGACGCACATACGTTTCCCAAATATCGTAGGTAACAACAGTATTAAAGGCAGAGACATTCGCGGCCATACCCGCCATAAAAGCCGCAATTAACCCGGCAAGCGCCAAACCTAAAAGCCCGTGAGGCAACACGGACGCCATGAGCGCAGGGAATGCTTCATTGTGGGACAGCTCGCCAGTATGCAACTCGGGAACAAGAACAGCCGCAATAAGTCCCGGAACGATAATAATAATGGGCAACAACATTTTAGGAATCGCCGCCAAAATCGGAGTCAGGCGGGCATTACGCATATCCTTTGCGGACAGTGCGCGCTGCACCTCTGTAAAATTCGTCGTCCAATAGCCGAAGGAATTCACAAAACCCATGCCGAGGAGCAAGGCAATCCAGTTGCCGTAGGGATTCGTCGTATTCGACAATCCTGTTCCGCCCCACACCGACAAGCCGTTCGGCCCCAAAACCTGGCTTTCATTCAACGTATTTATTAAACCTGTCACGCCACCCACGCGTGCAAGCCCGCCAATCGTTAACGGCGCCAACACGGCAACAATGAGCAAAAACTGCAAAACTTCGTTGTACATCGTCGCGGTTAAACCACCCGCAACCGTATAAATCAACACAACGCCGGCGGCAATAATAATGCTCATCCACAGTGGTAGGCCAATCAAAACATTAATGAGGAGCGCGAGCGCGAAAAGGTTAATGCCTGCCACGAGTATCGTCGCAATGGAAAAAATGACGGACTGATATAAATGCGTGGGTCGGTCGAAACGCAAACGCAAATATTCGGGAACGCTCCTTACCCGCGAACCGTAATAGAACGGCATCATGACAAGGCCGAGGAACACCATTGCCGGCACCGCGCCCACCCAATAGTAGTGAACCGTGGGCAAACCGTATTGCGAGCCCGAGGCGGCCATACCGATTAGCTCCACGGCGCCAATATTTGCGGAGAGGAACGCCAAGGCGCAAATCCACGCGGGCAGAGAGCGCCCGGAGAGGAAAAAGTCCTCGGATGTTTTAACCTTCCGACGCGTCACCATACCTATGCAGAGGACGAGCAAAAGATACAGAACAACGAAACTGTAATCGAACAGGTGAGCGCCCAGGCGTAAATCCATTATTAGCCCGCTATCTCTGACAGGGATACGGGCCGATTTTCACATAGGGACAACTTGGCGGCCTCGGCAACACGCAAGGATTCCACGGCGTCCTCCACCGTAGGCGCGATCTCCACTTCCCCGCGCACAGCGGCGAGGAAGGCGTCCATTTCGCGTTCGTAACAGGAAGCAAAACGGGCGATAAAATCTACCCACGGCTCCCCACTCGGGTACGTTACATCTGTTTCCATCGAGGTTATGGGAAGTTTTTCGTCAAAACCGACGGCGTAGGTGTGTTGCGTGCCGTGTAATTCCATGCGCACATCATATCCCTGCCCGTTAAACCGCGAGGATTGGGCGTTAACAAGAACATCCCCCTCCATGCGCATGCTGAGCACGGTTTCACATACGTCGTCAAAATCTGTGAAATCGGGAAGTCCGAGCGCCGTTCCCATGGCGTACACTTCGGTAACCTCGCGCCCGGTTACCCAGCGCAAAATATCGAAATCGTGAATGAGGCAGTCGATATAGATGCCTCCACTTGCCGCGAGGAATTCGCGCGCGGCGGGCGCCTGATCCATTGTTCCCATGGATACGCGCCGTAACTCGCCAATATCTCCGGAGGCTATCCCCTGGCGAGCACGCGTGTAGGCCTCATCAAAACGGCGTTGGAAACCGACCTGGACGCGAGCGCCAGCTTTGCGAAGGGCGTCTCGAACATTCAGGGTGTTCTCCAGGGACGTCGAGACAGGTTTTTCTGTAAACATGGGTATTCCGAGGCGGGAGCCTTCTACAAGTTGTTCGGCGTGTTGATCGGTGGGGCTAACAATAACGAGCGCATCCAGGGATGTATTTTTTATAAGATTTTCGACGGATTCCGCTTCAATCGTGCTCACGCCTTCTGGAAAGTTTCGCAGTTCTTCACACACTTGGGTACGACGAGCATCATTCGGATCAGCTATCACAAGTTCTTCTACGCGCGATGCAAGGATACGTGCATGCATTCTTCCCGCACGGCCAGCTCCTAGGAGACCAACTTTCACTATTTTTCCTTCCCGCGCTACACAAGCAAAACATGTGATTCGGCTACACTTTTCCACCTTATCATGGCTTGTATTGGTGCCAACCTATAAGAGAAAACTGGGTAATAGCTGGAAATGTCATTATAAGGGGTGTGACTAGGGCAATGAAAGACGTGTGTAAAGCTGTGGATAACCCCGCGCGGGAAAGAAACTGGGGAAAGATACAGGACAACAGTAGCTTGTGGACAAAGCGAGCAGCGATTCACATCCTTGCTAACTTCCCACACGTCTCGCAAGCTGTAGAAATACTCCTCAGCCAGGGATTCAACGTGGCAGAATAGACCTATGGCTGATTTTTACTCCCTTTACACCCATGGTTTTCTCCGCATTGCTTCATGTACGCCAGAAATTGATTTAGCCCGCCCCCAAAAAAACGCGAAACGAATTGTTGATATGGCTCGCGAATGCGCTGATGCAGGAGCCTCAATTATCGTTTTTCCTGAGCTGTGCGTTACAGGAGCCAGCCTTGGAGATTTGTTCTTCCAGGATTCTCTTATTCATGCAAGCAACGAGGCTGTGAAGTACATTTGCAAGAAAACAGCCGATCTTCCGTGCATTGTTATTGTTGGCGCCCCTATACGTTACGAAACACAACTTTTCAATTGTGCCGTCGTCATGCATGACGGTGGTATTGAGGCCTGCGTTCCCAAAGTGTATATCCCCGAATATGGGCCGGTTGCCGAAAAACGCATCTTCACCTCTGGGGCAGAAATATACGCATATGTTGATCTCGATAACACACCCGAATCTCTTATGCGGGAAGGTGGAGCTTTCCCCTATCTCGCTTCCTTGTCCCCCTACACTATTTTCACAACCGAACACGTCACGAATATGCGATGGATTGTTGCACTTGGGGAAGATATTCACGCGCCGATTGGGCCCGCTCAGCTCGCTGCCGTTAAAGATGTGGACGCGATTATTAATATTTCCGCTCTCGCTTCCGAAGTCGGCGGCACACACCTGCACAGCACCGCTATTTCGGGATTGTCAGCCACCATGGGAATCGCCATTCTTCAAACGAACGGAAATGCCGGTGAATCTTCCACCGCAGCCACATGGAGCCCCTCTACGCGCTTCTATGAGAATGGGGAGCTTCTTATTAAGAACGACGGCAATGTTACGAGTGCAACCTACTGCGATATTGATATTTCGGGTCTGGCACATTATCGCACCAAACAGTCCATATTGAAGGATAGTGTTGCCTTCGGTGACCGATTACTTTCCGCAGGCCAGCAAGCGCTTTCTTCCAATGTTTACGACAGCGTGTGCGAAACCAAGACGATTAGCCTGCAACTTCCGGCAGATTCACAGGCAACCTCTTTACATTGGGAAGAAAAATCAGAGGACGCCTCACCCGCGCACTATACCGACGCAACCGCACACGCAACTGTGCCCGCCACACACGTTCTTCGTCGTACATTTTCTCGATACCCTTTCTTCGGACCGGGCGAGGATGCGGACGCTCGGTGCAAAGAGGTTCTTCGGCTTCAGGCTCGCGCCCTACTTCAACGCTTACAAGCCATTGGGAACCCGAAAATTGTTCTTGGCGTCTCGGGCGGTTTGGATTCTACCCAAGCGCTACTCACATCCGTTGAAGCGCTACGCATGAGCGGGAGGCCCTACAGCGACATTATCGCCTACACTATGCCCGGTTTTGGTACGACGGATACCACAAAATCTAATGCTTACGCCTTGTGTAAGGCACTTGGGGTTGAGCTACGGGAGTTAGATATTCGTCCGTCGGCAACTCAAATGCTTGAAGATATGGGGCATCCCTTTGGGCAAGGTCAGCCCGTCTATGATGTGACCTTTGAAAATGTGCAGGCTGGGTTGCGCACGGATTATCTCTTCCGTATCGCGGGGCATGAAGGCGGAATCGTGCTGGGTACCGGCGATTTATCGGAATCTGCGCTCGGCTGGTGTACTTTCGGTGTTGGTGACCATATGAGCCATTATGATACGAATGCTGATTTGCCGAAAACGGCGATGCAACAGTGTATCCGTTGGGCTGCCGAGAGTAATTATTTTGGCCAAAATACCAGTGAAGTTCTCACTAATATCGTGAATACCGAAATTTCTCCCGAGCTTATTCCTGCCGATGAGGATGGAAAGGCGCAGTCCACTCAGGACACAATTGGCCCTTACGATTTGCACGATTTCTTCCTGTTCTACCTGCTGAAGGGTTACGCGCCGGAGAAAATCGCGTATTTGGCATGGCATACGTGGCGCAATAAGGAAGTTGGAACTTGGCCTCGATATATTCCGGAAGATGTTCGACGAGAATATACTCTTGCAGAGATTACATACTGGCTGAAAGTGTTCCTCAAGCGTTTCTTCACCAGCCAATACAAGCGTTCCACATCGCCGAACGGCCCGCGCCTTCTTGCCGGTGGTTCTCTATCTCCCAGCGTGGATTGGCGTATGCCCTCGGATGTATCCGGGAGTGTGTGGCTTGAGGCAGTGGACACAATACCCACCGATAGGGACTGGTAAGGACTTAGGATTCTTTCTTTTCAACTGTCGTATATGTTATTTTTAATCAGGTAAAGGATGGGATAATGATTGAAATTTACAGCCAGGTAACTGATGAGTTTGTGGACGCTTGCTCTCGGCTTCTCCCCCAACTTTCCTCCTCCACAAAGGGGATGAGTTGGGAGGCTGCGGAAGATTATCTTGGGCAGGAAGACGTCTATCAGTTCGTTTACCGTCGTGAAGAAAACGGACCCATTTTAGGGATGCTCACCCTCGTAACATTTACGATTCCAACTGGAAAACGCGCATGGATTGAAGACGTTGTTGTTGATGAACAGACCCGCGGTGAAGGAGCTGGCCGTCAACTTGTGGATGCAGCTGTTGCTCACGCTCAGAAACTGGGAATGAAATCCATCGATTTAACTTCACGCCCCACTCGCGTTGCCGCAAACCGTTTGTACCAAAGTGCCGGATTTGCGCAACGAGAAACAAATATTTATCGCTACAACGGTTAAATCTTTGATTCTCATGAAAAGAAAACGTGACTACATGGATTTTTTGGTGTTCCTCATCACCATTCTCCTTATTGGCGTCTTTATTATTATTCAAATATCAACCGCTCACCCTGAGCCTCCTCCCCACGATAAGGATTCAGCATCCGCTCCTCACCATAAAGATAAAGATCGCAAAAAGAAACAACCCACCATCACTATTTCTTTCCCACCTTCGGTCACAGACATTATTCGAACGGGTTTCATTCAGGTGGAGGGAACCCCTCAAACAATGCGTGGAAAGAATGGTATTCGCTGGGTAAAAGGTGTTGATTGCGCAAAAGATCCGTGTGTTGCTATTACTTTTGATGATGGCCCGGGCAAATTTGAACACGATATTTTCACGACCCTTGCGAACACAAATACTCCGGCAACTTTCTTTTACCTCGGACGTTATCTTTCCGCACACCCGGAGGTTGCCGCTGCCGCAAAAAAGGTTGGTGTATCTCTCGCTGGGCATTCGTGGAATCATCCGCAGCTAACAAAACTTGCTCTGCCGGAGCTACATCACCAGATTGACGGCGTGATGCAACTCATTACACAAAACGCTGGATATTCTTCCCCGTGGTTCCGCCCGCCGTATGGTGCACAAAATTCTGTTGTTCTTGGCGCTCTGCGTGAACGTCAACTCTACTCTGTGTTGTGGGATATCGACACTTTGGATTGGAAAAACAGAAATGTTGAGGAAACAACACGTTTGGCTTTGGAAGCTCAACCGGGATCCATTATCCTTATGCACTCCATTCACCCATCTACGAAGGACGCTGTTCCCGGAATTATTAATGGGTTACGAAGTAAGGGATATATTCTTGTCTCGCTAGATCAGCTTCTTGAGGGGAAAAATATTCCTCCTGGGGCAACGATTATTTCCAGAGATATTATTCGCCCCTAATACAGTTGTTTCGTCACTGTTTTCTGCGGTGTGTTAAAAATAATTCGCAGGAGTGAGCCACAGATTCAACAAGGTTAGGTGACGTTTTCATTGTTGAATACGTTTCAACATTTTACAGTTAGGACAAAAGATGACGGATTGGACAGATAGCCCTGTTTTGGGGTTTGATACCGAAACGACGGGTGTAGATACGACCCGTGACCGCATTGTCACATGTTCGCTTATTTTGCTACAACCCGACGGTAGTATGACGAAAAAGTATTGGTTAATTAATCCCGGGGTTCCGATTCCTGAACAGGCCTCCCGGATTCACCATATTACGACGGACATGGTTCAAGCTGAGGGGCGTCCTGCCCCTCAGGCTCTTGAAGAAATTGCCTCACTTCTTGCAGAACATATGGCTCAGGGCTTCCCTGCGGTTGCTTTTAATGCGTCGTATGATTTTACCCTTCTTGAGCATGATCTTTTCAGAAATGGTTTGCCAACGTTAAAGGATCGTCTTGGTGGGCAGGTTTCTCCTGTTCTTGATCCGTACCTCATTGATCGGGCTTGCGATAGGTATCGTCGCGGAAAACGTCGTTTAGAAAATTTGACTCAGCATTACGGCGTAAATATGGATGATGCGTTCCATAATGCAGAAGCTGATGTGTTGGCCACCCTTCGTATTTTGCGGGCTCAAATCGAGGCTTTTCCGAATATTTCCGCTCTGTCTTTGCCGGAAGTTGAAGCGTTACAGCGGAAGGCCGATGAGGAGTTTCAACAATTTTTGGTTTCTGTTGGACGGATGTCTAGTGTTTCTTCACACTGGCCTGTTACCGAGGAACCAGCGGATAAAATGTAGCGTGTTGTGTTAAAATTACTTTATATTCACTTTATATTTTTTTGTTTGTTCCTTTCTTTTTCAATATAAAGTGTTGGTGGGGCTGTAATTCACAGCCCCACCAGTGTTTTATCGCAATGAAATATTTTTCCTTATGCGACCTTGTTATGTTTTATAACCCGGAATAATTCGGTGCTTCTACCGTCATTTGCACATCGTGTGGATGTGATTCCTTATATCCGGCGTTCGTCATGCGAACAAGCTGACCTTTGTCTTTCAATTCGCGAATGGTGCGCGCACCTGAATAGAACATGGACTGGTTAAGCCCGCCGGTAAGTTCATAGAGGACCGAAGCGAGTTGTCCGCGGTAGGGCACCTGCCCTTCAATTCCTTCTGGGATGAGTTTTGAGTCTGAGGTAACGTCTGCCTGAAAGTAGCGGTCTTTTGAGTAGGATTTTTTGCCGCGCGAGCTCATGGCGCCCAGGGATCCCATGCCACGGAATTGTTTGAATTGTTTTCCGTTGACGAAAATGAGTTCGCCCGGGGTTTCTTCGCAACCCGCAAGGAGTGAACCGAGCATAACGGTATCGGCTCCTGCTACCATGGCTTTTCCAATATCGCCGGACCAGTGGAGCCCGCCATCTGCAATGAGTGGCACGTCTGCGGGCGCGCAGGCCTTCGCCGCTTCACGAATCGCGGTTATTTGCGGGACGCCAACCCCGGCAACAACGCGGGTTGTACAAATGGATCCCGGCCCAACACCAACTTTAACGCCATCTGCCCCGGCGTCTATCAGAGCTTGGGCACCACTGCGGGTTGCAACGTTTCCGCCAATAATGTCTATTCCGTCGAACATAGAGTTGGCACGGATACGCTTGATCATATCCAACGCGAGTTTGGCTTCACCGTTTGCCGAATCAATAACGAGAACGTCAACGCCGGCTTGTGCGAGGAGGCAGGCGCGTTCCCAAGAGTCTCCGAGATAGCCGACACCTGCGCCGACGAGGAGGCGTCCGTGTTCGTCCTTGGAGGCGTTGGGGTACTGTTGGCTTTTTACGAAGTCTTTAACGGTAATGAGCCCGGCGAGTTTGCCTTCCTCATCAATGAGGGGAAGTTTTTCAATCTTGTTTTTTCCGAGGAGCTTCTGGGCTTCTTCGCGACTCACTCCCCTGGATGCCGTTATGAGTGGCATGGGTGTCATCACGGATTGAACCTGGGTTGTGGCATAAGCATCGCGGGGTACGAAGCGGAGATCGCGGTTGGTAATAATACCGATGAGGTGGTTGTCCGCATCTACGACGGGAAGGCCGGAGACACGATAACGGCCACACAGTGCGTCAAGTTCAGCAATGGTGGCCGTGGGGTGTGCGGTAACAGGATCCATGATCATGCCGGATTCGGAGCGCTTCACTTCGCGAACCTGTTGGGCCTGTTCTTCTGCGGAAAGATTGCGGTGAATAATGCCGATACCACCTTGACGCGCCATAGCTACCGCCATATCACGTTCCGTCACAGTATCCATAGCTGCGGAAATCATTGGGGTTTTTAACACGATACGACGTGTCAGACGAGAAGAAGTATCAACTTCTGAAGGAATAACATCTGTGGGCTGTGGCACGAGCAACACATCATCATATGTTAGGGCAAGTGGTGCAAATTCTTTCTCGAAATCCATTTTCTCAGTCTACCCGCATTTGCGCCAACGTCCAATTATCGCCATCACATACAGCGTGAGAGGTACCCCTCCTTCCGCTACCGCGCTTCTTTACTTTCCACAAACCGCGCTACTTTACTTTCCCAGAACCGCGCTTTTTCCGCGCCCTTTCTTTTCCGAACCTACCCGAGAACAGGGAAAACACGAGTGTTGCTACGGCAATCACCAACAAGATAAGGAAGATTCGTTGCGCACCAACCTGGGTTCCAACCCCAACCAACAGCTAACCCAACTTTCCCGCACCACGCCAACGAAAACTAGGCCCCGAATCCTCCATTTTTGTCCTATATCCACGCTTTCCTGATATACGTAAACCGCATAAAGCGGGCATGCGTAAGGGGTGGACAACTAGGTTGCCCACCCCTTACGTCTAAGAAAACTACTTTTCTACTATTGCGAGAACATCGCGTGCGGAAAGAATAAGGTATTCTTCGCCAGCATACTTCACTTCGGTTCCGCCGTAGCGAGAGTAAACGACAACGTCGCCCACCTTCACATCAACGGGAACACGGTTTCCGTTATCGTCCACGCGACCTGGGCCAACGGCAATAACGGTACCTTCCTGTGGCTTTTCCTTTGCCGTATCCGGAAGGATAAGTCCGGAAGCGGTAGTGGTTTCAGCTTCTACCTGCTGGATCACAATGCGATCTTCAAGCGGTTTAATGGAGACCGACACGGCGGCCCTCCTTATCTACTAGACTCTGCAATACAACGCTTGGAACTAGGCCCGCCGTCGCGGGGGCCGAGCCACAGCCCTAAGCACAATCCGTAGCGAACTACGTCCACTACCAAGGTTAAGCCTGAATTAGCACTCAGTCAAGGCGAGTGCCAAAATATGGGTGTGATAATCAGCCAGCTACACTCCGCGCTCTTCAATCGAGGCACCCTGACGCCCCGCCTCGCCAATTTCCATGGCGTCAATGGCCGCCGTCTCCTGCTCACTCAGCGTGAAATCGAAAATATCAATATTTTCCTTCATGCGTTCCTTGTGCGTGGACTTCGGGAAAATAATATACCCCTTCTCCAGATGCCACCGGAGCACAACCTGTGCGGGCGTCTTTTCATGAGCCTTAGCAGCCTCCACAACCGGCGCCGTCTCAAAGAGCGGGTATCCGCCCTGCCCCAAAGGACTCCACGCCTCAATCGCAATTCCCTCATTACGGCAGTAGTCCGTAATAAACTTCTGCTGGAATGCCGGATGGATTTCGACCTGATCAATTACCGGCGTTTGACACCCGGCATCCTTCAAGCGCTTCAAATGTTCGGGGTGGAAATTGGACACGCCGATGCTTCGCACCAACCCTGCTTCCTTAAAACCTTCCAGATCCTTCCACGCCTCAACGTAAAGGTTCTGCACCTGGGCAGGCCAGTGAATAAGATACAAATCAAGATAATCAACGCCCAGCTTCTCCATTGACTCCGCTATGGCCACCGGCGCATCTGCATGCCTGGAGTTCCACAGTTTCGTCGTCAAAAAAATCTCTTCGCGCGGGATGCCACTTTCCGCGATCGCCTGCCCGACCTCACGTTCGTTCCCGTAAATCGCGGCGGTATCAAGATGCCGATAACCCACTTCGAGGGCGTCTAATACAACACGCTTGGTTTCCTGCGGATCAACCCTGAACACGCCAAAACCAAGTTGCGGAATACTGTTGCCATCATGCAACTTAATTTGAGGAATTGTCACCATATTTCCATTATGCCGATTCAACAATTTTTGTGGAGAATCTGTGCGAACAGCTGAATATTTGACTCGACGTAACGTATCCCCTACCTCTCAGTGCGCCCCATCACACACGCTTGCCCCATTTCCCCAAACCGCGCCCCATCACACGCCTTTCTCCTTCACCACATCCCCGCATTATTCCCACAACTCTCTGTGCGATAAACTACTTGCGTGGTTGATGAAGAGATGGCTCGGTGGCTGGCGAGCGCGGAAGGTTGCGCGACGCTCGCGTCTTTGCCGCCCTACCGTTCCTCAGATGTTTTTACGACGACGACATCGCTGCGCGCCCTAGGCTACACCCCCCACCAATGCGCCGCGCTTCTCACACAGTCCCGGCTCCGCGCCCAGGCAGGCGCGAAATTCGGGGAAGATCTCGCCTCCTCGTGGCTATTCACGGATGCCGGTTATCAGCAGGCTACACGTCGCGTTGTTGCGGATTATCACGCTAGGCGCTTCCTTGAAGCGGGTGCGAAAAGCGTTATTGACGCGGGGTGTGCATTGGGTGCAGACACAGCAGCATTTGCACGCGCAGGCCTTCGCGCCCTAGGCGTAGACATCGATGAAGCAACAGCAATTCTTGCGGATCATAATATGCGCTACGCAAACAATTCGCACACTACCGTCGAACATTATATTGAACCACGTATTGTGTGTGGCAACCTCACCGCGCTTCTCCCCACCTTGCGGGAAAACGGCGAATACGATGCCGTCTGGCTTGATCCGGCGCGCCGCGATAATCACGGAAAACGCATATACGACCCCGAAAAATGGCAGCCCGCGCTCTCCACAGCCGTGGATCTCGCACGCAGTTTTCGCTATGCGGGGATTAAGCTCGGCCCCGGAATCGCGCTGGAGAATCTTCCCGAGGACGCGCACGTCGAATGGATGAGTTGTGATGGCGAGGTCGTCGAAGCAGTTGCGTGGTTTGGCGTGGACAAACCGGGGCGCAGCGCACTTCTTGTCCGTGGCGACGCACCCACAATACACGACGGCGACGTACCCGTATCACAACCGAGCGGTACCGATATCAATACAAACGAACCTCGTCAATTGCCATGCCACACCGGTTCACAAACAACCACTCACACCGGTTCGTGGGCATCCTCTCACACGGATTCACGGATAATCGCGAGTCAACCTACGGCTGACAATACGGATTCATCAATGCTCCACAACCCAATTTTGCGGATGATTTGCCACGCGGGCGTGCCGAATGTTCCTGTTCAACCCACGCTTGAGGCGGAATGCGTGGCACCGGGAATGTTTCTCTACGAGCCCGACGGCGCGGCAATTCGCGCGGGTGGCATCCCGGTGTTGTGCGAAGAATACGGCCTTTCGCCGGTTTCCGAGGGGATTGCCTATCTGTGCGGAACGCGCAAAGTCACCTCACCGTGGTTGCGAGGTTTCGTTATTGAGGACATTCTGCCCTTGAAAGCCAAACCGGTTGGTGCGTATATGAAGGAGCGCGGAATCACTCGGGTCGAGGTGAAAAAACGCGGAACCGACGTAGATCCTGCCACTTTTAGGAAAAAGCTGTCCTTACGCCCTTCTTCCTCAGGGACGACGATAACGGAAACAACACTTATCCTTACGCGAATTGCCGGCAAGCACGTGTGTATAGTTACTCAACCTGCCGACGCTTAACTACAGCCACACAACACGCCCATCACAACAAACCCGCCACACTAGCCCTACCACGCCTACCCCTCCACGCCAAGCACATCACGCCTACTTCATCACGCCAAGCACATCACGCCAGCCCCACCTACCTCATCACGCCTACCCCACCACGCCTACCCCACCACGCCAACCCCGCCACATCCCCCACATTCCCTCTTAAATGCGAAGATCCGGTTTTCGTCGTCGATATAAAAATCCCTGGTATGCGTTAAGCACACCAGGGACCTGCACAGTTGCGCAACATCTTTACATATGTGTTCGGTCGAGAGGCATATTGGGATCCACCGTAATATCGAGCGCGGAGGGCGACACACCATTCTCAATAAGGTTATAGCCAAGCATCGCAACCATCGCCCCATTATCCGTGCAGTACCGTAAGGGCGGGATGCGCACGTCGATACCGGCAGCCTCACAGCGTTCTTTCGCAAGAGCTCGAAGCCGAGAATTCGCGGAAAAACCGCCACCGACCACGAGAGTATCGCACCCGTGAATCGCGCACGCATTCAGGGCTTTCTTCGTGAGCGTATCGACGATAGCCTCCGTGAAACCAGCCGCAACATCTGGAACATTCACTTCTTCCCCGCGACTTTCCACGCCCTCAATATAGCGCGCAACAGCGGTTTTCAAACCCGAGAAGGAAAAATCGTACTTGTGGCGTTCTTTATTCTTCCCGCCTTCAAGGCCACGCGGGAAACGAATCGCGTTTTTATCACCCTGCTGGGAAAGCCTGTCAATATGGGGGCCGCCGGGGTACGGCAAGCCGAGCAAACGCCCGACCTTATCAAAAGCTTCACCCGCAGCATCGTCCAAGGTGCCACCAAGTTCGGTAACATCCGTCGCGATATTGTTCACGAGCAAAATATTTGAATGCCCACCGGACACAATCAGCCCAATAAATTTGTCCGGGAACGCGCCGTCGTGAAGCTGGTCCACCGCAATATGCCCAATAATGTGGTTCACTGCGTAGAGCGGAACGTTTAAACCGTAGGCAAGCGCCTTCGCCGCGCTCACACCCACGGTGAGCGAGCCAATCAGCCCGGGCCCTGCCGTCACCGCAACAGCCGAAATGTCGCTGAGCGTAACCCCCGCCTTCGCCAGCGCCGCATTAATCGTTGGAACCATCTGTTCCAGGTGCGCGCGGGATGCGATTTCCGGGATAATGCCGCCGTAACGTGCGTATTCGTCCATACTTGTTGCCGTCACGTCCGCCAAAAGTTCGCCGTCGCGCACAATTGCGACGCCCGTTTCATCACAGGATGTTTCAATTCCCAAAACTGTTGTACTCACGTTCCCCTACTTTACTCGCTTATTGTTGTTGATTGCGCGGTTTTCCTCACGTTTTCCCCGCTGTTGCGCACATTTCTACGCTTTTGCCTACGTTGAGGCATCAAACTCCCCTGACGGCCGCGCCTGCATAATGAGCGCGTCATCGTCGTGATAATACTTTTTCCTTAAACCCACACGCACAAATCCTCGCGACTCATACATACGAATCGCGCCCTCACTGTGGCTTCGCACCTCTAAGAAAATATTTTCCGCGCCACATTTTTCCGCCTCGCGCATGAGGGTATCGAGCAACCATCCTCCTGCGCCGCGCCCGCGTGCCTCGCGCGACACCGCAATCGTTAATATTTCCGCATCCGGCCCTAACCCCACGGCACCCACACCAACAATGTCCGCATTGGCGTCATCGAGTGCGTTAATGGAAGGTTGCGCGGGTTGCGCGGGTTGCGCGGGTTGCGCGGGTTGTGCGGGTTGTGCGGGTTGCGCGGAACCCTCTCCGGTTTCTCCCCTTTTTACGACGACGAAAACTCGCGCATTTGGGCTAACAACGCAACTCCGCCATGCCGGCAGTGGCCAGGCATCAACGTCGAAAATCTGTCGATCAAAATCCGCGAGCGCACGCGCCCACCCGGCTCTTGCGCGCACAACGCAAAGGGACGGAAATGTTGCGTGAGATAGCGTATCTATATGTGAAAACTCCGACTTGCGCGCATTTTCTTGCCGGTTATGAGCATCTTCGCGGGGTCTATCAACATCCTGGCGCGAGTTGCAAGCATCTTCACCTGAGCTACGAACACCGCGAAGCGAACTGCAAACACCTTCGCGCGAGCTGTGAACATTTTGGGGTTCTTGAGCTCCTGGGTCGTCGCCATGTTTTAGCGAAGAGATATTATGATTATTCATTAATCTTTGAGGTAGCCATCTCCGGAGGGCTGTGCAACGCCCTGGGCAATATCCGGGCGACGCAGATACAACGGTTCCGTCGTACCAATAATTTCGCGCCCCTCTTCGCTACACATATACGTCAGGGCAAGGTGAGCCAACGCCTCCGGTTCACATAGTTGAACGCGAGCGCCGTCGAGTTCGGGATACATCCCCGGTTTTGAGACAACTACCGCCTCCATGTCCTTATCTTTCCACAGGTGCGGGATGTCCGCGGGGCGAATCGTATCCGGGCCACTGCACACAATGAACGGGGCGCCGTCCTCGCGACGAGCATGCAGAGTGAATAATTCTTTGCGTCGAGCATCAATCACGGCAAGCGTTTCCTCGTACTGATCGAGGGCCTCGAAGGCCATGGCTTCCAGGCTAGACACCCCGTAGAGTGGAATATCCCAGGCAAAGGCCAGGGTTCGTGCCGTCACAAGCCCCGCGCGCAACCCGGTGAAGGCGCCCGGCCCGCGCCCAACAATAATCGCGTCAGGTTTCGTAATGCGCGCCTTTTCGAGCGCCGAATTCACCATCGGGGTGATGGTTTCAGCGTGGTGACGAGAATCTTTGGAAACTTCGCGCGAAAGGAGCGCGATGCCACCGTCCTCATGCCGCACAACACCAACAACGCTTAAATCACAGGTGTCTATCGTCAAAATATTCATGATGTCCTACTGTCCCGTATAACGACTGTTCTTTTCCCTATTTTCCCTGAATTTTTATGCCCGACGGCGGTGAGGCAAAGGCGAATAGCTTTCCCCAACGTTTGGGTGCCCGATGCTTCTCTATGCCAATAGCCGACAACTCGTGTTCCCAATATTTGCCGGGCTCTGCTTATGAATCTTCATAGCCATTCTTAAGAATCTTCGTAGCGGTTCTATGAATTTTCACGGCCGTCTTGAGTTTTGTCCCAGATGGCCTCCACATCGGCAAGAAGTTGCTCGGCACGCACCCCGTGCGCAACCGCCTCGATTGTGCGCGGAGAATCGACGAAAAGTTCCTCCACTTCTTCGCCTTCATTGGAACCGACGGGGCGGTGGATGGCGAGCAGGAGGCGATCCTCGCTCAACATCTCAACTTTTCCTTCACCCCACTCCACCACGGTTGCGCTATCTTCCAACGAAGAATCTAAATCGAGGGCATCAATTTCTTCCAACGAATCCAGTCGGTATGCGTCCACGTGAACAAGATCCGGACCGCCAGAAACGTTCCTATGGGCATTCGCAATCACAAAAGTGGGCGACGTAACACGCCCTTTCACGCCCATGCCTTCCGCAATCCCGCGGGTCAGCGTGGTTTTCCCGGCACCGAGTGGTCCGTTGAGCATCACCAAATCGCCAGCGCGAAGATTTTTCCCCAGAATAATCCCGAAATCATGCATTGTATCGGCATCGGGAATAGAAAATGTTTGAGTCACGTGCCTAGTTTACTCTTAACTACTGAACGTATCTATTAACAGTAAAAGCAACTATCACCGCGGTTCGCACCAGCATTACTCATCAACGCGAGGCACGCGCACACGCTAAAGGCTCATGAGGTCACGTTGAAAAGCATTACTCCTCTACGCGGTTCAAACCCGCATTACTCATCAACGCGAGGCACGCGCGAGGCAAGGCGCGTGGTTATTTCGTAGCCAATCGTGCCCATTTTTTCTGCCCATTCCCACACTCCAGGTTCGCCACGCCCAGGGTCTCCCCACATGACGACGCGACTTTCCACACCCGCGCCCTCCGGCAACTCCACAACACACTGATCCATGCACACACGCCCGCGAATCCGCGCACGTCTGCCGTCGACAAGCACCTCGCACACATTCGACGCATGCCTCGGAATCCCGTCTGCATACCCGAGAGGCACAATCCCGACCTTCATTTCACTATCGCTCACAAACGTGTGCCCGTACGAAACGCCCTGCCCCGCCGGTATTGTGCGCTCCGCAATAACCGAAGATTCCAAACGCATGGCCGGAATCAACCCAATCTGCTCTGCCGTTTCCTTCGCCGGCTCCGGGGACAAGCCATACAATAAAATCCCCGGGCGGACCATCGCGAAACGCGCTTCGGGATACCACAGCGCCCCGCCGGATGCGGCAAGATGCTCAAGCGGCGCCTCCACACCCCCAGCGTGAACAACATCGATTGCTGAACGAAAACGCTTGATTTGTTCGTGTGTCGTCGTCGTATCGGAAGTGTCCGCGCACGCAAGGTGGCTCCACACTCCGACGACGGTTACACGCCCGGTCTGTTCGAGGCGGGCTAATGTGCGGGTAGCGTTCGGTAATTCGGCTGGCGCAAAGCCTTCACGAGACATTCCTGTGTCGACGGCAATGTGGATCCGTGCGGGGCGTGTCGAGTATTCAAGCGTTTCTTCGAGTTTTCGTAACGCCCACGGGGTTCCGACGGACAGTTCTATTCCCAGCTCAAGGGCTTCGCAAAGACCCGCGGAATCGTCGAAAATCCATGAAAAAATCGGAGGAAGCTGCACGGACTCTTGGCGAGCTCGTCGTGCCAAAACCACGGCCTCCGCTAATTGAGCAACCCCGAGGTAATCCGCACCTGCGCGCGAAAATGCTTGTGCACACCTCCACATTCCGTGCCCGTAGGCGTCCGCCTTAATAATCGCCATGATTTTTTCTCCGGTGATTCGCTGGCGGACGCGGTTGAGATTATGCTCAAGCGCTTCGGTTGAAATAACTGCGCGAGCAGGAAACATCTGTGCGTCAACAGGCATCTTTCGCATTCCCTATTTCGCAATGAGCTTCAAAAGCCATTCTCACAGCGCGCGTTATATGCTCCGCAATATTTGATGCAACAATGGGACCACCTTTATTCTCTTCCATAAGAGTAGGTAGCGGTATCTGAGCATTGGGATAATCGAGAACCTCCGGCCCCAACACATCCATAATCGCAAGGCTCTTTTCCCAGGGAAGAATTGTGCCACTGGCTGAGGCTGCGGCCGCGCTATGCATATAAGCGGCAACAGCCACAATTAATGCCACATTGTCTACCGTATTTTTCGCGACGTGTGTTGCGAGGAGCCCTCCTAGTAGACCTGCCAACACGTCGCCGGCTCCGGCAACAGCACGCCACGGGGTTGCCGACGGAATCGTGTAAACCCTGCCCTGCGGATCTGCCACAATATCAGCACAGCCTTTGAGTAGGACAGTCACGCCTGTACATCTGGCAACCTCTAAGGCAACCTGCGCCGCGTTCCCCTCAATAAATGCACGATCCCAACCATCCCCAATTTTCATCTGGGCACAGAATTTTTCCATTTCGCCGGCGTGAGGCGTCATGATTGTGGGCGCCGGGAACTCTTCCCCGTCGATCAAAAAATCACCCAAATATTTAATGGCGCCCGCATCAACAACCAAAGCTATTTTTTGGCGTGAAGCTATATGCAAATATTCCACAACTCCGCGCGGATTTCCTGAGCCCAAAGTGTATGCATGAACCGTGCCAGGCATGCGCACAACCTCGGGATAGCGCCCTACGATGTGCTCAAAAACGCTGGAACTGCCTAAATATCGCACCATTCCCGCGCCCGAAAAATTCGCACCCAAGGTACATAAAATTCCTGCACCAATATAATCTTTCGACCCGGCAACGACACCTACAACACCGCGTGTGTATTTATGATCATGCGGTCCTGGAACAGGAATGCCTGCCACCACGTCTTCAAGCTTTAAACAATATGGCGTTGGCATATTATATTTCTCCACATTTCATTGCATTAACGTATATATTTCATTACTCATGTAAGTAGCGACAATGGCAAGAACATGACGGACATCGCGAAAATTTGTGTGTAAAGAAGAGGCATCTCTACAATACAAGATTTTTTGCTACAACTTTTGCAAGCCGTCCCGCAACATTTTCTGCCTGTTCCTGAGTTGCCGCTTCAACCATGACACGAACTAGTGGCTCGGTACCCGAGGGTCGCAACAACACACGCCCTGTTTCGCCAAGTTCTTTTTCGGCATCTCGTACGGCACGTTGCACTTGCTCGTTCGTATTCGCGGCAACTTTATCGACGTTCGGCACATTAACGAGTGTCTGCGGAAGGCGTTGAACAACACTTGCCAACTCCTTCAAGCTCTTCCCTGTCTGTGCGAGACGTTGGGAGATAAGAAGTGAGGTGAGGGTTCCGTCACCCGTCGTCGCATGACTTAATGAAATAACGTGACCGGACTGTTCACCACCCAAAACATACCCATTTTTAACCATTTCTTCCAAAACGTAACGATCCCCTACCGCGGTGGGGACGATAGTAATTCCGGCTTTTTTCATGGCGAGGGTTAAACCTAGGTTGGACATGACTGTAACGACGAGGGTGTCGTTGGGAAGCTTGCCTTCTTCCTTGGCGGCGATGGCAAGGAGTGCCATAATTTGATCGCCGTCTACAAGATTTCCCTCGTGGTCTACTGCAAGGCAACGATCCGCGTCGCCATCATAGCCGAAACCACAATCTGCCTGGTTTTCGACTACCGCGCGTTGGAGAGCTTCCGGATGGGTGGATCCACAGGCGTCGTTAATGTTGTATCCATTTGGTTCGGCGTTAATGACTATAACGTTGGCACCGGCTTTGCGCAGAGCAACGGGTGCGACTTTCGACGTTGCCCCGTTTGCACAATCAACGACGACGTTCAGGCCTTCCAGTGGTGTTTTTACCGCGCTGAGAAGATGCTTAATATACAGGCTGTCCCCCGCTTCGGCGGTATCGCGAATATGTCCGATTCCGGCTCCTGTAGGACGTCCCCATTCTTTACCAAGAATGCGTTCGATTTCATCTTCGAGGTTGTCTGCGAGTTTGAAGCCACCTTTCGCGAAGAACTTAATTCCGTTATCTTGCATGGGGTTGTGGGAGGCGGAAATCATGACGCCCATATCGTAGCCTCCGTCTGCGGTGAGGAAGGCGATACCGGGGGTTGGGATAACGTCCACGTGTTCCACATCTACTCCAGCACCGGCCATCCCGGCTGCGACTGCCTGTGCGAGCATACTTCCAGAAATTCGTGAATCCTGCCCGATGACGGCACGTGGGCGATTGTCTCCTTTTCCTACGCGGGTAAGGACACGAGCCGCCGCTTCGCCAAGTTTGAGGGCTAATTCTGCTGTGAGAGCTCTGTTCGCAAGACCGCGTACGCCGTCGGTACCGAAAAGTCGTGGCATGGATGTTCCTTTCGTTGTGTTACATACCCATCACATAGTGCTGGTTATACTCTAATACGTATATGGATACATGTGAGACTGATAGAGGGAGTTTCTCACTTTACATGAACCTTTTCTCACATGGCATTAATGTTTTCTCCCTCCCCAATATGAAGTGGTCGGGGACATCCGCTCCTGCGGTTATCCCCGACCACTTTTGTTATATCACCTATCTACGTTCGTAGATAACGTGTTATTTATTCTTTTTACGACGGGCAATGACGATGGCTACGCCAACAAGGAGAAGAATTCCTCCAACTGTTATTGCGCCTGAAACATTTACACCTGTTACAACAAGTTTTCCAGAGGTTTTCTTGCCGGTTGAACCACTTTGACCCTTTGTTACTGTCACGGTTGCGGTGTCGATGACGTTGCCATCTTTATCCTTGACGGTCACCACGATCTTGTCACCAGGCTTAGCATCCTTATCGATGTCAACAACAATGTTGCCCTTGTCATCAATCTTCGCCTTACCCGGACCAGTCACATCAGTAGTCGTACCTTCAGGCACCTTACCACCGGTGTTCGGAACAACAACCTCAGCACCAGGAGTACCTTCAGCATCATCCCACTTGGGCGATGCCGCCTTGGTCACAGTGACCTTCGCGTTAACAACTTCGGAACCACCATTATTCGGGTAAGTCACCTTCACAGGAACGTTGTAATCCTTAGGATC
>NZ_ATUY01000008.1 GCF_000420445.1 Actinotignum urinale DSM 15805
TCGTGCTTGGAGTCCACCTGCAACACCGCCTCATCCTGGCCGAGGTATTCCGGGGTGCGCAGCAGCTCAGCAACCTGGGTGGCATGCTCAACATCGGAACACACGACGAAAGCGACCGCGTTCACATGATCGCGGTTCTGGGAAGCCGCGTAGGAATCATAGTAGGCCTGCTTGAGCGCACGTAGCTGCAGCGCGTCACGCAACTGCTGCTCCTCAGAGGCTTCATCGGTCCCATATCCAGCCTTGCGGAACGCCAACACTGGGGCTTTGACATACTTGTCCTGGATCGCCCGGTAGAGCGGATACTCGAAGATCACATGATCGGTCTTTTTATTCACCGAAGCCGTCAAACCAATCGCCACTGCTGGATCAAGTTCCTTCAACGCTGCATTAAACGCCACCGCACTCGCCCCGTAGAGGTGAGATTCGTCGGCGATCACCACCAGATCATCAAGGTTCTTTAGGTAGTCGAAAAGCACGCCGGCGTTTTCATCAAACCGCCGCGGTTTACGGCGCATCGCATCCTGCGTAGCACCGCGGGTATCCCCCTCGGCTTCCTTCGGCGCGATGAGCTGCTGGATATTGAAGATAAACGCCAACATCGGGGTTTCCCGCCCAAACGAAAGCCGAGCCGGGCCGTTCTGCCGGGCAATCCACGCCGAATAGTCCTGCGGGGTGACCACCTCGGGCGGCACAACCGATCCCGTGATGTAGCGGGGCGCCCCTGGCGTGAAATTCTGCACCGTCTTGGCCTGCACCGTCTTGCCCGGGGTGACAATCACGACGTTACCAACTCCTTGGCGGCGCAGATATTCCACAAACGCCGCCATCAAATACGTCTTGCCCACACCCGTAGCAAGGTTCAACACCTGCATCACCGATGGGTCATAATCCCCATCAAGGGTGAAGATAAGCTTTCGTAGCGCTTCCTTGTTAGGAGCACGCAGATCGAACTCGGCACTAATCGACTCCAACATGTCCGAATCAAAACTAATATTCAGCCGCTTAGCCATCACAGCTCACCACCCTCGCTATAACGGAACACATCATCGGGCAACGCAACCACCCGCGCCCCCTTCACCAGTTTGCGCAAATGCTGACGCACCCCATCCATCACCGAGGTAGCTGCCAACACGATCGTCTCCCCGGGCTGGATCTGGGAGGCAAGCCAATCAACAATCTCGATCGTGGCCACGCCTTCTACCACCTTCAACAAGGCGTTACCGCGCCTGGCGTCAAAAATATAGTCATCATCCGTGTGCAGCAGCGTGAAGCCGAGGTTGGCGGCCACCGACCGGGTCAAGGTCTCACCGGTCGCGGCCGCCGTTAACATCACCCGATCTAGTGCGGGGTCGTAGTCGAAACACGCAGGCGAGAGGTGCGCCACCTGGAAGCCGCCGCCACCACGCCAGTTGACCACTTCCTTCGTGCGCTTCGTCTTTGAGGCAGCCTTCAGTGACTTTACCTCGACGCTCTTCTTCAATTCCGGATCGTCCTTAATCAGCTTGTTGAGCACGCTCGTGAACTTCGCGGCATCCTCCGGCGAGACACCATCAGGCAGCCCATCTTCCGTCGCGTCAACCCGTTCACCCTTCGTCCGCGTAATTCCGCCCGGGTCTTGATCGCCCACGACCTTCTCCAAGCGCGGACGCGTGAACCTCGTGAACGTCGACTCCAACAACTCACACGTCACCCAACGCCGCCCCATCTTCTGCGCCACCGCAGCAGTCGTCCCAGAACCCGCAAACACATCCAGCACAATGTCACTTGGGTCAGTAGATGAGGCCATGATGAAGCTCAGCAATTCTTCTGGCTTTGGAGTATCGAAAAGCTCGGGGGTTGGCATTCCGGGAAATAGGATCTTGAGGTGATTCTTAGCTCCTCGAGTACTTCCAGTTTTTCCAACAGAATGCCACGAATCACTCGGTGGAAGACCTGCCTGTTCCCACAGGTAGGTCTTCCTCTTCAATGCCGTCTCATCGTCGTTGAAATAAACTTCTCCCGTAGCCATTTTGGAGGCCATCGTGGTTTGGTCCCAGCGCCAGCCATTTGTTGGCGGTTCCAAGAAACCGCCAGAGGGCTTTGCGATTGGATATTTTAGGGCAGGGCGGTCTTTGGGGTTCTGTACGTCGCGACCGTCATACCAAGGGCCTCTAGGGTCATTGTCTGGATTCCGATAATGTGATTGCTTCTCCGGATCAGGAAGGTGGCGAGGCCGCCATCCCGGATTTTTTCCGTAGACACATATTTGATTCTTGTCCTTGGAAAAGGATCCCGCATTGTTGCTCGAGCTATCTGACGCAAGCCACGAGACATCAGCAACGAAACATTGCGGCCCGAACACCTCGTCCAGGAGAAGGCGCATTCTGTGGCTCTCCACGTCGTCAAGATGCACCCAGATGGAGCCGTCGTCGGCGAGCAACTTCTTCATGTGCAGCAACCGGTCGCGCATCATGGTGAGCCAGATGGAGTGCTCTAGGTTGTCCTCGTAGGAGGCGAATGTTTGCGCGGTGTTGAACGGTGGATCAATGTAGATCAGCTTCACCTGACCCACATATTTCTCGGCAAGCTCGGGCACGCGGGTGAGGGCTTCGAGGACATCGCCCGATTCACCCAAGATCAGCAGGTTATCGTCTTGTGGCTCTAGGTCGGCGCGCTCAGAATATTCAAACTCGTCACTCTTGAAAGTTTGTTTGCCCTCAACATATTCGTCATAGATCAGGGTATGGGTTTCGCAGTAACGCGGGTCTGAGGGGTCAACCCACGTGTAGCCGTACTTACCGGTCTCGGTGGGAATGAGAGCCTTGTCCTTGTTGTACCAGGTGAGCTGCAAGCGTTGATTGGCCATCTAGTCGGTCTCTCCCTTCATATCATTGAGGACAATCTCGCAGCTGTCGGGTAGCGAGCAGTTCAGGTATTGGCAGATGCGAAGGAGCGAGTCAGTTGTGACGTTTTCACCTTTGTTGAGACGGGCGATCGAAGCTACTGAAACTCCTGCCTCTCGCTTGAGGTGTTCCTTGTTTCGTTGTTTGTCAATCAGGAGTTTCCACAGGTTGGTGTAGTCGAGTCTTATAGTCAGCGTAGGTGCGTTCATGGCTTTTTCTGGCTCTTCCGGTTTTGACTTGTGTTGGGCTGTGCGGTACAGATTTAGGTTGTGAAAAAGAAATCTATTTATACCGCACAGCCTGATATTGATTTTACCTCCTTTAGAACCTCAAAGTCTTTTGGGTTTGGACGAGTTAGGCCTGATGGGTTTATCCCACGCCAGGATACGTGATAGTGACAACCACATCACCCGAAGCCTGCTACACGTAGGAGGACTCACACAAACCCTACAAGCCAAAATGTGAAGAGCCGTTAAAAGTGAGTTGAGGTTTGTCATTTCACCTGCTCTGGATTTTTCGGCCGTGAAATTTTGTCGGTTTGCGGAGCAGGTGGGGCGCCCGAACAATTACGAGCACCCCACCATGTAACAGCACACAAAATGTTGATTTTACGTCGCTTTACGTCGTTTTTTGAGTTAATTCGTCGTCGTTGCGCTACCTCGCGTTACTTTGCGCTACGTAGCGTTACTTCCTCGGCGTTGTGAGGTCAACAAATGCCTTGTCAGCCTCAACCGGTTTCTTCAGCAAATGCGCGGACATGAACTGTGCCATCGCATTCCATCGCTCTGTCTCCTGAGAACCGAAAGTGCGACTCCCGGCATATAATTCCAGCGTATTTTCAAGAATCGTGCGAGCATACTTCGCATTATCTGCTTCCTTTAAGGCGGGAACATATTCGGAGGCAATTTTTACGCTTTCCTCCGGATTCTTTTTCGCCCACTCCACGGCTTCCTTCAAAGCCTCAAGCATACGCACATAATATTCTTTATTTTTCTCAAGATTCGACGATAACGATCCTAGTCCCACGCCAACAAGGGGAAGTTCCCCTTGGGGAAGATCAACGGTTCGCACTTTCACGCCCTGACGCTGGGCGGCAACTGCATCAGAATTGCGGAAGCCCACAATTCCGTCGACCTTATGTGACGCCAAAGCGGCGGCCTGGGTGTAGCCGATATATTGAACCTTCACCTTTGAACGGTCAATACCTTTCTGGTTCAGCATTGCTTCCATTGTGTAATGATTTTCCCCGTAAGGCTGGGGAACTCCGATGGTGTGCCCTTCGATGTCTTTCGTCGTCTTTATTGGAGAATCTTCTGGCACGAGGAGGGTGACCGGATATTTTTGGTACATTGTTGCCCAGTTGACAACATCTACCTTGTTGCTACGGGCTTCCATCATTTCGTCTCCGCCCGCGAAGAGGACATCTTCGGAACCGTTACTTAATGCCGAAATAATGCCTTCCTGTGCGCCGTGATGGCGTAGTTTCACCGTCAATTTATGTTTGGTGAAGAGGCCTTTCTTTTCGGCAACATAGAAGGGCGCGAATTGAATATCGGGCACGTAGGTGAGCCCAACAGTAATTTGGGGGGAAAGCCCGCCTGAACCTGGTTTTTCTGCCGTGGCTTTACCTGAAGAGGAGCAGCCTGCCACGGCAACCAGGGTCGCAAGTAAGACGCCAAAGAGACGTTTCATCATATTTCTTTCTCTAGAACAATATTTTGTTAACTCGCGACTCTAGGGTTAGTAAGAGGAGGTACATCATAATCGCAGAAAATGCGGTGACGAAAACGATGGCGAACATGCCCGTCATGTCACCGGCAGGTTGTGCGTGGGCAAGTTGGGTGCCGAGCCCGTCCCCTCCAATAATCATTTCCCCGACGATTGCGCCCGTAATAGACAGCGTGAAACCTGTGCGGATTCCGCCGAGAATTCCGGGCGAGGCAAGGGGAAGAATAATGGAGAAGAGGAGCCGGAGGCTACCTGCCCCGTCCAGGCGGGCCGCAGATATAACGTCGCGGTCTACCTGGGATATTGCCACCGTCGTACTCACAATAATGGGGAAAATAACCATAATGATGCACAGTACGACGATGGGAAGGAAACCGTACCCAATCCACACAACAAGTAGGGGTGCTATCGCTACCGCTGGGACCGCTTGGGAGGCGGCCACTATCGGTTGAATTGCTTGTGCGAAACTTTTCCATCGTGCCATGGCGCATCCGAGCGGGATACCTAGTGCGGCTGCACAAAGGCTTGCAACCACAGCTTCCTGAAGGGTGAGGAGGGTCGCGTCCCAAAGGTATGCTGACCCGGTGTCCCCGCGGAAACCGGAAAGAATGCGGTGGAAAACGTCGGCGGGGTGCGGAAGATACACGGCTTGTACGTAACCGTATTCCGTAGCGGCATACCACAAGGCACCGATAGCAACAATAACCGCTAACGGTAGCGCGATTCGTTTCACCTGGTATGTTCGCGTTATAGCCACGTAGCTTATTCCCTCCTCGTTTTCCGTTGGCACGATAGGAGGGGTACGTTCATCGTGTGTTGCGTTGGGTAACACAAAGTTGTGACACCACATCACGACGATTGTATGCCACGTAGTGTGTGTGCAACGTGGCAACCACCTGACGGTGTTAGCTACCTCCCATCCGGACTTTAACCGTCGGTTAGGGAATTTCACCCTATCGGCCACATGTGTGGTTCGCGGACTATCACCGCCGGTTCAGATTTTCACTGACCCTGGAGCACTGTTTGTTACTTTAGTGCGTATGTGTACGGTTTGCAATGTTTTCTTACACGAATATGTTGGTAAGCGTGACGTTAAGGTGTGCGAAGATGCACTGCACTACCGGCTTACACGCTCAAGGCGAGTAGCGCGCCATATCCTCCTGTACGAAAATGCACTTTACTACCGAAGTAAACGGATATGCTGGCAAACGCGACCGTAACCTGTACGAATATGCACTTCAACTACCGACGTACACGAATCTGTTGGTGTATGTAGTTTTAGTGCTTGTGTGCGCGGTTCGCGAGGGAACGCAGAGTTTCGATTTCCGTGAAGGCATCTTCTGCTTTGTAAACAGCGGAGCCTGCTACGAAGTTGTTTGCGCCTGCTTCGGCTGCGCGTTCAATGGTGTCTCTGCTGATTCCGCCATCTACTTGGATCCACACATCTAAGCCGGCTGCTTCGATGGCTTTACGGGTTCGTGTAATTTTCGGCATCATGGTGTCGATGAAGGATTGACCACCGAATCCGGGTTCGACCGTCATGATAAGGATCATGTCGAATTCGTTAAGAATATCGATATAGGGTTCGATTCCTGTGGCGGGTTTGAGGGCTAGTCCGGCGCGTGTGCCTTTTTTGCGAAGTTCTCGTGCGAGGCGTAGGGGGGCTGCGCATGCTTCTGCGTGGAAGGTTACGGATCGTGCTCCGGCTTCTGCATAGACAGGTGCCCAAGTATCTGGGTTTTCAATCATAAGATGCGCATCGATGGGCAGTTGTGAATATTTCACTGCCGATTCAAAAATGGGCATCCCTAAGGCAAGGTTGGGCACGAAATGGTTATCCATAATATCAACATGCACATAGTCCGCGTTGGATATTTTGTCGAGCTCTGAAGCAAGATGTCCAAAATCGCAGTTGAGGATGGATGGAGAGATGAGGGTTGGTGGTGTTGGCGAGGTTGTCATCATTGATCCTTTCGAATGAGTGCCATAAACATTGCATCACTATGGTGAAGATCTGGCCATAGTTGAATATGTGGTCCGTCCCCAAGGGGCTTAAGTGCAAGTTGTTGGGCGTGGGGAACGAGGTTTTCTTCACGTGCGGCCGGAGTATTTGCGAGGAATTCGTCAATTATTGTGCGGGTTTCTGCAACTACCGGTGTGCACGTTGTGTACAGGAGCGCTCCGCCTGGGCGTAGCGCTTTAAATGCGGATGCAAGAAGTTCTCTCTGCAATCTTGTTAAGTCTGTAATATCGGAGGGTTGTTTGCGCCAGCGGGATTCTGGGCGACGCCGAAGGGAACCTAAACCACTGCAGGGGGCATCGACAAGGATTCGATCGAAATAATCGGGTTGTTCCTCCCCGATGGTGCGTCCATCTCCTTGACGTAACATGACACGCTCTGCCCACGGTGCGACGGCGTTTTCTACAAGGTCAAGGCGGTGTGGTTGAGGTTCGTTCGCGAAAATTTCAACACCTTCTGGGGCTGTGGAGGCAATCGTCGCAGTTTTTCCTCCCGGTCCTGCGCAAACGTCGAGCCATTGTGTGTCTTTTCCTTCGACGGGAATGGCGACGAATATGTCGCTAATTAACTGGGATCCTTCATCTTGCACGCCAGCACTGCCGTCTTGGATAGGCCATAGGCGATGTGGATCTCCTGATTCGAGGAGGACTGCTGAAGGAACGAGGTAGGGATCTTCCCACCCCATTTTTGCTCGTGTGATTCTTTCGCGTAGATCTTCGGGTGATATTCCTCTGCAGACGAGTGCAACTTTCGCAGCATCATTATTTGCGTTGAGCACTGCTTCTAGATCTTCTTCACGTCCGTCGAGCAGGAGTGCGCGTTCAAATTCTTCCACTATCCAACGTGGCTGTGAGTACCAGACGGATAGGAATTGAGTTCGTGATGCTGTACTTTGTTCAAGAATTGTTTTCCATTCGCTTGTGCGTTCATTAATGCGTCGCAAAATAGCGTTGACGAAACCTGCAGCGCCTTGCCCTAGTTCATTGCGCGCTATAGCAACGGTTTCGTTAATGGCAGCATGGGGTGGCGTTTTAAAATCTAAAAGCTGGTGGCAGCCTAGGCGAAGAAGCTGGAGGACATCGGAGTCAATGGCTTCAAAAGGACGATCATGAGAACTTCTGCTAATGATCGCATCCCACCGACCTCGTAATCTTAAGGTTCCGTAGGTTAAATTCGTGGCGAATGCTGCGTCCTGTTTATTTAAATATGCACGGCGTATGTGGTGCGGAAGAATAAGGTTTGCGTATGCGTCATCCTCCTCGACAGCACGTAACACGTTAAAAGCAACAAGCCTTGCCTTGCTACTGCGTTGTTTGCGTGGTACCCAACCTTCTGGGCGACGGTTTTTCATACACATATCCTCATCTGTTTATCTGCAATGTAGCTATTTTACATGCTTGGACTTTTGCTTTTATCTTCAGCACCTCGTTTACTGAAAATCAGGCTTTGAAATGTTAGGAATACTGGGAATCTTGCTTAGGTAGCTTACTCGACAGTTTCGCCTAGGAACCAAAACAGGTGCCTTGTTCCAAGCGTGCACCCCGTAACCAATCTGTTGCTTTCATCCATGTTTTTCCTGGCGGGGCGACCTCACCTAATCGGATAGGCATTGTACCGGTACCCACGTAACCTTCTGCTGAAATTTCTCCAGGCATGAGTTTTTCTCCTCCTACCACTGCTGTGCCCTCTAAAATCTGGCTTTTGCTTTGTTCCACATTCCCTGAAACTGAGCCTTCACCCTGTTTTTCGTGTGCACAAGCCTCGCCGTTGGATAGTGCATTATGTTCGAGACTCTGAAGTTTTCCGATTTTGAAGCGTTGCCCGTGTAGTGTTGTCCATGCTCCTGGAACGGGTGTTGCACTTCGTACACGCGCTGAAACAACTTCTGCTGGTTGTGTCCAGTCAATGTGTCCCCATTCGGATGTGAATTGTGGTGCGGTTGTGGCTTCACCTTCTTGTTCACGTGCCTGAAGTTCACCGTCTCCGATTTTTTGTAGAACGCGAGAAATTTGTTGTGCTCCTGAAAACGCTAAACGTTCAAGCAGTTCTCCGGCTGTCTCATTCGCTCCTATCTGGGTTTCCTCAATATCGAAAACAGGGCCCGTATCCAAACCCTCACCAATGCGGAAAATCGCTGTGCCGGTATGGGTGTCCCCCGCGGCAATTGCGTAATTCACGGGCGCAGCTCCCCTCCAGCGAGGCAACAGCGAGAAATGAAGATTAATCCACCCGTGTGTTGGTACATCAAGAAGATTTTTCGGAATAATCACCCCGTATGCGACGACGACAACCGCATCCGGCGCTAATTCTCGAATAAGGTTTTCGCTTTCTTCACCGCGAAGATTTTTTGGCGTGTACACGGGTATGCCGTGTTTTTCTGCTGCTTGATGTACTTCGGATTTGGTCAGTATACGTTTTCTTCCACGTGGTTTTGGTTCACGTGTCAAAACAGCACACACCTCATAACCGTCGTGTAAAAGCTGTTCAAGGGAGGGAACAGCGGTTGCGGGAGTGCCGGCAAATATAATTTTCATACCATGTTGTCCTTTCGACATTGAGGGGTTTAGGTTCTGTATCGGGCGGTTAAGTTTATGAATTGAGCAGTTTACTTTCTGTATTGAGCAGTTTACTTTCTGTATTGAGCAGTTAAGTTTCTGAATTGGCGGTTAAGTTTCTACATTGAGGGGTTAAGTTCAAGTTTGAGGGAGCCACCAAGATGTTGCGCGGCATATGAGCCGTACACATCCCGAGCTAACATCCCGTATTTTCTTTCGTGTTCGCGTGGATAGCGAATATATACGGTGTTTTCACCGGGTCTGCTCCCAGGAACCGGCCCCATGAAATCAACATTTTTTGTGATCGTGAAGGAACCACCCCGTAGCAATTCCGGCTGCCATTCGTCCGAAAGATTCCCTTCACTAGAGCCAGCGGAGTTTGTATTTCCGGAGGCGTTATTATGCGCACCGGTGGTATTTCTACCTGCGAGTTCCATTGCAAGAATTTTATCGCGCACCATGGCGAGGTATGTTCGTACATCTCCTGTTTTACCCGAAATAGCAAGCCAATGCTTTGACGGAGGTAACTCTAAAGCCTTTCTTTCGTCAAGAAGTTCACCTGCTAACACCCCCATATTCCATGTTGTTAAGGGTTCTATCACTTCCGGTGGTGCTCCCCCGCTAAGTAATACATGTCCACCTTGGCGAGAAGGACGTACACGGGTGACAATATGTGCAAGTTTGCGGATAAAACGCATGTGAGAACCGAGCCCGTAACCAATGAGGTAACGCGAATCTACGACGATTGCTGCCGCATACCCCTTCTGGGCACGTGGTTCAGCACCGGGGGTTGCCACAATAATGCGTGAAGTATTATCAACACTCCATACAACACCGTCCGGTGAGTGTGTGCCGGATAAAATGATTCCCGTACCGGGGAATGCCCGACCTATTTCTTCGGCTGTTCTTTGCGAACCAATACGTAAAGCCCGCAATGTTGTTCCGTGACATTCTGGGCATCTCCACTGCCACGAATACCAACCACATCGAACACAGGTGTAGGGATCTTCTTGACGTTTTTTCGACATGTCCCCACCACATTCCTGGCACACTGCATGAGTTCGACAATTCGAACACACGAGAAATGACAGGTATCCAGCATGAGGTACAACAATAAGAACGGGACCTTGCGGTAACGCCTGGCGCATGAGCTGAAATACTGCATGAGGAAGGCGCGAATATTCTTCCGTCGAATGGCTCCATTGACTCGGAAGAGAAACCGCAGGCATATAGTCCTTACGAACCTCAAGTTTTCCCTGAAGAAGTGAGAGAAAACCGTTTCGAACATACTGCATGTTTTCTTCACTAATGTAGGAAGCCATAGATACATAAGCGGCGTTTTCGTGCTCACTACGAACAATGCACACATCCCTTGCATCAGAATATGGTGAACGCAGTTCACGCAGATGTGGCGAAAGATCATCCAGTAACAGAATAAGGCCAAGATTTTTAACGGGCGCCCACAATGCTGCACGTGTGCCTACAGTGATACGTGTGGATCCGCGCAACGTACGGATAAAAGAACGATACCTATCCTCGTGAGTGCCATCAGAAACAATAACACTCACTTCTTCACCCACCTGCGTTTCGACCTCGGTTGCTAGAGAACGTGCATGGCGGGTTAACGGCGTTATCACCAAAACACCTCTGCCACTATTTCTACATGCAATGATTGCTTCCATAACGAGATTCGTCGAAAATTGTAGGCCTGGAAGAAGACTGAGTACGGCCTTCGGAGATTGCCCTCCATAAACCTTTCGGAGGAACTCTTCCCCACCCTCATATGCGGCCCACGCCTGGCCTCGAAACTCCGAGGGGCGAGGATTCTGTGCCTCAGGTTCATCACACACAGATTTTTCCGCACGAGCATGGCGTTCTGGAACGGCAAGACGTAAAATATCGGACACTCCGCTTGCTTGACGCGCTGCCATTAACCGTACCTCTCGATATATGTGTTCTTTCAACACAGGTATTTTTCCAGGTACTGATTCAATGGTACGAAGATGATGCGCCCATCTCGATGTGGTTGTTCTTTCAACAATAAAACCGGAAACACGCTGGCTACCGACACGAACCTTAACACGCATTCCAACTTGTGCCTGATTATCAAATCGCGGGGGAACAAGATAATCAAAAACTTTATCCATGTGTGGTTGTGGCATAACAACATGAACACGCGCAACGGGTTTATCAATGGCAGAATCGACAAAAAGTTCCTGAGGGGCGCACTCAAGAAGCGCTTCCTGATCCCCAAATGAAGGAAGAGCCGTTAAATCTAAGGTATCCATGTCCATATGTACACCCTAGTTTACGGCTCCCTCATTATTTTTTCCTCGAACTGCGCAACTTTAACGCAACATTATATTGCGCGAAGCAATTCCTCCACCCGGTCAGTGTTTTCCCACGTAAAATCGGGAAGTTCACGGCCAAAATGCCCGTATGCCGCGGTTTGTGCATAAATCGGACGCTTCAAATCAAGGGCTTCAATAATTGCTGCAGGTCGGAAATCAAACACCTTCTTCACCGCATTTTCTATGCGTTGAACATCCGTGGTTTCCGTGCCGAATGTTTGAACACTTACGGACACCGGATGCGCTCGCCCAATAGCGTAGGCAACTTGAAGCTCGCAACGTTGGGCCAAACCGGCAGCCACAACATTCTTTGCCGCCCAACGCATTGCATACGAGGCGCTGCGATCAACCTTTGAGGGATCTTTTCCAGAGAAAGCGCCCCCACCGTGGCGCGCCATACCGCCATAGGTATCCACAATAATTTTTCGGCCGGTAAGCCCCGCATCTCCCATCGGACCACCGATAACGAAACGCCCGGAAGGATTGACGAGAATCTTCATATCCTCACAGTCGAGAGAAATATTTTCCTCACGCAAAACAGGTTCAATCACCTGTTCTTTAATAACCTGAGCTAACCATTCCTGAGAAACATTCTCGTCGTGTTGCGTCGAAACAACAACGGTATCAACAGAAACAGGTGTGAAACCTTCATAGTTAATGGTGACCTGGGTTTTTCCATCCGGACGCAAGCCCTGCACCACGCCATCTTTACGCACACGGGTAAGCCTTTGCGCGAAACGATGCGATAAATGAATAGGTAAAGGCATCAAGGTTGCAGATTCACGGCACGCAAAACCAAACATGAGGCCCTGATCACCTGCGCCCTGAGCGTCGAAACGATCCGTTCCCTCATGCCCCTGCCGAATCTCTAAGGAAGTATCAACACCTCCGGCAATATCTGGAGATTGTTGCCCAATAGATGTTGTTACACCGCACGAAGCCCCATCGAAACCGACCCGGGAAGAGGTATAGCCAATCTCCTTGAGAACACGGCGAACAATATGGGGAATTTCCGTATATGCCTTGCTTGTTACTTCGCCGGCAACATGAACCAGCCCGGTAGTTGCCATGGTTTCTAAAGCCACTCGTGACCCCGGATCTTCCTCTAGTAGCGCATCCAAAATGCTGTCAGAAATAACATCACAAACTTTATCTGGATGCCCCTCAGTCACAGATTCCGAGGTGAAAGGCTGGTAATACACCATGAGTTACCCCTATTTATTTGGTCCCGATCTCCCAATCGAGTTTACCTTCAACAAGTTCTTCAAAAGCAATAGAAAGGGGCTTATCCTCAGCGGTTGCAGGGACGAGCGCACCATAATGTTCAATATTGGTATCCCCACCACTTGCCATTTCCTGACGGTAGGAATTGATTTGACGTGCGCGATCGGCCGATACGACACAGAGGGCATACTTTGAATCAATTTTTCCCAAAAGGTTATCGATGGGAGGATTGGTAATTCCTTCGGGTTCCGGAACTGTTCCGAACATTCTGTTCCTTTCCTACGCGTGATTTTCACGCATTATCAGCCTACTATTTTATACGATTTCGCCCATAATGTGGAGAATTTCCTCGGTGGCACGGGCCACTGAATCATTAAGGACGACGGCATCAAACTCATTTTGGGCAGCCATTTCTTCTCGTGCCGTGACCATGCGACGCGCGATAGCCTCTTCATCTTCCGTCCCCCTACCGTGCAAACGTTCTTCGAGATGTTCGACGGATGGCGGCATTAAGAAAATTTGGTACACGTCCGGCATTGTTTTCCGCACTTGACGCGCACCGGCAAGATCTATTTCAAGAAGTGCAGTTTTGCCTTGCTTCAACGCCTCTTCAACCGGTTTCCTCGGTGTTCCGTAGTAGTTTTTACGGTGAATAAATGCCCATTCGAGCATATCGCCCGCATCAACCATGGCTTGGAATTCGTCGTCGGTAACAAAATAATATGATTCACCGTCCACTTCACCAGGACGCGGTTGGCGTGTGGTGGCAGAAATAGATAACCAAATATCTGGCTTGCGTTTCACAAGTTCTTTGACAACTGTTCCTTTTCCAACGCCAGATGGTCCGGCGATGAGGAAAGCTCGATGGGTGGGATGGGGTGAAGTTTGCGTCGTCATGATGTAATTGTACATAGTTGTGTGGCCGGCTCCTACGCGCCGACCACACATGTTTATTCCGAGGTTTTTCCGGAGTATCTTCCAGGATTTCTTCGGGAGTTTCTTCCATAGTTTCTTCCGGAATATCTTCCGGGTTTCTTACGGTGTCTCTTCCAGGATTTCTTCGGGAACTTCCTTCTGGGTTTCTTCCGGTGTTTCTTCCAGAGCATCCTTCCGGGTTGCTTCCGGTTCCTCTTCCAGAGCTTCTTCCGGTGTTTCTTCCTGACCGCGTTGTAAAGCAGCAATCAATCCAGCATCGTCCATCTCAACATCAACCTGTTGCGAAACACCCTGCTGAGCATGAGCCTCTTCACGTTCGATAATATCGGCGGCTCTATTCATAACACCCATGACGAAACCAACGGACTTATCCGTTGAAAGAAGGCGAACGAGTCCCGCCCATTCCACAATAACCGCTGCGCGTTTCGTACCCACATACATGAGTTCCGCTATAGCTCCGCGCAAGCAGTTACGATCTACGGTATTCATGCGTGGCAAAGACCAATCTTCCGAAGAGGCCTCAATCATTGTGTCCACGTCGCCAATGTGAGCTGCATAGGCACGAACAATTTCTACACCAAAACCCGAAATGGGGGTTTGTGCTGTTGATAGAACCTGGCGTTCTTCAAGGAGTGCTAATAATTCTTCGCGAGAGCGCAAGCCTTTTTCGTCGGCCTCGAAAAGTATATCCAAAGCGCGTTGACGTTGTGTTGTCCGCGCAGTTCTCCGATTTTGCTTTGCCATGGCTAGGCGCGGGAAATATAATCGCCCGTGCGTGTATCAACCTTGACCTTATCGCCAATGTTGAGGAACAGGGGAACCTGGATTTCAAAACCTGTTTCGAGGGTGGCGGGCTTTGTGCCGGCGTTGGAACGATCACCTTGAAGTCCGGGTTCGGTTTGCGCAACTTCAAGGACGACGGATGCCGGAAGTTCAACGCTCAACACAGTTCCTTCGTGGAAAGCTACGATAGCGCGCTGATTTTCAAGAAGGAAGTGAGCCGCATCGCCAAGAACTTCAGGGGTGACGGGAATCTGTTCGTAGGTGTCCTCATCCATGAAAATATAATCGGCGCCGTCGTTGTAAAGGTATTGCATGTCGCGACGATCAACTGTTGCAGTTTCAACCTTCACACCCGCGTTGAGTGTACGATCGACGGTTTTTCCAGAGAGCACGTTTTTCAACTTCGTACGAACAAATGCTGGTCCCTTACCGGGCTTCACATGCTGGAATTCAACAACCTGCCAAAGCTGGTTATCAAAGACAAGAACCATACCATTTTTTAAATCATTACTTGTTGCCACGAGGCTTCCTTTCGATAATTGCAGCTATAAGGATACATGGATAATGGCGCATTGTGTGCCATTTCCTCGAATTAGCGCCTTTTTTCACTCCTGAGGGAGAAGGCGCATAATCTTTCTCACCACCCTAATGGGCGCTCCCCCGTCAGAATGCACCGTTTCACGGGCGACTGAACGATAGAGATGATTACGTTCCCGGCTCAATTTTTCCAAACTTGCCCTGGGGTTGTGGACAAGAAGGGGACGAACCGTGCGTGAATTCGTAATACGTTTCGTTAATACGTCCAGAGATGCTTCAATGAGGAAAACAGGGTGGCGACGCAGGCGTTTTCGTGTTTCAGAATTAAGTACCGCTCCCCCTCCGAGGGAAAGAACACCGTGAAAATTTATTAAAGAATGTTCAATCACGTCAGCTTCAAGGGTTCGGAAAACTTTTTCCCCACTTTCTGCGAAAATTTCTGGAATTTTTTTCCCCGCGTGTTTTTCGACGAGATCGTCGCTATCAGCGAAGGGAACTCCGAGTTCTTTTGCAAGAAGTTTTCCGACGGTTGATTTCCCAACCCCTGGCATACCAACAAGAACTGCTCTAACGCTCACTGCCTCACCTCTGGAATAGAGGACATTATAGCATTCAGTGATGCGCGAATTTGCTCGATACTATCACCACCGGTCCGCTTCAAAAGCTCCTGGGCAAGAGTCAGTGCCATCATTGATTCGGTAATCACCGCTCCTGGAACAACAGCTGTTGTGTCCGAGCGCTGATGAAGGGCTTTTGTTTCCTCACCCGTTTCTGTATCAATGGTGCGAAGTGCGCGCGGTACCGTCGAAATGGGCTTAAAACCAACACGTACACGTACGGCTTCACCGTTACTCATTCCGCCTTCGATACCGCCGGCACGGTTGGTGACGCGATGTGTATGTCCATCCTCACGAACAATTTCATCATGAGCTTCGCTACCGGGGCGATGTGCGGTGGTGAACCCATCCCCAATTTCTACAGCTTTCACGGCTTGAATGGACATCATAGCACGCGCTAATTCAGCATCGAGACGGCTGTAGGGTGTGACGTAGGAACCCAATCCTTGGGGAACATTATATGCAATAACTTCGACGACACCACCTAACGTATCCCCCGCTTTCCTTGCGTTATCGACCTCGTTACGCATGGCTTCGGCTGTGCTTTTATCAAGGCAACGAACATCGCTTTCGTCAAGAGCTGCAGCATCCTCGGGAGTAGGAATAGGACTGACGGTATCTTCCACGGTTCCCAGGGAAACAACGCGGGAAATAATATCCACAGCGCATGTTTGGCGAAGAATCTGGCGTGCCACTTCACCGGCGGCTACTCGCGCCGCTGTTTCACGTGCCGAGGCACGTTCTAAAACATTACGTGCATCATCAAACCCGTATTTGTTCATCCCGGTAAGGTCTGCATGTCCCGGACGTGGTTTGGTGAGTTTTTTATTTCGCGCAATCTCCTGAACATCGCCTTTACCCGCATCTTTGAGAAGAAGTGAGGGATCAACTGGATCTGCACTCATCACAGCTTCCCACTTTGGCCATTCGGAGTTTTCAATAACTATGGCGATAGGCGAACCTAAAGTGTAACCGTGGCGTACTCCTGAAAGAACACTCACTACGTCCTGTTCAAACTTTTGCCGTGCTCCTCGACCGTAACCAAAACGCCTGCGAGCAAGTGCTGCTCGAATATCACCGCTTGTGATTTTTAGGCCAGCCGGTACTCCCTCGAGAAGGGTGACGAGTGCTTGGCCATGAGATTCTCCAGCTGTAGACCATTTAAACATGGTTATATTGTCCCATATAGATAGCGAATAGGAGAAAATGTGACCAGGTGGCTGAACAGATCCACGGTCCAAGAGGAATGTGAATTCTTCCTTTCCCTCCAAATATCTTCCACATTCCCCACGTACCACTTCCTATTAAGGCACAAAGAATGATAGAAAAAATCGCTATTCCACACGATAGTGCCACCGCTGCACATAGTTTTACATCTCCATATCCAATAATTCCACGGCTGGAAAGCATATAGCCGATAACACATATGAGGAAAGCGACACCGATTTTTAGGACAACGCCACCAGCTCCTGCCGAATACACAAGAGCAGATAAAGCAATCCCGAATGTTAGGGTATCTGGCAAAAGGTACAGAATATTATCGATATGCGAAGCAAGAACAAGTAAAGCGCTCATTACCCCCGCACACACAAGAAAACTGTAGTGAAGCGACGTTCCTATAGCTGGAGGATCCCTGAGCGAATATTCACTATTTTTCCAGCTAAAGAAGGAAGTGGTGTGAATATTCCAGCTCGATAGAACACCACCGCCTGGGCGTCGATTCCCAAAAAAGTATCTCGGGATAAATACCGCACCACAAGATGCAAGAAAGAATACAGTTGCTGAACACAGGAATGCGCAAATAAATACCAGCGATGCCGCACCTTTGCTCAACACGCCACGAAAGGCTCTTTCACAAGAAAAAAGAGGCGGCAACCTTGCATCAACAATGCTCCTTAATACGTCCATATCTGGAGCATACACACGTATTTTTCGACGACGAAAAGTTATCCCCAGGAAAAAGAAACGTTACAGCCGCCTTTTTCCTGGGGATAACTTTGACAATAGCCTGCTATTTTTTCGCGTAATCTGGATGTTCGGCGTACCACTTGCGGAACTCTGCCTGGAACTTTTGTTGTTCGGCATAGTCGTGAGTGAACTTTGTTTCGCCCGTTTGCAAATTCACGGTTGTAAAGTAAAGCCAGTTGCCGTCGGCCGGATGTTGAACAGCTTTAATTGCCTGTTCACTTGCCGCACCAATCGGGGTGGGAGGAAGGCCTTTAATCTTATATGTATTGAAGGAATTATCGTTATTCAGCTCATCACGGCTAGGAACAGATCCTGTTTTGCCTACACCGTAGAGAACTGTGGAATCCATCTGCAGCCGCCCGGCAACCTCAGGAGCATTATCCCCAAGACGATTTTCAATCACACGGGCAACCTTAGCGAAATCAGCGGTTCCCGCTTCACGGTCAACAATTGAAGCTTTTATTAACACGGATTGCCACTGATCTTCAGGGACGCCTAAGCTCTTCAAACCTGCAACACGCTTCTTTACCATGGTCGAAAGCACAACTTCGAGTTTTACATTGGGGTCAAAATCGTATGTTGCCGGCGCAAGCCATCCCTCAATGTTTCCACCGGCTTGCGGAGGAAGCCCGATTGCTTTCGCATTCTTCATGGCCTCATCTATGTCTTTGGCATCGAAGCCCATAATATTCACCATACGATCACGTACCTGCCACTTGGTGAAACCTTCAGGAATCGTGATTTTCAACTGTGCAATATTGCTGGGATCGAGAAGCGCAGAAAGAGCTGCCGCCGCGCTCATTTTCTTCTTTAACTTGTAGCTTCCCGTTTGGATCGCTGTTGCGCGCGGATCCTTTTTGAAAGCATCGACGAAGGCCGTCGCCGAAGAAACCACACCGTGTTCTTCCAGGATGCGTCCCATGTCTTTACCTGTGGCGCCCTCAGGAATACGTACCACCACATCGGTTGTTCCCTGCCCCGTATAATCTGTTACAGCTGACGACCCTGAATAAAATTGTTGACCTACAACAACCATTGCTGCCGTTAATACAGTTACTAGAAGAAGAGTAAGTGTTGCCGTGATAATACGGTTACGACGCCGTATTTCCCTGCGGTGTTTTTTCCGCATGCTGGCATATTCTTCCGGTGTGAACTCTTCAAATACGTCGTTCATTCTTCACTTTCTATTGGGGCATCATCCGATTCTTGTATCCGACGGCGGATAAAGCTCAAACAATTCTCCAGGAGCACGCCCTGTTCGTCGCTCTGTTTCCAAGGCATTATCCAAAATCAGGGTTGCGGCCACCTGGTCAACAACGGCTTTATGAGCACGTAACTCTTTACCTACAGAATGAAGTTTCTGATGTGCCGTTACCGTGGTTAAGCGTTCGTCAACCATGCGAACGGGAACAGGAGCAATTCTTTTGGCAACTCGACGAGCCCAATTACGTGCCATTCTAGCAGAGGCGCCTTCGCTTCCGTCCATATTGTAAGGTAAACCGACAATGACTTCCAAAACATTTTTTTCACGTACCAGTGACATAACTTCGTGAATGTCTTGTCCGCCCGCGCGGAATGTCCCGACGGGAGTGGCTAGGATTCCATCAGAATCCGATATTGCCAGCCCTGTTCGGGCTTTTCCAACATCGACGCCTATGCGTACGCCACGTCTCATTTACTGAAGTTCCTCCACAATTGCGCGGAAGGCTTCATCAATCTTTGTAATATCGCTACCGCCACCCTGGGCTAGTTCGGGCTTACCGCCACCGCCGCCGCCCATAATCTTGGCGGCCTTGGCAACGAGCTTGCCGGCCATCAAACCACGTTGACGTGCAATAGGAGATGCGGCCACAACAATATTGGGGCGTTCGTTCACAATACCGGTGATGACAACAACGTAATCGTCGCCATCAGAAAGGCGTTCCTTAACGCGCGTGGCAAGTAGTCGCAGATCGTCGGCGCTGTCTACCGGCCCAAGATCTGCGCGGTAGACGACACCTGAACCAATCTCGCGGCCTTGAGAAAGAACCGTATCAACCTGCCCAGCAATGCTCTGCTGACGCAAGGATTGAATCTGTTTTTCGGCATTGCGCAACTTGGTAAGTACATCGTCGATACGCTGAGGAAGTTCCTCGGGGCGCACACCAAACATGCTCGTGAGCTGGGATACGAGAGCACGTTCACGCGCACCTTGCGCATAGGCACCTTCACCCACAAGAGCTTCGATACGACGAACACCCGAACCGATGGAGGATTCACCAAGTATAGTGACCATCCCGATTTCTCCGGTATTCGGCACGTGTGTACCACCGCAAAATTCTCGGCTCCACGCATCATCAATGGACACAACACGCACAATATCGCCATATTTTTCACCGAAAAGCATCATGGCGCCCATATTGCGTGCTTCGTCAATATCGTGGAGCGATGCTGTGACTTCAAGATTTTCGCGCAGGCGTTCATTCACACGCGCCTCAATTTGGCTCATAATTTCCCCAGAGATCTGTGATCCGTGGCGGAAATCGAAACGCAAACGTGAGGGGGCATCTTCCGAACCCGCCTGTGTTGCCTGCTCACCGAGGAATTCGTGAAGAGCCTTATGAACCATGTGGGTTCCGGTATGAGCCTGAGCAATCTGGTGACGCCTCAATTTGTTAATTTCCGCATGAACGACGTCCCCTACAGCAATAGAGCCTTCCGTGACGGTTCCGCGGTGTACATATAGGCCTTTAACGGGAGCCTGGACATCGTGAACATCCACAATTCCCCCGCCCTGGGCGGAGATAAGTCCGTGATCGGCAAGCTGCCCACCGGCTTCGGCGTAGAACGGGGTGACGTCAAGAATAACATCCACGTGGCTACCGGTTGTTGCAGCCGGAACCTCTACCCCGTTTTCCAGAAGAGCAACAACTTTTGCTTCCGAAGCCGTTTCACTATATCCCGTAAACGTTGTTGGTTTGCCGGCTTCTTTCAAAATGTCGTGGTAGATACGCGCATCGACATGTCCGGTTTTCTTCGCCTGAGCGTCTTTACGCGCGCGGTCCTTCTGTTCCTGCATAAGCGCACGGAAGCCTTTTTCGTCGACCTGGATTCCCTTTTCTTCCGCCATTTCTAAGGTTAAATCAATGGGGAAACCGTAGGTATCGTGAAGTGTGAAGGTTGCCGATCCGGGAAGAATTGCATGCCCGGATGTCGCCAATTCACGTGCTTTCGCAACCGCGTTTTCGAAGATCTGCTCACCTGTTTCCAGGGTCTTAGAGAAGGCGTTTTCTTCTTCTTCGGCGACGTGTCGAATAATGTCAAAGTTACGTTCAAGTTCCGGATAGGATTCTTTCATTGCGTTCTTGGAAACTTCGACGAGTTGCCCAAGAACAGCGTCTTTTACGCCAAGCAAACGCAATGAACGCACAACGCGCCTCATAAGCCGACGCAACACATACCCGCGCCCATCATTTCCGGGACGTACCCCGTCGTTAATCAACATCATGGAAGAACGGACGTGATCGCCAATAACGCGCATACGCACGTCGTCGTCCTCAATTTTTCCGTATTCCTTGCCGGAAAGTTTCTGGGTAAGTTCAATAACGGGCCAGACTTCGTCCGTTTCGTACATATTGTTTTTACCCTGAAGAAGGAAGGCAATACGTTCGAGGCCTGCACCCGTATCGATTGCGGTTTGGTCAAGTTCGCCAAGAAGCGGGTAATCAGATCCGCTTCCTTCTCCACGACGGTATTCGTCGAAAACGAGATTCCAGACTTCGAGGTAACGATCCCCGCCCGGATCAACGGTTCCGCCCACGGCTTCGGGACCAAATTCTGGGCCTCGATCATAGTGGATTTCACAGCAGGGACCTGCCGGGCCTGGTTGCCCTGTGGACCAGAAAATTTCTTCGCGGGTGAGCTTGACAATATGTTTGGGGTTCACACCAATATCGAGGAGTTTCTTGTAGGATACGTCGTCATGTTCCCAAATGGTGACCCACATGCGTTCTTTTTCTAGGCCGTATCCGCCCTCATCAAGAGAGGAGCACAGAAGCCCGAAGGCAAGGTCGATAGCGCCTTCTTTGAAATAATCGCCGAAGGAAAAGTTTCCGCACATTTGGAAGAAGGTTCCGTGGCGTGTGGTTTTTCCGACGTTGTCAATATCGTTGGTACGGATACATTTTTGTACGGAGGCTACACGGGGATGTGGGGCCTTTTCGGTTCCAACAATATAGGGAATAAAGGGCACCATACCGGCGATGGTAAACAGAATCGACGGGTCGGGTGAAACCAAGGGAACTGAGGGTTCAATATGGTGATTATGCTTGGCGAAGTAATCGAGCCAACGCCGACGGATTTCTGCTGAACGCATGTTTCTCCTCGTAAACAACATTCTGGGAGAAAGGCCTCCCCGCAACTATTATATGTTCGTGTTGCGATATTAACGCACACATGCAGGGCCGGAACCCTTGTGGATCCGACCCTGCATGCTAATAATTCACTAAACCGGGGTTTAGCGTGAGTAGAATTCGACGATCATCTGGACGTCGGCTTCAACCGGCACTTCGTGACGCTTAGGGCGACGAACAAGAGTGAACTTCAACTTTTCGAGTTCAACATCCAGATATTCGGGCACGCGGGGCAGGACATCACGATGTGCGCCCTGGGCGGCAACCATAAACTGTGGTGAAGTCTGTGACTTCGGCTTCACCTGAATAACCTGACCGGGCTTCACACGGAAGGACGGGAGGTTAACAATAGAGCCATCTACCAAAATGTGACGGTGGGACACAACCTGGCGTGCCTGCTGGATGGTGCGTGCAAATCCTGCACGAAGAACGAGAGCATCGAGACGCATTTCGAGGAGCTCAACAAGGTTTTCACCGGCCAGACCTTCCTGGCGACGAGCTTCATTCCATACCTTACGCATCTGTGCTTCACGGATACCGTACTGTGCGCGAAGACGCTGCTTTTCCTTCAAACGGATAGAGTAATCGGAATCCTTGGTGCGTCCACGGCCGTGTTCGCCGGGACGGTAAGGACGGTTTTGCATGTAGCGTTCAGCCTTGGGCGTGAGCGCAATTCCGAGTGCGCGTGACTGACGAACAGTCTTGCGGGCGCGATTTGCTGCCATTTTTTCTCCTGTTAGTGTACACAACTCTTACCGGCGGTAAGAGCGCGGGGCCAACACAATTCGGCTAAGACCCCAGATGTTGTGAAAACAACCTGTATTATACTATCAGTTTTCTTCGTGCAATATGGCCTTTATGCGCTCTAAACGGTTCGTGATATTAGCCTCATATCCGCGCATGGTTGGCTCATAATATACCGTGCCCTCCATTCCTTCGGGCATAAATTGCATAGGTGCGACCCCGCGCGGGTCATCATGGGCGTAGGCGTATCCTTTCCCGTAGTCCATCTCTTTGGCGCCCCTAAAGGAAGGGTTGCGTAAAGCGAGGGGCACGGGTGGATTTTTCCCGGCCTTCACATCTGCTATTGCCTTGTTGATTGCCATATATGCACGGTTTGATTTCGGTGCGGTTGCCAGGTGAACGGCAGCTTCGGCCAAAATAATTCTCGCCTCGGGCATACCCACTATTGCCACAGCTTGAGCTGCTGCGGTGGCCGTTTGCAACACAGAAGGATCCGCCATACCCACATCTTCCGCGGCACTAATCATCATTCTGCGCGCAATAAATCGTGGATCTTCACCAGCTTCGAGCATTCGCGCCAAATAGTGCATGGTAGCATCCACATCACTGCCACGTATAGATTTAATGAAGGCTGAAATGACCTGGTAGTGTTCGTCGCCATCGCGGTCGTAACGTACAGTTGCGCCATTGGCCGCTTGAGAAATATCGTCGACGACGATAGTGCTGCTCCCTCGCTGACGCGCTCCGTCCGCTGCCGCTTCAAGAAGTGTGAGGGAACGGCGTCCATCATTCCCCGCGAGGCGGACGAGATTATGCAGGGCGTCGCTATCTATGGTAAAAGCTCCGTCCAATCCGCGTTCATCTTTTAAGGCGCGGTTAATGAGGGTGAGGATGTCCTCGTCGTCAAGTTCTTCCAAGGTAACGAGAAGGGAACGTGACAATAGTGGTGTCACCACGGAGAAGGCGGGGTTTTCCGTGGTTGCGGCAACGAGTATGACCCACCCGTTTTCGACCGCAGGTAGCAGAGCATCCTGTTGGGTTTTTGAAAAGCGGTGAACTTCGTCGATAAAAAGAACTGTTTCTTTGCCTGTTGAGGCGAGTGCGCGCCGAGCGGTATCCAGGGCTGCTCGCACATCTTTCACCCCGGCGTTGACGGCAGATAGTTCGACGAAATGGCGTTCGCGCACCCTTGCAATGAGGTAGGCAAGCGTTGTTTTCCCCACCCCTGGTGGTCCCCACAAAAATACTGACGATGGAACAGAACCTTCATTTGGTTCTATAAGGCGACGCAGGGGCGAACCGGGTTGCAGTATTTTTTCTTGCCCAACTACATCACTCAGGTTTTTTGGACGCATTCGAACGGCTAGGGGGCCTCTTTCGCGAGAGGGAACACCATCGTCGTCAAAATTTTTGCTGTCAAATAAATCCATCGAATTTATTGTAATCGTGTGGAGGAGGAAAATGGTTGTCCTCCAACGTTTTTCCCTGAGCGCTGAGTCGAGGGCTTAAGGCGCAACAGACGAGGCACACGTGTCTCATTCCCTTATCCATTGTGGGGGATTTTTAGATCACGTATGTGCGCAATTTCCATATCCTCGGAGGAGAAAAACGACCGAGCTTATCGGCAAAGAAGCGTCAGCGTATTTCCCTATCCGCGGAGGAGCAAAATGCTGAAAAGTATTAGATGTGTCACAAACTGAACTATAATTGAGGTATGGTACGTTTACTTGCAAAAACCTCTGCACTTCATCCCTGGCGTGTCATTAGCGCCTGGTTAATTATCGCGTTCCTGGCGGGGTGCGCGGCATTAACAGGCCTTGGGCAAGGTGGACTTTTTTCCCGAATGGAATCCCAAACAACAATTTCCGAAGGAACCGATTCCTCGCGCGTCACAGATATTGTGGCGAAAGATTCTTCCTACCAAATTGTTGCAACACTCAGCGGGGTTTCTCACCCGGATTCTTTGAACGACGATGTTCTTAGACTCGCCCAAGATATAGAAAAAATCACCGGCGTTGATACAGTGATTTCTACACCCGGCATTATCTCCAAAGCTATTGACACAGCTAAAAAAGTTGCGGCAAAAACTGCTTCTGAAAGCTACCAAAAAAACAAAGCTCAAGCCGAACAAGAGATCCGAAGTCAGATTGAGTCAACAACAAGGATGTTGATGGCTCGCGGGCTTCCAGCCCAGGCGGCCCAGCAGCGGGCAACCCAGGAAGTTCAGGCACGTCTCGCTGCTCAACCTATGCCAAGCGAAGAAAACGTCATTGCTCAAGCTCAAGCGGAGGCAGAAAAACAGGCTACAGAAAAGGCCTCTCCTCAGGCCAATAAACTCAAGGCTCACGATGGCTACGCGCTTGTTATTAGCCTGAAAAAAGGCGCTTCTGAAACAAAAGCCGAGGAAGCGATTTCCTCCCGCCTTACCTCCTTTGAGAGCGCACATAAAGATTCTGGTGTGAAGGCAACATACACCTCACGTAACTCTGCTCGCACAGCAATTAACGACGCCGCACGCCACGATCTTGTGCGTGGTGAAATCATCGGTTTACCGGTTGCGCTTATTCTCATGGTTCTTGTTTTCGGTGGCCTTTTGACCGCTATGATGCCTCTACTTGGAGCTATAGCAGCCATTCTCATTACCCTGGGCGGAGTGTGGGGACTCACCTTCGTTATAAATGTCGATAGTTTTGTCCTCAATGTTGTCTCCATTCTCGGTCTGGCTCTATCCATTGACTACGGTCTCCTCGTGGTTTCTCGCTACCGCGAAGAAATAAACCGAATAATGAGCGAAGAGAACATCAAGGAGACACATACTCTTCCCGAAGATAAAGCCCGCCCTCTTATTACACAAGCCCTTATTACGACGGTAGATACCGCAGGGCGCACCGTGATTTTTTCAGCAATCACGATCGCCGTTGCCATTGCGGGGCTTTTCGCCATCGCCTCCTCTATTATGAGGGTGATTGCTATTGGTGGCTTCGTCGTCGTTCTTCTTGCTGTTATTTCGGCGGCAAGTTTAACTCCTGCACTTCTAGCGGTTTCCGGCAGGAGACTCATGCGTCCATCCAGCATTGACAGGATTCCAGGCCTGCATAAAATTCTTAGCCACGTCAAAGATCAACATACCGACCATGGCGTTTTTTCCAAGCTCGCTATTCGAGTCCAGCGCCATCCGTGGATTATTATGACAATTATTACGGCGTGCCTTGTGGCAATGGTTGTGCCCATGAAGGACTTAACGCTACGTACTGAAATGGAATCCTATGTTCCATCCGCCTCCTCGCCGGGTATTACGACAACTACGTTGAAGAATGATTACCCGGAATTGACCTCCCCTACAGCCATTGTTTTGGTCAAGGGAAGTGATGAGCAGACGAAAGAAGTCTCCGAGTGGTTGAAGAAACGTGACAATATTTCGACGGTTCGTGAGGCGACGGATGCCGGTAGCGGATGGAAAAATATTGGCGTTGTTGTAAAAAGTAGCGATTCTGTCGGTGAAAAAGCAATTAATGCGGTGAAAGATATTCGCACACATGTCGATGATGCGACAAAGGCAGAAGTTCTTGTTGGCGGTCAGGCAGCCATGCAAATTGACTTCAACCAGGTTCTTCTCAACGGAACCCCCTGGGCGTTTTCGATTGTGATTGTTGCGGTTCTTATATTGCTCTTCCTGCTGACCGGATCCGTTCTCATTCCCATTAAAGCAATTATTATTAACTCGCTGTCGTTAGCTGCATCTATGGGGCTAACCATGTTCCTGTTCGAATACGGCGCATTTGGGTTGCCAAAAACCGAAGGTTTGACGGCCTTTGTTGTTGCCTGCGGTATTGCTTTCGGTTTCGGTTTGGCAATGGATTACGAGGTCTTTCTTGTGGCGAGAATGAAAGAGTACTGGGATTCTGGCGAAACGAATAATCGTGCGGTGTCCCTAGGGCTTCAACGTTCCGGGCGCATTATTACCTCGGCTGCGGCAATTATTGTTGCGGTATTCATTGGTTTCTGTTTTGGAGACATGCTGGCGATTAAAGAAATCGGGGTTATGCTCGCCATTATGGTGATTGCGGATGCAACCCTCACCCGTATGTTGCTTGTTCCGGCAACGATGACTGTTATGGGTAAATGGAATTGGTGGGCGCCAAAGTGGATGTCTGGAATTTATCGACGTTTCGGCATTTCCGAAAGTGGGCATCACCGCAAGCTCGAAAGCGATGTGACCTTAGAGGAACATAAGGAAAACAAAGAAACCGAAGCAAGCCCAGGCGAACATCAGGAAAAAACAACAACCCATGTAGCAACCCGGAGTGAACATAAAGAGCACAAAGAAATCGATGCAATCCTGGGCGAGCATGAGGAAAACAAAGAAACCGATAATGCAGAAAATAAATCGGAGAAGCCTCACGGCCGGCGGGCACTAGAATCGGAAGCTACCTAACATACTTTCCTGGTGCGTCTACTGTTAAGTAGATCGGAAAAGTCGAAGAAAATCTTTGTTAAGCAGTCCGAAAAGTCAAGGAAAACCTTAACTATAGGCTGGTGGGTGGCATCGTTGTTCCCAACGATGCCACCCACCAGCCACCTAGTTCCGGCGTTTGGTGTCAAAATGTCCCACATTTTGACACCAAACCCTAGTTTTACTTCTGCGCGAATATACCCTCTGCCCGTTCCTAGGCTTCAGGCTCGCCGTTCTCACTCACTGCCTGCTGCTGGTGGCGAGGCTTGGGCTTCGCATCAACACCGGCTTCCTTACGCTGTTGGGCGGTGATTTCACCCGGAGCATCCGTGAGCGGATCCCAGCCGTTACCGATCTTCGGGAAGGCGATAACGTCGCGAATTGAAGGAGCCTTAACAAGCAAGGACACAATGCGATCCCACCCGAAGGCAATACCACCGTGAGGCGGTGCACCAAACTTGAAGGCGTCAAGCAGGAAGCCAAACTTTTCTTGCGCCGCTTCCTTATCCAAGCCCATCACGTTAAAGACACGTTCCTGAATATCGCGACGATGAATACGAATGGAACCGCCACCGATTTCATTACCGTTGCACACAATATCGTAGGCGTTGGTCAGGGCAGAACCAGGATCGGTATCAAAAGTATCAAGACATTCAGGCTTTGGTGCGGTGAAGGCGTGGTGAACAGCCGTCCACTGCGAACCGAGGGACACATCCCCTTCAGCTACCGCTTGGGATGCGGGCTTAAACATGGGAGCATCAACAACCCACACAAAACTCCATGCATCTTCATCAATAAGTCCTGTGCGTTGTCCAATTTCCAGACGTGCCGCACCCAAAAGTTCACGGCTAAAGGTTGCTTCTCCGGCGGCAAAGAAAATACAATCCCCCGGCTTTGCACCCGTAGCTTCAGCCAAACCACTACGTTCCACTTCGCTAATATTTTTAGCTACGGGACCGCCAAGCGTTCCATCCTCAGCAATGGTGACGTAAGCCAAACCGTGCGCGCCGCGAGCTTTCGCCCACTCCTGCCACTTATCAAAAGCCCGGCGGGGCTGAGCCGCGCCACCCGGCATCACAACCGCACCCACATAGGGATTTTGGAACACACGGAACGGAGTGTCTTTAAAATATTCCGTCAAATCGGTCAGCTCTAAACCAAAACGCAAATCCGGTTTATCCGAACCATACTTCTCCATCGCTTCTTTAAAGGGCATGCGACGAATCGGGGTTTGAATCTCGTAACCAATAAGTTTCCAAATCTCGCGAAGCACATCCTCTGCAACACGGATAACGTCGTCCTGTTCGACGAAGCTCATTTCCACATCGAGCTGTGTAAATTCCGGTTGGCGATCCGCACGGAAATCTTCATCACGGTAGCAGCGAGCAATTTGATAGTAGCGTTCCATACCGCCAACCATGAGCAACTGCTTAAACAACTGTGGAGACTGCGGAAGAGCATACCAGTGCCCCGGGGTCAAACGCGCAGGCACAATAAAATCGCGCGCACCTTCAGGAGTTGAACGAGTGAGCGTCGGCGTTTCAATCTCAACAAAATCTTGATCATCCAAAACCCGGCGTGTCACCTGGTTAACTTTCGCACGAAGACGAAGTGCCTTCTGCTCATAACTCCGTCGTAAATCAAGATAACGATACTTCAAGCGAATATCTTCGCTAACTTTCCCAGCATCTTCCGCATGCATTGAAACCTGGAACGGAAGCGGATCAGCCGAACTTAAAATTTCAACATCCTCAGCTTCAACTTCAACAGCTCCGGTAGCAAGCGCCGCGTTCTCGTTACCATCCGGGCGCTGGCGAACCGTGCCCGTCACCTTAATGCAATATTCATTACGAAGCTCATGAGCGACTTCTTCACGAAGGGTAACCTGAGCAATACCAGACATATCGCGCACATCAATAAATGCGATACCGCCGTGATCGCGTCTGCGATCAACCCAGCCTGTCAACGTAACCTGTGAACCAATATCTTCGGACCGCAAAGATCCTGCATAACGTGTGCGAAGCACCATTCCTCTTTTCTCTTGCGTGGCTAGACGGGCCACTTGGAAGGCCTGCGAGACGGGCAGGCATACGTACCCATATTATCGGACTGTGAACGCTCCGCCACATTTTATGGAGAATAGAACACTTTATGAAGAATCAAACACTTTATGAAAAATAGAACTTTTTCACCGCCAATAAACGCCAATAAATTCGATACTTGAGCATATAGTGTGCTACTAATAGAGGTGTGCGAACATTTTTACCTAAAGACAAAGAACGATTATTTACGGCATTAGCCGTCTTTTTTATTACCCTTATTGCCTTTGAAACACTTGCTGTTACAACCGCTATGCCCACGGTGACAACAGCTCTCCATGGTTCGCACCTGTATGCGCTAGCGCTCGGTATCGTGATGGCTACTCAGCTAATGAGCACCGCAGTTGCTGGTGTGTGGTCGGACACAAAAGGCCCCCATTCATGCCTCTATATTGGTTTAACCTTGTTCACCACCGGGCTAGTATTCTGCACCGTTGCCCCAACGATGGAAATTTTTGTTGTAGGACGTGCAATCCAAGGTGTTGGTGGTGGCATGTGTATTGTGCCGTTTTACACCATTGTGGGAACAAGCATCCAACCCCGTAACCGCCCCCGTATTCTCAGCTATTTTGCGGGCGCGTGGATCCTTCCGTCACTTTTCGGGCCAGCCATCGCCGGTTTTATCGTCGAACGCATGTCCTGGCGCATCATTTTCGGGATGACACCCGTCGCAATCATTTTGAGCGCTCCCCTCATCTACTATGTCATGCGCAAAATTCCCGATATTGAACACGTGAAAGCACCGGTACGCCTACGCAAACTTCTTATCCCCTCAATCTTTTCTGGCGTTTTTGTGGGGGCTTTGCAAACCATGAGCGGTGGCCAAAATTACACGATCTACCACTATCTCGCTATTACCGCCCTCTTCGTCGTCTCACTTATTGCGGTGCGTCCACTCTTCCCTGGGCGAACCTTCACGGCAGGACGCGGAATGCCCGCAACCATCCTCACACGAATTTTCCTCGACGGAACCTTCGTCGGCATGGAAATGTTCCTCCCGCTCCTTTTGCAAGATGTTCACGGATGGTCCCCAACACAGGCGGGGCTTATCCTCTCCGTCGGCTCAATCACTTGGGCAGTTGGTAGCTTCTTCTCCGGGAAAGTGAAAACGCAGGTTCGGCGCGAAAGATTACCGTTGCAGGGGCTTATTGTGGGTGTCATTGGCCTCATCATTCTCACCTTCGGCACCCATCACGCTATTTCCGGCATGTTCGTTGTGATTGGCTGGGCCATTGCCGGCTTCGGTTCGGGGCTATCCTATCCGGCTCTCACCGTTCACGCCCTCGCAATTTCCCCGCTCGAAAAACAGGGGCAAGCATCGAGCGCCCTCCAGGTTGCCGATACCCTTGGCACCGCCTTATGTGCCGCGCTCATCGGTATCGTCATCGCAACATTCTCCCCGCCGCTCGACACCTCACTTATTATCGCTTTCGCCATGTGCGTTCTGCTCACCGCCGTGGGCGCGCTCATCTCCACGCGAATCCTTCCCCCACATTCTGAGCGTGGCGGAACCTCAACACGAGGAATTTCCGGCCCTGGTGGATCGGATGGAGATTTCACTTCACATACGTCTCAAAACAACTGACACTAAAATACGACGCTATATCCGGGTTTATATACGGGTTAATTTACGACGATATGCACGACGAAAACGTCCCACTTTAACGCATTTTCCGAGCTGAACGGGACAAACCTTGTGGAGGATGAACGGCGCTTATCCGGCGTCGTACAACCATAAGGACAGTGCAAAATGTACCTTAAGGTTACGTTAGATATCGGTTACGGTTGGCAATATCACCCCCCCTGCTATGGCATGCATCTGCACTCAACCCGTATACTATATATGGCGAATTTTTACGCGAACTAAAGGATTTCATGTCTGAATCTTCAGGTGTACAGACACCCAAAAACGAAAATATTTTTTCCAACGCCTCACTACCAACGGATTCTTCCGAAGCCGAGGTCACTCAAGAAAATACTTCCCAGGCCAGCTCATCCGAACCTGATGTTACATCCGAAACGACTCCGAGCGAACACAAGGCAACAGCACACGCCTTAGAAGAAGAGGTCACTTTTGCCGAACTCGGCCTACCTGACCAGCTCCTCCAAGCCGTCACCGACATGGGCTACGAAACCCCCAGTCCAATCCAGGAAAAAACTATCCCGTACCTCCTTGAGGGACGCGATGTTGTTGGGGTTGCACAAACCGGCACCGGAAAAACCGCGGCTTTTGGTCTACCACTTTTGACACATATTGACCCATCCAACACAAACGTCCAGGCTCTCGTTCTGGCGCCAACACGCGAATTAGCGATGCAAAGCGCGGAAGCTATCCAATCTTTTGCCACCCAAACACGTGTTGACGTGCTTGCCGTGTACGGCGGATCCCCCTACGGGCCACAGTTGCGTGCCCTCGAACAAGGGGTGCAGGTTGTTGTGGGAACACCTGGGCGCATTATGGACCTTATTGACCGTGGCGCCTTGGATTTGCACAACGTCACCTATTTTGTTCTCGACGAAGCCGACGAAATGTTGCGTATGGGATTTGCCGAGGACGTTGAGAAAATTGCCTCCGATCTTCCCGAGGAACGCATTTCCGCACTCTTCTCCGCAACCATGCCTCCGTTTATCCGCAAGGTTGCCCAATCACACATGAAAGACCCTGTGGAAATTTCTATTACACCGCAGGCCTCCACCGTTGATACCGTCACACAAGAATACGCGGTGGTTCCCTCACGCCGTAAAATCGGCGCTCTCGCGCGCGTTCTTGCCGTAAGCGACGCCGAAGCCGCAATCGTTTTTGTTCGCACACGCGCAACAGCGGAAGATTTAGCTATCGAGCTTGGCGCTCGCGGTGTGGCAACAGCAGCACTCTCCGGGGACGTTCCCCAAAAGGATCGTGAACGTCTGGTTGCGCGCTTGAAGGATGGAACCCTGGATGTTCTTGTGGCAACCGATGTGGCGGCGCGCGGTTTGGATGTTGAACGCATTGGGCTCGTCGTCAATTTTGATGTGCCACGCGAATCCGATACCTATGTTCATCGTATTGGGCGAACGGGACGAGCCGGGCGCGAAGGGCGTTCGCTGACGTTTGTTACTCCGAAGGAAATTTCGCGTCTGCGCAGGATTGCTCGTGTCACGAAGTCCGACATGAAAGAAATTGATTTGCCCACCCCGGCTGAGGTTTCCAAACTTCGCGCCGAGAAACTGGTGGATCAGGCTCGTGCGCGTTTCGAACTTGGGCGTCTCGATGTGTACCGTGCTGTTCTTGCACGTTTTCTTGAGGAGAATCGCGCTGCTGAAAAACCTCACGTCACGTTGACGCTCGATAGCGTACTTGCACACGATGCGGAATCCGATGCCGAATCTGAAACTTCCGAAAAAACCGAGGGAACCGAAGAAAACACAAGTGTTTCTTCACATAACGCCGACGAATTCCGCGTCGATGCCCTCACCACAACGGATGCGGAACATAGTCACGGGGTTGAAAAACCGCGTACACCCATGACTGTTGAGGAACTCCTTCTTGCGCTCCTCGCCTTGGGGGTACGCGATCCAGGGCCGAGCGGGGACACTCCCGATCCGATTGTTGATGAAGATTTTTCTGAGACGGTGAAAAATGCGCGTCGAGCAAAGGGAGGACAGACCTCAATTCCTGGGGCTACACGTTACCGCATTGAGGTTGGGCATAAGGACCGCGTAAAACCGGGCGCCATTGTTGGTGCGTTGACGGGCGAAGGCGGGCTACGGGGCTCCGATTTGGGGCATATTGATATTTTCCCGACCTTCTCTCTCGTGGAAATCGGGGTGCCACTCTCCCCTGAAGCAAGGCGACGAATTTCGGAAGCTGAAGTTTCCGGGCGTGCCTTGCGTATTAGTGAAGATCGCGGGCCGGGAGGTAGCGCAGCCGTTGCCGCCGCTAGCCGACGTAGTGGCTTCCGAGGCGGTAAAGGTAAATCTTCTGGGCGCGGAACTAAATTAGGCCGCAAGCATGGCGGAAGTTCTGCCGGCGGGCGTGGCGCTCACGGAAAAGATAAAGGTCGTGGAGGTAAGCGCGGCTGGCGCAAGTAGACAACCGCGTCTGGTGCAAGTAAAGAACCGCGGTTAGCGCATATCACTAGTGCAAGTAGTTTACCGAAGTACTTCACCGAAATAGTTAGCGCAAGCAATAACGTAATGTGGTTGTGTTTTACTCAAATACCTGAGCAAAACACAACCACAACTATTTTTTAACTGATACGGGACCGCGCTATTTTCGTCGTCCCTTGCGGTGTTTATCTTTCCAACGGGAACCCCAACTACTTTCGCTACGCTGCTGGTCAATTGCTTTGCGTTGCTGGCGATACAACATATCCACAACGTCTTTTGCACGAATCCATCCGGTTAGCTTTTGCGAAGCGCCGTCAACAACCGCAATACCAACCTGGCCCCTATCGCGAAGCATACGGAGAATCACGGAGGCATCTTCCACCGTTTCCACCGACCATTGGGTTAAGGGCAAGTCGCCAACTGGGCTATCCGTGTTGCCTCCAGAATTACGCCACTCGAAAATTTGGGTAATAGACACAGTTCCAACGTATGTGCCGCCGTCGTCGATCACGGGGAAAGACTGCACGCCACTTTCTCGCATTAATGAAATAACGCGAGAGATTTTGTCCTGAACGCGGACGCGCGCTGGGGAAGGATTCATGAGATCTTTCGCTCGTCGCTCACCCACCACGGTATGTGACACCGGAGTGTCGAGAATATCTCCGCGCCTGCGAAGTTTCTCCGTATAAATCGTGGAGCGAGTGAAGAAGCGCGAAACACCCACCGCAATCACAACCGCCAACATGAGTGGCAACATTAAGGCGTACTGGCCCGTCATTTCAACAATAATGAGGACCGCGGTAAGTGGGGCACGTGCGGCACCGGCGAAAGCCGCACCCATACCAATAACCCCGAAAACTGCTGGTTCAATTGCTGTTATCGGTGCCAAAAGTTGCCCGCAGGCGCTACCGAGAGTTGCACCGATAAAGAGCGTCGGGGCGAAAACGCCACCTGAACCGCCCATGCCTATTGTGAGGGAGGTGTAAATCATGCGCGCACACATGAGAAGCAAGAGCATGGGAATCGTGTAGGAACCCGTGAGGGCGTCGAGCTGAACCGGATAGCCAGAACCGTACATGAGCGGGAAAGCGTAGAGCGCCAAGCCCAGAAACACCGCGTAAAAAGCGGGACATAGGGATTGCGGAAGATGAAGAAATGAGCGAACACGAGCCCATATCGCATCGAGAACATCTTCCACGCCATAGAGAAGTTTGGAAAACAGCATTCCTGCAAGGCTCGCGAGCAAACCGACAAGCGCAACCCATACGAGGTTCACTTCGGAACCGAGATCGAGGGATACGCGCATGTCGACGAGCGGTGAATTACCGAAAAAGAGGTGGGCGATAACGGACGCCATGACGGAAGAAATAACGATATAGCCGAAAGCCTCCGCTGTGAACTGGACGAGAATCACTTCGAGGGCAAAAATCGCGCCTGCGAGTGGCGCATGAAAAGTTGCGGCAATACCCGCACCGCTACCGGCGGCAACGAGAATAATAATGCGTCCCGTGGGAAGATGCGAACGTTGGCCGAGCATGGAACCGAGAGCCGCCCCCACTTGAACGATGGGGCCTTCACGCCCCGCGCTTCCCCCGCCACCAATGGTGAGTGCGGACGCCAATATTTTTACAAGTGCGACGACGCCCGGGATTCTTCCGCCTTTGCGTTTCACCGCAAGCATGACCTCGGGGATTCCGTGGCCTTTCGCACTCGGCGCGTGGCGGTGAATCATTGGACCGTAGATGAGGGCTGATATGACGGGAACAATAATGAGGAACCAGGGTGCAAAATGGAGAAATCCGTGTGGCGGGCGGTAGCTTGCCGTGGCCACCGCAGTGTAGTCCATATAGCCTGTTGTGAGATAGGACCATCCTGCAATGGCGTAGTTAAAAAGAACGGCAGCGCATCCGACGACGATACCGACGATTGCACACACAAGAGCAAAAAGGGTGCGGTGGTGCGAAACCGCGTGGGCTATCGTGTCAATACGCGAATGTGTGGGCTGAGAGTTGGGCTGAAAACGAAATATCACACACAAAATTTTACGCCTGAAGCATGTAGTTGGCGTTATTTTGCGTAGCTTCGGGTGGTTTTGCGTATTTTCGGGACGTTTCGCGTTGTTCCACGTGTATTTCAGATATTTTTTGACTATGGGACAAGTTGGAGGATTTGTGTTAGTTCCGCGTATTTTCTGTAAGAGAAATAACTGTAGCCCCGCGCGGGGCGCGGGGCTACAGGTTAACGAAAGCTTTATTTAGTTATTTGTGAGCTTTTCGCGAAGAGCTGCCAGAGCTTCATCAGCGTCAGAATCAAGTGACCCTGTGTGATCATTAGCTGAAGCATAGGAAGTGGGAACTTCTTCGGGGGCAGGAGCCGGTTCGTTCACCGGAGCGGCTGCAGCGGCAGCAGCTTCGGCCGCGAGAGCTTCAGCAACCTGCTTCTTGTGTTCTTCCCAACGAGCCTGAGCCTGAGTATATTCGTTCTCCCAGACTTCACGCTGTTCTTCGAAACCATCAAGCCATTCATTGGATTCAGGATCGAATCCTTCAGGATACTTGTAGTTTCCTTCCTCATCATAATCAGCAGCCATGCCGTAGAGTGACGGATCGAAGTCCTGAGAATTCAGATCGACACCTTCGTTGGCCTGCTTGAGGGAGAGGGAGATGCGACGACGTTCAAGATCAATATCAATAATCTTGACGAATACTTCGCCTCCAACCTTAACAACTTCTTCAGGAGCATCAATATGACGTGAAGCAAGTTCGGAAATGTGAACGAGACCCTCAATACCATCTTCAACGCGAACAAATGCTCCGAATGGAACAAGCTTGGTAACGCGTCCTGGAACAATTTGACCGATGGCGTGAATGCGTGCGAAGGACTGCCACGGATCTTCCTGGGTTGCCTTGAGTGACAAGGAAACACGTTCGCGATCCATATCCACATCGAGAACTTCAACCTTGACGCGCTGTCCAACTTCAACAACTTCGGACGGGTGATCAATATGCTTCCAGGAAAGTTCGGAAACGTGAACGAGACCGTCTACGCCACCAAGATCCACGAATGCACCAAAGTTGACGATAGAGGAAACGAATCCTTCACGAACCTGTCCGCGCTGCAACTGGTGAAGGAATTCACCGCGTGCCTGAGACTGGGATTCTTCAAGCCAGGAACGACGGGAAAGAACCACGTTGTTACGGTTCTTATCCAATTCAATAATTTTGGCTTCAAGTTCGCGCCCAATATAGGGCTGGAGATCGCGAACACGACGCATTTCGACGAGGGATGCGGGAAGGAAGCCACGCAGTCCGATATCGAGAATCAAACCGCCCTTCACAACTTCAATAACGGTACCGGTTACAACGCCGTCGCTATCCTTGACCTTTTCAATTTCGGCCCATGCACGTTCGTACTGTGCACGCTTCTTGGAAAGAAGAAGGCGACCTTCCTTATCTTCTTTTTGAAGAACAAGTGCTTCAACCTGATCACCAATTTCCACAACGTCATCGGGATCGACGTCATGTTTGATGGAAAGTTCCTTAGAGGGAATAACACCCTCGGTCTTGTAGCCAATATCGAGCAAAACTTCGTCGTGATCGACCTTGACAACCGTACCTTCGACGATATCTCCGTCGTTAAAGTACTTGATGGTCTTATCAACAGCTGCGATAAGATCTTCCTCTGTGCCAATATCGTTGATGGCAACTTCGGGAACGTGGGTGTTAATAGTCATTAATTGATAACTTCCGGACAATAGAATAGATAACGGAACGTTCCGCTAATCGGAAACGCCAGCACATACGGGAGCATGCGCCAATCAACAATTTTACCCAGAGAAGATGGCGCTCTGCAAGAGAAATACATAGTAATGAGGAGATTTTCTTCACGAGTTTAGACAAAACATCATTAACCCACATAACCTCCCAAGGCTTAAACTCCGCTTACCTCCGAAAACTCTGGAACAATCGGTTGACCTAGTGCGCAGCGTCTCTCCAGTTCTTCCCAAAGCCCACACCAACAGACAGCGGAACCCTTAAATGCGCAACATTCATCATGTGCGTCACCACAAGTTCTTGCGCCACTTCACGCTCCTCATCGGGAACCTCAAGCACAAGTTCATCGTGAACCTGAAGAAGAACACGTGTCCGCATTCCCTCCCGTGCTAAAGCATCCACAACTTGGCACATAGACATTTTCATAATATCCGCGGCCGTCCCCTGAATCGGCGCATTCAAAGCCATACGCTCCGCAGATTCACGCAAAGCTCGATTATCCGAATGAAGCTCTGGAAGGTAACGCCTGCGCCCTCCCATAGTTTCCGTATATCCATCACGCCGAGCCACGCTCACCAATCCTTGAAGATATTCGCGCACCCGCCCAAAACGCTCAAAATACGTATCCATCAAATACTGTGCGTGACGCTGGGGAATACGCAACTGTTTACTCAACCCGAAAGCAGACAAGCCATATGCCAAACCATAACTCACCGCTTTAATATGCGAACGCTCATCGTGCGTGACCTCGCCAAACGGCTTACCCAACACAAGCGCCGCCACCGATTTATGCAAATCCTCGCCCTGGTTAAACGCCTCAATAAGCGCCTCATCACCGGACAACGACGCCATAATACGCATTTCAATCTGCGAATAATCCGCCGTCATTAACCAGTCGTATCCAAGGGAAGGCACAAAAGCGGCACGTATTTTCAATCCCTCTTGGGTCCGGGCATGAATATTTTGCAAATTTGGCCCGGTGGAGGACAACCGTCCCGTCGCCGTCACCATCTGTTGGAAGGTTGTACGAATCTTGTTGTCTGCCTGGCTTTCCAGGGCTTTGAGCAAACCTTCAACGCTTTGCTTTAATTTAATCGACTCGCGATGCTGCTTCAAATTCTCTAAAAATACACGCCCCTTCTCTGCTTTATCATCCTTGAGGTATGTCAATTTTTCGAGGAGATCATTCAAGGCATCGACATTCGTCGTATATCCGCGTTTCGTTTTCCGCGTTTTCGGGAGGTCTAGTTGATCGAAAAGAACCTCTTGGAGCTGTTTAGGGCTGGAAAGATTGACCGAACGTCCAATCGCTTCAACAGCATTATTTTCCGCACGGTTTACCTCAAAATCAAAATCCTTGAGTAACTGCTGAAGATACGCCTCATCTATAGCGATTCCGGTAGCTTCCATCCCCTCCAAAACTTTTTCGACGTGCATTTCCAAGGCGATAAGCGCCCCGTCATCGTCGCCGTGTTCACGCAGGTTGCGTTTCAAGCATTCGCTGAGCGGTTCGAGGGTTACGCAACATTCGGCAAGTTTATCGAACACAGATTCATCGGAATCATCTGACGAATACGTAATAGGAAGTTGCCCGGGAGGCGTCGCCTCGACGTCTTTCTCCGCGTTTATGTCAACACCCAGGTAGCGCTTGACAATCGTGTCGAGAGGATATTCGCGGGCCACCGGATTTAAAAGGTATGCGTAAAGAGCCGTGTCGACGATGACGTTGTTCAGTTCCCAAAGTTCGCCTCGGCAGGCATGCCAAGCCGTTTTTGCGTCGTGAACGATTTTAGGTGCCGAAGATGCGAGCCACTCCCCTATAGCATGACGTGTTACGGAATCCTGTTGGGTTACGTCACCGCACCACACGGTTGAGCCTTGTGAAATAGCAATGTATCTAACGTTTCCACCGCCGGGTGTGCCCTCTCCCTGGATGGTCAAACCGAAAGGCTTGTGCATATCGCATGTTGTCAGCCATGAAGCAAGGCCTGTTGTCACACGTTTGGGATCAAGGGTGAAGGGTTTTTCTGCACTGCTGGATACCTGTGAGGTTGATTCATTATCGGAATTTTGCGGATGTTCTAGGATTTGCGAAAGTCCTGAATCCTTTTCGCCATCCGTGTTTGCTAAACGCTGCGCATCTACCCCGATAGAAGCCTCCCCCTGCATACCCTGGGTTGCCCCTAAACCTGGGGTGTTGTCCTCTGAATTTTTGCGAGCTTTGGGGAAAGCCGTCAAAACACGTCCACGCATTTGCTTGAATTCAAGGACGTCGAAAATACTGTTGAGCTCGACAACATCTGTGCCTTTAACCGCGAAATCATCTAAATTCTCGCCGATAGGTAGATCGCACACAAGCTGGTTAATCTGCCGATTTCTTTTCACAATATCGATAGAAGAACGGAAGGTTGCCCCCACCTTGCCTTTTAATTCATCGGCGTGTTCGATGAGCCCCGCAAGGCTACCGTATTGTGTAATCCATTTCGTCGCGGTTTTTTCACCGACCCCTGGAATACCTGGGATATTATCTGCTTTTTCGCCGACGAGAGCCGCCACATCTGAATACTGTTCCGGTAAAACTCCGGTTTTTTCTTTTATCCCCTCGGGGTTATAGGCAACCAAACCCACACGAGGCATAGGGTAAAGTAGCGTAACATTATCGTCGACGAGTTGGTAAGCGTCCTTATCTCCTGACGCTATATATACGTGGAAACCGTTATTTTTCCCCCGTGTTGATAGGGTTGCGATAATATCGTCGGCTTCGTAATCCTCGTAGGTGAGCCACGTGATTCCGAGGGTGTCAAGAATCTTTTGAATAACGCCAATCTGACCTTTGAATTCTTCGGGTGTGGGTTTTCTTCCGGCTTTATATTCGGTATATTCGCGTGTTCTGAAGGTTCCACCAGGAAGATCAAAGGCGACGGCAATATGCGTCGGGTGGTATTCGTCAACGACTTTGACTAGCGTTGAAAGAAACCCGTGAATCGCATTCGTGTATTGCCCTTGAGCTGTCACAAAACTTTCGGCCTTACGCGAATGGAAGGCGCGAAAAGCCATGGAATGCCCGTCAATAAGAAGAATTTTTGAATCAGCCACGCTGTTAGCCTACTTTGATTGGCACGCCCATTCAACAACGGGTGCACCTACTTGGATTGTCCCACCTGTTCAATGACGGCATCGGCAACTTCACGCATTGTCAGGCGACGATCCATGGAAGTTTTTTGAATCCAACGGAATGCTTCCGGTTCGGTTAAGCCCATATGGGATTCGAGAAGCCCCTTTGCACGATCAACCCTTTTGCGTGTTTCAAACTGTTCCGCAAGGGTGCTCACTTCTGTTTCGAGAGCCTCAATTTCAAGATTGCGCGAAAATGCGATTTCGACTGCGGGAATAAGGCTTGAGGGGGTAAAGGGCTTTACCACATACGCCATTGCCCCTGCTTCATTCGCGCCTTCCACAAGATCTTTCTGCGAGAAGGCCGTGAGCATAACGATTGCAACTCGGCGTTCTTCCAATATTTTCTTTGCCGCGGTAATGCCATCCATGCGCGGCATTTGTACGTCCATGACGATCAAATCTGGTTCGAGTTCCTCGGCAAGTTTAATGGCTTCTTCACCATTGCCACCTTCGCCAACAACCTCATAACCTGCTTCTTCAAGAGTTTCTACGATATCGAGACGGATAAGAGTTTCATCTTCAACAACAAGAACGGTTATAGGAGCCTTTTCCTTAACTTCTTCCGTTGTCTTTTTTTGAGTAGCCATGAGTCTCCTTCGACATTGCGACACACATATGCTTAATTTTATATCACGTTGGTGATGTATTCCTAAAGCCCAAAATGGCAACAGACAAATATGTCACAAACTATTCACAGAAAGTCATTTTCCATGTATGAGACACGTGTCCTCAAGTGATATTTTCGTCGTTTCTCACAATGCATTTCCCACATTGCCAACTTTGTGCTTCGGGCGGGAGTCGAACCCGCATGCCTTTCGGCGCTACATTTTGAGTGTAGTGTGTCTGCCAATTCCACCACCGAAGCGGAAGCGATACGCACGAGCGTACCGCATGGCTATCAAGTTTTCAAACTCAGAGCCATCGGCGTGATATTAATCAAATTTTCACGCCGTTCTCATTGTGCGTAAATACGATTATCCGACTTCTTCACCAATGGTATGGACACGAATGGTGTTCGTCGAACCGGCAATACCCATAGGCATACCAGCAACGATAACCACGACGTCTCCGTCCTGACCAAGGCCGTATTCGCGCATCTTCATATCAACCTGTGCAACAACCTGATCGGTTGTCTTTGCTGTCTTTTCTGCGAGATAAGATTGTGCCCCCCACAGAAGAGCAAGCTGATTACGAACCTTCTTATGAGGCGTGAAGGCAATAACGGGAATACGGGAACGATGGCGCGTCATCTGACGTGCAGAATGTCCAGTTTCCGTGTACACCACAACTTCCTTAGCGTTCATTGCTTCAGCAATTTCCAAGGCGCTACGGCTGATTGCACGGTTCAAGGTGACATTCGGTTCGTGAATCGGAGGAATGAGGCCCAAACCTTCGGTTTCCGTGTAATTCACGATATTGGCCATCGTCTTGACGCAAATAATCGGGAACTTACCAACGGATGTTTCACCGGAAAGCATTACGGCATCGGCACCATCGAGAATCGCGTTAGCGCAATCAGATGCTTCTGCGCGTGTTGGGCGCGGGTTATCAATCATGGATTCGAGAACCTGGGTTGCCAGGATAACAGGCTTTGCAAATTCACGGCACAGGGAAATAGCGCGCTTCTGAACAATCGGAACTTGTTCAAGCGGAAGCTCCACACCAAGGTCGCCTCGTGCAACCATAATGCCATCGAAGGACTGAACAATTTCCTTCAAGTTTTCTACAGCCTGCGGTTTTTCAATCTTTGCAATAACCGGGCGACGCACACCTTCTTCATCCATAATGCGGTGAACATCTTCGATGTCCTTAGCGTTACGCACGAAGGAAAGGGCGATCATATCAGCGCCGTAGCGCAAGCCCCAACGCAAATCTTCCTCGTCCTTCTTGGACAGAGCCGGAATAGAAACGGCAACGCCAGGAAGATTAATACCCTTGTTATTGGAAACGTTACCCGGAACTTCAACTTCCGTCACAACATCGGTACCGTCTTTGACCTCAAGTACACGAACAGCGACTTTACCGTCGTCGATAAGAAGAATATCTCCGGGGTTACAGTCGCCAGCAAGACCTTTAAAAGTAGTTGAGCAAATGTCTTTCGTACCTTCAACATCACGTGTCGTAATCGTGAACTTATCACCAATGTTGAGGTAATGAGGCCCCTCAATGAATCGGCCAAGACGAATCTTGGGACCTTGAAGATCAACAAGAACAGCAATCGGACGCTTAAGTTCTTCTGCTGCAGCGCGGACGAGATCGATACGACCTTCGTGTTCTGGGTGGGAACCGTGAGATGCATTAATACGGGCGACATTCATGCCCGCCTTTACCAATTCAAGAATTCCACCTTCGTAGTCCGTAGCCGGACCTAATGTACATACAATTTTGGCTTTACGCATACTTCCATTCTAACCTGGACACCCTGGAAGTTCATACATGATAACCCGCCAAAGACGTGATGTTTTACTCCTTTAGAGCTATTTCTCTTGGCGGATTACCGTGATAGGGCTTTCTTTTCTTTAATTTTCTTTTTTCGACGACGACGAAGCGTCATTTTCGTCAAGCGTTTTTGGGGTGTCGCCTTGAGTGGCGGCCTCGAGGCCGGGATGTTCGTTGGTCTCGTCGTCCGTCGTCGTACTATCTTTATCCTCAAGAGAAGAACTGGAAGGAACAGACTCGGAACCGGAGGCAACATTGGCCTCGTCACCAGAGTCCTCAACAAACTCGGAACTGAGCTCTTCACCGGAATCCTTGCCAGACTCCGCAACGGGTTCACACCCATCCATGTAGACGTTATCGACGCTGGGGTCCTCCATGTAGCGCTTGCGCAAATAGAGGAAGAAGGAGACTGCGCCGAAGAGAAGAATGAGGGTAGTCCACACATTCAAGCGAAGGCCAGCAATAATGTGCGCCTGGTCGATTCGCAGGTTTTCAATCCATACGCGCCCGAGCGAATAGAGGGCAACATAGGTGGCGAAAAGCTGACCGCCGTAAAGTTTCAAGGGTTTCTGGGCAAGGACGAGAACGAGCGCGGCGCCGAGGCACCATAGCAGTTCGTAAAGGAAGGTCGGGTGGAACAGGGTTCCGGGCATGTATCCCGTTGGGAGGTGAGCCGAATCAATTTCCAAACCCCACGGTAACGTGGTTGGGGCACCGAAAAGTTCCTGGTTGAAGTAGTTGCCGAGGCGTCCGATTGCCTGAGCGCAGAGCAGGCCAGGTGCCAATGCGTCGCCCACAGGCATCAGGCGTACACCGTTCCGGCGTGCCGCGATGAGCGCACCGACCCCGCCAAGGGCAACCGCGCCGAAAATTCCAAGCCCGCCTCCGCGAATATTTAAGGCCTGCCAAGGATCTTTTCCGGGCCCGAAATAGAGCTGATAGTCGGTGATAACGTGGTACAGGCGCCCGCCGATAATTCCAAAAACAACCGCCCAGCAGGCAATGCTGAGGATAATGTCTTCGTTGCCACCTTTGGCGATGTAGCGGCGTTTCACAATATAGAAGGCAACAAGAATGCCGATGGCAATGCAAATTCCATAATAGGCTACTGTAAGATTCCATGAACCAATGGTGAAAAGATGTATTTCATTGGAGCTTGGAGACGGTATAGACATGGGAAACATATTTATCCTTCGTGAGTTTTACCTGGTATATCTTAACCCACGTTGAGGTGGAGATATACCCGGCGTCATTTTCTCGTGTTATTGGGGAAGTTTTGTGGAACATTTCAAAGGACTGCGTGCAACAATGCTAGCGCGTCTCGTACCATATCTATATGGAATCCTTTCAGGAAACTTTGACAAATAAAGGAGCAGACGTTCCGGGCAACTGTTCCGAATCCCGGGGATGCCACAACAATCTTCCCCAGACAGGGCATACACATTTTTCACAGGGTGAATCGCCTGCTGAAACTCCGGTTTGTTCTGGGAGTGATACAACGTTGGACGCTTCGGTGAAAAGCTGGCTCGATGCGCATGAGGCGCAGTGGCGCGAACGTATTGCACGAGGCAAGCATCTTGTTGTGGGGATTGATGGGCGAAGCGGTGCCGGGAAAAGTACGTGTGCGCGGGCGATGCAAGCATATTTTGCGTCTTGCGGGGTTTCTGCGCAAATTGTTGAGGTTGAGGATTATATCGAGGGCTGGTCTGGGCTTGTGGCTGGATGTGTGTTGCTCGCCCCGCGCGTTGCCGATTTTGTTCGCACGGGTGTTTTTGTGGCGCGGAGGTGGGATTGGTATGCAGATTCATGGTCGGTTGATGTTTCGACGACGACTGCCAGTATTCTTCTTCTCACGGGGTGTGGGGCAACAAGTGCTTCGTTGGCGCCTTTGGTAAATCTCAGCGTGTGGATGGACGCACCGGAAGATATCCGACGTCGAATGGTTGTTTTGCGTGATGGTGACCCGGAATCGTGGTGGGCGCTGTGGGCGGAGCAGGAAGAGGCCCTTCTCCGCGAACGAAATAGTCAAGAATGTAACGATATTATTGTCCGCGCTCATATTGGCCCCTATTCCGCCAATTTAAATCCGGTCTAATAAAATAGGACTTTGCGCACATAAAAACTCGGGTAAAGCATATCAAATTACAACTGCATTCGCAGGTGTTAATCGTGTCCATTCAATGTCGAATTATCAAGGACAGCTAAAATGTCGATTACCGCAACAACATCTCCATTACCTTGCGCCTGGGTTGAGGGGATGAGAATAACAACGCGCGAACCAACTTTTTGATCACTTAATCCCGTGAGAATTCCCGGCATGAGGTCTTTTAATCGAGCGCTCACAGGCCCCTTATCCCAATTTGATAACGTCATATTGCCCGCAGCTGTGAACAGTTGATAGTTCATGGCAATGGTGTCATCTTTATTCAGTTGCTCACCGGACCCTTGAATGAGCGTGATAGCTTCCAACGCGGGTATTTCTCCTCCCGCCACGGTCACAGCGACAGGTCCTTTCCCCTCTTGTGGTTGAGTTATGGTTGGCATTCCCTTCGGAACATGTTTAGGTGCAACAGGTTTGCCCTGCAAAGTTGTGTGCAAAAGATCAACAACCATAATTTCAACTGCGCTATTATCACCCTTCGTTAACCCAGGGCGTTCAAACATGAGACGACTCCCCTCATGTTTGCCTTCAAGATAGAAGGATATGGTTTTAAAGTTTTCGGTGTTGAGTTTCGTTAAATGAACTTTGCCTGTTTCATACTGTTTAATGGGAGCAGACGTGCGTGAATCAAATGATGTTATTCGCGCAAGAACAGGCCCGTTGGATGTCAATGCTTTCCCGTCGCCCTTTTTAAGGACGCTTTCTCGCAAGCTCTTTAAATCAAAGGTTCCTTCTATTTTAACTGTGACAGGAGATCCGAATTCCCCGAGGACTTGAACTTTTGCGGATTGCGTCTGTGTGTTTTCGTGTTGTGAACAACCGGTGAGTGCCAGAAGCGCTACCGCAACTGGCACACCGATAACTTTTTTCCATCTACGCATTCATTTCCTCAATAAGACGTGCAACGTCGGCGTTTTCCGTCGCAAGGGGATCATCCATGATAACGGTTGAGTTACCTTGAGCTTCAATAAGGCGAAGGGTTGACCAATCCACGGAAATATCGCGACGATGAAGTTTTGCCTGGCTAATAAATTCTCCGCGAAGTGCCGCGCGTGTAGTACGTGGTGGATTAACCATTGCGGCCTGGGATTCTTCTTGCGGAATAATACGACGAAGGAGTCCTGTTTCCTCCATTTTCGTGCGCAAACCGCCAGGCGTGATGTCGTGATAGGACAAGTCGAGGCGTTGGACACGGCTATCATTTAAATTCGTCTGGGCGCGTTCACAGTAGCGTCGCAAAAGAACCAGTTTTGCAGCCCAATCAATTTCGGTGGAAATTTTTTCCGGTTCGCGATTCTTCACGGCTTCCAGAGCTCTTGTCCACAAATCCAAAAGATATGTGAGAAGAGGATCCATATCTGCCATATATCCTTTGGCATCAAGGTGGTTCATTGCGGCATCTCGCATGCGTTGCTGAATATCGAGAGGAGAAATATATCCTCCTGCTTTCAGTTCGAGGTTCGCACGCCCGGAAAGATCGCCACTGGTAACGCGAATAGCATGCATGGAATCAGCAAGTTCGAGATCAGGAAGAATCCCGCCTTCTTCCAACATAATAAGCAATGCTTCAGTTGTCGCGATTTTAAGCCCGGTTGTTGGTTGAGCAATATTTGAATCGCCGACGATAACATGCATTCTGCGCATGAGTTCGGGATTTCCATGCGGTTCGTCGCGGGTGTTAATCATGGGACGGCTTCGAGTGGATGCTGAAGAAATCGCATCCCACATTTGGTGGGAACGCTGGGAAAACTCGTAACGTACCTGGCCGTCTTCACCCTTATAGAGGACGCCTGCACCCGTGATGATTTGGCGTGTCACAAAAAACGGGACAAGGCGTTCAATCCTGTGACGATAATCTGCCCGTCGTCGAATCATGTAGTTTTCGTGACAACCAAAGGAGTTTCCCTGCGAATCTACGTTGTTTTTAAAAAGGTGAATATCTCCGGGGATACCTTCTTTTTTTAGGGCTTTATTTGCTTTTTGGGCAAGGTTGGCAAAGAGGAGTTCGCCTGCGCGGTCTTGAGCGAGCAGGTCGCGAATATTATCGCATTCCGCAGTGGCATACTCGGGGTGAGCTCCCACATCGAGATAGAGGCGTGCACCATTTTCTAAGAAAGTATTGGTGCTACGGTGGCGTTCAATCACTGGGCGGAAGAGAACTTGGGCAGCTTCCTCAGCGTCTATGGGAGGATTACTGTGTTTGCGTGGCGCGCAGGTAATCCCATATTCAGTTTCAATGCCCATGACGCGACGAGTTTTCACTGACCACCTTTCTGTACGAAGCCTTGAACGAAGGTTGAGGCATTTTCTTCAAGAACACTGTCAATATCGTCGAGCAGGGAATCAATTCCGTAATCTTGTGTGCTGATTTGAGGGGCTTCTATTTCCGTGGTTTCTTCACGGTTTCTGCGAGGCTGCATAAATTCTTGTTGTGACATTATTCGTTCCTTTCCTTCGTCTGGAGTATGTGGAGAAAATCATCGAGGGTTGTTGCTTGATCCACGGCAGTGCCGACTATTTTCTTAGTGGCACCTTCCGGGTAGGGCAAGGGAATACGCACAAGCTCTCCGCCATGTGGATCGAGAAGAATGCTGGACCACCCGGCTGCTGCAACTTTATCCGCAAATTTGCCGACGAGGCGACCGCGCAAATAGGCACGAGTGGATTCGGGAGGATTGGATACTGCGTAGGCAATTTCCTCATCTGTGAAGAGGTTGTGGATGCGTCCGGCATTGCGCAATTTGGCAACAATGGATTTATCCGGGCGTAAATCGTGCCATTGCAAATCAAGGGCACGCAACTTATCGGAATCCCAACTTCCGCCCCCGCGCATGCGCATCTGATCCAAAAGTTGATATTTCGCCACCCATTCAACGTAGGGCGCGGCTCCCCAAAAATCGTTTTTTAAGAGGTCAAGAACGCGTTGCCATAACTCAAGAACTTCCGCCGTATCCCAGTCTGGGCCACCCTGTCCTTCAACCACCTCGCGAACCGCGTCCAAATACAACTGTTGAATCTCCAGGGCAGTCATGTCCGGCCCTTCATGGAGTTCCAGTTTGCGCTGCAGGCTGGGATCTTGACTCATGAGCCAGGTATTTTGCACGGGGTTGTCCATAATAATGGACTCCAAGCCGAGGGGTACTGCGTCTTGTTCGAGCATCCATAGGACGAGCGATGTTGTTCCAACTTTCAGCAAAATAGAGGCGTCGAATTGGTTGGCATCTCCCCCAATAACGTGGAATCGGCGGTATTTCGATTCTAAGGCGTGTGGTTCGTCGCGCGTATTAATAATTGGGCGATTGAAAGTGGTTTCCAGCCCGACATCGTTTTCTACGTAGTCGGCACGCTGTGAAATTTGGAATCCAGGTTCTTGGGATGCTGGCCCTAGGCCGAGGCGCCCGCTACCACAAAGAATAGGACGTGTTACAAAGAAGGGAGTAATGTATCGAATAATTTCTGAGAATGGGAGGTTTCTATCCACAAGGTAGTTTTCGTGGGAGCCGTAGGCGGCCCCTTTACCGTCGACATTATTTTTATATACGGCAAGGTTGCGCCCCCGCCTGTTGAGAATATTCATGGCCTCAACCATGACTTTTTCTCCGGCTCTGTCCCAGAGCACGGCTTCGCGCGGGTTAATGGTTTCTGGTGACGCATATTCCGGGTGTGCGTGATCGACATACAGTCTTGCCCCGTTACACAAAACCGTGTTCGATGCCCGTGCGCGTAATAAAATAGCGTCATCTGGGCGTTTAATGGTTTGAACGGAAATATCTTCTGCGCTTGGGGCTAGGAAACGTGGATCGTCGGTGAGCTGGGAGGGGTGCGCGGCCGCTCGTTGGATACGAAAACCACGCGCATCATTCAACGGATCTTCGCCGTCGAAATCCCAGCGGACTGCTCCGTGCCCTCCGGAAGCGGTTCCTTCTTCTGCATAGGCGTCAACGAGGATTGAGGAAAGTTCGATAGGGTTTGCGTGCGGATTACTCGGCTCCAAAACCCCAAATTCTGTTTCCAAACCGGTTACTTTATGCACGGTCATTATGCTTCCTCTCGCGTGTGTAGAGCACGAATTCCCACAATTCGTTCACCGCGGGTGCGTCCGTTAACCTTGGCCCATTCTTCAGGATCCGCAATTTGGTCTAGATCTGCTGTTTCCTTAACTTCAGAGCGAACCGCTGCAACAGCGTGGGCTTCAGTAATACCCTTTTCTCCTGTTGCAATCAGGGTTTTAATTGCAGCTTTCTTTGCGCGATCAACAATGCCGGCAAGCATGGCGCCCGATACAAAATCGGCAAGATACAGTTTTTCTGTGCGTCCGCTAGCGTATGTCACTTCAACAAACTCATTGTCCTGGGAATGCTCGAAAAGATGCTCGGCGATAACGTGGCGTATATGATCGGCTGCGCCTGCTGGCCCTCCATATGTGGACAGTTCGTGTCCGGCAAAGGGAAGATCTTCCGTCAAATATTTGGAAAGAATATCGAGCGCTCCCTGGAAATCTGGGCGTTCAATACGTACCTTCACATCTAGGCGTCCGGGACGTAAAATTGCAGGGTCAATCATATCTTCACGGTTGGATGCGCCAATTACAATCACGTTGGATAGCTGTTCCACACCGTCGATTTCTGCAAGAAGCTGGGGAACAACAGTTGTTTCAACATCGGAGGATATACCCGACCCGCGTGTTCTAAACAGAGCTTCCATTTCGTCGAAGAAAATAATCACGGGAATACCGCGACTTGCGCGGTCACGTGCGCGAGAGAAAATCTCACGAATTTGGCGTTCTGTTTCGCCAACGTATTTGTCGAGAAGTTGGGGACCTTTAATATTCAGGAAGTATGAGGTCGCTTTCGATTGACCGTTACGTTGTGCAACTTTTGAGGCGAGAGATGTGGCGACGGCTTTCGCGATAAGGGTTTTTCCACATCCTGGCGGGCCGTAAAGTAGCACGCCTTTGGGTGGGCGTAACCCGTGTTCGCGATAGAGATCTGGCTGTTCAAAAGGCAACTCCACGCTATCGCGAATCTGCTCAATTTGTCTTGATAGCCCGCCAATATCTTCGTAGGCAACGTCGGGAACTTCCTCGAGGAGCAAATGTTCCACGTCAGGACGCTCAATTTTTTCCAACACGAATCCTGTTTTTAAATCCGCCATGAGGGTGTCCCCCACCCTAATACTTTCGGGTTGAAGGCGCCCACCAATGCGCAACACTCGTGTTTCGTCGGCATGAATTCGTACAAGGACACGTTGAGGGTCAATCACTAATTCACATGTCACCATTTGCCCGCTGTTTTCGTAGCCACCAATTCCCACAACGACGAGTTCTTCGTTTAAACGCACTTCTTGGCCTGGACGTACCTGTTCAATGGCAACATATGGGGATGCGGAAACATTCATTTTTCGCCCGCCCACGAGGGCATCGACGCTGTGATCGGCGCTGTGTCCGCGCAGGAATGTCCCGAAATTGGCTGGCGGGCGAGAAAGGGAGTCCAGCTTCTCCCCCAATTCCATAATTCGTTTACGCGCTGCAGCCAGTGAGGTTGATAAACGCTCATTTTTTTCACGCAGGGACGATAATTCCATCATTGTTTGCGTATCGTCATAAGATTCTTGGCTCATGACATCCTTCCTCATATGTCCTTGTTATTCTAGGTCAGTCGTTCCTTACGAGGTAGGTATGTTCACCTCGCGCGTCATTCTTACGCATTATCCCCGCGCGCTATCCTCACGCATCGTTTCCGCGCATTATTCCCGCGCGCTATCCTCACTCGTATCCTCGCGCTCTTGTAATTTTTTCTCGTTACGACGCGCTAATTCATCATCAATTTTTTGTCGAATTGCGGTGATATGAGGACCTGGTGCGGAGGTTCCGCTTTCTTCAACATCGGCTCGATGTGCAACATCACGACGAACCTTGCGTAGTTTTTTCTCCGCGATGGTCCTTTCTTCAAGTTCTTCTGCGGTCCACTGCCAGGGCATCGGCTCGGCATACGCACCTTTTGCCGGGCGTTTGCTGGGTTTGAGGGGCGGGCTTCCGGGCGCGAGTTTACGTGCTTGAACAAGGAAACCTGTGTGTGCAACCATACGATGATCCGGGCGCACAGCCAACCCTTCGGTATGCCATGTGCGGATAAGAGTTTCGCTTGCCTGCGGGGAGGTGAAATGCTCGGTATCTTTTATTTCTTCGGCAAAACGGGACATTTGCGTCGTCGTCGCGACATAAACAATAATCACACCGCCGGGTCGCAATGCTACGGTTGCAGATTCAATGATTTCCCATGGGGCGAGCATATCGAGAACAACGTGGTCGAAATACCCCTCGTATTCGGCGAGAACATCCGTAGCTTCCCCTAAGCGCACATCCCAGTTCTCGGGCCTGTACCCAAACCAGGATGTCACGTTTCCTTCCGCAATTTCAGCAAATTCCGGGCGTCTTTCTACGGAGACTAAATGCCCGTGCGCGCCCAGCGCGGAAAGAAGCGACATGGAAAGGGCTCCGCTTCCCACCCCCGCTTCGAACACGCGCGCTCCCGGATAAATATCTGCATTATGCACAATTTGAGCCGCATCTTTGGGGTAGACGACGGTTGCCCCGCGTGGCATGGAAAGAACATAATCCGAGAGTAACGGGCGCAAAGCTAGGAATCGGCGTCCATTTTCGAGTTCGACAACGGTGCCTTCTTCTTTACCGATTAGTTCTGAGTGGTGGAAAGAACCTCGTGCGGAATGGAAAAACCCGTCGGTTATAAGATTAATGGTATAGTGTCGCCCTTTGGTGTCTGTTAATTGGACACGTTCGCCTGCACGGAACGGGCCACGTCTATTTGTTACGTCCATGGTTCGTTCAACCTTCCTACGTGTGGAACCTTTACCCGGGCACATCGAATGAGACCGCGGGTTTTGGCTCACCTTCCTACGTGTAGAACATGTAGTTTAGAGGTTCGAGAAATCTAATACAACGTCATTTCCGGTGTCTGTAACTGGAATCGTCACACCGTTAAAGACGTCGTAACGATATATTGGATTTCCTGCACGCCAAGGTTCATTGCCTGACCATCGTTCCTCATATTCGATGCGAAGAGTTCCGCCACTCAATTCCATAATGGTGCCACTGTTGGTGTGGCGGAATACTACCTTTGGTTGTTCAATAATTGTTCTGCGTATTTTCGTAATTGGGTGTCCGGGATCTTCCATGAAGAGGGTGCGTGTGCAACCAGCCGGGGCAAAATGCGGATCATTCAAACAATTTGATGCATACCTGCTGAATTTATCCACGGCGACCTGTTTTTGAGATTCGGTGAGAGGCCTATTCGTCGGCTCGGGTGTGGGTTGTGTTTCTTCTGTTTTTTCAGGAGTTGGCTTGTCACTAGCCTTATCTTTTTCAGATTTTTTCGACGATTTAGAGCTTTGCGTTGAATACTGCTGCGAGGATGGTTTCGAATCATCACTCCAACGCGACATAAAGAAGTAGCCACCGATACCCGCAGCTGCGACAAGAAGGACAACAATAAGCCCAATGAGAATGGAGCGAACCGTGTTGTTGGGTTCCTCATCATCATCGGTTGACAGTTCATCAAAAACATCGGCTTGGTGAGAAGTTTGCGCATAAGTTGGTTGCCAGTTCTGTGGCGGATATGCGTAATTCTCCGTCTGCACCGGTGCGAACTGCTGAGTTGCCGCATATTGTGGAGTTACGTCTACCTGTTGTGGCGCTTCAAACTGGTGTTGCGCATACTGCGACATATCGTACGCTTGCGTCGCGTCAAAACCAGGTTGTGCATATTGTTGCGTCGCGTCAAACTGCTGCGTCGCGTCAAAACCAGGTTGTGCATATTGTTGCGCTACGTCAAACTGTTGCGTCGCGTCATACTGAGGCTCGCCATACTGTGGCATCTGCCCGCCCTGCATCGTATTTACACGTTCACCAGTGTAGGGATCAAAGGCGTGTTGAGATGAAGAAAAATCCGCCCCCGGCTCGCCACCTGTACGCGGATATGCAGATTCGCCCTTATATTGTTCCTGATCCTTTGGAAAAAACTGATTATCGTATTGACCAGCCCCCTGGTTGGGTGGCACATAACCGTTCTGTTCGTTGCTCATGACGTCAAATTCTGTAGGCAATCGTAATTTGTTATCCGTTAACGACGAATAATTGACTTCCAGCTCAATACTATCAATACACAACCTCATCATTAAGGAAATGTTCGACGATAACCAGCCCCGTACGTCGTCGTACACATATAGGAAATAACATGGCGAAAAACACCATAAAACCTATAATATTCACGCTATGAAATTTTATTCAATTACGTCCACATGCCACATCCACATGATGGACGCAAAAAACAAGTTTTTTCTCACATTTTGAACATGATTTCAGCCTGCGTCACGGAAAAATACAAGTTCATGCGTTAAAATCACAACTAAAGCCTATATTTAATAAGTGGTTTTTATAGTCATTAGGGCTTCTTCGTCATACCTAGCGCGAAGATTTACGCAAAATCGAACTTGCGAACCATATAAAAACCACGTGAGGAATATTTATGAATATAGATGCGGATAGGGTGGCGTCGACATCATTAACACCCGCACAATTGAACATCATCGCTAAAGAAAAGCGTAAAGACGAACTGGCTCAAAGTTCAACATCTTTCCTTGGACAACCCAAAGGTCTCTTCGCACTTTTTAACCTTGAAATATGGGAGCGTTTTTCCTACCTGGGATTCCAAGCCATCCTTGCACTCTACTTCAGCGCAAGCGTTATTAACGGCGGACTCGGTTACGAAAAAACAACGGCGTCCTCTATTGTTGCCGCCTATGGCGCCCTCCTCTACCTTCTGTCCATTGCGGGAGCCTGGATTGCCGACCGCATAATCGGAACACATAAAGCAGTGTTGTGGGGTGCCATTATTATTGCGACCGGACATATTTTTATGGGCCTACCCCTCGGGGAAATCGCTACGTGGGCAGGGCTCGGCTTCATTATTGTGGGAACCGGGCTTCTCAAACCAAATGTTTCCACTAAAGTTGGCGAACTGTACACCCAGGAAGATACACGACGAGATGCCGGTTTCGCAATCTACTACGCGGGAATCAATATTGGCTGTTTCTTAGGCCCTCTGGTTGCCGGCTATCTCGGGCAAAACATCAACTGGCACGCCGGTTTTGGAGCCGCTGCCGTCGGCATGATTCTCGGCATTATTTTATATATTATTCAATACAAAAATCTTGGCGGAAACGAATCCTCCGCGCGTATCCGTATGCTTTTCACACCCGATAAGCATTTCTGGATGGTTGTAGGGCTGGCAGGCGCCGTCATTCTTCTTGCCGTTATTTTTGGTGGCACAGGAATTGTGGCAATCGACGGTTTCATTAACGCCATTACTGGTTTAACAATTGCGGTTCCCATTCTTTACCTCGTGTGGATGTACCGCTCCCCACTCGTCACGCCACATGAACGTCAAAATCTTTTCCCGTACTCCTTCCTCCTGATTGCCCTTGTTATGTACAACCTCACGTACTTCCAAACCGGCAACACCTTAAATTTCCTGGCACTCGATCACACCCACAACGAATTCGCCGGATTCACGTATCCTTCAACCTGGTATATCTCTCTCACAGCCATTGTTGAAATCATTATGGGGCCACTCCTTGCCTGGCTGTGGATTAAACTCGGAAAACGCCAGCCACATGTGACGGCAAAGGTCGGTATCGGAACTATTTTCGGCGGTCTTGCTTTCCTCCTTGTAACACTTGGCGGTACGGCAACCCCGAACGGCGCAAAAATGAGCGCACTGTGGATGCTCGGATGCTATATTTTCCTCGGCCTTGGCGATCTCGTTCTGCAAACCGCCGGCATGAGCGCCACCACACGCCTCGCACCACGTGCTTTCGCCTCACAAACCATGGCTGTATGGCTTGCCTCCATGGCTATGGCCCAAGGTGTACAAGCCCAGGTCGTAAAATTCTACAATTACGATAACCTCATCCCCTACTTCGGAATCCAAGCGGCCATCATTATCGGATACGGAGTTCTCCTCATCCTCATGACGCCCTGGATGCGCAAACGAATGACGGCCATCAGCAACTAAACGATGCCGGGCATGGAAGGGAATGAAGCAGGCATGAAACAGGCATGAAACAGGCATCGAACACCTCGTCCTACCATTGCCCGCATCATCTCAACCCCTAACTACCGCATTATCCCCAGTCTTACGTCACCGCAATAAAGTAAAGAAAGAACACATGAAATATTTACAGCCCGAAGAATTCCCGTACGAGGTCACCGTCGTCGAAAAATTTATTCCCGTCTCCGACGGAACACAACTATGGATGAAAGCATGGATGCCGGTTACCACAGAACCTGTTCCCGCCATCCTCGAATACCTCCCCTACCGCAGTGGCGACTGGACATGGCCACGCGATTCGGAACGCCACCCCTACTATGCAGGCCACGGATACGCCTCGATTCGCGTCGATATTCGCGGACACGGAAACTCCGAAGGCGTGCCCGGCGAAGAATACGATATGCAAGAACATCTCGACGGCGTGGACGTCATTAACTGGATTGCCAACCAGGACTGGTGTACCGGGAAGGTCGGAATGTTCGGGATTTCCTGGGGCGGATTCAACTCCCTCCAACTCGCCTACATGCAACCGAAGCCCCTCAAAGCCATCGTCACCGTATGCTCCACCGACGACCGCTACGACAACGACGTTCACTATATGGGTGGCTCCATGCTCGGCGTGGACATGTTCGCCTGGGGAGCAACAATGCTTGCCTTCCAATCCCGTCCCGTCGACAAGCGCGTATGGAAAGACCAGTGGAAAGAACAGTGGTTGCGTCGCCTCAACGAAGCCGAACCCTATATGGAAAACTGGATGAGGCACCAAACCCGCGATGAATTCTGGAAACACGGAAGCGTGTGTGAAGATTACTCGCGTATCAACGCCGCGGTTCTTGCGGTTGGCGGATGGTTCGATCCCTATCGAGACACCGTGCTGAGACTCGTCGAAAATCTTTCAGCACAAGGAAAAAACGTGAAAGGCATCCTCGGCCCGTGGTCACACCAATATCCAGACCGCGATATTAAACCGGGCCCGCATATCGATTTCCTCGGCGAAACCCTACGCTGGTGGGACTACTGGCTCAAAGGCAAAGAAACCGGGGTTATGGATGAGCCCCTCATGAAAAATTTCATTATGGATCCGCTCCCACCACACTCCGTGTACGACGAGATTCCAGGCCACTGGGTTGCCACCCCGCAATTCCCAGACCCCACGATTCTTCACACACCCTTCCCACTCTCCCTCTTCCAAGCAACACCTTTCGCAAGCAACTCCCCCTATCCGGGAGCGAAAGGTGCGGTAGCGTACGTCAACTCCCCACAAGATACCGGGCAAAGCGCGGGCCGCTTCTTCCCCTACGGCAACGATTCGGATCTTCCCATTGACCAACGCGCAGAGGACGGGCGAAGCCAAACCTTCAATATTCCCCTCGACAACGACATCCAGATTCTCGGTAATTGCACGGCACGCCTGCGCATCACAACACCCGGAACTCGCGGGCAAGTCTATGTTCGCCTCTGCGATGTGGCGCCAGACGGCTCCTCTACGCTGGTAACACGCGGAAACCTCAACCTCTCCGCACGTGAAGGGCGCGATAAAGTGGTGGACTTCCCCGCTGGAAAATGGGTTGAGGTGGAGATTCCCATGACGGGCATCGGCTACACGATTCCTGCCGGGCACACCTTGCGCTTGTCCGTATCTACTGCGTATTGGCCGTGGATTTGGCCCCAGGCTCAAAACGAGGGCGTTTACATTGATATTGACGCTTCTTCCCTGGTTATTCCGAAACGCCCTGATTTTGAGGCGCTCGCGAACGAGGGCAATGAATACGCCCAGATTCGCCACAATGCCGATATGGCTATTGGTTTCGCCGATCCGGTTCAGCCCGTGAACGCTAAGGTTCTCTATCCCGACGAGGGACTCCCCGGTGTGCGCCGCCCCGAACGTCTGATTTCTACGGATGTTGCCAAGCGAGAAACCTTCATTCAGGTTGACCCCATGTATGGCGGTACACGCATCTACCCGGACGGACTGCACTATAACGAAGATTCCGTGGAACGCTACTGGATTTCCTGGGATGACCCCACCTCCGCGCGCACGGAAGCAGAGTGGAAGATTTCCCTCTCCCGCCCGGATATGGATTGGGAGGCTTCGCTCACCTCAACGTCCCGCATCGCCTGCGACGAGAAGAATTTCTTCACCGTTTCGCATGTATGGTGCTTCGATGGCGAGGAGCTTATTTTTGAGCGCAGTTGGAAAAATGTGATTCCGCGTATCGCAAGTTAATTTTTACGACGACGAGGGTTCCGTTATGTCGCGTTGGGCTCACTAACGTTCAGTGGCGTTCAGCAGTGTATTCCTGAATAGTTTTCAAAGTGAATTCATGCTGTGCTTCATCCTTCATGGACTGAACGGCGGCACCGAAAGCAGCCACAGTTGTCATAATCGGCAAGTCAGCTGCGGTTGTGGCGGCTCGAATAGCATACCCATCGCTCGCTGATTGTTGCGCGCCACGAGTGTTGACAACAAGATCAATTTTTCCGGTATTAATAAGGTCCACAATATTGTGGGCATCGCTTTTTTCGCCCGGGTTTTGGCTCACCACATGTGCGTTAATCCCGTAGCGGGACAAAACATTTGCGGTTCCACGTGTTGCATAGATAGTGAATCCGAGATCAACTAGCTGGGACACCGGGAAAATAATGGCTCCCTTATCTGCATCACACACGGAAATAAGCGCCGTACCGGAAGTCGGAAGTCCTCCATAGGAAGCAATTTGCGATTTTGCGAAAGCAGCCGGGAATGTGGTGTCCATCCCCATCACCTCACCGGTAGACCGCATTTCCGGTCCAAGAATGGTGTCCACACTGCGCCCATCCGTCGTCATAAAACGCTTAAAGGGCAACACCGCTTCCTTCACACATATGGGCGCATTGTAATCAATAATCCGTGCGTCTTTCTCGGGAAGGATTCCGCGAGCTTTCAAACTACTGATTTTCTCCCCCATCATGACTCGCGTCGCTGCCGGCGCAAGCGTTACTCCCGTTGCTTTAGACACGAAAGGAACCGTACGCGACGCACGCGGGTTGGCTTCAATAACGTAAAGAATATTCGATTGGACAGCGAATTGGATATTCACCAACCCGCGCACTCCCACACCCTTCGCAATAGCCAGGGTTGCCTCATAGATATTGTCCATAAGTGTTTGCGAGAAACTAAGGGGCGGCAAAACACAGGCGGAATCACCCGAGTGAACGCCGGCTTCCTCAATGTGTTGCATCACTCCACCGAGGAAAAGCTCTTCTCCGTCGTATATGGCATCAACATCGATTTCTACCGCGTCGGCAAGGAATTTATCGATGAGGAGTGGCGCGGTTGTGCGTGAAGCATCGGTTTTTTCTGATTCGTGGCGGTTGAGATATTCCGCGAGTTCCGTGTGGCTGTAGACGATTTGCATTCCGCGCCCGCCCAACACATAGGATGGGCGAACCAGTACCGGATACCCAATTTTATCCGCTACACGTAACGCTTGGGCGTCGCTTGTGGCTGTTCCGTAATCGGGAGCCTTCAAGCCCGCATCTTCGAGAACTGTTCCGAACACTGCGCGGTCTTCTGCGGCGTCAATTGCCGCCGGCGAAGTTCCCACAATCGGCAAACCGGCGTCCTCAAGCGCTTTTGCGAGGGATAGCGGTGTTTGCCCGCCGAGCTGAATAATCACCCCGGCAATAGGACCAGCCTGGGATTCGGCTCGATAAATTTCCAGAACATCTTCGAGCGTTAATGGCTCAAAATAGAGACGATCCGAAATATCGTAATCTGTGGAGACGGTTTCGGGATTGCAGTTCACGATAATTGTTTCGTATTCGTCGTTCAATGCGAAGGTCGCTTGAACACAGGAGTAATCGAATTCGAGTCCCTGCCCTATACGATTCGGGCCACTCCCGAGAATCATCACTGCCGGTTTGGTGCGTTGCGGAACTTCAGTTTCCGTATCGTAACTGGAGTACATGTAGGCGGTTGTTGCGGCGTGCGTACCGGCGCAGGTATCCACCATTTTATAGACGGGATGCAGGCCGTATGCCCAGCGAACTTCGCGAACAGCTTCCTCGCTCATACCACGTATCTGCGCGATTTGAGAATCGGAAAAACCGTGGTATTTGGCGAGCTTCAAGACATCTTTTGTCAGGGTTGGGGCTGTTTTTATCTGATCGGCTACCTCATTAATCAAAGCGATCTGATCAAGGAAATAGGAATCAATCGTCGTAATCTCGTTGATTTCTTCAACGGTTGCACCAGCGCGCAAGGCCTGCTGAACCTGGATAACGCGGTCTTCAGTTGCCCGTTTCATCAACTCCAGATTTTCGTCCTTATCGGGTGTGCCGTTCCAGTGGAACACCGCGCCCTTTTTATCGATACTTCTCATCGCTTTTTGTAGCGCTTGTGTGAAGTTACGACCCAGGCTCATTGCCTCCCCGACGGATTTCATCGTCGTCGTAATAGTGTTATCCGCAGCGGGGAACTTTTCGAACGCAAAACGCGGAACCTTCACCACAACATAGTCAACGGCAGGATCCTCAGTGAGTGGCAGTCCCGTCATATCGTTCGTTATCTCATCCAGCGTGTAACCGACGGCGAGTTTCGTCGTCACTTTCGCAATCGGAACACCTGTTGCTTTGGAGGCGAGAGCCGAGGAACGCGAAACACGCGGATTCATTTCAATAACAATCATTCGCCCAGTTTTAGGCTCCACCGCAATTTGAATATTGCATCCGCCCGCGGCAAGCCCGGTTTCACGAATAATCGCCATACCGAGATCGCGAACCTTAGTAAACTCTGCATCGCTCAAGGTGAGCGCGGGAGCCATGGTGATGGAGTCCCCGGTGTGAACACCGACCGGATCGAAATTCTCGATGCTGCACACCAAAATCGCTTGATCTTTGAAATCGCGAATTACTTCGAGTTCGATTTCTTTCCATCCGAGAATGGATTCTTCCAGGAGAACCTCAGCAGTTGGCGAATAATGCAACCCGCCACCCACAATGCGATCGAGTTCTTCCTGGTTGTGCGCAAAACCGGAACCTAAACCGCCCATAGTAAATGACGGACGTACGACGAGAGGGTAGCCCAATTTTTCAGCCGCCTCATGGCATTCCTCAAGCGTATGGGCAATAATGGACCGCGCCGATTCTCCCCCGCACGCATCCACAACGTCCTTGAATTCCTGGCGATCTTCACCTTTGCGGATAGCATCAATATCTGCGCCAAGAACCTCAACATTGTATTTTTGCAAAATGCCGGCATCGTGTAGTGCGGTTGCTGTGTTGAGCGCTGTTTGCCCGCCGAGCGTTGCCAGGAGCGCATCGGGCCGTTCCTTCGCAATAATTTTTTCAATCACGGGAACGGTAATGGGCTCAATATAGGTGGAGTCCGCAATATGCGGGTCGGTCATAATCGTGGCGGGGTTGGAATTAATAAGAATGACGCGGAAGCCTTCCTCTTTAAGAACGCGGCACGCCTGGGTTCCCGAATAGTCGAATTCGCAAGCCTGCCCGATCACAATGGGGCCTGAGCCGATAACGAGGATAGAGTTAATATCTGTTCTGCGTGGCATGGATTAATCCTTCTATTCTCTTTACGAATGTACGACGAGATAGTTGTGTGCGTCTTCACCGCTTAAAATGGTTGCGGTTTGCGGTGTATCGCGAATTTTGCGCATAATTGCGCGCGTATCGACCTGTTGTATACCAACGACGCCGGCGTTTTTTAGGGCTTCTTCAAGTTCGCCCGTTTTTTGATAGTGGGAACCGCGCGCTATGGGATCTCGAATAATCACACCTGCTGCTGTGTACTGAGAATCTTCACCTAAATCGAGAACTCCCGTATTTCCAATATGCGGGGTTGTAAAGAGAACAATTTTTCCAGTTACGTCTTGGGATGTAAGAAGTTCTTGGTAACCGAAAGCTGCCGTGGTTCCGCATAGGACACCGCTACTTCGTCCTCGCTGAGCGTAAGGTGTTCCGTGAAAAATCGTTCCGTCTTCTAGAATAAGTAGTGCTGTATCTACCGGCATCATTCTCTCCTCAAACATGTGTTTGATGAACATCACAACATTCACCATAATGAATAAAAATGACGAACATGGAATAACTATACAGGAACTTTATGTTGATTCTTCTACCGCCTTCAGCGGGCAAGACGGCGCCACAATCTGGCCCCACGCTCGACCTCGTCTCTCTCTATCTCCCTGAATTTACACAGCTTCGTGAAGAAATTATTGATATTTTGCAAAAAGTTTCCGCATCAAAGGACGCTCTAAAGTTACTTAAAGCCGGTCCAAAAATAGAAACAGAAATTCTTTCCCAGGTTGTTTTATACTCCCAACCGTGTTCAAAAGCACAGAATATATATACAGGCGTGTTATACGATGCCGCCGATTTCCCCACGCTGACACCCAAGCAAGCGCATAAACATTACCCTGAAACAGTAGGATGTGGATAACTTTTTGTTTCTCAACACGAGACGGCTAGGGTAAAGATATGAAACGTCTCGCAGCAATTTCGCCATCACGGGCCAAGGACTTCCATCAATGCCCCCTTCTTTTTCGCTTCCGCAGCATTGATCAGTTCCCCGAACCCCCGTCGTTAGCCATGCTCCGAGGAACACTCGTCCATTCGGTTCTTGAACATTTATACGACGTTCCACAGCTTGAACGAACCCTAGATTATGCCCAGTCGCTTCTTCTTCACTGTTGGGAAAAACTTCACACCGAGAACCCGGAACATCTCACGCTCTTCGATACAGAAAACCACCTGAATAATTGGCTCGATTCTGCACGTCCACTTATTTCCACATATTTCACCCTAGAAAATCCCCAATATCTTCAACCTAGAGATAGGGAAAAATTCTTGAATAGCAGGCTTTCCTCAGGCGTAGGGGTACGCGGTATTGCTGACAGAATAGACAGGGCACCCAGTGGCGCGTTGCGTGTCGTCGATTATAAAACCGGAAAATCTCCCCATCCGCGCTACCAACAGGACGCGCTGTTCCAAATGCGTTTTTATGCCATGTTGCTATATCTCATTGAGGGGCAAATTCCGGCGCGAACACAACTGATTTATTTGAAGGACGGGCGCACGCTCACCTACGATCCCACAGATGTCGATGTGGAGATGATTGTGGAGAACGTGAATAACACGTGGAAAAATATTAAGGAACGTTTAGATTCGCGCTATTTTGAACCGCGCAGGTCCCGGCTGTGCGATTGGTGCAGTTTTCAACGCTTCTGCCCCGAATTCGGCGGAACGCTACCGGAAATAAGCGCCACAGGCATCGAGCATATGCGCACCGTACAGCAGTAGGATCTACAAGGTAATATCCACCCCAAGGAATGCCTGAACGGCGCGCGCCATCTTTTGCGCATCATATGTGTGCGAGCTACGTGCCCAGTTGTCAATGAAAACACAAGCTTGTGGCGTGTTGAGATCATCAGCGAGAATATTGCACAAGACTTCTGCGGGATCTTCACCTTTTTCTGTTTCGCTACAGCAAGCATCTGCGCCACAACAGTTATTGGCATGTGAGAAAGCCTCCCGCCATGCAGAAAGACGCTCGGATGCATGGCGTAGCAAATCCGCGGTGTATTCCCAATCGGTACGGTAATGTTGCCCCAACATAACAAGTCGGACAGCCTGCGGATCTTCGCCTTGGGAGACAAGTTCGGACACCCTCACAAGATTACCCAACGATTTCGACATTTTCTCACCCTCATAGGCAACCATCCCGGCATGCATATGAATATCCACACCGGAACCGGAAAATAGTTCACGCAGATGAGATTCGCTCATTTCGTGATGCGGAAACACCAAATCGCGCCCACCAGCCTGAACCGTCACGTTTCCTTTCAATTGCTCAGCCATAATTAACGCACATTCAATATGCCAACCAGGACGCCAATATCCGGGTTTTTCACCACGTGGCTGGAAGCAATCATTTTTCACGCCCTTCCAGATGAGCGGATCAAGTTCATTCTTCTTCCCCAGCCTGTTAGAATCCCCGCCATGCCCATCAAATAAGCCCCGCAAATCTAAACCACGGAAAACGGGAGCTACCGCAAATTCTTCGTCGTGCGAAATATCGAGATATACATCTTGGGATCCGTCACTGTTCTCGAGACGATACGCCAAGCCACGCTTTTCAAGATCGCGAACGGCCCCCTCCAACTCTGGCAACACTTCCGAGATGGCTGTCCACGTCTGTGGTGGAACGCAACCCAAAAGTTCCATGTCGCTACGGAAAAGATCAATTTGTGAATCCGCAAGTTCTCGCCAATTTACCTGGGTTGCCTCGGCTCGCTCGAAAAGCGGGTCATCAATATCGGTAATATTTTGGGCGTAAATCGGTTCCTTACCCGTTGCCAGCCACCACCGCATGAGCGCATCTGCCATGACGTACGTAAAAGCGTGTCCAAGGTGTGTGGCATCGTAAGGCGTAATTCCGCACGTGTAGAGATGCGGATGTTGGGTATCTGCAACAACACGTAAATCCTGCGTAGATGTATCAAAAAGTTTCAAAGAAGTCGTGACGTGGAGAACAGGGACATGCGGTTTCGGCCAGGTTTTCATAAACTTCCTTACGTTGACACAACATCATTATCTTACTCCGATAGACATAACGTGCCCACCCGCCAAAATGTTCCCAACTCATTAGCCCCACGCACTTTCTCACTGCTCTGGCGCCCAACCCTTCTGCCCCAAAAAATCAACGCCGACACAACCGCGCGGCACTCTCCCGTCGTACATCCCGATACACACAACACTCCCAACGCACACAACACTCCCGATACACACAACACTCCCAACGCACACAACACCCACCCACCCATTCCTCGTTTAAACTTAAACGTATGGATTACCGTGCGGTTGGAAAAAGTGGCGTTGTTGTATCCTCTATCGGACTTGGAACCCTCACCTGGGGGCGCGATACGGAAAAAGATGAGGCAGCAGGTCAACTTTTAGCATTCTCTGAAGCTGGCGGAACGCTCCTCGATACGTCACCCGCTTTCGGAAATGGCGCTTCCGAGTCCCTCGTCGGTACACTGTTCGACGACGGAGATTTTTCTTGTAAAAACTTCTATATTTGCACACGTGTCGGGTTTGTTTCCTCGCCAATCGGTTCATCCTATTCAACATCGAGAGGTGCCTTGCGTTCAAGCCTTGAGGGGAGCTTGGAGCGCTTAAGGACGAACCGTGTGGATTTTGCTCTGTGTGCTGGCCCTGATGGCGTGACCCCGGATCGGGAAACGGCATTAGGACTTGCACATCTTGTCACTTCAGGGCTTACAGATTATATAGGCGTGATGGGTTATCCTGCCTGGAGAGTTGCCCGCATGAATACTTTCCTTGAAGAATCCGGGCTACCCTCACTCAGTGTTATTCAAAGCGAATATTCTCTTCTTCAACGCTATCCAGAAGACGAGTATTTTGATGCCTGCGAAGGTTTAGGTTTGGGTTTCTTTGGCACATCGGTTCTTGGACGCGGAGTTCTTACAGGAAAGTATCGCCATTCTATTCCTGCAACTTCGCGCGCTGCTTCAGAACATTTGGCATCTTTCGTCGACCCTTATTTGGATAAGAGGTGTCGCACCATTGTTGAAGCGGTTGCGAAAGCCGGTGACGGTTTAGGGCTATCTGAGGGCGAGGTTGCCCTCGGCTGGGCTTTATCTAAACCCATAACCTCCGCCCTCATTGGCGCGCGAACAGCGGGCCAACTGGTGTCCATACTCTCCAAGGTCCAAGAGCTACCCGCAATCGTCACCGAAGCCCTCAACGATATTTCTTAACACTTATGCACTATAGGTTTTGATGAAAATGCACGGATGATTGAGCTAGTAATTGTTCGTCTGTATAACGGACATGACTACCTCATTATTCATGCAAACTACATGACAAAACAATTTTCACGTGAAATACGAGAGGTACAGTATTATTTAGATACGCTCGTCCTCGTCGTCATCTTCATCGTCGTAGTCATCATCGAAATCTTCATCGTCGAGGCCATCATCGTCGTAGTCGTAGTCGAAATCGTCCTCGTCGTGCTCGATTGCATCGCCGTCGTAATAGATTACATTTTCATCGAGGTCATCGAAATCTTCATCGTCCTCGTCGTCATCTTCATCGTCGTAATCATCATCGAGAGTGTCGAATCTGCCGGTGTCGTACAGGTAGCCATTATCGTTGTCCTCGTCCTCATCCTCATCTGCGTACACATCAAAGGGGGTTTCGACATCGTATTCGGTAAACATGACGTCATCGTAAACGGTAAAGGCGTCCGCAAGAAGGTCCGTTGCTTCTAAAACCGCAGGGGCATGCGGATCATCTGAGGTTGATGCAACCTGATGGAAGTGTTCGAGCGCTCTCATCAACCGGTCCAGTGCTGCACGAGGATTCATAGCCATGTTCCAAGGTTACCCTTTTTATCGCGTTACGGCTAATCTTTTAGCATCTTTCGTCAAAAATTATTAAGAACAAGTTTTGCGCAAAATATAAGGTTGTTTCACGACGAAAATAGCTCGCAAACCAAAAATTCCGGCTAGAAATACATCACAAAACGCGAACGCTGTGAAAAAGCAAGCTTCACAAGCCAAGCGCCCCGCGAATATCCGGATCGAAGAAATTCGGCCCCTTAAGAACCTTGCCATCTTCCCTATAAATCGGTTTCCCATCCTCCCCAAGTTTGGAAAGATTAGACGCCTGAATCGTCGCTAATACACGTTCCATTGAAACGCCAAGCTCCAAAGCCATACCGTAAATAACGTAGATAAGATCACCCATAGCGTCCGCGATTTCAATAATGTCGCGCGTATTATCGTCAGCGGAAACTGCGCGGTTAAAGGCTTTTTCAATTTCGCCACCCGCGACCCCGCCGTAACAAGCCGCCACCAATTCCGTAAATTCTTCAGCAATAAGGGACATTCTCAGCCCGATGCGTTCATTATCCGCACTCGGTTTCCCTTCAACTATAGGTAAACGATATGTTTCATGGAATTGACGAACAAGAGTTTCCGGATCACGCGGATTTCCAAAAGCGGGATGTTTGCGGGTTGGCCCACACCACGGCCCGCGTGGCGCACGCGGTTCTCCAGGTTTAATCGTTGCGCGCAGGGTATCGTAGATTTTGCCCTTGTTAAAAGATCCGGCACGCTGAATGCCTTCGAATACGAAACCTGCCTTCCAGGCGGTACGAACCGAGGACCAGTTCGGTTCACCATCCTGAATTTGGCAGGCCCAATGCACGGCCTCTAGCTTCATCTCATCGAAAGCGAAATCCAGGACGGTTTGAACCACTTCGCTCATAATTCCCTGGTCACGGAACCCGGGCGCTGTCCAAAAACCCAACTCCCCTACATACTGATTGGGTTGACGTACTTCAATACACGCAACCGGCTCCCCGCCTTCTTCGTAACGCGCGTACCACACGGGAACTCCGATACGCCACGATTGTTTCGTATTGGCAACAAAGCATGTTGCGTCCTCTTCGCCGTAAGGCGAGGGCACTGAGGTCCACTTCTGAATCTCTGGATCTTGGCATATGCGAACTATTGCGGGAATGTCCTCTTCGCATGGGGGCGTTAACACAAAACGTTGAGTATGAAGAATGACTGTTTCCATTTCTTTTCTTTCCTCTTTGCCCTGGACTTTCCTATATCTGCCCCGGTTTGCCACCTCTGTCCACTTCCCCGTACAGACGGCAGTCTATACGGTTCCGAAATCACTGTCGACGACGTTCTCACCAATCCCGCAGAAACAGACCCGTAAGAGCGAGAACTCAGAGCGAGACGGCATAGCAGGACCGTGAAAAACAAAAGGGCCGATCCTTTGGACCGGCCCTTTTTCGTGCGCAGAGGGGGACTTGAACCCCCACCCTCTAATACGAGGACTAGCACCTCAAGCTAGCGCGTCTGCCTATTCCGCCACCTGCGCGTAGGTTTCAGCAAGTTTCCTTGCCGAAGCAACAGAGAATAATTTACCAGTTCGTTCCACGTAGTTCAAATTTTCCGCATGAAAACCCGGGTGATTTGAATCACCAGCTAAGCATTCTCGCGTTTTTCGTCGTCAACAATCTCAGCGTCTTCAATATATTCCACCAAAGTTGCCGCCAACACGGCATCTGAAATCTTGTTAAGTCGACGATACATTGCGCGTTGTTCCATTTTTTTCTTGGAGTACCTCATGGTGTCTACCACGGGTATGGCACGTTCTAACATGTCGAGTTCTTCGCGCCATTTTTTGGCATCCTCAAGTTCCTTGGGTGTTGTCGCATTCGCATATAGGTAGGTGACCTGCTCCTTTAACGCCACGATTTTTGACGCCATTTGCGCAGATGATCGACTTGGCGCTGTTCCCGCTATTTTCGTGTAGACGCCGTGGATTTTTTCCACCAACCGGGGATTTTTTTGCGCTAGTTCCTTAAGTTGTGGCCCGTACTTCAACAGCACACCCGCGACTACCGGGCCCGTTTTGAGAATAGCTTTGAATAACGATGAAATTTTCATTCACTCCCCTTTCGTATCTTCTCCATTTTATACGCTGTTACCGTTCTAGTGTTCCCAGGAGGTAACCTCGAACTCCTCGCCTGCGTTTTTACGGTTTCTCGCCAAACCCGCGTTATCGCGCATGTCCCGCAGAACCCGCGTTGTCGCTTATTTCGCCTGCGTTTTTACGTACATCCAAAAGCGAGTATCCTGATGGGGTGCTGAATATCGTTTTTTATGAACCTCGCATCCCTGGAAATACAGGCGCGGCAATTCGCCTGGCAGCCTGCACGAGCGCATCCCTTCACCTTATCGAACCCCTCGGTTTCGACTTTTCCGACGCCCATCTCAAGCGCGCCGGCCTCGACTACCACGATATTGCCAGCCTCATTATCCACAATAATTACGACGATTTCCTTGCAACAACTAACGGCGCGCGAATTTTTGCCTTCACAGGGCACACCGCGAATAACTATGCTGATGTGCGTTATCAACCGGGAGATTATCTTCTGTTCGGCCCCGAACCCACGGGGCTTCCCGCGCGGATTGTCCAGGATTCTTCGATTACGCAAGCCGTTCGGATCCCCATGATGCCCCACCTGCGTTCCCTCAATCTCGCCAACGCAGCCTCAATTGCCGTATATGAAGCCTGGCGTCAACTGGGTTTTAATGGTTCTGCACCGTTTTCCTGAATAGTGTATTTTCACAACTCACCCTCTTGCATGAATGAACTGTCCCTCCCAAAAAAGCTGGACTGAGGAATCAACCACCTCGAAACGAATTTGAGGATGCGAGGAGGTGCTGGTTGTCGAGATTGGTGAATCCTAGGGCGAGTCCGGCACCCTCGATCTTCCGCAACGCTGGAGTCCCGTGATGAGCCCAGGCGAACTCGCAGCTACAGGGCGTTGCTGACCGGCTGCGAGAAGGCTTTCAGGTCTTCCCAGGAGTCGGCACGGGCGGTGTCTTGTTCGTAGGCGATGAGGTAGCCCCAGTGCTGACCGGTATAAGCGTCCTCAGCCACCAGGCGTCGCACCAACGCCTCGGCAGCCTTACGCTTGGCTTGCACCCTGGCGTCATCGCGGCCACGCTCGTCCTTGCCCTCGATAATCCAATGCACCCCGTTGGTGTCCAAGGCTACGAAGTCGGGGAAGTAGCGGTCTTTCGCGTTGTAGTACACGAACGCGCCGTCTTGCGTGTGGAGCCGATGCCACCACACGATCCCCGGCGACGTGTTGAGCAGGCGAGCAAGCTGGTATTCGCCGGTGAAGGAGTCGAAGGATTCCTCTGCGAACAGCGACTTGAACCAGCCCCTATAGACCCGGCCACGCACGAACTGGTCACGACTCTCAATCTGGTTATGCACTTTCTCACCTAACGGGAGCGTGTAGCCGGTGCCTGGCATCGACTTGGGGTGTATGGTCGGCACCTCGCGGGTGGCTCGCAGTGTCTCGGTTGTGTAGTCCTTGATCAGCCCCAAGAGTTCGGCGCGAGCGGAGTCGAGGGATTTGACGGTCCAGCCGGTGAACGTCACGGCGCCCATGAACTTCGGCACCAGGTACGTGGCGACGTAGCGGGCGGTCTGTTTGGTTTTGGGCACCAGCGACATGTTGATCACTAGTTTGACCAGAGCCTCCTCGGCGTCGGCATCGTCAACGTGGACGGAGTCAACCTCGGCACTTTCTCGATCCTCTGCCCGGAGTTTCTTGCCCAGCGTGGCGATGATCTCTTTGCGCAACAGCACGTCCCCAGCAGAAGTGACCCGGCGGGCAGCTTGCTCAATCTCGGTGTCACTGATTTCTGACAGGTCAATGGGCGGCTGCTGCACAGTCATCGTCGTCACCGGGAATCGGTAGGATACGTCCGCAAAATCGGGGTTCCGTCCGATCGAAACCAACTCCCAGGTGGGCTGATCCTCCTGCTCGGTGATGGTACGAACCCCAACACCAGGCAAACCCGCACCCGGAGAATCACCACCGCCTACGGGAACGGTGCCCGGCTGCGGTTCTACGCCACCGGCCCCCTCACCACTGGTACCAGCACCAGGCCCTGGCATAGTCGTAGTCGATGCTTGACCACCGGTCGTGTCTGTGACTGTACCCGTGCCGGATGTTTCGGCGGCTTTGCGGATCGCCTCTTCCACCTTGGCTTTGTCGGGTTCGGGGACGGCATCGTCCAATCCGAACTGCTGCAGCACGTTCTCGGCGTTGAGTAGTTCGGTGAAGGATTGGTGGGCGATGATGTCGAGCTGATCGATCTGCCACACGCCCGTGTACTTCCCGAACGGCAAACGCAGGCCACGCCCCATGGTCTGCTGGGTAAGCACCTCGGAGGCCATCGCCCGCAGCGTGACGACGACCGCGATGTTCTTGACATCCCAGCCCTCCTTGAGTTTGTTGACACTGACCACTGCCAGCACAGGCGATTCGGGCCGATCCAATTCGTCGAGGCGACGCTGGGTCAACTCATCCTCGTGCTTGGAGTCCACCTGCAACACCGCCTCATCCTGGCCGAGGTATTCCGGGGTGCGCAGCAGCTCAGCAACCTGGGTGGCATGCTCAACATCCGAGCACACGACGAAAGCGACCGCGTTCACATGATCGCGACCCTTTGAGGAGGCATAGGAGTCGTAGTAAGCCTGCTTGAGCGCACGTAGCTGCAGCGCGTCCCGCAACTGCTGCTCCTCAGAGGCTTCACCGGTGCCATATCCGGTCTTGCGGAACGCCAACACTGGGGCTTTGACATACTTGTCGGTAATCGCCCGATACAGCGGATACTCGAAGATCACATGATCGGTCTTTTTATTCACCGAAGCCGTCAACCCGATCGCCACTGCTGGATCAAGTTCCTTCAACGCTGCATTGAACGCCACCGCGCTCGACCCGTACAGGTGGGATTCGTCGGCGATCACCACCAGATCATCGAGGTTCTTCAGGTAGTCGAAAAGCACACCGGCGTTCTCATCGAACCGCCGCGGCTTGCGACGCATCGCATCCTGTGTAGCGCCGTGAGTGTCCCCCTCGGCTTCCTTCGGCGCGATGAGCTGCTGGATGTTGAAGATAAACGCCAGCATCGGGGTTTCCCGCCCGAACGAAAGCTGGGCGGGTCCGTTCTGCCGGGCGATCCACGCCGAATAGTCCTGCGGGGTCACCACCTCGGGCGGCACCGCCGCGCCGGTGATATACCGGGGCGTGCCAGGCGTGAAATTCTGGACCGTCTTGGCCTGCACCGTCTTGCCTGGGGTGACGATCACGACGTTGCCAACCCCTTGGCGGCGCAGATATTCCACAAACGCCGCCATCAAATACGTCTTGCCCACGCCCGTAGCGAGGTTGAGCACCTGCATCACCGATGGGTCATAATCCCCATCAAGAGTGAAGACCAGTTGGCGCAGAGCCTCCTTGTTCGGAGCACGCAGGTCAAACTCGGCACTAATCGACTCCAACATGTCCGAATCAAAACTAATATTCAGCCGCTTAGCCATCACAGCTCACCACCCTCGCTGTAACGGAACACATCATCGGGCAAGGCAACCACCCGCGCCCCCTTCACCAGTTTGCGCAGATGCTGGCGCACCCCGTCCATCACCGAGGTAGCTGCCAACACGATCGTCTCCCCAGGTTGAACCTGCGAGGCCAGCCAATCCACGATCTCGGGGGTAGCCACCCCTTCGACCACCTTTAGCAAAGCGTTACCGCGCCTGGCGTCGAACACATAGTCATCATCCGGGTACAGCAGCGTGAAACCAAGATTCGCAGCCACCGACTCAATCAACGTTTCGCCGGTCGCGGCCTCTGTTAGCATCACTCGATCTAGTGCGGGGTCGTAGTCGAAACACGCAGGCGACAGGTGGGCGACCTGGAAGCCGCCGCCACCACGCCAATTAACCACATCTTTCGAGCGGCGAGTTTTCACCATCTGCTTAACCGCCCGAATATCCGCCGATTTCTTCAACTCCGGGCTCTCACTAATCGCCTTATTAAGTAAGGAAGTCAGCTTCTGTGCATCATCAGCACTCAAACCCTCCGGCAAACCATCAACGGTAGCATCCACCCGCTCACCCTTCGTGCGGGTTATCCCGCCCGGATCACTATCACTAACCACCTTTTCCAAACGCGGACGAGTAAAACGGTTAAAAGTATCCTCCACCAACTCACACGTAACCCAACGCCGCCCCATCTTCTGCGCAACAGCAGCCGTAGTTCCTGAACCTGCAAAACAATCCAAAACAATATCCCCCGGATTAGAACCAATATGAATAATCCGCTCTAAAAGGCGCTCGGGCTTAGGGGTACTGAAAGGAGTTTCATCTGGGAAAAGAGATTGGTTTTCCTTTTTCGCTTCGTCAGTATGTCCTACTTCGCTATACGGCCATATACTTTGCGGAATACGCCCAGCAACATTAGACAGATAGGTTTTGCGTCTAATAGCTCCCTTACCGCCCTTAGTAAGCCAAAAAACTGGCCAAGGTCCATCATCTTGAATTTCCTGTGCGCGTTCCACGCTGGACGAATTAAAGTTCCGCAAAACAAGTGGATGCACATCATCACGTAGTTGCACACCAGGGGGTTCTATTTCGCGTCTTTTTGCCATTTCCTCAGGAGTGTTATCCCCATAGACATAGTCACCCCACCCTTGCATAATTTCCAGAACTGTTGATTGCGCATAACACCAATTTGCAGATGATGAGGGATAAAGCATTTTACCGGTAATCGGATGCTGAATCCCATACACGCCAGGGTGCTGATATTTACCAGCTGCGTGACGCGCGTGCGGATTGTCGTTAGCCCACGATCCTGCTGGATCATCATCCGGATTCTGATAGGCAGAATTCATTGAACTTGTTCTAGGAAGCCTGTTTACCTCAAACGATGATGACTTTCGGTAGATAAGAATAACGTCTGAATCAATCGACACTCCTGATCCATTATTTTTGGGGCTGTAGGTATTTTGCCAATATATTTCAGCCAAAAAATTTGCGGCACCGAACACCTCATCCATCAGCAGCCGCATCCGGTGGACTTCGACGTCGTCGAGGTGTACCCAGATGGAGCCGTCGTTAGTGAGCAGCTTCTTCATGTGCAGCAGTCGGTCGCGCATCATGGTGAGCCAGATGGAGTGCTCCAGGTTGTCCTCGTAGCTGGCGAATGTTTGCGCGGTGTTGAACGGTGGATCGATGTAGATCAGTTTCACCTGGCCCACGTACTTCTTGGCAAGCTCGGGCACCCGGGTAAGGGCTTCGAGGACATCGCCGGATTCGCCGAGGATGAGCAGGTTATCGCCTTGGGGGTCAAGGTCGGCTCGCTCGGAGTAGGCGAACTCGTCAGACTTTGGTGTCTGGCTGCCTTGCACATAGTCGTCTAGCACGAGGGTATGGGTCTCGCAGTAACGCGGGTCTGAGGGGTCAACCCACGTGTAGCCGTACTTGCCGGTCTCGGTGGGGATGAGGGCCTTGTCCTTGTTGTACCAGGTGAGTTGCAAGCGTTGATTGGCCATCTAGTCGGTTTCTCCCTTCGTGTCGGTGGGGACGACCTCGCAGATGTCAGCGGTGCCCCAGATAAAAAATCCCAGTTGGTTCATTCGTCTTTTTCTTTCAATTTTTTAGTAGGAATAACTTGAAGAGTGCCATCGCTTAAGCTCACACTGCCTAGGCGTAAGCGTAAAATCACGTCAGTGCTGCCACGGTCGCCTCAAACTAACCACAGTCAAGCCTTCGATGTAGCAAGCTGGCAAGTGCTATAAATTCTAGGGCTTCTTGCGGATCCTGCTCGAACGCAAGCTCATGCGCTCCAGGGTTTCTGACACCTAACATTGCTCCACGAAATAGTAAGTGGAATCCAGCTTGCTCATCTTCGCCGGAACGCCCTTCATGCCGCGCTACCGAGAGCTTCGGGTTTTTGCCGTTGAAGGCTTCGTCCATCAGCTTCGTGCCCGAATTATCAGAACCCAAGAGACCACGAACTCGTACCTCAATAGACACGAATGCTTCAGTTACGGCCCTACTGAAATGGCCGTCCGCGAAGAGCTTTCCTGCGGACTCAATGACGCGAGGGTGAAAGTTTTCAATGGTGAGGCGTCGAACTGGTGCAATACGAGCCTGCGGAGCCTTGCCCCATTTAAGCTCCGTATAACGCATGTTTCGGAACGAGACCCCTTTGGGATCGTAGATTCTAACTTCGCTTACGAGCTTGCGTTCAATGCCGCCACGGGGGTCTTTGATCTCAACAATGTCTCCCTCGTAGATAGGCGCGTCTACCGAAACGAAACCCGAATCGGGCTCGACATGTGCCTCGACAGAAAAACGCTTCTCGTCGGCAGTACCCTCGGCGTGAACTACTTCAACAGTTTCGTGGCCAAACGTACGGAACATTGGCGGCTCAACGGTCACGAGAATCTCCTCTCTAATCTGAAACAATCAGCTCAAGTTTGAACCAGTCACGCCACCAAAACGAGGTTCGCGCGCGTTTGTATCCGTCGTGGCATGAAAGCTTCATACAGCGTCCACGAGCGTCCATGCTGGCGCGGCTGGATGTTAGAAATACCGAGCAGTCTGGCCATGGTTCGGCTCACCTCGGAGGGAGTGTTGAACTGCCCTTTGCTCTTGCCAGATTCTTGGGCGAACTTCATCATGAAGTACTCGTAAGCATCGCCGATATCCTTCTTGCCCTTGGCTGCGATTAAGTCATCGAAAGAGGTACCTTCTTTCACTGTGAAATCGGCGTACCGCTGACCTTTGTACCGATCCGAGACGTACTTAAAGAACAGTAGAGTGAGTACATAGTCCTTGTAGCGGGCTGGCTCCACACCGCCACGAAGCTTATTCACAGCTTCCCAGAGTAAGGAATAAAGCTCTGTCTTTTTCACTGCCATCCAAAAACCCTCGTTGAAAATCCTCAGTACTCGGTGATGTCGATTCCGGCCTTCATGAGTCGCTCATAGCGTTCAATCGACATCAACACAGCCAACGGCCTGCCATTCTTCAGCACAAAAGCCGCCTCGTCTTCCTCAAACAACTTCGTGATGATCTTGGACGACTGTCCGCGCAAAAAATCCGACATGTTATAGAAGTCCATCGTCGTCTTCTCGGGCGCAGCATCCATGTGCGACACCTCCCACGTGACCAGGCTCCAGCACCATTCGGTAGTGCTTTTACCCTCCTAGAAAGTAATTACTAAAGATTGTATCAGCCACTCCCACCCCTAGTCAGATACCCGCTAACGCAAGCCCACCAGCAGACCCCCTTGGCAGGAGCCGACGACCGGTTCATTGCCCACAGAAGCCAAGTTCAGCGCATCGTCGAGCAACCAGCCCTCAAAGAAACCACCCTGAAAATAGCAAACCCCCTGCTCAACAGGGGTTCAAGGGTTTAATCAGCGTTTATTATTTTCGACGTCTTTGTTTCAGGGTCAAATGCAGACACCACAACTAACAAAACATCACCTTATCCAAGAAAAATTTGGATAATAGCGTCTCTTTTATATATTCGCATGCAGATGTGATGCGCAGTTATATGAGGACAGATATTTTTATTGTTTTTTCACTTATTACGACGAATTTCGATGTCAATCGATGCATGTGGTCCACCATATGCCTCTTCAACATTTTTCAGTAGTTCACCGATCGTCAAATCAAGTGCATCGGCAAGTTTGAAAAGCGTGTGTAGCCTGGGATTTGCGGGAACCCGCGTTTTAAGATCGGATACGGCGTTCTCAAGGCATTGGATAGTTGAACGATTAATACCCGCGGAAAATGCAAGATCATCCTGACTTATATGTAAATCTTCACGTCTGCTACGCACGGTTCGGGCAAGCGCCCATGCAACGTGTTGCTCAGGGGTGAGAGGTGAAGTCATAGAGTAATTTTTAGCCGGATACACCCATCTAACCCACTGGATATACCCATCGATTAAGGACAGGTGTCGCAATATTTTATAAAAAGAAACTTTCTAGTCCTAATTTTTTAGCTTTTGCGGCTTTTTAACGTTACAAACGTAATAAATAAGTAACGTCTAAAGTATTTTAGACTCCTTCATTTTCACCTTCGCCACGCACACGTAACTCCCAACAGGCAACAGCGCTCGCAGCCGCTACATTCAAGGAATCCACGTGCCCCGCCATCGGAATAATCACCCGATAGTCCGCGTTCGCAATCGTTCGCTTCCCTAAACCATCGCCCTCAGTTCCCATAATGAGAGCAACACGTGAATTAAGCGCCTGCACTTCATCCAAAGCCGAAAACTTATCTAACGGAAGGGCATCATCCTCAAGAGCGAGGGCTGCCGTCGTAAAACCTTCGTCGTGCAAAATATTCATACTTCTCGGCCAATCATAAATCCGTGTCCACGGGACTTGGAAAACCGTCCCCATAGACACCCGGACGCTCCTGCGATACAGGGGATCCGCACATGTGTCCGTCACGAGAATTGCGTCAACTCCAAGCGCTGCGCAGGAACGAAAAATCGCGCCGACATTCGTGTGGTCAACAAGCCCCTCAAGCACAATAATCCGGCGCGCGCCCTTACCCCCACGTGCAGATGCGAGAAGCTCGCCCACCTCGGCAAGCTGAGGTCTGTTGAAAGACGCCAAGGCTCCGCGGTGAACCTTAAAACCCGTGACGTGTTGCATCATCTCGTCGGAACCCAAATAAATCGGAATCTCGCCAGCATCACTGCCACCAAGGAGTCGCTGGGCTATATCTTGAAGCGCCGGCAAATGACGAGGTGAGGTGAAAAACGCGCGGGGCTCGTGCCCTTCCTGAAGTGCGCGTTCAATAACTTTGCTTGATTCGGCCATATATAAACCGCGCAGGGTTTCAAGGCGCTTACGGAGGTTCACGTCAGTTAGGCGAACAAAATCTTCCACACGAGGGTCATCAAGGCTTTCAATGTACACAATCACAATGTAACTTTGCCACGAGATAGCGTTCTGGCTCAAGAAAAGCCACAAAGCGTGATGCGTTAGGAACGCGCGAAATACCTTCCGCCATCTTTGGTAATAGTGATGGGGTAATCGAAAACCTGGCTGACCGTTTCGGAGGTGAGCACTTTATCAATCGGCCCCGCAGCATAAATATCGCCTTCTTTGAGGAGCAACACGTGTGTGAAACCAACAGGGATTTCCTCGACGTGGTGGGTGACAAGAATAAGCGCCGGGGCATAAGGCTGACGCGCCATCATCGACAGCGTTGTGAGAAGCCGTTCACGCCCACCCAAATCCAAACCGGAGGTCGGTTCATCCAAAATCAGAATTTCCGGGTTCGGCATCAGGCTACGCGCAATACCGAGGCGCTTCAACTCGCCTGAAGAAAGATAGGCAACACGCCTATCAGCAATATTATCGATCCCCATTTGAACCATAATTGCGCGGGCACGAGCATCATCTTGAACATCGTACTCTTCATCCCAGGCCGCCATTTGCCCATAGGCTGCCGTGCGCACAGCCTCAAAAACTGTTTCCCCGCGCGGAATAAGACGATCAACTGCCGAGGAGGTTACGCCAACCATTGTGCGAAGCTCGCGCACATCAACACGCCCGAGCCGCTCCCCCATAATATCGACGGTCCCGGTTGTGGGGAACAGACGCGTTGCCACAATCTGCACAATTGTTGTTTTCCCCGCACCGTTCGGGCCGAGCACAACCCAACGTTCATCACTATTAATATCCCAGGAAACACCCTTGAGAATATTGTTGCCACTTCGCCTCAGAGTTACATTATTGATTGAAAGTACATCGCCCATAGGGTTAATAGTACCCTCATTACTTCGCAATTCGTGCTTGCGATCACAGCTTTGCGAAGCCCCGGATTGGCAATGAGTCGATGTTGCCTACACTGTGTGCGGTGAGTCAATCTGTTTTATGCGATTTTTATACGACGACGCGTGAGGGCGTTACCGCACCGGTAACGCCCTCACGTAAGGCTAATGCTCAGCCCTCAATATTTTTTCTGCCTCTATGCACATAGGCCCGGGCATGGACTGAAATCGTGATGAACTTTTTCAACAAACATTGTTCACAAGGCCCGGGCAAAAACGTTTTTTATATGGACGGAATTAAACCCTGTGGGGTGGGTATGTTCCGCACCCAACATACCCACCCCACCTCAAAGAATTACTTCTTGGCAACGAGTTCCTCATAGAACGCCATTGTCTTAACACCAATAGCATCCCAGGAGAAATGATCTTCTACGCGCTTGCGCCCAGCCTTACCCATTTCCTTAGCTTTCTCAGGGTTTAAGCAGACGTCGTTAAGTGCCGTAGCCAAATCCGCCTCAAACTTGTCCGGATTCAACGGCGTTCCCGTCCCGTCCTGCATCTGCTCAATCGGAACAAGAAGCCCTGTTTCACCATGAACGATACAGTCCGGAATACCGCCCGTTTCACTACCCACAACGGGCAGTCCAACAGCCATCGCTTCCAGGTTCACAATGCCGAGAGGCTCATAAATGGACGGGGTGACAAACGTCGTCGAACATGCTTCGAGTTGCACAATACGCTGCTGCGGAAGCATTTCGTCGATCCACACAACACCTTCGCGTTCCGCCTGAAGCTGCGCCACCAATTCACGTGTTTCTTCAAGAATTTCCTTGGTATCCGGAGCGCCCGCGCACAAAATAACCTGGACACTCTTATCAACCTGACGCAGTGCACGAAGCAATCCGGGCACACCCTTTTGGCGAGTAATACGACCAACAAACACAATGGTCGGCTTATCGGGATCAAGTCCGTATGAGGAGAAGAATTCCCGAGCGTCTTTCCATTCTTCGTCGGTCTGAGGCGCTTTCCAGGCATCCAAATCAATACCGTTGTGGATAACGCGGACACGATCGGGGTCAATGGACGGGTAGCAACGCAGGATATCGTCGCGCATTGCGTGGGACACGGCAACAATGCCATCGGCAGCCTCATACGCCGTTTTCTCTGCCCAGGAGCTCAGCTCATAACCACCGCCGAGCTGTTCGCGCTTCCACGGACGCAACGGCTCCAAAGAATGCGCGGAAATAACGTGGGGAATGCCGTACAAAAGTTTCGCAATATGCCCCGCCATATTCGCATACCACGTATGTGAATGAACAAGATCTGCACCTTCCGCGGCCGCCGTAATTTGCAGATCAACACCGAGAGTTTTCAGCGCAGCATTTGCGCCATCAAGTTGCGGAAGATAATCAAAGCCACGTGCCGTCACGCCGGCAGGTAGTTGCTTCGCCTCCTCCTCACTACGTTCACCGTCGAAAGCAAGAACGTGAACATCCGCGTGTTTTGCGAGCACACGAGAAAGTTCCGTCACATGCACACCTGCACCACCATAAACGTGGGGTGGATATTCACGGGTAAGTAAATCAACTCGCATTTTTGGGCTCCTTTGCCAATCTAGATTATCTAGCTGTGTCTAGGATAACGCACTCAACAAAAAAAGTCTTTGAATATAACGCATCATTAAGGTCCGTTCGTCCCTCGAGAAAAGTCTTTGGCGATAACGCATCAGTAAGGTCCGCTCGTTATCCTTTCAAGGTTAAAAAATTTAACTCAAATTATGGCGTGGACGAGGGTGTCCAATCTCACGATGTGTTGTATTATGGGTCACATGACGAGAGATTTACGCGTATTGGCCATTGTCCTTGCGGGGGGCGAAGGCAAGCGTTTGATGCCGCTCACAGAAGATCGAGCAAAACCCGCAGTCCCGTTCGGCGGAATTTATCGTCTTATCGATTTTTCGCTCAGCAATATTGTTAACTCCGGATATCTAAAGTGCGTTGTTCTCACGCAGTACAAGTCCCACTCACTTGATCGCCATATCAGCCGTACCTGGCGTATGTCGAATCTTTTAGGTAATTATGTGGCACCTGTTCCAGCCCAGCAGCGTCTTGGTAAGGGTTGGTTCTCCGGTAGCGCAGATGCTATCTGGCAGTCCATGAATGTTATTGAAGATGAAAAGCCGGATGTTGTTGTTGTTACCGGTGCAGATAACATCTACCGCATGGACTTCTCGCAAATGATGGATCAGCATGTTGCCTCCGGTAAAGACTTGACAATCGCTGGTATCCGCCAGCCCCTAGAACTTGCTCCATCTTTCGGCGTTATCAATGCAGATAAAGAAGATCCTACAAGGGTTCTTGAGTTCCTTGAGAAGCCGCAGGATACAACAGGACTTGGGCTCACCGAAGCTCCCGATAAGTTCCTCGCATCCATGGGTAACTACATTTTCAACACGGAAGCTCTGCATAAAGCACTTGATTTTGACGCCCACAATCCCGATTCCAACCATGATATGGGTGGCGACATTGTCCCCATGTTCGTCAAAGAAGATAACTGTGGCGTTTACGATTTCACCTTCAACCGTATCCCGGGCGAAGGCGCAGAGCGCGATAAGGACTACTGGCGCGATGTAGGTACGATTGACGCATTCTGGGCAGCTAACATGGATCTTATTTCCGTCACCCCGGAGTTCAATCTGTACAACGATCGTTGGCCGATTCTCACAGGCTACACAGGCTTGCCGCCGGCTAAGTTCGTGTATGGGCACCATGAACGTCTTGGGCACGCACTCGATTCCATCGTCTCCCCCGGTGTCATTATCTCCGGTGGTGAAGTTATCGGATCCGTCCTCTCCCCAGGTGTCCGCGTGAATTCGTGGTCTTCTGTTCGCGATTCCGTTTTGTTCGACGATGTTATTGTCGGACGCAACTCCACAATTATTAAGGCAATCCTTGATAAGAACGTGGTGGTTGAGGAAGGCGCTCAGCTCGGCGTTAACCATGATTACGATCGCGAACGTGGTTTCCACGTCTCCGAAGGCGGAATCGTTGTTGTTCCCAAGAACGCAGTGGTTCGTCGCTAAACCATAACAACTATAATGTGAAGTGTGGTCACGTCAATGGCGACGTGACCACACACTATTATGTAGACACCCATTCAAACACATTTGACACAAATTCGATTTACGCCAGCATCACGAACACGAGTTACGCCAGCATCACGAGCTCCATGTAATCGTCACTCCACAAATCCTCGTCCCCGTCGGGTAAGAGAAGAACACGTTCAGGTTGAAGGGCGCGCACCGCGCCCTCGTCGTGAGTAACTAAAACAACGGAACCTTCGTAGGATGCTAGGGCACTAAGAACCTGCTCACGGGACGCGGGATCCAAATTATTTGTGGGTTCGTCAAGAAGTAACACATTCGCCTGAGAAACCACGAGCATAGCCAGCGCTAAACGTGTTTTCTCCCCGCCTGAAAGAACATGCGCGGGCTTGTCCGCGTCGTCGCCGGAGAAAAGGAAAGATCCAAGAATATTACGGACTTTAGTGTCGTCGAATTCCGGCGCGACTTTTTGAAGGTTTTCAACAACAGTTTTATCCGGGTCAATAAATTCGTGTTCCTGGGCGTAATACCCAAGTTTCAGGCCATGCCCAGGAATAATTTTCCCCGTATCTGGTTTTTCGACGCCGAACAACACCTTCAAAAGCGTTGTTTTACCAGCCCCGTTAAAGCCGAGAATAACCACTCGTGAACCGCGGTCGATCGCCAAATCCACACCCGTAAAAACCTCAAGGGAACCGTAAGATTTTGAGAGGCTCTCCCCCATGAGAGGCGTTTTGCCGCAGGGCGCGGGCGTGGGAAAACGAAGCGCCGCAACTTTGTCCTGCACCCGTTCTTCTTCAAGCCCCTCAAGGAGTTTTTCGGCACGCTTCGCCATATTTTGCGCCGCTACAGCCTTTGTGGCTTTGTATCGCATCTTGTCCGCTTGAGCCAAAAGACGTTGAGCTTTCTTCTCCGCATTTGCCCGCTCTTTACGACGACGCTTTTCGTCCGTCTCGCGTTGAATAAGATACTCATGCCAGCCCATCGCGTACTGATCGAGCTTTGAACGATTCGCGTCAAGATGCCATACGCTATTAACGGTTTGATCAAGTAGTTCAACCGAGTGGGAAATAACTATGAAACCGCCCGAATAGGATTTTAAGAAATCTCGAAGCCACACAATAGAATCATGGTCAAGATGGTTCGTTGGTTCATCCAAAAGAAGCGTTTCTGCCTGGGAAAAAAGAACGCGCGCGAGCTCCACACGGCGCCTCTGTCCACCCGACAGCGTGCCCAATTCTTGATTCAACAGGCGATCTTCAATACCCAGCGATGCGGCAATTTGGGAGGCGTGAGCATGGGCCGCCCATCCACCCGCATTCGTAAACTCTTGATCTAAACTAACATAACGTTCCATCGCTTTTTGTTGGCGCGCTCCGCTCAACTCGGACATATCCTTTTCAGCTTTTTTAATACGACGAATCGTCTCATCAATTCCGCGAACTTCAATAATGCGGTTAATGACGCTCTGTTCGGGATTGCCCTGATGCGTATCCTGGGGAAGATAGCCCACCGTTCCGCTTCGTGTAATCGTCCCCTCATAATCGAGCGCATCTCCAAGATCGCCGGCGCCGGCCAAAAGGCGCATCATTGTTGTTTTCCCTGCGCCGTTTCGCCCAACTAGACCCACACGCATACCCTTTGTAACCTGAAATTGTGCGTCGTCGATAAGTGTTCGCGTGCCAATACGCATGGTGAGATGAGAAGCTGAAATCACGTGTTAACCCTACGCCATCGCGCGTTAAAAACCCACCTGTGGGAAACAAAATAGAGAACAATCATGTTCGGTTTCTTCGCGGGGCAAAGACAACGCGCCACAACAACAATGCGGCGCAACAACTTCGTAACACAACGAACCCCGCGTCACGTCGACTTCACGGCACCAAGACTCTCCCTCGCCAATTCAGACCGCGTTTTCCTCTCAGCAGATCCTCAACATAAAATATAAAACATGAGCGAATTACCTATTCCACCATCAACGCCACACCCGAAAAAAATCGGGGGCCTTGCGCTGATTGCGCTCATCGCCGTGAGTCTGTGTTTCATTTGCCTGCGCACATCAACACTGTGGGGAAGCCTCGTGTGTTGGATTGGCGTCGTCGCCCTGACATTACTTCTCACGTTTAGGTTAGCCCTCACGCAAGCATCCACACGCACTCTTCATCTTCTTAACCCCGGCGCAGTTTTCCTCACATTTGGTCTTCTTTTTCTGACGACGATTATTTGCTCTCTAAAATTCGTCTTTCTTGTTATTTTTTAAGCGCGTTTCCCTACACCAGGGATACTACCGAATTTTTCAGTTCTCGTCGTTAAAAAATATTGAAACCAATGGCTCGCAAATCGTCTTTGCCGTCCTCGCTAATGCGTTCTGGGCCCCACGGCGGTAACCATACCCAATTAATCTCTACCTTATCGATAAAATCTGCCGTCGCTGCTTCAATATCTTCAGCGATTTGGTCGGAGAGAGGGCAGGCAGGAGACGTGAGAGTCATATCCAAATACAAGTCTTTACCGTGAGTGGTAATCCCGTAAACGAGCCCGAGATCCACAACATTAATCCCAAGTTCGGGGTCAATGACTTCCTTCATTGCCTCTAACACCAGGTAGGGATCCACATCCTCAATTCCATCTGGGTTATCCGAAGGTGTTTCCACATATTCGAAGCGTGCACTGGCGCTTTCTCTTTCCGGTGTTTCATCGCGATTATCGTATGTATCGTCAGCCATGATTTTTTCCTTCCAACGCTTCATCGGTTGCTTCACGCACTGCCATCCAACCTAATAGCGCACATTTAATGCGCAAGGGAAACTTCGCTACCCCCAAAAAGGCGACCGCATCCTCAAGGAGTTCCTCGTCGTCCTCAGAAATATCTTTCCCACGTGAATCCATCATGCGTCGGAATGCTGCGTAATGCTCCGCCAGATCCTCAACACTTTTTCCTTCAACTAATTCCGTCATTATGGAAATACTCGCCTGGGAAATGCTACATCCGTCTCCCTGCCATGCAATATTTTCAATAGTGTTGCCGTCCTCGGAGAGTTGAACCTGCATGGTGACATGATCTCCACATACGGGATTATTTTGCGTGGACTCGCCGTCGGGATTCTTGAGCCTCCCCTCCCCGTGACGTTCCCGCGCCGCGTCAAGAATAATATCCTGATACATATCATCTAAAGAATTCATGCCCGTCCTCCACGCATTATCATACACTTCATAGATTTCACGCCTTTATTTCACGTCCGGCTCGCACATGTTCACCAATGGCACGGAATATTCATTTCAGGCATATCACCTGCCTGGCGTAACATCATCCCTCACGCCCGTTTCCCGCAGAAATAACCGCGCACCTCGGCCAACGCCTGCAAAAAAGCGTCAATGTCTTCCTGCGTGTTATACACGCCGAGAGACAAGCGGGTTGACGCCTGAACGTTAAAAAAATCATGGACGGGCTGTGCGCAATGATGCCCAACCCGCACGCAAATCCCCTGCGCATCAAAAAATTGCCCGACGTCATGCGGATGAACTCCCTCAACATCAAAGCTAATAAGCCCCGAATGGTCGCTCACATCCGGGCCACCCAAAATACGAATACCCGGAATGTTCTTCATTCCTTCCAATGCACGACGAATAAGGTGCGTTTCGTGTTCCCTCACCTTATCCATCCCGATGCGGGTGAGGTAATCAACGGCCGCAGCTAAACCGATAATTTGGGTTACGGGCTGGGTTCCCGCTTCGAAACGGCGTGGTGGCGCGGAGTACTCCGTGTGTTCCATGGTGACGTAGTCAATCATGGATCCGCCCGTTAAAAACGGCGGGAGTTTGCGTAACATGGAACGTTTTCCGTACAGTACGCCAACGCCGGTTGGCCCGTACATTTTGTGTCCGGAAAACACGGCGAAATCCACGCCGAGCGCATGAAAATCAACAGGCATATGGGGAACGGACTGGCAGGCGTCGAGCACAGTAATAGCCCCAACCTCGCGGGCTTTATCCACAATCTTCCCCACGGGACTTACCGCTCCCACAACATTGGAAACATGAGTAAACGCAACAATTTTTGTGTTCTCATTAATAACGTTGAGGGTGTCCGTATTGATGCGTCCATACTCGTCCACGTCAAGCCAGCGAAGCTGCGCCCCTGTTTTACGGCAGAGTTCCTGCCAGGGAAGAAGATTTGCGTGATGTTCCACGCGGGTAACAACAACTGTATCGCCCGGGCCAACGCGGTACCGTTCACTGCCTCGAATACCCATATCCCACTGCGCATTATGGATTGCGTAAGCAAGAAGATTCAGACCCTCCGTCGTCCCATGTGTCCACACAATTTCTTCTGGATCCGCACCAACAAACTGGGCTACGCTTACCCTCGCATCTTCAACCTCAAGTGTAGATTCTTCAGCCAAAATGTGGCTCCCGCGGTTGACGGCACCATAAGATGTGGATTCAAAGGACGCCATTGCTTCCATAACCTGGCGTGGACGAAGGGAAGTTGCTCCCGTATCCAAATAGACAAGCCGAGTTCCGCCCCTCCCCTCGCGTGAAAGAATGGGGAAATCCTCAGCAACCTTGCGCAGTGTCATTAGCCCTCGATATAGGAATCGTAGCCGTTAGCTTCGAGTTCTTCGGCAAGCTCCGGGCCACCCGTACGCACAATTTTTCCGTCGGCAAAAACATGCACAAAATCTGGTTTCACGTAGCGAAGAATACGGTTGTAGTGGGTAATGAGCAAAATGGAGTTCCCGGTACGTTCGTGAACATCAACAATTCCTGCGGAAACAACGCGCAACGCATCCACGTCAAGCCCGGAATCGGTTTCGTCCAAAACCGCTATTTTTGGTTCGAGCAACTCCATCTGCAACACTTCGGTGCGCTTTTTCTCGCCACCCGAGAAGCCCACGTTGAGATCACGCTTCATAAAATCGGTATCTACGCGGAGTTTTTCGGAGACCTCTCGAATTCGCTTAGTCCAATCGCGAACCTTCGGCGCCTTACCGTCAATTGCCGTGCGGGCGGTACGCAAGAAATTCGAAACAGACACGCCAGGGACTTCCACCGGATACTGCATGGCGAGGAAAAGCCCTTCGCGTGCACGTTCGTCCGCCGTCATATCCGTAATATCCACGCCGTCTAAAAGAACCTGACCCTGGGTAATCTCATAGGACGGGTGGCCTGCAAGTGCGTAAGCGGTTGTGGATTTTCCAGAACCGTTCGGTCCCATAATTGCGTGGATTTCGCCGTCGCCTATATGGAGGTTGACCCCCTGCAAAATCGCCTTGGGGCCTTCCGCGGTTTCTACGGATGCGTGAAGATCAATAATGTCTAAGGTTGCCATGGATTCCCTCGTTTTCTGTGCGCCTTTTGTCGAAATATTCAGTTATGTTTTCGGTTGAATATTCAGTTATGTTTTCGGTTGAACGTTCAACCCTGATGTAACGTTCAAGGATTATTGTCGAATCGTGTTGAAAGTCTTTGCTATATTGCGTTGTGTTGTATGCCGTGTTGAGTCTTTTCTATGCTGTGCTGCGTGCTGGCAGTATCCATCTGAAACCTGGCATGCACACCTCATACCTTCCCGACCCCAAAACACTAGATGTCTCCGTCGTCGAAAATAGAATCATCGAAATCCTCGGACACGATTCCCGCAAGGTCCAGTTCGCGTTCAATAGCGTCCATAAGTTTACGACGAACACTGTCCACCTCAATTTGTTCCACGAGTTCGGCAAAGAACCCGCGAACCACCAGGCGACGCGCAATATCCGCCGGAATTCCGCGCGCCATCAGGTAGAAGAGTTGAAGTTCATCGAAACGCCCGGTTGCTGAAGCGTGGCCTGCACCCGCAATATCGCCTGTAAGAATCTCAAGATTAGGCACAGAATCAGCCTTCGCGCCCTCTGTTAATACGAGGTTACGGTTCAGTTCATACGTATCTGTCCCGCTTGCCTCTGCGCGTATGAGTACGTCGCCAATCCACACGGAGTGAGCGTCTTGCCCCTGAAGTGCGCCCTTGTAATTAGCGTTTGATTTACACTTTGCCGCCTTGTGATCCACAAAAATGCGGTGTTCTTGATGCTGCCCGCCTTCGGTAATATAAGCACCCAAAAGATCCGTTTCAGAACCCTCTTCATACAGGTCGGCTTCCGTCGTCATACGAACAAAATTGCCACCAATTGTCACAACAATATGCTTGAATGTTGCGCCCTTACCCACGCGGAAACGTTGCGCCAAATGATGCGCCGCGCTTTCTTCCTGTTCCTGAACGGACACCACGGTGAGCGTGGAGTAGGCTCCAACCTCAACTTCGATTGTATCCGTGAGCAACCCACCACCCGTATGTTCCACGACAACTGTCCCGGAACTTTCCGGTTCGGATGCCACATACGTATGTGCAGCATTCATTCCCTCATCAGCATGAATCTGTACGACGACATCCGAGTGTTCACCTTTCTTCACCGTTACCGCAGTCGCTTCACGAAAAGCCTGCCATGCAAGGGCTGCCGCTCGGTCGTCGGGAACGGACACGCTTCCGATGCGCGCATCTTCACGTCCCACACGTTCTACTGTTGCGTCCCCCGTAACCGTATAGGTTACGCGAGCATCCGTATAGTTTTCGCCGTCGTGAATAAAACGCGCCACGCGATCCATCGGGGTGAAACGCCAATCTTCTTCCTCGCCCCTTCCCGTAGGGACCGGGAAATCGACGGGGTTGAAACTCTTAAAACGATCGCTTCTGTCCGAATGTGTGACGTGGAAACCTTCGCTTTCTGCATGCGCCTCGGAGGTTGCCGCCAACTGTGAAATATCAACCATTAGCCCACACTTCCTTCCATCTGCATATCAATCAACCGGTTCAATTCAATGGCGTATTCCATGGGAAGTTCGCGCGCGATTGGCTCGACGAAACCGCGAACAATCATGCCCATCGCCTCCGGTTCCGTTAAGCCTCTCTGCATGAGGTAGAAAAGCTGATCTTCGCTGACTTTCGTGACGGTAGCTTCGTGCCCCATTTCCACATCGTCGGTTTGAACATCCACGTACGGGTACGTATCGGTTCGCGAAATATCGTCGACGAGAAGCGCATCGCATTGAACGTTGGATTTTGAGCCACGCGCATTTTTTGTCACCTTCACCAACCCGCGGTAGGAGGAACGGCCGCCCCCGCGAGAAATGGATTTGGAGACGATGGATGAGGTTGTACGCGGAGCTGCGTGAACCATTTTCGCGCCGGTATCCTGATGTTGGCCAGGGCCTGAGAACGCTGCGGAAAGGGCTTCGCCATGCGCGTTTTCGCCAAGCAAAATACATGCCGGGTACTTCATGTTGAGGCGAGAACCAATATTTCCGTCGATCCATTCCATTGTTCCGCCCTCGGCGACCGTCGCGCGTTGGGTCACAAGATTGAGCACATTATTGGACCAATTTTGCACTGTGGTGTAGCGGCAGTGAGCATTTTTCTTCACGACGATTTCGACGATCGCGGCATGTAAAGAGTCTTCACTGTAGATTGGTGCCGTGCATCCCTCAACGTAATGGACGTAGGAACCTTCGTCGCAAATAATGAGAGTGCGCTCAAACTGGCCCATTGCCTGCGTGTTAATACGGAAATATGCCTGGAGCGGGATATCTACGTGGACGTTCGGCGGAACATAGATGAAGGAACCGCCAGACCATACGGCGGTGTTGAGGCTGGCGAACTTGTTATCTCCCGAGGGCACAACCGTTCCGAAATATTCCTTCATGAGGTCTTCGTGTTCGCGAAGTGCCGTATCGGTATCAACAAAGATAACACCCTGTTTCGCTAAATCTTCACGAATGGAGTTGTACACGACTTCCGATTCGTACTGGGCTGCAACTCCTGCAACAAGACGTTCTTTCTCAGCTTCGGGAATGCCCAGACGCTCATACGTGTTTTTTATTTCCGGAGGAAGATCATCCCAACTTTTCACGGTGCGATCGGTTGCGCGCACAAAATATTTGAAATCGTCGAAATTAATATCCGATAAATCTGCACCCCACATTGGCATAGGACGGTTCTTAAAAAGCTCATAGGCTTTCAAACGGCGTTCACGCATCCACTGAGGCTCGTTTTTTTCTTGTGAAATAGAGCGAACAACATCCGCGTCAATGCCTCGACGCGCATTCATACCCGCAACATCCGAGTCATGCCAACCGTATTCGTAGTTGCCAGACAAGGTTTCAATCAGGTCCTGTTGCTCGGCAACAGCTTCCGCAACGGCAGTTTCATGCCGTGTTTGTGCCATTCTTTCCCTTCCTTCACGCTCGCCATTCTTGTCCTTAGGATAACCCATACAACCGTAGTGCTAAAGCTTCCATTTATCCAGAGGTCTTAGTCATGTACGGAAGGTGAGATCCGTACCACAACACACCTGTTGGAATACACAGATGAACGTAACATCACCGCAAATTGCCGGGCGATGCTACCTCATCATTTCAACCCCAACACTCCTCAATATGCCGTTACGTTTATGCGCTAAAAATTACCCAAAGATAATCTCTTCGCGCACTCGGTTGCGTGTATGCAGATTCGCGCACGCCGTTTCGTGTACACAGATTCCCACGCTCGGTTCCGTGCACGCGCTTGCGTGTCCGCCGGCGCGAAACGCGACGCTGAAATAATTTCTCGGTTCCGTGCACACGCTTGCGTGTACGAGATTTGCGCACGCCGTTAACTACATACCCCGTAACGAGAAACATACGCTAACACAGATGTAACTAAAGTTGGGCAACACATATTCCCCGCGTGAATAGCGTCCACAACTTCCTTTAAAGGAACCCAATAGGTCTCAATTTCTGATTCTTCGTCCGTGCGTTCGAAAACCGTCGAACATTGTTCTGGATCTCGAACAAGGAAACACGTAATCTTCTCGTCTGTGAAACCCGGCGAGGTATAAAAACTCACGAGGAAATCAGCTTCCCGAGCTTCGTAATCGGTTTCCTCACGCAACTCGCGAAGCGCCGCTTTATCGGCCTTCTCCCCGTCTACATCCAGCAAGCCTGCAGGAATCTCCCACATCATACGCCCCACCGCATGTCGGTATTGTCGAATCAAAAGAACTTCTTCCGCCCCGTCACGTCGACGCAGGGCGAGAACCGCAACGGCATCGTCGTGGTGAACTATAAATCTCCCTATGGACAAGCCGGTGTTCCCTAACACAAACTCTTCATTCACAACCGAAATGAAAGGGGTCGTCAACATTTCGTGACTCGAAGTCACGGTAACGTGTTCGTGCGCTACAACATCACGCAATTCAGGATATGTGCTCATACAACAATGTTACTATCTGATATCCTCACTATTTTTTGTTGTGAGTGACGTTTTTTGTAACGCATCGTCGCGATGAGTATCAGAGTTTTTTTGTGACGCCTCACCGGCACCCCTGGCGCGCGTTTTCTTCAACGTTTTTCTTTCTACGACGACGATAGCGGCTCCAGCAATCCCCAAAGTAAGAACACCGGCTACGCAACTCGCCACAAAGGAGACAAGCAAACCCGTTCCCCACATGTGAAGAATGGAGGTGCCTGCAAAATATCCGGCAACGCAGGCAATCACGGATACCGGAGCAATAATCACTGCGGATTTCACAAGGCCTTGGAGGGAACCTACGCCAACAACCTGGCGGATTGCACACAGCTGAGCAACCGCGCCAAGGCTCATGCCAATACTTAAAGCACACCCCAGAATCGTGAGAATACCCGCGCGACTATCCGAAGCGAGAGGAGCGAGAATGAGCATTGCCAGGACGCTGGACAGCCACGCCACACAGTTCACGCCAATCACAGCTTTTGTTGATTCGACGGCATACAGGACTCGTGAACCATGATAAATAAAGGCGTAACCCAAAAGGCCGGGGGCCATTGCAATCATGGCGGTATCCATATGGGCTGCCGGACGCATCACGTTAAAAACTGCTTGCGCAGGGACGGCAACCGCGATTAACAGAGCAACGCACATTATGCCAATATCGAAAACGAGGCGGCTGGAGCGTGCCGTGAGTCGAGCAAGATTCGGGCGCCCTTTTTCCGCTGCAGCTTCAGAAAGACGCGGGAACATTGCCGTGGCAATAGGAACCGCAAGAACGGCGTAAGGCACCATATAGACCTGATTGGCGAAGGTATAGACGGGGTATGTTCCCGTATCGCCTCGCGCATTAGCAAAAAGCATAACGGCAATGATTTGGATTTGTTGTGCGCACAGGGAAAGGAGGCCTGCGCTCATCATTTTCACGGTTCGCTTGCCAACACCCTTGGGGAAAGTGAAACGTGGGCGGATGGTAATAAGCCGGCATACCGGAACGAGTTGCGGGAGGGAAAAAATTGCAACACCGGCGGTTGTTCCCCAAGCAAGAAGATAGACGGCCGAGGTCGATATTTGCCCAGGGGCGTCCTGATGTCCGCCAGCATATCGGGTAAAGAGCAGGAAGGTTACAATAACGCACAGGGACGACAAGAGTGGGGCGAGAGCCGGGAGAATAAATTTCTTGTGCGCCTGAAGGAGCCCCGTACAAACAACAGATAATCCGTAAAGCGGAATCTGCCAGGCAAAAATACGAAGAAGAGTTGCCCCGAAAAGTAGTTCTTCCTCAGATACGTCTGTTCCTAACAAAACAGACATGAGGGGTTTTGCCCCGCACGTAACAATGAGGGCAACAGGAACACCAACGGCAACAACCCACGTGAGTAGCGCCGAGGCCGTGCGTTCAACATCCCGTTGATTTTTTTGAGCAAGGAAACCCGAAATAAGGGGAATGACGGCGGCTGCCAACGCTCCCCCGGCAGCGATTTCAAAAAGAACATTGGGAACCGTGTTGGCAGTCGCGTAGGCTTCACCGGATGCGGTATCACCTAGTGCACCATTTTGACACCATGCTCGAATAAAACCGGCCGCACGGGAAAAAATCGTGAGGATGGCAATCGCTCCGGCAGCTCCGAGTGCGGAAACGAGGAGCTTTTTCACGTTAGCTGTGGCGCCTTCCTGCCTGATCAATGGCATTCAGGATAGGGTTAGCTTCAATTATTTTGGTGAAGGAAACTTTTTCACTCAACACATTGAGTCCGCACACGCCGGCAAGTGCAATATAGCGCGGGATTTTCGGCAAATGTGCCATTCCGTAGCCGAGTACAGCACCCAAAGCGTTCGCGCCAGTATCTCCAAGCATTGTTGTACCCTCCAAATCTTCAGGAAGGCACACCAGGGAAGTTGCGCTAGCAGTCGCCATAGCACCTGCCACCTTGGGTTGCGTGCAGAGCATAAGAGGAGCGGTTCCCGCCAAAATAACTTTGAGTGCACGCCCCGGGCGAAGATCGAAAAGGTTAATAAGGTTTGCCGTCATGGCGATGAGCGCACCACCCGATATTTTCGCGCCACGCGGTGCGCACACAAGCGCGGTGGTCCCAATAAGCAGGATTTTCACCCCGCCCGATGTGGGCGTTCCGCGCAAAAGAGAGGAAATATGTCCTTTGAACCCTTTGGAGACCGAGGGGAATCGTGTTTCCCATTCGTCGTCGATATAACCGGCTAACCCGGAAACGGCGGTAAGAATAGCCGGAGAAATATTCCCCGTCGCAGATAACGCTACACCCATACCGCTAACCGCAACCGCCCCTTCGGAAAGGCTCACGGTTCGTCCATCACCGGCGGTTCGCTCCCATTCTTCGCCCAAACGCGGAGCCAAGAACTTTTTAGCTGCGAAGGTAGCTACAGCTGCTACGCAACCACCCAGAACAATTTTTCCTAATCGACGCTTCGCCATTGTTTACTTCCCGGGAACTGAACCAATAATTGAATCTGCACCCTGGGCAGAACCGTACTTGACATGCTTGCCCGCAAGTTCTTGGGCAAGTGCCAGAGGAATATTGATTTGTGAGGTTGCTGTTCCTGCACTATCTACCGTGGAGCCAATCGCACCATTACGCAGAGTCAAGAGGAAGGCTTTGTTGTCGTTCGTCGTACCAACAGATACGAGAGGGCCACGTTTTGACATAGCTTCGACGGTTGCACGGTAAACGTCGTTGGCAGATGCGCTCAGGGATTGCTTATCTTCTTGGGATGGGAGCTGATCTGGCGAGATGAAGAGAATAGCGTCCGCAGGTTCGCGCACACCAGCTGAAACATCGATGAGCTGATTGTCTTTCGAGGTGAGAAGAGTGATGAGAGTTTTTGGTGCTTGATCGTTTGGATTGCCACGAAGAATCGTGTCCAGCGCTGCACCAAGAGTTTGTTCAGGTGTTGAACCCGCAACGTATTGAGGAATATATCCGCCCAGATTGCCCGCGAGAGTACTGCGATACGTGGAGGTTTCTGCCTTACTAAAGGACGGGGTGAGAACGATTTCACCAGCAATCCTGCCACCGGCATCCGTAATGGACTTACGTGCCTGTTCAACAACGGTATTGGGGGCTCCCGTAGCTACAATAATGCTCACGCGTTTACCAGCAAGCGAATCTTTTGTTAAACGGCTTCCCATATCAAGGATTGCATTTTTGTCCGATTCAATCTGCTGATTCTTGGTAGCAAGTTCTGTTCGCAGAGACTCGCGTGAATCGCGCAAGGAGTTCACTTGCCCGTTAAGCCCTACCGCAATCGAGTTCTGTAGGGGGCCGGCACCGAGCACAATACCGATTGCCAAAGCGAAGAAAACAGAAACAATAGAAACGAGATGATAACGAAAATCAACCATGAACTCCACCCTTAGAACAGGTTTCGGAACCAGTTAGCAAGATCGCCTAATCTGGCACCTAATACGGATAGGAATGTTTGTCCTGAGGCGCTTGCGGTCATGGCCGCAAATAACGCAACAAAACCGGCAACGATGAGAAGTATCACCAGGCCGTTAGAAATTTTAGATTTATAGAGACGGGAAACACCCTTGGCATCAATGAGCTTTCCTCCAACAACAAGCCGTGTGAGGAAGGTTGACGCCATTCCGGCTCGTCCTTTATCAAGAAATTCAATAATCGTGGAATGTGTACCAACCGCAACAATAAGTTCTGCATCGTTCGCGTCGCAAAGAAGCATTGCAACATCTTCAGATGTGCCTGTTGCCGGGAAAATCGTGTGCTCTACTCCAAGATCTTCCACGCGTTTTTTCCCTGGCGCGCGTCCGTCGCGATAGGCGTGAACAATGATTTCCGCCCCGGATTTCAAGGCTTTATCGGAGACGGAATCCATGTCTCCAACGATCATGTCGGGTTTGTAGCCTAATTCGATGAGGGCGTCTGCCCCGCCGTCAACACCAATCATAATGGGACGATTTTCTCGAATATAGGGACGCAGGGTATGCAGATCATCCACATAGTCATATCCGCGAACGACAATCAGTACATGGCGTCCCTTCATTTTGGTGCGGATTTTTGGGATTCCTACTCCATCAAGAATAAGCCCCTGTTCCTGATTCATATATTCCAAGGTATTCGTGGCAAATGCGCGAAGCTGCGTCTCCATTCCGGAGCGAGCATCGATCATGTCCTGTTTTACTGTTTCTTCAGTTTCGAAGATGCCTTGGGATATCACCACACCATCAACAAGAACTTCCCCGTTTTTCCTGGCTTCAACAATCTGACCTTCGGAAATATCCATAATTTCCGGGCCCAAATCATCAATTAACGGAACTCCTGCTTCCATAAGAATAATGGGGCCAAGATTTGGGTAGCGTCCTGAAATCGACTTCTCCGCGTTGAGAACGACGGAGGGTTTCGCATCGCGTAAGTTTTCTGCCACCACGCGATCGAGGTCCGTATGGCTGATAACAGCCACTTCCCCCTCATTCAGGCGATGCGTCAAATTTTTTGTTCGACGGTCTACACGTGCCGAACCCTTCATTTCGCTTGGTGTTACGCTCGTTTTACGGCGCCTAAGTTTTTTCCTCACACTTTATATATTGCCATATCTGCTTGCGAAAGTAACTCAGCGGCGTGTGTTATTGCCGCATCTGTGACCGAGCCTGAGAGCATTCGTGCCAATTCTTCTAAGCGTTGATCGCCCTCCACTGTTCGTAATTGTGTACACGCTATATTATTCACTGTTTCTTTCTCGACAATGTCCTGTTTTCGCGCAAAAACGGCTACCTGTGCAAGGTGTGTTACGACGATAACTTGTGTGCGTTGAGCAAGTTGCGCTAAGCGTTGTCCAATGGCTGTTGCAGCCGAACCTCCAACGCCTGCATCAATTTCGTCGAAAAGAAAAGTGTGACCATCTTCGCTTAAGCGTGTGGCAAGGGAAACCTCAATGGCGAGCATAACTCGCGATAATTCACCACCACTTGCTGATTCACCTAGCGGTTTTATGGGGGCGCCCGCGTGGGTTGCGAGGAGGAAATCTACGCTGTCCATGCCGTTGGCACTTGGCTCGGACTTTTTCACTTCGACGATAAAACGTGCATGTGGCAGGCTCAAACTAGGAAGTTCTGCATTCACGGCATGTGACAGATCGCGCCCGGCCAGTAGCCGTGCTTCACATAGTGCTTTTCCTGCGTTGTTCATCTGCGTTTGTGCTTCTTCCACAGCTTTTTCGTATTCGCGCAGATGACTTTCTGGATCTCCTAATTCATCGAGTCCGGCTCGGGCTACGTCCGCAGCTTCGAGGATTTCAGGGATGCCCATTCCCAGTTCTTTGCGCAATCCTGCAAGTTCTTGGCGACGCTCATAGATACGTGAGAGTTCTTCGGGATCAGCTTCAATGAGGCCTGCTCGTTGTGAAATATCGCTGACAATATCGTCAATTTCCGCAATGCAGGTATCCAAGCGGGAAACGAGTGTGGTCGCATCGTGTCCAGCATTGGTTCCTTCTAATATTTTTTCAACATCGCGTAGGCAGTCTGTGGCTTGTGCGAGGGTCATTGTTGACGGACTATCCACCATATCATTACCTGCAAGTAGTCCTACGGCTCGTGAAAATGATTCAAATAGTTCCGTGCTATTTTCGATCTCCATTGCACGATTTTTGAGTTCTTCTTCCTCTCCCGCATAGGGCGCGACTTCGTCCACTTTTGCCAAGAGCGCTTCGTATGCGAGCCTGCGCTGTGCACTATCTTTTAATGTTCGACGATAATCCTCCAGTTTTTCTACAGCCTGTGTGTATGTTTTCCACGTCTTTGTCCATAGTTTTTTGGCGTCAGTAATGGGTTTTCCGCCGAAAGCATCCAGCGCAGAGCGCTGTTGGGCACTTCCCGTGAGTCGGATTTGATCTGATTGGCCGTGAACGGTAACGAATGATTGAGCGATGTCTTTAAGGACAGCAGTTGGCACACTACGTCCTCCGACGTAGGCTCGTGAACGTCCCTGTACCGGAACTGTGCGTGCTATAATAACGTTCGCGTATCCGTTTTCGATATCGTAATGCCCGCCTGCTTCACGTATACGTTCTAATATAGGGGCATTGTCTGGGATGAGGAAATTTCCTTCAATTTCTGCGACTTGAGAGCCCATGCGTACACGGGATGGATCCGCTTTAGCGCCAAGCAAAAGAAGTAGCGACGTAACGGCCATGGTTTTTCCTGCACCGGTTTCTCCGGTAATGGCGGTAAGGCCGCCCGCGAAATTCACCTCTGCCTCTTCAATCACGCCGAGGTTTTTAATACTGACGCTTTCAATCATTTTTCTCCTCTGCTACCCTGCCTCGTAATATCAATCTCGCGTGTCTCACTGTTGTGTGCCACGCTACTGTGCTTGTTGAATACACCATCACGCACTCGCATCACACCAACTTTCAATGTAACTACGTTATTAACACCAGTTTCTTGCATGCTTACTTAGCATCACGCCAGCCCTTGACGGGAAGATGAAATTTATTCACGAGTCGCTCAGAAAAGGGCATGTTGTTCAGGCCTGCGAGTTTAATTGTTCTTTCGCCTTTAACCGCTCGAATGATTGAGCCTGCCGGCGCGAACACTTTTCGTCGTCCATCGCACCACATCATCGCATCCTCATGGAGAATGCGAACTTCCAGCACCGAATCCGAGCTCACAACGAGCGGCCTGGTGAAAAGTGCGTGGGCCGAAACCGGAACCAGTAGCATTGCTTGAACTTCTGGCCACACTATTGGCCCGCCCGCACTGAAACTGTATGCGGTAGACCCGGTTGGCGTCGAAAAAAGAACACAGTCTGCTTTGAAACTACTCAGTTCTCGCCCATCAACCCAAATTGATGTTTCCAGCATCCTTGAATTAAAAACTTTTTCTACTGATGCCTCGTTCAATGCCCACTGCTGATCTTTACTTCCATCGGGGCGAAAAACGGTGATATCTATTGTCATTCGTTCGCTAATGGTCCAGTTTTTCGCAACGATTCGTTCTACAACGTTGTTAATATCGTCCGGATCAGCTTCAGACAGGAAGCCCATATGCCCGTAGTTAATGCCAAGGACGGGAACATCAACGGCACGCCCTAGTTCTGCTCCCCTGAGCATTGTGCCATCTCCGCCCATAACAAGAATAAGATCTGCATCTCGTGCACCATTAATTGTTTCAGAGGAATCAACGTGAACATCATGCGCTTCCAATGTGGAAATCGCTTTTTTTGCGTGTGCCATCATTTCTTTAGAAAGATTACGGTTGAGAACAACGGAAACTTTTTGTTTCACAATAGCTCCTCCCAGGTGTGTGCCTTGTGTTCTCCTACAAATTTTACCCGGTTATTCGGATTTTTCCTTACCCGCTGGTCCGTTATCCACAGCTTCTCTTACAGCGTGCATAAAATCCTCAGAAACTGTGGATAATTCGCTTCCAGCAGGCAATATTGGAAGCGTCTCCTTGACATATTTCGTCATATAGAGGAAATATTCCACATTTCCCGCTGGCCCAGGGAGAGGCGAAGGGGCAACAGCATAAACATTCAAGCCGTTACGCGCCGCACATAAGGCAACATCGCATACCGCCTCAACGTGATACTCCGTATTCGTGACAACCCCATGCGCACCAATTTTCGCTTTCCCCACCTCAAATTGGGGTTTGACCATAAGCAGGAATTCAGCATTATTCGACGAGCACGCAACAAGGGCAGGAATCAATAACGTTAATGATATGAAGGACAAATCTCCCACAACAAGGGAGGGCGCGGGAGCAACCATTTCCGGTTGCAAGGTTCGCACATTTGTCCGTTCCAGCACGGTAACGCGAGAATCTTCTCGTAGCCTCCACGCGAGCTGGCCATACCCCACGTCCACAGCAACGACGTGCCCTGCCCCTCGTCGTAACAACACATCTGTGAAACCCCCGGTGGACGCTCCCGCATCAAGCGCCCTCACGCCTGCAATCTCGGGGCCATTTTCCCCCAAATAGTCGAGGGCACCTAGGAGTTTGTGTGCACCACGTGAAGCCCAGTTGTCCGCTTTTTTCATATCGACGACGAGTGCCTGCGCGGGATCCATTTGGCGCGCAGGTTTCGTGACGAGGTTTTTGTCCAGGTACACGTGTCCGGCGCGTATGAGTTCCGATGCCTCTGCCCGAGAACGTGCGAGTTTGCGTCGAACAAGTTCAGCATCAACGCGAATAAGTTTAGCCACTATAGCCACTCTTTCTGAAAAACACTACGCACAACCTCCTTGCACAAACACCACGAACAGCCTCAATAGGCAATGCCTATACGAAACAGCACACAAACCCCGCGAAATACGTCTACAGTTGCGCTTTCCCGAGGTGTTTGTGAAGTTCGTCGAGTAGCGTTCCGAGTTCATCAAGTTGTTCGCTTGTATCCTTGTTGGGAAGGTTCGCGATTTTTTGGTCGATGTCCTCCCAGGGCATCCCGGCGTTGCGGGCAAGGTTAGCTGGGGTCACCTGAGGTGGCTTGTGCGCTGAGATATTTGTGTTTTTCATACGCATTCCCTTGACGTATCCGAACCTTCTTTAGCCGTTATCCTTAGCTTTCGATCGTTAGTGAACGGCTAACGAACTGTTTATAATTGACGTTTTGTGTGTTGATGCGTTCCATCACGCGTTTTGCGACAGTCAACGAATGGCGCGCATGAATAGCGTGTAGCGCGTCGGTGAGAACTCTCCCCGACAGCGCATCCTTTTACTCTCTTACGAATCTTTTCGCACAATGGTATAGTTGAGCAGTTTGTCAGCGAGCTGTTCTCTTGTGAGTTTGCCCGAATCAATTGCTTCCCAAACAGCGTGTACCGCCGCGCGGTAGGAGTTCAACTCAAGCTCTGTGCCGTTCAAGCCATCGGTGTGGAGCCCATCTGCATCCACATATGCCCAGCTTCCTTCAACTTCCCAGCGCTCCCCGTTTTTGGTGATGTCGGGGTAAGGTTCGTTGAGCGCACGCATGTCGTCGGCCAGGAATGTTGGGCGTTCTTCGTTAACCGCTAGCATAATATCGCGGGCTGAGTTCACTCCCGTTAGAACGTGAAGGCTAGGAATTTTTGCGGCGACGGCACCGCGAATGTCCGTGTCGAGGCGGTCCCCAATGGAGAAGGGCTTATGCGCGCCCAGCATTGCAACACCTGTATCGTAAATTGCGGGTTCTGGTTTTCCTGCGGAAAGTGGTTTCACGCCTGTTGCATTCACGACGGCAGCCACGAGCGAGCCGTTACCGATCATGAAACCGCGCTCCTGCGGGAGGGTTGCATCCAGGTTTGTGGCAATAAAAAGCGCACCTTTACGAATAGCTAAGGCTGCTTCTGAGAGGTCTTTCCATCCGACTTCGGGGAAGAATCCCATAATGACGGCATCGGGATTATCATCTGCTGACGTAACCCTAACAAAACTGCTTTTTTCGAGAGGACCTATGAGTCCTTCGCTACCGATGGCAAGAACCTTTGCTCCCGGCTCAAGATGTTGTTCTGCAAGGGAAACGGCTGCCATGGAAGAGGTCAGAATATTGTTCGCTGTCGTGTGCAATCCGACTTTTTCCAATGCATCGGCGACCTGTTCGGGGGTTCGCGAAGCATTGTTTGTGAGAAACATGGGTTGCATGCCGTTCTCAACTGCTATCGCGAAATTTTCGGGCGCGTAGGGCGCAGGTTTTCCGCCCAGCCACGCAACTCCGTCGAGATCAAAAATCGCTCCATCATAGTTGGAAATAAAAGTACCCACTCTAGTCCTCCCTGGTGGTTGATTCCTCGTCAACTTCTTTAGTCAACTCTTCATCTACTTCTTGCGTGCTGTTATCGGCAACGGACTTATCCTCGTCCTGTGCACAATCATCATTAGCAGTGGTCACTTCTGCATCGTGTGACTCTTCTGCATCACGTGACTCTTCCATATCGTGCAACTCTTCTGCTACATCTTCAGTATTCTCAGCCTCACGAACACTTTCAGTCTCAGAATCCATATCGCGCGCCTCGGCATCATTTGCCACCTCGGCACCTACCTCTTCAACTTCAGCATTATCCGGTTCAGCATTATCTGCTTCGGGCGTAGCTTCATCGGCCTCATCGACTTCAGGTTCGACAATATCTATTGCGCCCTCATTCGTGTAGACCGGATTCCACTTTGCGCGGATTTCTTCCGCTTCTTCAGTGCGTCCAAGTTCTTCAAGGCGATCAGCACGGATAAGTTCTACTCGTGAACGCAACTCTTCAGGAAGATTTTCTGACTTAATTTTTTCAATGACCGCTAATCCGCTTTGTGAATCACCTGCATCTGCACGCGCCCCCGAGGTAACAAGCGCAAGTTCAAGCGTTGTTGCCATATCGAGGCGACTCAGGGGAATGTCTGCGATAAAAGCCAAAGCCTTCTCGGGACGTCCGAGTCCGCGTTCAGAATCGGCTTCCAGTGCGACGTGCGAGTAGTCATCACTCATGCGTCGGTATGTGCGCAATTCGCGCAATGCTTCTGCGTAACGGCCGGTCATATATGATGTAATTCCGAGCGCTTCTCGCACAATATCAACTCGCGCTGCGTGGCGGTATGCCGCTTTTGCGTGATCGTATGCAAGTTCTGGATTTTCGTCCAAAACAGCTCCCGCATACACGAGGTGGCGCGCAACTCGCTGCGAGTTTTCTTTTGATAATGTTTTGAGCTTCCGTAATGCTGTGGCGTTGAGATCTTTTTCTGAGACGTTTTCAGGCACAAAGGGATCTCTACGACGATTATTGTTTCTTTCCCCTCGGGTTTCGTTGTCGCGCCGTGAGCGGGAGAATTTATCATCCCGTTCCCCGCGTGCAAAACGTTGTGATCCCGAGAACTTACCGGCCTCATCTTCGTTGTTTTCAAATCGTTGTGGCCTATTTCGACGCTCAAAACGTTGTGAGCGTTCCGTTCCTTCAAATCGATCGGAAGGACGAGTTTTTTCTCGACCGCCGAATCGCGATTCTCCTCGTTCCTCATTATTGAAACGATTGCGCGTAAACCCAGAGTTCCCTCCTCGGCGAAAACTTCGAGCGGAGAACTCCCGATCTTCCTGGTTGCGTCCGCGTTTGAATGATGATCCGCGTCCATAGGATTCGCCTTCAGGACGTTCGTCGCCATTGTAACGCCCTCGTCCTTTGCCATATCCCGCGTTGCGATCGTTGTTGCCACGGTAGTTGGGTTTATCTTCCCATTGTTGACGACGGTTGCGCTTTTCGCCACGGTCGTTGTTGTCTCTTTGGGAGTAACGACGGCCACTATCGTAGGATTCTGAGTTGTTATGACGGTGAGAGGATGTTCGCTCTTGCTTCTCGCTGTTATCGTTTCTCGACCAGAAACGTTCACCGCTTTTGCGTCCCTGTGTTCCGTGATTGTCGTGTCGACGCTGAGAGCGATTCCAGGAGCTTTTCCCTCCTCGAGAAGAATCACGTTGTCCCGAAGCTGAGCGCCAGCCTTGAGACTTGTTTGATTGATCTTCTGTATGACGATCTGACATGAATTCCTCTCAAATAAAATTTCGATCTATTTATGTGCTTTGTCTATTATAAACTTTGTTGGCTACCAGTTGACATGGGTATAAGAGTTATGTGGCGGAAGCCTTGTTTTTATGGGTTGTAGGGGGATATAACAACCGTTGGTTTGTGTGTGCGTGTGTTGTGTGAGGTTTTGTTGTGGGTATGTGTGTGGGGAGTGTCGACGATAAACCGTTGTTTGGTTTTCGTGGACACTCCCCACACTGTATTAAGTTTTGATGGGTGGCAGTGACTTACTCTCCCACACCCTACCGAGTGCAGTACCATCAGCGTTAGTAGTCTTAGCTTCCGAGTTCGAAATGGTATCGGGCGTTACCCTACCACTATGACCACCACCCAAAACAATCGGGAAACAACCACACACACATATATATGTTTACTTGTTTGGTTGTTTTATACCCCGCACACACCACACACGACCCACACCCTCAAGGCAGGATCCGAGCTGTTCGGCCTGG
>NZ_ATUY01000009.1 GCF_000420445.1 Actinotignum urinale DSM 15805
GTCTTTCAATAATCTGATTAAAAGAATTAAACGTATAGGGTTTGGGTTTACCAATTTCATGAACTATAAAATTCGTGTTCTTTTATATGCGGGGAAACCTAACTGGCGTATCCTTAACAACATTTTCCCTGAATAAAAATACCCTCGGCCACACAAAGCAATGTAAGGGCGGGCACAAGCCTGCCCTTTTAACACCCAAACATGACGGGAATCCTTATAAACACACACCAACACCCCTGCAAACCACCTCTAATGGAAAACACGGAACCAATCCCTCAAACACACCCACTCACAACACCACCAAAACACCACCCCAACAACCCCAAAAACCCCCCCCACCCCACCAAAATCCGAAGAGCCTTTTTATTTCCTTCGTATGCTAAAGTAGCCCTTTATGGTTTTAAGGTGCCGAGTAATATAAAAAATGAAAACAAAACAAATACATGACTACAAAGCAGAACCCTCCCTACTGTCCATTGTGAAGAAACCGCGAATAATGATTCGCGAAATTCTTGCGGGGCTTGTTACAGCATTCGCCCTTATTCCTGAAGCAATTTCCTTCGCGGTGATTGCGGGGGTGGATCCTAAGATGGGCCTCTACGGTTCTTTCATCCTGGCGATAAGCCTTGCAATTATCGGTGGGCGCCCGGCGATGATTACCGGCGCAGCTGGGGCAACAGCCCTCGTTATTGCACCCCTGATGAAAAATTATGGCCTAGACTATTTCGTCGCATCCATTATTCTGGCTGGTGTTTTCCAGCTCATTCTTGCCGGGATGGGCGTTGCGAAACTCATGCGGTTTATTCCGCGAGCGGTGATGGTTGGGTTTGTTAACGGGCTTGCGATTTTGATTTTCTCCGCCCAGCTACCGGAACTTATTCATGTGCCAACAGCGGTTTACCCGTTGGTCGCGCTCGGCATCATTATTATTATTTTTTGGCCTAAACTGACGAAAGCAGTTCCCGCACCCCTTATCGCCATCATTGTGTTAACGGGCATTACGATGTTCTGGAACGTGCAAGTTCCTACCGTTAAGGATCGCGGTGAACTTCCCACCTCACTGCCGGAAATTTTCCTTCCGCAAGTGCCCTTAACCTTTGAAACCTTTAAAATTATTGCCCCCTACGCCCTAGGAATGGCACTTGTGGGGCTCATGGAAACACTGCTCACCGCAAAACTCGTTGACGATATGACGGATACTCATTCAAATAAAACCCGCGAGAGCCTCGGGCAAGGTTTCGCCAACGTTCTTTCCGCATTCTTCGGCGGCATGGGTGGTTGCGCCATGATCGGGCAGACCATGATTAACGTTAAAATTTCTGGTGGGCGCACTCGGTTATCAAGTTTCGCATGTGGAGCCTCCCTTCTCATCCTCGTACTTTCCCTTGGTGAAATCGTTGGTCAAATCCCGATGGCTGCCCTGGTTGCCGTCATGATTATGGTGTGCGTAGGTACTTTCGACTGGCATTCCATCCATCCGAACACCTTGAAAAAACTTCCTTTCACCTACAACGTGGTAATGGTATCCACGGTGGTTTCCGTTGTTGTGACGAATAATCTTGCCGTGGGCGTTATTTTGGGTGTTGTTATTGCCTCGTTGATTTTTGTGCATAACGTTGCGCATCTTTTTGAAGTTGAACGCGAAATTATCGACGACGGGGGCGACGACGTTGCCAACTATCACGTTCACGGTCAACTATTTTTCGCGTCCAGTAATGATTTGACGACGTTCTTTAGCTACTCGAAGGATCCTGCGCGCGTTCGTATCGACATGAGCGACACAAATATTTGGGATACTTCCACGGTTGGCGCCTTGGATGCGATTACCACCAAGTACGAAAAGCTCGGGAAAACCGTGGAGTTTGTAGGGATGCAGGAAGCCTCACATAATATTCACAGCCGCATTACGGGATCCACCGGCATGGAATAGGCGCAGCGGGTGTTCGCGTGTGTACTGGCGCGTGGGCGAGGCGTGGCGTGAGAGTCAGTAGCGGTGTGGCGAGACTGGGTTTGCGCGGTGTGGTGCGACGTGGTGAGCCACTTGTGCCTGGGCAGCCACCTTGCGCGCCTGAGTTGCGTGAGTAGGGTAAGTAGCGTGAGCTACGCGACTCACGGTTTATTGCTTGCCGTAGGCTTGCGCATACATAGCTTTGCGCATGGCATCCACAGGGATATCCTTGCGTTCAAGCCAGTATTCCTCAGAGTGGACGCCCTGCCACAACAACATATCCAGTCCGCCCACGGTTTGCGCCCCCGCATTGCGCGCCCGCTGAAGCAGGAGCGTTTCCAACGGGTAATACACGGCGTCAAAAATAACCTGCCCGGAATGGAGCCACTCTTCCTCAACGAGGCACTGATCCGCATCGGGCTCCATGCCCACACTCGTCGCATTAGCAACAAAACTTGACTCGCGCACGCGTCGTTCCAGAGCCTGAGTATCACCTAAATCGTGAAGGGCAATATTTACACCCAGGGCCTTGTTGACAGTCTCAATTCGTTGAAGAGCTTGGTTGTAGTTCACTCCCTGCCGGGCAAAGACTTGAATGTCCTTAATTCCGCCCAGCGCGGCCTGGGTGTAGATCGCACTCGATGCCCCGCCGGCTCCAAGAACAGTGACGGTTTCTCCAACGGCGTGCCCGGTATCTTCGACGGCAGCGAAAGTTCCTGTTCCGTCCGTATTTGTGCCGTAGGTACTTCCGTCGTCGCGAAAAATAACGGTGTTTACGGACTCCATAAGCTGTGAAGCATTACTGACCTCGTCGCATAGCTCGAAGATTGCGCGTTTGTGGGGCATGGTGACGTTGCAACCCCGGTAGCCCATTGCGCGCATCCCGTAAAACGCGGCGCTTACCCGTTCGGGAGGAAGCGTATGCGCGACGTAAATCGCATCAATGCCTAAGGTGGCGAAGGATGCGTTATGCATGGCGGGGGAGAGGGAATGGTTGGCTGGGTCGCCAATCACGGCGTATGTTCGAGTTGTTCCCGTGACAGCGCGAGAATCTTGAGTTACAAGAACTTGGGGTGAATGGGTCACGTTATTACCTTAGTGCTTATAGCCTTCTATTTTTGTTCGACGGTAGTTATGTGTGATGTTTGACTGTAAGCATATGCGTGCCGAGCCTGCTACATATGCACCAGTTACATGCTCGCTTAATACATGTGTGCCTGGTGTTTTGCATATGCGTGTCTGGCGTCAACCATACATGTGCCTGGTGTGAAGCAATGCGTGCCGGACCTGCTACTTGTGGTGTTTCTTATCCGCAAATTTTTCTTCACCTTCGGGGCCACCATACAGTTCGTCAATCACATCATGATACTCGCGCAGAACTTTATCGCGCCGAACTTTCAGCGATGGAGTCAATAGTCCATTATCCTGGGTGAAATCACCGGGAAGAATAACGAATTTGCGGATGGATTCGGCTCTGGAAACCTGCTTGTTTGTGCGGTCAATTGCCCGCTGGAGCGAATCTAGCACCGCCTTGTTCTTCATTGCCTCGCTTGCCGGCATTTTTTCTTCACCGTGGCTCTTCAACCAGCTCGGCAACATTTGCGTATCGAGCGTAATCAACGCGCCCACGAAAGGACGACGGTCCCCGACAACAACAACCTGGGAAATCAGGGGATGCGAAGCGAGCTTATCTTCCAAAATCGCTGGCGAAACATTCTTGCCACCTGCCGTCACAATAAGATGCTTCTTGCGCCCGGTTATCGTGAGGTTACCCTTTGCGTCTAGCTCCCCAAGATCCCCGGTATGGAACCAGCCATCTCGAAGTGCTTCGCGGGTTGTCTTTTCGTCGTTGAGATATCCCGGGAATAGCCCGAGACCCTTCAACAGCACTTCGCCGTCGGACGCAATTTTTACGGACATTCCGGGGAAGGGAATACCAACAGTTCCCAGAACAGGTTTCGCGGCGCGTGTTGCCACTGCCGGCCCGGTTGTTTCCGTAAGTCCGTAACCCTCCACAACCGTTAAACCAATCCCGCGGAAGAAATGCCCAAGGCGTGTTCCAAGCGGTGCCCCCGCAGAAATCGCGAACTCAATATGCCCGCCCATAGCTTCACGAATTTTTGCATGAACAGCTTTGCGTGCAAAGGCGCGTTTCATCATAAACCACGGGCCCTTGAAGGTTTTTCGCGAATCTTGAACAGCAATATCTGCTGCCCAACGGAAAATTTTACGTTTGAATCCCGCACCAGCTTTTGCCTCCGACGCATTATAGATTTTCTCCAATACACGTGGGACAACAACAAGGAGCGTGGGTTTGAAACTATCCAAATCAGAAAGCAAATTTTTCATATTCCCGACGAAACCTGTGGAAATGCGACACGTCACCCCAATATACGCAACAATGCGTCCCATAACGTGCGCCATAGGCAAGAACAGAAGGAGCTTGCCTTTCGGGTTCATGGTGATTTCGGGTTCCGCCTTCTGAGAGGCAAGGATGGTGTGAACGAAGTTCCCCTGTGTGAGCTGCACACCCTTGGGGCGCCCGGTTGTTCCCGAGGTGTAAATAACGGTTGCGATATCGTCGCTAACAACGGCTTCCATCATGGCTTTCAACTCTTTATCGCTTACTTTTGCGCCCTCAATATCGAGTTTTTCACGCCAGCCTTCCTCCATCACAATGGCGGGAGGGATGCGCCCTTCGGTTACGGAGTCTGTGATGGTTGCGTGCGCGCGGGTGTCTGTAAAGATTTGGCGGATTCCGGAATCTTCCACCATCCAGTCGATTTGATGCCGGCTGTTTGTTTCATAAATGGGAACAGTGATAACACCGATATGCAAGGCGGCGCAATCCAGAAGCAACCACTGGTAGGATGTGGATGCCAAAATGCCTATGCGATCGCCATGTTTGAAGCCTAGCCCCGCTAACGCGCGCGCCATGCGGTACACGTCGGCAACAAATTCTTCAATAGTGAGGGCGTGCCATTCTCCGCTGAGTGCGCGTTGCAGATGAACAGCGGGGGCGCCAGAATCTTTTGCCATGCGTTCTTCGAGCAACCATCGTATCGTGTGATAGGGCTTGGGTGAAATAACTGGTTTAACTGAAATGGAACCATCCCGGTGCTTTTTCATTGCGTCCTCACTGTCACCTGTGATTGGGGTTATACATGTAGTTTAGTCGAAAATGTATTTTTGTCTTTACCTTTTATGCATAATGAAATATTTACGAGGGCGAACGGCTGTTTTTAACAATCCCAGGTATGCTTGGTGATATGAAAATTGCGCGTTTAAGTTTAGAACAAGGGCCACGCTATGCGGTTCTTGATGAAGCCGCCGATGATTACATTGTGTTAAAAGATGATCCTCTGTTTGCGGGAATGACTCCAACGGGGCAACGAATTCCCGTTCAGGATACCGTTCTATTATCGCCTATGATTCCGCGGTCCAAAGCCCTAGGTTTTGCTCAAGCAACCGCGCCGGGAACGCGCCCGGAAGATGTTCTGTATTTCGTGAAACCCAATACTGCCGTGTGTGGCCCAAATGATCCTATTCTTATTCCCGAATGGGCGAAGGGTGGGGTACACCCGGAGTGTGAACTCGCGGTTGTTATCGGCCGCCTTGTGAAGGATGTTCCCGTAGAACGCGCAATGCAAGCAGTTTTTGGGTACACCGTCGTTAATGATGTAACGGGACGTGACACCTTCAACGGCGCCCACAAACTATACGATACGTGGTTACCGGTTGGCCCCCACATCGTGACTGATACGGATCCGAGCGACTTTACGTTAACAACCCGCGTGAATGGGGAAGAGGTTGCTACGGCAAAAGTTGCGGACTATCCAATCAGCATTGCGGAAAGCATTTCTGTGGCATCGCATCTTTGTACGTTGCTTCCAGGAGATATGGTTTTGTTGGGAACATTCGCCACCCAACCTGTGCTCAAGCCTGGCGACGAGGTCGAGTGCAATATCGACGGTATCGGAACCTTGCGAAACCCCGTCATGAAAGCCTAGAAAATAAATAGTCGTGTGGGCTGTAGATGCTATCATTCAACAGCATCTACAGCCCACAGTGTTTAAGCGTAAGTTTTAAAATCTAACACTAATTGCCTGGGATCTCTTGAGTGTTCGGCTTGGAATCCCTTGAGTGTTCGGCTATTCCACTTTGGGGCGCAATAGTGGTTACATGAGCGTTTCGATGGCGTCGAGGGCGGTGTGAAGAACAGCGCGCGGGGTGGCGGCAATAAGGCGCGCCCATGCCCCATATTCTGCGCCACACGCGGTGCCGGTTGTTAACGCAACCCCTGCACGCTCCAAAATAATCTTCGCTGCATTCGCATGAGGATCTTCCGCAAGAGCTTCCTTCATGAATGTTGTACCGGAAAAATCAATAAACGCAATATATGTACCCTCGGCGTGAGCAACACGCGCGCCGTCCCACCCGGCAACACGCTCCTCAAGAATACGCATATTTTCGGCCAAATAGGCGCCCGCAGCGGTACGCCAGGCACCAGCCTCCTCAAACGCGACACGTGCAGCGCGTGCGCCTACTGTGGAGGTCGCCGCGCAGATTGCATGGGTATGAGGCTCGAAGCGCGTAGCGTCGTCGTCGTTATGGAAAATCAGCTGCGCACATTTGAGCCCGGGGATGTTCCAACCCTTTGAGGCGGCAACCGCGGAAACCGTGTGTGTGCGTGTGGCGTCATTTAAGGTGCCGTAAGGGATATAGGTGCCGTCCAAAATAAGCGGTGCGTGGATACCGTCCTCGAAAACGCGAGCGCCTGCGCGGTCGATGATGTCGCTCAGGCGCGTCAGTTCCTCACGTGAGAAACAACGTCCGGTGGGGTTGTGCGGGTTGCAGAGAATGAAGAGGGCGCCAGGTTCCAGGGTGGCTTCGATGGCCTCGAAATCCATTTCCCAGCGGGAAGCGTCAAAAATACTGGGGATTTCGCGAACCTCGTGGCCGTTTTCACCCGGGATTGTGAGGAAAGGCATGTATGCGGGGGTCGGGACAATAACCGGGGCGCCTGCGGGAGTGAAGTAATCGATTGCCACGCGCAAACCCGCCAAAACTTCCGGGATAAGATGCATGCGTTTCGGTTCAGGCTTTTCGCCGAATTGAGACAGCCACGTGGCGGTTGCTTCCACAATTTCGGTGGCTTCTTGCGGAGGAAGGTAACCGAGGGTGCCTCGGCGCGCTTCTGCAATGAGATAATCACGAATTTCCGGGGCTATCCCCAAATCCATTTCCGCAACCCACATGCATATCGAGCCTGGAAAAGCTGTCCATTTTCGTGAACCTTCTAACTGAAGCTGGGCAATTGTGCGAGAGTCGAATCCATAATCCATGTATCTAGAGTATTCTTATTTCATCATGGCTAACACATCTGCAAGCGGTTCTGATATCCGCGTACGTTTTTGTCCGTCCCCTACGGGAACCCCTCATGTTGGTATGGTTCGCACCTGTTTGTTCAACTGGGCGTATGCTCGCCACGTTGGAGGTACGTTCCTTTTCCGAATCGAAGATACCGATGCTGAGCGCGATAGCGAGGAAAGCTATCAGCAAATTATTGGTTCTTTGCGTTGGCTCGGTTTGGATTGGGATGAAGGTGTTGAGGTTGGTGGCCCGCATGGGCCGTACCGCCAGTCCCAACGTAAACATATTTATGTTGAGGTTGCGAAAAAGCTCGTTGAGGGCGGTTACGCTTACGAATCTTTTTCGACGCCGGAGGAAGTTCAGGCGCGTCATCGCGCAGCTGGACGTAATGAAAAACTAGGTTACGACGGTTTTGACCGAGATTTAACCGAAGAGCAAAAGGCAGCATACCGTGCCGAGGGGCGTGAACCCGTATTGCGTATGCGCATGCCGGATGAGGATATTACCTTCACGGATCTTGTGCGTGGTGAGGTGACGTTTAAGGCGGGTAGCGTGCCTGATTACGTGATTATGCGCGCTAATGGCGATCCGCTTTATACGCTCACGAATCCTATTGATGATGCTTTGACGGAAATCACGGATGTTCTGCGCGGGGAGGATTTGCTTTCTTCCACGCCACGTCAGATCGTGCTGTATCGTGCCTTGGAGGAGCTGGGTATTGCGAAGTGGACTCCGCGTTTCGGGCATTTGCCGTATGTGATGGGTGAGGGGAATAAGAAGCTCTCCAAGCGTGATCCTGAATCGAATCTGTTGTTGCATAAGCAGCGCGGCATGTTGCCGGAAGGGCTGATTAACTATTTGGCGCTTCTTGGGTGGAGTTTATCGGCCGACCGTGATGTTTTCACCCCGCAGGAGCTCGTGGAACATTTCGATATTCATCATGTGAACCCGAATCCGGCACGTTTTGATGAGAAGAAGTGTTTGGCGATTAATGCCGACCATATTCGTATGCTTGACGTTGAGGACTATACGCGACGCCTTGTTCCGTTCCTCAACGATGTACTTTCGGCTGGAACATTTGAAGATTTGTCCGACGACGAAAAACGTGTATTGAGCCAGGCTGCTCCTTTGGCTCAAACACGTATGCAGGTGTTGGGTGAGGCTCGTGATTTGCTCGGCTTCCTTTTCGTTGATAAGGCAGATATTGAGTATAACGAGAAGGCTGTGAAGAAGTTACGTGATAGCGCGCCCGATGCTCTGCGTGGTGCTGTGGAGGCATTTAACGGTATTGAGGGGGACTTCACGGTTGAGAATGTGAAGGCTTCGCTGGACGGCAAGCTTGTCGAAGAACTAGGGATTAAGCCACGTTTGGCGTATGGGCCACTCTTTGTGGCGATGACGGGCACTAATGTGTCCATTCCTGTTGTGGATTCCATAGCGATTCTTGGGAAGAATGAAGCGATTGCGCGAGTTGAGCAGCTCCTTGAACAGCTGGAAGGCTGATCTTTAGGCAGGGCTCGAGGGTTTTTCGTGCTGGGCGCTGCTGGGGTGCTGGATATTGTTGGGGTGCTTGAGAATTTACTTGTTGTGGAAAGCCGGGGTCTGGGGTTGGGTTGCCCGGTTTTCTTAATTTCCCAACCGACGTGCCACGAAAAATAATTAATGATATATTGGAAGAAATGCATTGCATATTCATACACTTCCAGAACGTGTGTCGTGTCATTAAACGACAGTGTTCGTCGTCATGTATGCGCATACCGTAAAGGAGCGTTCCATATGTAATGCGGCGGTGATTCGTCGTGAAAATATGTAACGTAAAAGCGTGCAATGACGCAACGCAACCATTTCGTCGTACATTGGGAGAACGCAAGGAAGCGAACCGTGACGCAACGTAACCAACCAGCACCGGCACTATATCAGCGTGTCTGGCTCTACACGCTAGCGCAACTTGTGGAGGCGAATCCCGTCCTAGCTCTCGACAAACAATGCATGACGGATGGAAGCTACGAATCGTATCCAGCGCCAATTCATGATCCAACTCGCGCGCCGAACATCTTGTGGAATGAGTCTTTTTCAACGTTCAATTCCACCATATCCAGCATAGCAAGTCGTTTCTTTCCGCACGATGCGCGCATTGGATCTGGCGCCACTTCCATGAATGAGGTCGGCGCATTCATTGGTTCACTCACCGGTTGGGAACCGGATGCTGTTCGAACCCGCGAAGAATATGCCCGTGAACGCTACGCCTTAACCATAAAAATAATGCGTCAGTGGCTAAATAATTCCACAGTAGACGGCGCCTACCGCACCGCTTTGGCAAACTGTGCTCTTTCACAGTTCTCCGTCCAGTTCGGATTCAGCGGGAACTGGGAAGAAGAATGCGCTCTCGACGCACTCCTTAACGATACGCAACGCGAAGAGCTGGCACGCCTTGCCAGCCACGCCATGCCCGCCTGGTGGAGCATGGATATCGAAAATCTTGACCTCTTCTACCATCAACCAGCCGTCGCCACACACGGGTATGTGCAGCAACGTAACGGTGAAAGAATCTTGAGGGATAGTTCCTGGGAAGTTCTATCGCAAGGGGAGCTTTCAGCAAGTTACGTTTCCTTTGACGTCGGTGAACAGTTCAAGGGAACACCGGTTCACCAGCGCACCTGTACATGGTCTTTTTTCGGCGACGACGCCGGCGATTATCCGCTCACGTCTTTGAAGCACGGACCTATCGGGTGTAATGCTCAGCGAAAATTGGTGATTTCGATTCGTAGCGCCCAACAATGGGCACGGCTTGTTGAAGCCTACCCGTTGCGTGTTGCAGTCGGGCCTACGTGGGTGCCCGAAGGTTATGATCCGGGTGTGTTCTACACACTTGACTGGGAGAGGCTAGGGGAGTTTGTTGGTGGAGTGTATATGAGTGTCGCCGGAGCGCTGGAGACATTGTTTGTTCCGATATCGCTCCCACCGCCTCATATTTTCGACGACGAACGGAGTTCGGGCTCCAGTAAAAAACTTCATTGTGCAGTTCTTCCCCAGGGTGCCTGGACAATGTGCGTGGGCTTTACGCCGGGGAGCGTGGTGTGGATTGGCGACGAGGGCTGGGCGTGATGCGTGCAAGCTGTTGGATGAGTATTCGGTGATGTGTTAGGTGGGACGTTGGCGAGGGGGTTTGGCGAGCAGTGGGGTGTGGTTTTAGGTGGATTGTTAGATGGGACGTTAAATCATGTGCTGGGTGAGGCGTGACACAGGCAAAAAATTTGAAAAGAATGCGTGTCTCAAGTAGACTTTTTTCTTGTCGTCTTGACTCGCTTAGCGAATTAAGACAACACCCCTTTGGGGTATGGTGTAATTGGCAACACAGGTGATTCTGGTTCATCCATTCTAGGTTCGAGTCCTAGTACCCCAGCGGAGGCGCCACAAGCGCCACCACTTGCCCCGTTCGTCTAGCGGCCTAGGACGTCGCCCTCTCACGGCGGTAACACGGGTTCAAATCCCGTACGGGGTACAATAAATAGCCGGGTTCAACCCGGCTATTTTTGTGAAAAAGCAACATTTCCCATAGCGCGCTTTATCGTCGTATATAGAAATTTATCTTATAATCCGCGCGAAATAGGGCTTTTAGCGTCGCATGATGCAGTTACAACATTTTTATCTTTCCGTATTCTGAAAAAAGCCCCGGAACAAACATTTTTCTTCCTATATGTTATAGTACATAATTGGCTTTCACTATTTCTTCCTTTACTCACTGCTTGTGGACTTATGTCTCGAAGAACGGGCGTAGATGCGCAGGTAAAACTCAACAAAGGTGACCTCATGATAATACATAAACATAAGAAACATTCGTCGCTTATTAGGCGTATAGCGGTAATATGTGGGATGCTTCTAGCAACCGTTTTTATAGCGCCTATTTCCGCCCACGCGGAAGCAACGCCGGTTGACGTCGCGAACGAAACACAACTCCGTGAGGCGTTGTCGAACGCGTCGGCGCCAGCGGACATCACCATCAGGTTCACAGGTGATGTGAAATTAACAAGTTCCCTTAAGATTCCTGCAGGGAAAACAGTGTCCTTCACCGATGATGGGACGGCGCGCAAAATAACATATTCCGGGATTACTTCTACTTCAATCCCTGTTATTGAGGTGTCCGAAGGGACAACCTTTAACCTCAAGGGGAAGAACCTGGCAATTGACGGATCAGAAAATGGTAGTTCTTCTTTTGTTATTAAGGTTCACGGAACATTCACCATGGAAGCCGGTTCCATTGTAAACACATATACAGGTCCTGGTTGGTTTCAAACCGACAACTATAACTCAGTCGTTTCCGTTGATGGCGCAAATGCGAAATTCACTATGAGCGGTGGAAATATTTCGCATAATCACCAGGTCAGAACTGTTGGTACCGCGGTTGTTACCGTGACTAACGGTGCACACTTCCGCCTAACCGGGAATGCAAAAATTTCCGATAACAGTCTTTTAGAACGAGAAGACGGAACTTCTGTTGATTTAGTTAACGCTGATCGAGTTTTAGAAAGTAAGGATGTAGACAAACACATCAACGCACCTGTGTGGGTGATTCCCCAAGGTGAAAGCCGTTTTACCATGGATGGTGGCTCCATTACGAATAACAATGCTGGCTTTGCGGGTGGTGTTCTTATAGGTTATTCAGGGCAGAGTAACGGTGCTGGGCATGCTCATATGGACTTTACCGGTGGCGTTATTTCTAATAATAAAGCACTCCTTTTTGGTGGTGGGGTATTTCTCCTGACTAACCCCGGTAAGGTAGCAAGTCTTTCTATGGGTGGAAATGCAAAGATTATAGGTAATGAAGCTCCTTCAGGTGGAGGCGTAGCGATTTTTGATAGTTTCGCCTTATCGCAACCGGATAAAGACGAAGATAAGGATGCTTACAACAAATACCTTGCAGGATTCCCTGCTTACAAAGAAAAGATTAAAGGTGAAGGATTCACCATGACAGGTGGTGAAATCTCAGGCAACACAGCGCGTCTTTTTACTAATGGACCACATGGAGCTGTCGGTGGAGGTATCTATGTTGCTTCCGACAACGTGAAGATCACAGGCGGTGCAATTAAAGATAATGTTGCAGAAGAACAGGGAGGCGGAATCTATATCGGAACCATTCCCTACACCGTGAAGATAGACAACGCTCTTGTTACCGGGAACCACGCATCCATTATGGGTGGCGGAATCTGGCTTTGCCCCACGGGAGAGGCGCTCAGTTCTATTAAGAACGGTGGCGCTATCTTCGATAACACTGCAGACCAAACAGGTGCCGACGTTGCTTCCGTCAAAAAACAGTACGAAACAAAGCTATATTTGAGCAATATGATGCTCGGTAACTGGCTGACTACATGGTACAACGATGGAGGGCTTACCCAAGGAAACGGAAGCGCTTACGATCTTGGACACCCCGATCCTGATGTTAAACGTTATGACGCCATGAACGCCCAGGAACGTGAAGCTACATATCGTGGTGGAATTATTGAATCCGAAGACAACTTGACATTAAAGTCCGTTCCCGGAGAACAGGGCAAGAAGGTTGCTCGCGAGAACGCCAAAGTGTTTATTACGGGTAACAAAGCCCCACGTGGTGCAGGTATTGGAACTAACGGAAACGTTCAATTCGGAGAAAAGCCTGTAAATTATCCAAAAGTGAATATTTCTATCACCAAGGAATGGAAGGGCGACGAAGCTGATTCTTCGAAGCGTCCTAAGAGTGTGAAGGTCGGTCTGTTTGAAGGCGACAAGCAGATTGCTGAGCAATCATTGAGCGCCGATAATAACTGGACCTACAACTGGAAGGATCTTCCGAAGTTCGGTTCTGCAGATCCGGCGGAGGCCGCTGGTAAGGTTGCTGTAACTTACACGGTTAAGGAACTGGATCCCGACCCGGGGTACACAGTAGCGGTATCAGAGGATACGGATACGTCTGATTCCTTTGCTTACACGGTGACTAACACGTTAAACCCAACACCGCCCCCGACTCCGGATAAGCCAACACCAACCCCGGACAAACCAACACCGCCCCCGACTCCGGATAAGCCAACACCAACCCCGGACAAACCAACACCAACCCCGGATAAACCAAAGCCGACTAAGCCTGGTAAGGCTAAGCTCGTTGCCTCTGGTTATTCCATGGGCGAGTATTTGCCGGCAATGATTGGTTTGGCTACATTGCTGATTGCAACCGGTGTGTTGGTCAACATTCAAGGTCGCAAAAAAGACTAATCCTTCGTATTAGATGACCTAATCATTAGGACATTCTCAATAAAATAAGTGGGTGGTAAATTCAACCAAATGGATTCACCACCTACTTGGCCACCCACCATCATCCATGCGACCAGTGCGGCACCGCTTATGGAAGCAACCCAGATGGAACGGGTTCGCACCTGCAATCATATATTCAACCCGGTAAGAACGGTGAACTGGGGAATAGCGAACGTCAGGTAGAATAGATGTGCGTCACAATCTGAACACGAAGGAGTGCTAATGACGATCGCCCTAGACACACTATTAAACGGGCTACCAAACGACGTTCACGTCAACGCAGAAGATGTGCGTATAGCCCGTGAAAAAGACGGAGACAACATTATTTTCGTCGTCCTTGATGATGATCCCACCGGAACACAATCCGTATCAAACCTTCCCGTCCTCACGCACTGGGACGAAGCGGATTTTCGGTGGGCATTTTCAACAGGAATGAGCGCGGTGTACGTGATGACAAACTCGCGTTCACTGCACCCCGATGAAGCCAAAACGGGTCAACGAAGAGGTAGTCTCTAACGCCCTCGCCGCTGCAGACGAAGCGAATATTTCTTTCGTATCCCGCTCAGATTCCACACTTCGCGGGCTTTCCCACTAGAACCGAACACCATTGCAGATAGTATTGAACGCGCCGGACACAAAGCAGTGGACGGAATTATTATTGTTCCAGCTTTCGGGGACGCCGGGCGCATTACAGTGCGCACTGTCCACTACGCAGGATCCGTGCAGGACGGATTTATTCCCGTTGGCGAATCAGAATACTCCCGCGATAACACCTTCGGGTACACATCGTCCTCTATCCCCGACTGGGTGGAAGAAAAAACTGGGGGAGAGGTGCCGGCAGGTAACGTCGCCCGCATTACCCTCGACACCCTCCGTTCTTCAACAGAAGAAGCAGTGAAAATCCTTGAAGGCACACACAATAGGCAATGCGTATCCGTCGATATCGTGACAGAAGAAGACCTACGCCTCCTCTCGCTCGCACTCATTAGGGCAGAATCGGCCGGGAAACGCTTTATTTACCGGGTCGGCCCGCCTTTTGTTCGCGCACGCATCGGACAAGATATTACTCCGCCACTTGACGAAGCACGAATTAGCCAGGCCCGTCGTGCAGACGGACTAGCACCACACGGGCTGATAATGGTAGGAAGCCACGTGGATATTACCACTCGCCAACTCAACTATCTCCGCTCCCACGCAGACCTCGTTGAACTTGAAATAGAAGCAGCAAAAGTCATTGACGATGCAACACGAGAAGCCCATATCGAAGATCTCGTGACAACCGCTGTCCACTCGCTCGGTGAAAAAACGTTGTGATTGCGACTTCCCGTACAGTGATTAAAGGCAAAGACGGGGAAGAATCCCTAAGCATATCGAGAAAAATTTCCTCGGCCGTCGTCGAAATTGTTCAAAAAATACTTGAACGGCGCCCACCGAAATTCGTGATTGCCAAAGGAGGAATCACATCATCCGATGTGGCGACGAAAGGGCTTTCTATCCGACATGCCACGGTTATCGGGCCGATGCTACCCGGAATTGTATCGCTCTGGTCAGGGCAAGATGGTCCGGCACAAGGAATTCCCTATATTGTTTTCGCAGGAAATGTTGGGGACGAGACTTCGCTGGCAGAGGTCGCCGAAAAACTCACCCGCGCATAAGGTGCGTTGCACAACGCACATAACGAAAGGATACATTATGAAAGTTTCAGTTATTGGATTGGGCGCAATGGGGTTGCCTATGGCAACATGCCTTGCCGAAAAATTTGAGGTTACGGCATTCGATATTGCGCAGGCGCGATGCGATTTGGCGCGCGAAGCCGGAGTTACTATTAAAGACAGTTCCCGGGATGCCGTCGAAGGAACAGATTACACCCTTGTGGCGGTACGAAATCAGCAACAGTTGGAAAACTTGTTGTATGGCGATGCGGGGATTGCACATTCTATGAAGGAGGGTGCTGGGCTAATCATTACCTCCACTATCGGCATTGCGCCGGTTGTTGAAGTAGCGAAAAAACTCAAGGAAGAATCCGGGATTGAGGTTATTGACGCCCCGATTTCGGGAGGTCCTGTGCGGGCCGGAAAAGGCGATCTGCTCGTTACCGTTGGAGCCTACCAAGAAGTGTTCGACGCGGCCCTTCCCGTCCTCAACCAGCTCGCCTCAACTCTTGTTCATGTGGGAAACGAACCCGGTAAAGGCCAGGCAATGAAAACCGTGAACCAGCTCCTGTGTGGCGTCCATATTGCTGCTGCGGGTGAAGCCTTGGCGCTTGCAGGGCAGCTTGGCCTTGATCAAACGAAAGCGCTGGAAGCGTTAATGGGCGGGGCGGCAGCTTCCTTCATGCTGGGAGACCGAGGTCCGCGCGCAATCCAGGCATACAACGGTGAAGAAGCTGAAGTACGCTCCCGTCTCGATATTTTTGTGAAAGACATGGGGATTGTGACGAGCGCAGCGAAAGTTGCCGGCATGGCGGTTCCCGTGGCCTCGGCTACCGAACAGCTCTACCTCCAGGGGCTGTCCCGTGGCCAGGCGGCACAAGACGATTCTTCTGTGATTAAGCTCGTGCAGCCTGTAGAGGATTAAGTTAGTGCGTCCCGTGCGTGATTAAACTCGTGCTTCCTGTGCGTGATTAAGTTCGCGCAACCGATGTGCGATTAATTTCATGCAGTTCGTAGAGGATTAAGTACCGTCTGTGGCGCATATTCCAGAGGGTAAAACTGTGGGTTGGCTAAGACAAGCCTCTTAGCCAACCCACAGTTAGAACTTGCCCCCATAATTTGGTACATCGTTCAGACGGTATGAAAACGAGTTTTAGCCTTCGAGGTTATCCACCCCAGGCATCCACGTATTGCCTTTCTTCCCCCATCCGTTTTTGCGTTTTGTCGCTTTTGCGAGTGCGGCTTCGCGAGGTTCTAAGCGATCAACATACAGATGCCCGGTGAGGTGATCGAATTCGTGTTGCAAAATGCGGGCAAACCAACCCGTTGCATGAATTTCAAACGGCTCGTTCTTTTCATTTACTGCCTGCAAAATGGCGCGCGGTGAACGCTTTAACGGATATTGTTCACCCGGGAATGAAAGGCACCCTTCTTCCCATGCTTCTTCGCACGGATCGATGGGTTCAATCCATAAGGTCGGGTTAATGGCAACACCGCGTTCGGGAGCCTCGTTTTGATCTTTGTACATCCACACAAAAATTGATTTATTGATGCCAATTTGCGGACCAGCCAGACCCACTCCGGGGGCTGCCTCGCATGTGTCGTACATATCCTCGACGAGTTTGGCAAGGTTATCGTCGAAAACCGTAATCGGTTCGGTGGGGTTGTGCAGGACAGGATCTCCTGTAATAACAATCGGTCGAATGCTCATGGGGTCTATTTTACGTGCTTCCTCCCCGTTTAGCCCACGCCATGAGCAACGCCTCAAGCATGCAGTTTGTGAAGTGCCACCCAACATATAAGGCATGCATCAATGTGGCGTATCTCCAAGGTTAGGTACGAGGGCATATGATGGATGTAGTTCAGCATCAAATGCACGGCGTGAACTTTTAGGCGGAACATCCTGGCTACCAGATTTGACGTCGAAATGCGCGGGGTGTGTGTAAACAGACTGAAATTACATAATAAATGATGTAAATGTGGTGAAATGAGATATGAAAATTGCGATGGTCACAGATAGTTTCGCACCGAATGTTGGCGGTATTGAATCGCAGGTGCGCGATCTTGCCCTGCAGCTACAAGCGCGCGGACACGACCTGATTATTGTGACGGCAACGCCCTCAGCAACCGGATCTCGCACAGGAACCTACCCGGATTATGTTGGAGGACTTCGTGTCCAGCGCGTCACGTCGCGGTTTTTAGGAAGAACTCCCGTCACTCCGGTGGCACGGCGCCAACTCCTCGCGAGCCTATCCGGCGCGGATGTTGTTCATATTCATACGGGGCTCGTTTCACCTTTTGCATGGCAAGCGGCAATGGTTTGCCACGAATATTCTTTACCTGCGGTTATGAGCTGGCATTGTGTGCTTGAACCATGGCAATACGCGCTCACACCCCTACGCACAATTTTACGTTCCGGTATTCGCCATAATATTGTTGCCTCGCGCGCGCGAAGCGAGGTCGCCTACGTCACCGATTCTCCGCACATCACCGTTATTCACGACGGAGTTAGCGTAGACTTTTGGCGCGGTATCGCTAGAAAACGTTTAGAAAAGTCAGGGGAGAGGGCGGTTTCGAGCACATCGTCGTACAACAATTTGAATCCCGTAGCGGATGAAAAAGGCTCGGGGGAGGCCACGCGCGCTTCCAAACTTACTGTTGTGAGCGCCCGCCGCCTCGCGCCTCGTAAGCGGGTGCGCGCCTTGATTGATGCGGTGGCAACTGTTCGTGAGTGGACGGGAGCGGATGTGCGGCTCACCATTTTTGGGGACGGTTGTCTCAAGGGTGTTTTGGAAAGATATCTTGCGGTGAAAAACTACTTCTGGGTGGAGCTTCCCGGGAAAAAGACACGCGAAGAGCTTGCCCGCGCGTACGAAAATGCTGATATTTACGCTTCGCTGTCCACGCGAGAAGCTTTCGGGATTGCCACGTTGGAGGCTCGCGCGGCCGGATTGCCTATCGTCAGCCCGCAAGGAACGGGCGCCGATGATTTTATTGACAACGAATTTAACGGGTTGCTCTCAGAAGCGAATAACGACGACGATTTTGCGCGCAAACTCGCATATCTCGTCGTCAATAGGCCTTTGCGAGAGCGTATTGCGAACACCAACGCCACCACAAACCCGCAAGAAAACTGGGATGTTGTGTGCGAACAAACCCTAGAAGAATATCTGCGGGTATTTAGTCCACGTCAACAGTGTTTTGCAGAACATCAGTGAGGCGCTGAGCGGCGGCAACAACCGCGCCGGAATGTGTGCGTCCGGGCTGGCGTCCAATGCGTTCCAGTGGCCCAGAAATAGAAACCGCCGCAATAACGCGCCCTGAAGCGCCACGTACGGGTGCAGAGATAGAGGCGACGCCGGTTTCGCGTTCACCGACAGATTGCGCCCAACCGCGTCGTCGTACAGCGGAAAGATTTGTTGCGGTGAAAGACGCACCGTGAAGGCCACGATGAAGCTGGTCCGGTTCCTCCCACGCCAACAAGACTTGCGCGGCACTTCCGGCTTTCATAGAAAGAACGGCGCCAACAGGGATGGAATCACGCAAACCCATAGTGCGCTCTGCGCTAGCAACGCACACGCGGTGGTCTCCTTGGCGACGGAAAAGCTGGGCAGATTCCCCAGTATGATCACGAAGGGCAATGAGGACGGGATTTGCCGCCGCTAAAAGACGATCTTCTCCGGCAGCAGAAGAAAGCTCTGCAAGGCGCGGACCGAGAACGAAACGGCCCTGCATGTCTCTGCCGACGTAACGATGATATTCGAGGGCTACAGCGAGGCGATGAGCAGTGGGCCTGGCAAGATGCGTATTTGTAACTAGTTGCGCTAATGTTTGGGGTCCACTTTCCAAGGCATCGAGGACAGCTGCGGCCTTATCGAGAACGCCGACCCCGCTACCCGGGTCGGTATCGCTTGTATTCGTCAACGGATTGGAACTCATGAAAACGATTATTCCATCTCATCCATTGAGATGCTAGTCTCTGTAGTCGGAATAACATGTGAGACGGCGACGCGGGAAAAAGACTCGCATATCACAATTATGTTGTGTGTATTTTTCTGGAATAATAACAGTTTTATTGGCATTCTTTTAACGAACCAGTAATTTTGTTCGAAAAAGTCACCACCGATAACACTAAATAAAAGCATATTGCCCGAATGACGAGGGTCAACGCCGAGAAAGAGAAGAGGAGGAAAAAATGGGTAAAACACTGGCCGAAAAAGTGTGGGATGCACACGTCGTGAAAAAAGGAAAAGATGGTGCACCCGATCTCCTCTACATCGATCTCCACATGATTCACGAAGTCACCAGCCCGCAAGCCTTCGACGGCCTGCGAATGGCCGGCAGAAAATTGCGACACCCCGAAATGACAGTCGCAACAGAAGATCACAACGTCCCCACCTACAATATCGACCTGCCCATCGTCGAACCAACATCACGCAAACAGGTCAGCGCCCTACGCACAAACGTTGAAGAATTTGGGGTTCCCATCTATTCACTGGGCAACGCAGATCAGGGAATTGTTCATGCGGTCGGCCCGCAAATGGGGCTCACGCAACCGGGAATGACAATCGTCTGTGGAGATTCGCATACCTCCACGCATGGCGCCTTCGGATCCATCGGTATCGGCATCGGAACATCCGAAGTTGAACACGTGATGGCAACCCAAACACTTTCCCTCGCACCTTTCAAAACTATGGCAATCAACGTTCACGGCACACCCAAACCCGGAACAACGTCAAAAGACATTATTCTCGCCATTATTGCAAAAATCGGTACCAACGGCGCCCAGGGGCACATTATCGAATACCGCGGAGAAGCGATTCGCACATTCTCCATGGAAGCCCGCATGACGATATGTAATATGTCCATCGAAGCAGGCGCGCGTGCCGGCATGATTGCGCCGGATGAAACAACATTTAACTACGTGAAAGGACGCCCCCACGCGCCACAGGGCAAGGATTGGCAGGACGCCGTCGACTATTGGAAAACCTTATATACCGACGACGATGCGGTGTTCGATACCGTCGTAGATCTTGACGCTAACGAACTCGAACCCATAGTGACCTGGGGAACCAACCCCGGCCAGGGCGTGCCGATTTCATCCATAGTTCCGTACCCGGAGGAGATTGCCGATCCGCTCAAACGGCAGGCCGCCGAGGAAGCGCTCGAATATATGGCGCTCGAACCGGGGACAAAAATTCGCGACATCCCCGTGGATACCGTTTTTATTGGTTCGTGCACGAACGGACGTATCGAAGATTTGCGTTCTGTTGCCCAGGTGTGGAAAGGGCGGCATAAGGCGAAAAATTTGACGGTGATGATTGTGCCGGCATCCGCGCGTGTGCGCCTCCAGGCCGAGGCTGAAGGGTTGGACAAAATTTTTGAAGAATTTGGGGCGCAGTGGCGTAACGCGGGTTGCTCCATGTGCCTGGGGATGAACCCGGATCAGCTCACGCCGGGGGAGAGGTGCGCGTCTACGTCGAACCGAAATTTCCGCGGTCGGCAAGGGCCGGGGGGGCGCACACATCTCGTTTCCCCCCTTGTTGCTGCGGCTACTGCGGTAACGGGGCACATTTCGCACCCCTCAGATTTGGCCTCCGTCGCATAGTTGGTTGCGTGGTTACGTGCGTGGTTGATTGCGTATTTGGCTACATGCTTACTTGTATAGCCGGTTGCGTGGTTGGCCACATGGTTACGTGCATCGAACATACCGTGTAGAGAAAAGAAAGAAAATCGTGGAAAAGTTTAGAAAACACACCGGAATTGGGGTTCCGTTTCGTGAAAGCGCGGTGGACACCGACCAAATCCTGCCCGCCCGTTACCTCAAACGTATTACAAAAAGTGGCTATGAGGACGCCCTTTTTGAGGAACGACGACGGGACCCGGGCTTCGTCCTCAACCAAGATCCCTATAAGCACGGCTCCATCCTCGTAGCCGGACGCGATTTCGGGACAGGATCGTCACGCGAACACGCGGTGTGGGCGTTGCGCGATTACGGGTTCAAAGCGGTATTGTCGCCCCGTTTCGCTGATATTTTCCAGGGAAACATGGGAAAACAGGGACTTGTTGCGGGCGTTATAACAGATGCTGATGCCGAGCAAATCTGGAAAATTTTGGAAAGTGAGCCTGGGACGCAGGTTACCGTCGACCTTGAAAACAAACTGGTGACATGTGCCGAATTCGTATGTGGGTTTGATATCGACGATTACACGCGCTGGCGTTTAATGGAGGGACTCGATGATATTGCCCTAACGTTGCGCGATATTGACCTTATTGAAGAGTACGAAAAAAATCGGCCATCTTTTAAACCCACATCGCTTCCGCAAAGGCATTTGCCGAATGTTCCGGTGAGGTCGGCGCGGATTCCCGGAGGGGATGTGCCGATTGACTAGGATTCCCGGAGGGGATGTGCCGATTAACTAGGATGAATGCCACGAAATAATACAGTAGTTCACGTAGTTTCAGACTATACTAGAAACAATTGTTTGAAACCGGTAAACGTGTTGAAACGTGTTTGAAGCCTACAGGGCAAAGAAGGGAAAATGATGGTTTCTCAGCTTTCCGTTCGCGGAGGAATTCCGTTGACGGGGGAGATCACCGTACGCGGTGCAAAAAATCTTGTATCTAAAGCAATGGTTGCCGCGCTCCTCACGAAAGAAACATCCGTGTTGCGTAACGTACCGCAAATTAGGGACGTTGATGTTGTCTCGGATTTGCTCCGTTTACATGGGGTTGAGGTGGAATACAAGCCTGAAGATGGTACGGTGACGATTACGCCGGGGGATATTCATCTTCCGCGCAATCCACATGAAGTCAACACGCTTGCCGGATCCTCCCGTATTCCGATTCTTTTCGCAGGCCCGCTTCTGCACAATTTAGGTGAGGCCTTCATCCCGGATCTTGGGGGTTGCCACATTGGTTCGCGCCCCGTGAATTTCCATTTGGCGGTGCTCGAAGATTTTGGGGCGAAACGCATCCAGGAAACAGCCGGTATGCACCTGGTTGCGCCTAAGGGCTTGAAGGCACGTCCGGTTCGCCTGCCTTACCCTTCCGTTGGTGCCACAGAACAGACCCTGCTCACCGCCGTTATGGCAGACGGGATTACTGAACTATCCAACGCTGCCGTCGAACCCGAGATTATGGATCTCGTGGCAATTTTGCAAAAAATGGGCGCCATTATTTCTGTGGATACCGACCGCGTTATCCGCGTCGAAGGTGTAGAAAAACTTCACGGTTACTCCCACACGGCACTCCCGGACCGTATTGAAGCCGGTTCCTGGGCGGCCGCCGCGCTCGCCACAAAAGGCGATATTTTCGTGCGTGGTGCAGAACAACAGTCCATGATGAGTTTCCTCAACCTCTTCCGCAAAATCGGTGGAAAATTTGAGGTTCGCGACGACGGCATTCGCTTCTGGCACCCTGGCGACACACTCCAATCCGTCTCCTTTGAAACAGATGTCCATCCCGGCATTATGACGGACTGGCAGCAACCCATCGTCGTCGCCCTAACACAGGCTGAAGGTATGAGCATTGTTCACGAAACAGTGTACGAAAACCGCTTCGGCTTCACAGATGCTTTGCGCGAGATGGGTGCGAATATTCAGACGTATCGTGAATGTTTGGGCGGGCACGAATGCCGATTTGGGCAACGCAATTTCTACCACAGTGCGGTTATTCAAGGGCCTACCCCCTTACACGCGGCGGATATTAATGTTCCTGATTTGCGTGGTGGGTTCTCGCATCTCATTGCGACACTTGCAGCGCAGGGAACATCTACGGTTTCCGGTGTGGATATTATTGACCGAGGGTACGAATTTTTCTTGGAGAAGCTCAACGCGCTCGGATCGGATGTCACCGTTATTTCGTAGTTTCGGTACGTTGTTGCTCGGATCTGACGTCACCGTTATTTCGTAGTTTCGCTACGTTGTTGCTTGGAATTGTTGGTGTAGTTGCTCATTATTAATAAGAGGCACCTTTATTTTCCGGCACCATCATGAAGTGGCAACTTCACCCGCGCTGTACGTCGATGTGAGAATTGCACCCCCGTTGCGCTCAAGTTGCACCCCCGTTGCGCTCAAGTTGCGCGTTACCTCTAAGGACACGCACCGTCGCAACTCGCGAATCCAGGTGCGCCGTGTAACAACATACGGTGGGGCGCCTCCGATTTGCAACCTCACCGTAGTACTCTAGGTATGTATATTGTGAAAGCTGAAAGGCACATCGTGAAAAAACGCGTCGCACTGATTTACGGCGGAATCTCCGGAGAACACTCAATTTCTTGTTTGACGGCTGCATCCGTTATGCGCGCTATTGACAGTAACGCATACGAGGTTGTTCCGATTGCTATTGCGCAGGACGGAACGTGGGTTTTAGGGAAAACAGATCCCGACGACGTCGAAAAACACGAGGTTACCGTTTCCGATAACAAGATTTCCTTGGAATGTGGGCCAAACCCCGGTTTCCATATTCTTCACGACGACGGAACAACGACGCCACTTGGGCATATTGATGTTGCATTCCCGCTCGTTCACGGCTCCTTCGGTGAGGATGGGACGCTTCAAGGCGCCCTGGAAATGATGGGTATTCCCTATGTCGGGTGCGGGGTTTTCGCTTCTGCAGCCGGTATGGATAAACATTTCATGAAAATTGTGTTGGAGTCTGCGGGCTTGCCCGTCGCCCCCTATGTTGTGGCAGATACCCGCTCGTGGGCGCGCAGACGTGAGGAAGTGCTTGCCGAAGTTGAAGAAAAACTTACCTACCCTGTGTACGTGAAGCCCGCGCGTGCCGGTTCTTCGCTTGGGATTTCGCGGGTGGCAGGCTCGGAAGCACTTGTGGAAGCTGTTGAAGTGGCTCACAAGGTCGATCCGAAAGTGATTATTGAGCAGGGGATTAAAGGCCGAGAGCTCGAATGCGCGGTGCTTGGCGGGCATGGGCTCGATGCGCCACGTACCTCGGTTCTAGGCGAAATCGTCCTAGAAGCCCAATGGTATGATTACGACACAAAATACAAGGACACCGATGGTTTCTACATGTCCATTCCCGCAGTTATCCCTGAAGAAGATAGCGATACGATGCGGAGAATGGCCGCGCAACTTTTTGAGGCTTTTGATTGTGAAGGCATGACGCGCGCCGATTTCTTTTACACAGAAAACCGCGAGATTTACGTTAACGAACACAATACAGTTCCAGGATTTACAAGCGTCTCCATGTACCCGATTTTGTGGGATAAAACAGGAATTCCTTACCGTGAACTCATAACCGAATTGATTTCCTTGGCATTGGAACGCGGAGTTGGTTTGCGTTAAAAATTATTGCATGTGCGCAAGGAGTTAACGTTTACTGGCGCCAGTTAACGTTTTTGCTTTGCGTACGGACACTCGCTGATGTGAGTTATTATGCGGTTTATTCAGCGGAACGTCCCGCGCCTGCGCGGTAACGCTTTTCCTTCAAAAAACGTAGGCTTCGATACACTTAACTTATGGCACTGACACCTGTACTTATTCGGGACGTTTCCGAAGATGAAATCCTCTCGCGCATTGTTCCCCTCCTTCCCGTTTCCCCTCATGCGACGGTGAAAAGCGGGGATGATTGCGCGGTTCTTGAGGTAAATCAGGTGGCGGTCTCAACAGACATGCTTGTGGAGGGCGTGCATTTTCGTCGCGACTGGAGTACCGGGGCAGATGTTGGCTGGCGAGCTGCCATGCAAAACATTGCCGACGCTGTCGCGATGGGTGCGCGCCCTTCCACGCTTGTTGTGTCCATGGAATTACCGGGAGATTTGCCATTGGCGTGGGTGGAGGATTGTGCCCGAGGCATGGCGCAGGCTACCCGTAGTTGCGGTTGCGGGATCGACGGCGGAGATCTGGTGGGAGGCAAAGCCGTCGTCCTTGGCGTAACTGTTCTCGGGGATATGGAAGGGCGCGCGCCACGTCTGCGTAGCGGGGCACGGCCGGGAGAGGCGCTTATACACGCGGGTAATATTGGGCACGCCGCTACTGGCTACGAGTTGCTCAGGCGCGGGTTTACGCCTTCACGTTCTGTGCGTCAACCTCGTTCTCGATGCAATGTGGCACGCAATTATGTGAAAAGTGCGCACGATGTTTTTATGGAAAATTTCCTTCGCCCATGGCCGCCTGTTAGTGCCGTATTGAATGCTGTGAGGGCTGGATCATTGGGGGCTTTAATGGACGTATCTGATGGCCTTCTTCGTGATGCACGGAGAATGGCAAAGGCGTCGCATATGTGGTTGGATATAGATACGTTGAAATTAGAAGAAAACTTTCGCGCCGTTATGGTTGTAGCCCCTCAACTAGGCATGCATGATTGCCTTGATTGGGCATATCGTACGGTGTTAGGCGGGGGAGAAGATCATGGGTTCCTCGCAACCCTACGCAGACATGAAGAAAAGGCGTGGGGTTTGCACACTCCGCTCTTGCCACAAGGTTTTAAACGTATCGGCACCGTTCGTGATAAATGGGAAGGCGGGCGCGTGACGCTCGACGGTAAAGATATTCCTGCTTATCTTGGAAATTCTGGCTGGGATCATTTTTCGCGATAAAGTGCGAGCGAAGGCCGAGTTATCGCCACTTAACAACACTTCGCACAAAGCAATTGTTGCTACGCCAACAGGTGTTGCTGCGTTAAATGTGGACGGGTACACTATCCACCGGCTTTTTTCCTTCCCGCCGGGGGAATCTGGAAGGGGTTCGCTCCGGTAGATTTTATCCTGGACGTTTTCGCAAAACAATTAAAGAACTGGACACCCTCATTATTGATGAAGCATCAGTGGTGCGCGCGGATTATGGCGGGTTTGTTGGCGGCGAGTTCGATTGAGGCGTCAGTGGGCATAAAAATGGCCGGCACCTTTCGGTAACCGGCCATCCATGCAAGCTTAATTTAGGCTGCGCGCTGAACCTTACCTGCCTTCAGGCAAGAGGTGCACACATTAAGGCGCTTCGGAGCACCTTTCACGAGAGCGCGAACGCGCTGGATATTCGGATTCCAACGACGATTGGTGCGCACATGGGAGTGTGAAACACTCTTCCCGAAGCCCGGGTGCTTGCCGCAGACGTCACAAACAGAGGCCACGGTTATCTCCTTAAATCGACGATTCGGAGCCACAAAGGCTCAACGAAAAATTACAACTCAACTAGTATAACGGTTTTGCTTGCGTCGTACCACCATGTGTGGCGTGGCATACCGCACTTTCCAAGGCACTCAAGATATTATGTTCGTAACGTGACGTTTCAACGTTTGTATATCAAGGCTATCAGCACGCCCTATTAAGGGCACTATATAGAGGGAAAACATGGAGAAAACTGCCGTCGTTTCCGACAGTTGGGACGCATTAAGCACCCCTCTCTCACGTATTCTCGGCAAACGCACCGCCCCGCGATTCGTGGCCCTCGGCATTGAAACTGTAAGAGATCTCCTCTATCACCTCCCTTTCAGGCTTGCTCACCGTGGCGAACTCATGCCGGTGGCACACGCACTTCCGGGAGCAGATGTTACCGTCGTCGGGCGTGTTCTATCCTCAACGCTACGCCCCATGAATGCCCGCAACGGATTTATTCTCACCATCACCATCACCGATGGAACCCAGGACCTGGACCTCACATTTTTCGCAAAAACTAGGCGCCCCCTCACATACCACCACAACCGGTTAAGCAACGGAACGCTGGCGCTTTTCTCAGGAACCGTGAGTCTTTACCGTGGAACTCTGCAGCTTACGCACCCGGATTATGAACTGATCGACGAAGCACAGGGCGTGGATGTGGAAGCAGTATCGCGTCCCATACCGATATATCACGCAAGTGCGAAACTTCCGTCGTGGAAAATTGCGCAAACAATAGAAACCCTTTTAACGACAACGAAACCAGAAGATTTCCCCGACCCTCTTCCGCAAACCTACCTCACATCCAACAATTTGCCCCCGCTGTATGAAGCAATCCAAGAACTACACCGCCCTAACAGCGATGCAACATGGTATAACGCCTACCTGCGCATGAAACACGAAGAAGCGTTTATTTTCCAAACTGCCCTTGCTCAATCAGCTGCGCAAACGCGACAACTTCATACCCAGGCCTATCCCAAGCGCAACGATGCATTATTAGAAAAGTTTGATTCCCAGCTTCCCTACACCCTCACCGAGGGCCAACAGCGTGTTGGTGAGGAAATCAGCCAGGATCTTTCGCGAACATACCCTATGCAACGCCTGCTCCAAGGGGACGTGGGGAGCGGGAAAACAATTGTTGCCTTGCGCGCCATGCTTCAGGTTGTGGATAACGGCGGGCAAGCTGTGCTTCTGGCACCAACCGAAGTGCTCGCGTTTCAACACTACCACACGATTCGAAAACTACTGGGTAATCTTCTCTACGACACGTCCTTACCACGAGTGCTCCCCAACGGAGGTTCCACCGGCACGGGTGTAGATACGTATCGAAATAGTGGCGGTGGCGAGGATGCAATGAACCATAAGGTCACAGCCCCAAATAGCGACCTTGGCGCAACAAATGTTGGCACCAATGCTCATTCAACCCGCATTACTCTGCTCACCGGATCCTTAAGCGCCACGCAGCGCCGGGCAACCCTCGCTCATATCGCCTCCGGTGAAGTCGGTATTATCGTCGGAACACATGCGCTTCTTTCCGACACCGTCAGTATTCCCTTCCTCGGGCTTGCAGTGATCGACGAACAGCACCGATTCGGGGTGGAACAACGCGCCGGATTAGGGCACGGCATACATACACTCGCCATGACGGCAACACCAATCCCGCGAACCATAGCCATGAGCGTATTCGGAGACCTCGATATATCCTCGCTCACGCAACTGCCCACAGGACGCCAAAGCATCTCAACCACTCTTGTCCCCGAAAATAACAGTGCGTGGATGGCGCGCGTGTGGCAACGTGCACGAGAAGAGATCGATAAGGGTGGGCGCGTTTATGTTGTTGTCCCGAGAATCAATGCAATGTACGACGACGGGAGCGAACAAGACACCACCGGGAGGAACAATATCAACCCCACTGGTACACGTAGCGAGCACTCAAATAGAGCGGAAGGCCAGATCTTTAACCCGCACCTGTTACAAGAAGCAAACCCGAGCATAAACCCGCACCTGCCACAACAAACACAACTCAACATAAACACGAACTCATACACGGACACAAACGACAGTACACAACCCCACATCACAAACGTTGAAGAAATGTACGCTATTCTCACACGCCTCCCGCAACTCAATGGAATAAACATTGCCATGATGCACGGCAGACTTAGCGCCGAGAAAAAAACTCAAATCATGGACAATTTTGAATCCGGCCACTCACCCCTCCTCATCTCAACAACCGTGATTGAAGTTGGGGTGGATGTAAAAGAGGCAACCATGATGATTATTATGAACGCAGAACGATTCGGACTTGCCCAACTCCACCAGCTACGCGGACGCATCGGGCGCGGAACCAAACCAGGAATCTGCCTCGCCGTCACCCAAGCCGAACCCGGCAGCACAGCATACGAACGCGTACAAACATTCACCGAAATAAGCGACGGATTCAAACTCGCTGAAGCAGATATGGAACTACGTAGGGAAGGAGACGTGCTGGGCGCACACCAGGCAGGTAAACAATCAAGCCTACGTTTCCTTTCTGTTGCAAAAGACGCCACCATTATTGAAACAGCACGAAATGCGGCGCGCAAACTCATCGAACAAGATCCACAACTCATGGTGCACACCGCGCTACGTGACGCACTCACCACCATAGAAACGCAAACGCAACACTACATGGAAAGGGCATAAATGACACGTATCGTCGCCGGAAGTGCGAAAGGACGCAAACTTAAAGTCCCAGCCACTAAAACCCGCCCAACATCAGAAAAAGTACGCGAAGCAATCTTTTCGCGACTGTGCGCTCGCGGTTTTATTGAGGGGGGAGCGGTTCTCGATTTATTTGCTGGAAGCGGGGCGCTTGCATTTGAGGCCGTGAGCAGGGGAGCACGGTTAGCAACCCTTGTGGATGTGAGTGCCGGCGCGGTGAAATTATTGAGGGATAATGCGCGAGTTGTGCAAGATAGCGTTGATGGGCGTGATGTTGAGATCCATATTTTTAACGCTAAGGCATATAATTTTGTGAAAGAGGAATCCCAATACATTTATGATGTGGTGTTTATTGATCCTCCTTATAACTACGAAAACGAGCATCTTAATGCGTTATTGGAAGGGTTGATTGGGCATATAGCTAGCGATGCAATGATTATTGTGGAACGTGATGTGCGAAGCCCGCAGCCCGTGTGGCCTCGCGGGTGGAATTTGGACGATGAGCGAACCTACGGAGATACCCGGGTGTGGAGCGCGCAAGCGGGGGCGGATGTGGAAGATACACAAGAGGAGACTATATCGTCGAAAAATACACGGACGTGATTACCGAAGTACGCCGTGTTGTGGAACAATATAAGGAGTAGTGCGCGCCTGCACCGGGATAAAAAAGTAGCGAACTAAGGTTAATATATGACACTAGCTATATGTCCAGGTTCTTTTGATCCTGTAACTTTCGGGCATCTCGATATTTTCGAGCGTGCATCAACACTCTTTGACAACATCATTGTTGTAGTTGCACATAATACGATGAAGAATGCACTGTTTACTCCCGAACAACGCGTCAGATTCATTCGTGATGAAGTTGAGCATCTGTCAAATGTTACAGTGGAAAGTGTGGATGGCTTGCTCGTGGATTATGCGCGGAAAATTAACGCCCGGGCGATTGTTAAAGGTTTGAGAAGCGCCGTGGATTTGGATGCGGAATACCCCATGGCGCTAATGAACCGCGAAATTTCAAATATTGAAACCGTTTTTGTTCTGGGGAACCCCGCCAAGGGGCATATTTCCTCAAGTCTTGTTAAAGATGTTGCCCGCTACGGCGGGGATGTCACAAGTTTCGTCCCCGCAGCAGTTGCTCGGGCTCTCAAGGAGGTAATGGCATGAGCGAACAGTTCCAAGGAGATTCCGTCGTCGAGATTCTCGATGAACTTATTGACATTGTGAATAACGGACGGGCGATTCCCATGTCCGCGTCCGTGATGATTAATAGGTCGGAAGTGTTGGATTTGTTGAAGGCGGCGCGTGATGCAGTGCCCGAGCAAGTTGTTCAGGCAGATTCCGTGCTCGCTGACGTGGAAGGCGTGAGAACCAAGGGGCGCGCACAGGCAACCCAGCTTATCGAGAATGCGCAAGAACACGGCAATAAGATTGTGCATGAAGCACGTTCCGAAGCAGAACAGATTCTTTCAGAGGCACGAAACCAGGCTGCGCGCCTCGTTTCCGATGACGCGATTACTGTGGCGGCCCGATCCCAGGCACAACGCATTGTCGATGAAGCCAAAGCTAAAGCCCAAAAGCTCCAAGAAGGCGCCAACAGGTATTCCGACCAGTCCCTTGCACGCCTTCAAGATAATCTTGTGAGCGTTGGCCAGAATCTCGAAGATATTGTTCAACGCGTCAATCAGGACATCGACCAGGCTCTCGCGCAGGTCTATAAGGGCCGTAATGTTCTTGCCCAGCGCAGTACGGCAAATAATTCACAAGCTCAACCAAGCGCTACCATGCGCGAAGGAGGCCAGGAGGCCTAGTGCAACTCCTCAATTCATTCATTCAGTCCCTTGTTGATTTACCCCGGCAAGAAGGAAGCGTTCTTCATGTCGACGAAACCTACGCGACCCCCGAAAATGTAAGCCTAGAAATGATTGGGGTTCCTGAAGGAAGCCCCATGGTGGCGTCCCTTGATATCACCTCAGTTTCGGAAGGCGTGTACGTAACCGGAACGGTGGGAGTTGATGTTGTTGGGCTGTGTGGGCGCTGTCTCGTCGACATTAACGAACATCGCGAAGAAGAGATTTCGGAACTTATTTTCTACCCGGAACGCAAAATTGCCCTTCTTGAAGAGGGCGACGACGTGAAAGATTACCCCGAAATCGTCAAAGATTCCATCGATTTAGAGCCACTTTTCCGCGACGCGATCGTGCTGAATTTACCCTTCCGTCCACTGTGTACCCCGAATTGCCGGGGCTTGTGCTCCGAATGTGGCGAACGGTGGGAAGATTTGCCGGAGGATCATTCTCATGAACTTCCCGCCATCAAATCCGATGCTTTGGATGCTTTAGAAGCGGTTTTGCGTGCAGAGGAAGGCAAATAGTGTCATCGCATGAGTTACTTCTCGCCTGGGGAGCTCCGATTTCACGGCCACTTCTTCGTCGCGCCCTCACCCATAGAAGCTTCGCCTATGAACACGACGAACCACATAATGAGCGCCTGGAATTCCTGGGCGATTCAATTTTGGGTCTCATTATTGCCGAAAAAGTCTTCCGCGAATATCCAGACGCCAGCGAAGGCGACATGTCTCGCATGAAAACATACGCGGTATCCGAAAAAGCCCTCGCGGATGTTGCCCATGCCATTAACCTAGGTAAAGAAATCCGTTTAGGGCGCGGTGAAGAACGCTCCGGAGGGCGTGAAAAAGATTCAATCCTTTCCGACACCGTGGAAGCGTTAATTGCTGCAACATATCTTGAAAACGGTATGGAGACGACGAGGGAAGTCGTTAGTGACCTTCTCGATCAAAAAATTAAGGATGCGTCCCTGCTTGGGCCAAACCTTGATTGGCAGACAAGTTTTGAAGAGCTTGCTCGCAAACATGGTTATGAGGGAACCATGGAGTGCACGATAACATCAACCGGCCCAGATCATGCGCGAGTTTTTACGGCACAGGCATTCTTGGGAGGGGAGGCCTGGGGGAAAGGCGAGGGATCAAGCCAAAAAAATGCGCGCCACAAGGCGGCTGAGGCCTCATACCGAATGCTTGCGGGGCGCTGTGAAGATGAGAAGATGACAAAAAAATAATTCTTGTGTGTATTATCGTCTTAACGATTACTTTATCGGCGAAACCAAATTATAATTGTGATGAAGCCGTTCGTATATCATCAAGGGAGAAGCAACGATGTCCGAGTCCATTAGGGTTATGATTGTGGATGATCACGAAGTCGTGCGTCGCGGAATTGTCGAAGTAGTCGATCGCTGTTCCGATTTAGAAGTTGTTGCTGAGGCCGCAAGCGTTAAAGAAGCCGTGAGGCGTGGAGAACTTGTCCGCCCAGATGTTGCACTTATTGATTTAAGACTTCCCGATGGAACCGGCATCGATATTATTAACCAATTCCACGATGTTACACCGGATACCAAATGTATTGTTCTCACCTCTTATCTTGATGATGAAGCCCTCGCTGAATCCCTGGCTGCGCAGGCAAAAGCATACCTTGTGAAATCCGTACGTGGCGCCGAAATTACAGATAATATTCGCGCAGTGGCGGAAGGCAGAATTCTTCTCGACGAAAAAGTTGTTGATCGCCACCGCATTGACAATAATGAGCCAACCGCGAACCTTACACCCTCAGAACGACGAGTTCTCGACCTTATCGGCGACGGATTATCGAACCGCGAAATCGGTGAACGCCTGGGCGTGGCAGAAAAAACCGTGAAAAATCATATTACTTCTCTCTTAAGCAAAATGGGATTACAGCGCAGAACTCAAGCTGCCGCATGGGTTGCGGCGCAACGTGCAACAGGCTGGCGCCATCAGTAACCCTAACGGATAGGAGCTACCCGGCACCCAAGGAGCTGGTTGTAATGAAACAAGATGCTGGCGGTTTATCGATTAAGTTGTGGTTGGGGTATTTCAATAACAGCGCCGGTGGAAATCAACGCGTCGGTTGAGTAAACCTATTGAAGTTTCCCGGTAACCCTAACGGAAATTAGCTTCCCAGGTGAGCTGAGTTCCACTCGGTTCTATGGAGTGAGCCGTGAAATGCCCGTGTGAACGCCGTGCGCGCGCAGCTAAGTTTGACAGTCCGCTCCGCCTTTTCACATTGTGCATCCCCACTCCATTATCTTTTACTGTTACCTTGACATGGCCCGGCGTAATCACCACACTGACAAACATTTCTGTTGCGTTAGCATACTTCGCAGCGTTCGTGAGCCCTTCACGAATGACAGCCACAATATCGTCGGAAAGATCGGAACCAATAACGTCGTCAACCTCGGTACCGGCGCGTTCGTCGATTTTCTCTCCCATAAATTCCAGGTTGAGATGCGCAGTGAACCCTAACTGGCCAGTTATGCTGGACACTTCACGGGTGACGCGTTGGGCGATTGGAACGGTAGCTTTCGGATCACGTAGGGAGTAAATAATGCTTCGAATTTGCCCCACGGAATCGTCAATAGAAGAAAGTGCTTCATCGAGAGTTTTCATGACGAGAGGATCTGGGTGCTTTGCAGATAAATCATCACGCAAGGTTGAAAGTTTCAAGCCTGAAGCAAAGAGTTTTTGGATCGCAAAATCGTGCAAATCTCGCGAAATACGAGAACGATCTTCGAGTTGAAGCGCACGTGTTTGTAACTGGCGAGATGAGGCGAGTTCAAGTGCCAAAACAGCCTGGGTTGCCACATTTTCTGCCATGGAAAGATCTGTTAAATCAAATTCTTTCGAATAGCGGTTGCGTACCAGCATAATCAGCCCCTGAGATTTGCCTTTATTAACCATGGGCACGAAAAGTACCGGCCCGAAGTTCTTGACACGTGCATCATCTAAAAGAGTTGCGGAAGCGAAATCTTCGAGAACACGCCCCATGGCGGCGTTTGCAGCTTCGCGTGCGCGTGAATTTGGAGGGAACTCCAAACCCACAAACTTGTGCGAATCCTTTCCCGAGGTGAACTCGCAAATCCAATTATCCCCAACTGAGGGCAAAATAATGAGAGCAATATCAGATTGGGAAACTCGTCGCATCGTGTCCGCAATAAGCTGGAGTGCATCTTCTTCGTCGGAACCTTCCAAGAGGGCGGTGGTAATACTGCGTGATGCCGTAATCCATCGGGCACGCGAAATGGATTCGAAGTAGAGAGCAGCATTTTCCAGGGCGGTGGCCGACGCTTGGGTAAGAAGCCTCACAGCTTGTTCATCTTCGTGTGAGTAGGTTTCCTTTCCCACGAGCATGAGTCGCGCAATACTGCGTTGTTTCGTATGGATATCCGATATGAGGAATGGAGCGTTGTTGAACGACGAAAACTCTGCGTCACCTAGGTTGTCCGTTGCGGCTGCGGTGTTTTCTTCCGTTTTGTGCGTTACGTTGTGAGGTATATCGTTCGTTGAGTGCTCTGCTGGGCCCTCTGTTTCGTTATCTTGTTCCTCGGTCTGCACTATTTTGTCTGGAGAGCTCAACGGTTCGAGAAAAAGTGCGTCCGTAGGGCTCAGTTTTCTTACTTCGGTGTCTGTAATCGAAATGGTTTCCAGAAAATTCCGCAACGCCTTTTCATCTATTTCAGGCAGTCCAGCGTTGTCACCGAAGGTCAAAATATTCGTGATGTGCCCTAAACCGTCGAGTACACCTACATGGGCGATGGGAGCGCCGGTTACTTGGATACTTGTTTCGGCGAGGTTGTGGAGAATGCCCGCCCGGTCCATCCGTGTTGTGATAGTGAGGGCAGATTGTAGTAGAGAAGTATCGGGTTGTGTCATGCGTTTTCCTGATGGATTGACCATGCATATTCGGTGTTACGACGAAGAATGTTCTCGTGGGTTCCGTAATCCTTGACGTAAGTTATATTGTTATCGTTTTTCTCTAACACGATAACATTATCCGCTTCGTCAAGTGGTGATATTCGATGTGTTACGACGATAATGGTTCGTGGATCTATAGGATCTTTTCCGGCTCGGAGCAAATCGCGAATGAGAAGATCGGCAGTTTTTGGGTCGAGGTGTTCACCTGGTTCGTCGAGAAGAAGATATTGGGCGCCGGATGCGAGTGCGCGTGCCAGAAGGAGACGACGGCGTTCTCCACCGGAAATTGTTGCAGCATCCTCGCCGAGCATGGTGTGAACGCCGTCGGGAAGCTCTGCCAGCCATGATCCTAAACCGGTTTTGTGGAGAAGGATAACGGCTTCGCGTTCGGTGACGTGGGGGTTTGCGACACGAAGATTTTCGAGGACAGTTGTTTCAAAAATATGTGCGTCTTCTGCCGTGAGAATGAGAAATTCGCTGACTTCTTCCCTGGGAATCGTTGCTATGTCTCGTCCGTTGTAACGAACAGTTCCCTGGTGAGCGGGTAGCATTCCAGCGAGCGTGAACAACAGTGTTGATTTTCCGATGCCGGAGGGGCCAACGATACCTAGGGATGTGGAAGGAGGAATGGTAAAGGAGAGAGGCTCGGAAATATCGGGATGACCTGGCCACCCCAGTACAGCGCGGTCAATAATCAATCCCTCAGGTGTTTTGCTGCTACGCGGGGAGGGCTCGGATGAGGAATCGGTACCCGAAGAATCACTGTGTGAAGGGGCGGTAAGTGAAGAGTCGGTGCCCGAAGAAACGCTACCCGAAGAATCACTGTGTGAAGGGTCGGTACGCGGGGAGTCGTTAGCCGAAGAGTCGCTAGGTTGGTGGGTAACCACGTTCTGAGTGTCGTGCTGTTCTGCTTTATCGAGCAGTTCGAGGATGCGCTGAGCGGCTTTTGCGGAAGTAACCAGCTGGATAGCCGATTCTCCAAGCCCCATTGTTGCTTCAAAAGCCGCCAGTGGAGTAAGAACACAAACAGCCAAAGCGGTTTGTGAAAGCGTGCCCGCAGCCAACTGTTGGCTTCCAATAATGATGGCGCACACCACCACAATCCCCATAGCAATCGTATCGATGGCCACAGCTAAAGCCTGGGGGCGAGCAGCGCCGTCGCGGTGGGTGAAAATGCGTTCTTCTGTTTTTCGCTGAATTATTTCTATGTCCGTTAGACGCCCAGACACACGAAGTTCGGTAGCCGAATCGAGAAGGGTGAGCGCCTGGGAAGAAATTTCACTGCGATCTCTGACCTGGGATTCTTCGGCACGTCGCCCACCTCGCATAGCAAAGTAGGGAGCCACAACGCCGGAAAGAAGAAGGCATAAGAACAAGACAACACCGATGGCGGGCGAAAGAATCCCTACAATCAGGCAGGAAGTAATACACACAACAACAGCCACGCATGCCGGTTGAAGAGCCTTGACAATAAGGTCGCCAACAGAATCAACATCTCGCCCGGTGCGGGCAAGCAAATCCCCTCGTCGTATAGAGGTAATAACGTCTGTGGGGGACTGCGCAAGCGTTGAATAAACGTGGGAACGCAGGTGCGACATGCCGTAGAGCGTAACGCGATGGCTAAAAATGCGGTTCACGTAACGTAATACAGCCTTGGATACACCGAAGAAACGCACCGCGGTTGTAGCAACTCCCAAAACTAGAACGGGTGGCATTTGGGAGGCGCGAGTAATAAGCCAGGCAGAAACGGCCGCCAGGCACACCGAGGAAATAAGTCCGCTCGCCCCGGCCGCTACCGAACCGATAAAACCGCCGGTTTTGACCTTGAGAAGGGGAAGGATTCGTCTAATGGCGCGTCGCTCATCTGCGGGGAAAACACTCACTTGCCCTCTCCTTCCTTGACTTCGCTCATAACGGTGCCCTGTGGTTGGGGTGAAACTTGTACCGTGCCTACTTGTGGTGTGGCTAATTTCGTTTCTCTTTCTGTTCTGGTTTGGTTTCCGTTTCGGGTTTCTGTTCTTGTTTCAAATTCCGTTCCGTTTGTGTTTTGTGCGACGCTGTCTGCGAGAGATTGTGTTGATGCGTAAACGTCCACAATGTTATCCGCCACCCCTATGAGGGCTTGCCTGTGCGCGATAACGATGACGGTACGTCCCGATTCGCGTAATTTTTGCACAGATTCGACGACGTGTTCCTCACTTCTTGCGTCAAGATGCGCGGAAGGTTCGTCAAGAAGGATAACGGGACGTTCGCTGATGAGTGCACGTGTGAGCGCAAGGCGCTGCCTTTGCCCAACGGACAAGCCAACACCACCTTGGCCTATCATGGTATTCCAGCCTTGGGGAAGTGTTTCGATAACAGAATCAAATCCGGCAAGTCGTGCAGCTTCACGCGTTTTCTCATCGACAATTCCACCAATATTTTCGGCGACGGTACCTGGAATAAGAACGGGACGTTGGGGTACCCACGTGATGTTGTTCCATAGACTTTCGCGCGAAATAGCGGAGAGAGGAACGTCCCCTATCGTAATATTCCCTTCGTCGGGGTCGAGGAAACGCATGAGAACATTTGTCGTCGTCGTTTTTCCTGAACCTGAAGGGCCACGAAGCACAGTAATCTCACCGGGGCGGAGAGTTGCTGTGAGCTTGGCTGGGGCGATTGTTTCACGGCCCGGCGCATATACGCTGAGGTTATTAATGTGAATGGTGCTTAAAGAAAGATCGGGGCATGGTTCTTGGCCATCAACAACGGGAAGTGGCGTTTCGAGGATGTCGAACGCTTGATCAGTTGCCGCCACGCCGTTAGACGAAGCATGAAATTGGGTTCCAACATCGCGTAAGGGTTTAAAAACTTCCGGGGTAAGCATAATAATGGTGAGCCCTACGAACAGCCCCATATGCCCGGCAACCATACGCAAGCCTACTTCGACCGCAACAAGGGCTGTTGAGAGGGTGGTGAGGAACTCAAGGACGGCTCCGGAAAGGAAAGCAACATACAGCGTTTGCATCGTGGTTGCGGCGTAGGTATCTCCAAGGTGTTGGACACGTCCTTCGGGGTGTTTTTCCCGTCCTACGGCTTTGAGGGTGGTGAGTCCGGCGAGGAGGTCGAGCAGTTGCTGTCCCAGGCGTTGCATGGAGGCGAGGCGTTCGGAAGCAAAGTTTTGGGTGAGCCTGCCAATAAGAATCATGAAGAGGGGCACGAGGGGAATGCATAGAACAATGGCTAATGCACTAATCCAGTCGAGCCACACAATGACGATAAGCGCTACCGGCATAACCGTGCAGGTGAGGATGAGCTGGGGCAAAAATTTTACGAAATATGGCTCTAAATCATCAAGACCCGAAGTTACAAGAGTGACAGTTGAGCTTGAATGTCCTTGGGAGAGCCATCGTTCTCCAACGTCCCCTGCGTGGCGTACAACGCGGGCGCGCAAGTCCGCAATTGTTGTGAGAGCCGCTCTATGCCCGTAGGCTTCCCGCAGGTAGAGCAGTAGTGCGCGAAGCGCGAAAACAATGCCGAGCCAGGCAATACGCCACGACATATCCGAAAGTTCGGCGTATCCGTCGATAACGGGGGAGATGCTCCCGGCAATTAAGAGGCATTGGGCAAGAACAAGAACAGTTTCGCAAAACCCTAGGGCGCCCAGAAATATCACGTATTTACGCGCTGCACCTACGTATTTCATAAGGCGAGGATCGAGAGGTTTCATTCCATTCCTGTTCGACGGGGATGTGGTGATATTGATTGATACTACACGAAACAAAAACGTGGCCGCACAGTTGGACTATGCGACCACGTTCCGGAGTTATTTCACTTCAAATTGGCGAATCTTTCGCGGTTCGAGTCCGACGGGTTCTTCGGGAATCTGGCCTACGTCGATGCGCTTGCGGAACATGTAGTATGCCCAGAATGTGTATGCGAGAACAATCGGAACAAAGACGATAGCGACAACAAGCATAATCCCCTGTGTGGGTGCTGTTGCGGTTGCCTGTTCGATAGTGAGTGAATATGCGTCGTCGATATAGGATCTCATCGCGTACGGGAAGATCATGGAGAAAATAGTGGCGACGGCAAACGCGATACCTGCGAAATGCAAACCAAAGGCAAGCCCATCTCGGTTCATCCACGTGAAGTAGACGGTTGCAATGAGAAGGATTGCGCAGATGGCGAGCGGAATGATAGCAAATACCTGGTTGGAGTAGACGAAGTATGCCCACAGTGCCCAGACTGCTGTCAGGCCGGTGGAAACAAGGGTTGTCTTCTTTGCGAGTCCCATGGCTCGCTTCTGAAGATCTCCGGAAACCTTAATGGAAATCCACAGTGCGCCGTGGCTCAAGCATAGGCTCATCACAACGAGACCACCGAGAATAGTGAACGGAGTGAGCAAGGAGAAGAAACCACCTGTTAAGAAGTGATGGTTGGTTGCAAGTGATGAAACAACCTCACCGGGTGCAACTGCTACGAAGCTACCGGATTCGTAGGAGCCCACTTCAATAGCCATGCCCTGAACGAAGTTTGCGAAGGCAACACCGAAGAGGATGGTAACAACCCACGAAACAACACAGTGAAGCATATCCCATGTTCCGCGCCATTTTTCGGTGCGAATCATTTTGCGCCATTCAAGTGCGCAAATACGAATGATGAGGCACAGAAGAACGGCAACGAGAGCAATATACATGCCCGAAAACATGGTGGCGTACCATTCGGGGAAGGCGGCGAAGGTGGCGCCACCGGCGGTGAGCAACCATACTTCGTTTCCGTCCCAGTGCGGGCCAATCGAGTTGATTAACGCCCGGCGTTCACGTTCGTTCTTGGCAAAGGGTTTCAAGAGCATACCTACACCGAAACCGAAGCCTTCTAGGGCAACGTAACCAATCCAAAGAACGACGATGAGGATAAACCAAATAATCATTAAAAGTGTCATGGTAACTTCCTCCTAGTACACAAGTTCCGGTGTGGCTTTGACATCGTATTCAACGACTTTCTTGTGGGTGTTGATACCTTCCTTGAGGTATCGTGCCAGTAGCCAGAACCACACAATGCCGAGCGACGTGTACAGCAGGGTAAATGCCGTCAAGGAGAAGGCAACACTTCCTGCATTGACAGAATGGGATACGCCGAGATCCGTCATGAGGAGAACCCCGTCGACGTGACCAGGGTAGACAACCCACGGTTGGCGCCCAATTTCTGTGAGAATCCAGCCCGCCGTATTGGCGAGGAACTGGAGAGGAATCATCCAGAGCCAGAATCTTCCCCACTTTTCGCTTCTGACTAATCTGTTTCCACGCAATACCCATAGGCCAACGGCGGCTATGAGGATATCAAGCAGGCCAACGCCGACCATCACGCGGAAGGAGTAGTAGGAGACGAGAACATTAGGTGTTACTTCGTTCTTACCGTATGCTTCGGTGAATTTATCGACGAGTTCCTTGTTGACGTTTTCCATCTTGTGGATACGATCAAGGACCTTTTTATTGGCTTCGTCAATGGATTCGAGGCGTGATTCAGGACCGGTGAAGTGGTTCGTCATCATGAAGGATTCGAGGCCTGGAATCGGAACATATACCTGTGTTGCCGTATCGCAACTATTGCCGAACATGACGAGGGAGAGTTTAGCGCTTTCTTCTCCCTTGCATACGCCCATCATGGCAGCTGCTTTAGTCGGCTGAATCTCTCCGAGGTGCTGACCCATGAAGTGACCTGAAGTTGCGGCAATAAGTGATGCCACGAGGGTGACTTTTAAGCCAAGTTTTGCGGTGGGTTTCCAGTAATCGCGTGCTTCTGATTCATTTCCTGTCAGACGAATGGAGCGAGCCATCCACCAGAACGCGAAACCTGCAACAAGGACACCGGAAAGGGTGAATGCCGCTGAGATGGCGTGTGCAAATGTGTAAATCCATGTCTCGTTAGCGAAAAGCTTGAGGAAACCTGAAACGCCATCAAGTTCAGCGCGCCCTGTTTTTGGATTAAATACGGCGCCGTTGGGATTCTGCATGAAGCTATTTGCTGCAAGAATCCAGGCTGCGGACACCATGGTTCCGATGGAGAACAGCCATGCGCAGAGGTTATGAATCTTGGGGGAGAGGCGACCTTTTCCGAAGATCCACAAGCCGAGGAATGTAGATTCAAGGAAGAAGGCAAGAAGTGCCTCAAACGCAAGAGGTGCGCCGAAGATATCACCGACGAATCGGGAGTATTCAGACCAGTTCAAACCGAACTGGAATTCCTGAACGATACCTGTGGCAACGCCAAGTGCGAAATTAATGAGCAGAATTTTGCCGAAGAAATCGGTAATCCGCTGCCATTTCGGATCGCCCGTTTTACGGGCTTTGGTCTGCATAAATGCGACGATGAGTGACAGCCCAATGGTTAGGGGTACCTGGAACCAGTGGTACACAGTGGTGATACCAAACTGCCACCGAGCAAGGGTGATCGGATCCACTTTTCGCCTTTCCAATTATGTACTGTGTGACATTCCAACCTGAAGACATGCTGAAATATGCCACCTAAGGACCTGTAATGGTTCTAGTTTAGACCCTAGAATGTTCGACAGTCGCCTTGAAAACTCCCTAGTGTGGCGCAGGGTATCCTCCTTTTAGGAAATGTAGCAAGGCTTTTAGAGACACCTTTCCCAAACTTGGGACAAAAGTCCCACATAATATATTTTCCGTTACATTTGTAATACTTCGTCTCTATTTCGTTGGTGCGGGAAGGAAGGGAATATCGGCGCAAATACCTTTAACTTGTCACATACGCAAATGCATTCCTCATTAATGTTGGAGACCTATGTGGCGAGGTTCGAGACCTATGTAACGAGGTTCGAGACCTATGTAACGAGGTTCGAGACCTATGTAACACGGAGTGTGGAAATGAAAGGTGTGGCATATTCTCGAATGTGCACACTCTCATGTAGAATATTCGATAGGAATCGAATGCTACCGCATCGCATTCGACGTCGTCGCCGGATTAAAGTACACACCACGAGATGTTTTTGGCGAGATGCGAACCACCGTTTTTGCGACAGTGTCGCACATTAAAGACCAGACTTTATGGGATGTGGAATGAAGGACTGGTCAGGAAGTGTAGTCGAATGGCTTCTCATGCCACGGCGTTTGAAAAACGTGGGACAACTATGTCACCACGTTTTATTCAAACGAACCAATCACCCTTTTACTCAGCTGTTGAAGATGAAACGGCCGAGCCCGTCACTAAGTACACCATGAATTTCGGGCTCCCCATTTTCCAAGAACCCGATTCATCCGACGAATCCAAAATCATCCGAAAAATCACCTATATAGATATAGAGGACGACGAGGAAGAACAACCTCCCAAACGCGAACGTAATCGTGACGCAGGTGCCGAGAGCAAAGCCGAGAAAAAAACATCGGATAAGTTGGCGCGTAAGGAATCACAAAAACCCGACGCCAAGAAAGATGGATTTGAACAGCCCGCAGAACCGACACGTCGTCGTCGTACAATGAAAACCGAACCCGAGGACGACGTTACCGCTCCTCTCGGCTCAACACGTTTAGCGGCTAAACGAGCGCGCAGGCGGGACCGGCGTGAAGTATCCTCACGTAGACGCGGAACCATTACGGAAGTCGAATATATTGCACGCCGCGAAAACGTTAAACGCGAAATGCTTGTGCGTGAACACGATGGGCTCAACCAAATAGCTGTTCTTGAAGACGATGTACTTGTGGAACATTATGTTGCCAGGCGTACCCAAATTTCGATGGTGGGAAACGTCTATTTGGGGCGTGTCCAAAACGTTCTTCCTTCTATGGAAGCGGCCTTCGTGGATATTGGGAAAGGGCGCAACGCCGTTCTATACGCCGGTGAAGTGAACTGGGAAGAAGCAGGAATTACCCACAAAAACCCGCGCATTGAACAGGCGTTGAAAACCGGAGATCCCGTACTGGTGCAGGTCACCAAGGATCCGATTGGGCATAAGGGTGCGCGATTAACCGCGCAAATCACCCTTGCGGGGCGTCACCTCGTCCTGGTGCCCGGAGGAAACATTACCGGCATTTCCCGCAAACTTCCAGAAGCGGAGCGCCATCGCCTCAAGAAAATATTGAAGGAAAATCTTCCTGAAGAACACGGTGTGATTGTGCGCACCGCAGCTGAAGGCGCAACTCAGGAACAGCTTAATGACGACATTGAACGGCTCGTAAAATCCTGGAAGGAAATTCAGCGTAAGAGCAAGCAGGCAAAAACCGCGCCTGTCGTTTTGAAGAGCGAACCGGAGCTTGCCGTGCGTGTGGTTCGCGATATCTTCAACGAAGATTTCGATAAACTCAAGGTCCAGGGCAAGGACACGTGGGAAACAATTTCCGAATACGTCTCCGAGTTGTCGCCGGAACTTCATGAGCGCCTAGAGCACTGGGAATCTTCCGAAGATATTTTTGAAAAGTATCGTGTCGACGAGCAACTCGCAAAAGCCTTCGATCGTAAAGTTTGGTTGCCCAGTGGCGGAACGCTTGTTATCGACCGCACCGAAGCTATGACGGTTATTGATATTAATACCGGAAAATACACGGGAAGTGGCGGTTCGCTGGAAGAAACCGTGACGCTCAATAATTTGGAAGCGGCTGAAGAAATCGTCAGGCAGCTTCGCCTTCGCGATATTGGCGGAATTATCGTTATTGACTTTATCGACATGGTTTTGGAAGCCAATCGCGATCTTGTGTTGAGGCGCCTTATCGAATGTCTTGGGCGCGATCGCACTCGCCACCAGGTTGCAGAAGTGACCTCTCTGGGTCTTGTTCAAATGACACGTAAACGTGTGGGGCAGGGCCTTGTGGAAGCATTCTCTGTTCCGTGCGAGGCGTGTGATGCACGAGGCTACATTATTCAAAGTACCCCGGTAGAAAAGGGAGAGGAGCCCGTTCAGGAAACGGGGACGAAGAAACGTCGTCATCGTCGTGCAGAAAAGAACTCGGTGAAGCAAGATGCCGATAAGGCCGCAAAGAGAGAAGCGGCCTCGAACGCCATGAATTCTATTGCTGCGGCCACACATGTAGATGTGCCACCCGCAGGAAAGAAGGACGTCGAGAAGGATACGCAATCCGAAGAATCAACCAAGCGCTCAGAAGATACCGGCCAGGGGACGTCATCTGAGGAAACCGCACCACGCAGAAGGCGCAGGCGTGTTGTGGTGAGCAGCGGTGTGGTTACTCCTAAACGCCAAGATCATTCGGAAGAAGAAGCGCAACATGTCGAGACCTCCTCTCCGACATCGGGTGTTCACGCGGGTACACATTCTGTGAAAACGCGGAGCCGTGGTGTTGTGAGTAGCGGAACGATTTCGACGTCACCCGCCCATGAACCCGTTTCTGTTGTGACAATTTCACACGACGGAGAAGATTCATAGGTGAAAAAAGTCAAATAAAACAAGGCTTTCTACGTACAGTGGGATATCCCATAGGTAAAATGGCACAAACTACAGATGTGTAACTTGAGTTTATGGGGGAAGTCGTTGTAAAGTAGTTAGCCGATGCTTAAAGCAATCGATAGTTAAACTATGCGCAAAAGCGCACAAGTAGCCGTAATCAACAGGAGCAAAACGTGGTGTACGCGATCGTCAAGGCCGGCGGCCGTCAGGAAAAAGTTTCCGTCGGAACCGTCGTCGTTATTGACAAGGTGGAAGGCGAAGCTGGAGATACCATTCAGCTTGAGCCCATCATGCTCGTTGACGGGGACAAGGTCACCACGGCTGCCGATGGCATTTTGGCGAAGGTAACTGCTGAAATTGTTCGCGACGAAAAGGGTCCGAAGATCTCTATCGTTAAGTACAAGAACAAGACTCGTTACCGTAAGCGCCAGGGACACCGCCAATTGCGGACCCGTGTGAAAGTCACCGGCATTAAGTAATGGCCTATCAACGTTAACTAGCGATATTTTAAGAAGTAAGTAAGAAGGTAAAGAGATGGCACATAAGAAGGGTGGCGGCTCGTCCAGTAACGGTCGCGATTCGAATGCTCAGCGTCTCGGTGTGAAGCGCTACGGTGGTCAGGTTGTTGGCGCAGGAGAAATTCTTGTTCGTCAGCGTGGCACCAAGTTCCATCCTGGTGTGAATGTTGGCCGTGGCAAGGACGACACCTTGTTCGCCAAGGAAGCAGGCACCGTTCAGTTCGTGACACGTCGCGATCGCAAGATGGTTGACGTCGTTACAGCAGATGCGTAAACGATAATAACTTCTCGTAAGGGGTGGGATATTCTTCCACCCCTTACGTGTATCACAGGGAACCTGGCTTCAAAGCGTAGTGCTTGGTACGCCAGCAGTGTGGAAAGTCGGTGCGAGAAATATTTGCACACAATCTCGGGCTTCAAGCATCTGATTCGCACAAGAACCGCGCAGAAACTATTCGCATAGGTTTCCGGCTTGTAGTAGTTGCACATTAACACGGGAAATAACACTTTCATGGCAACATTCATCGATAAAGTAACCCTCCATCTCACGGCTGGAAATGGTGGTAACGGGTGCGTCTCGGTACGTCGCGAAAAATTTAAACCACTCGGCGGGCCGGATGGCGCCGACGGAGGGCACGGCGGAAGCATTATCTTCAAGGTCGATACCAGCGAGCGAACCCTTCTGGACTACCACAGAATCCCGCATCGCAGAGCGCAAAACGGACAACCCGGCGCCGGCGATCTGCAGCGAGGCAAAAATGGTGCGGATCTTATCCTCAACGTACCCGAAGGAACCGTCATCACCACGCCGGATGGCGATATTCTTGCCGATTTAAGTGTGGCAGGGGACAGCTATATTGCCGCGCGTGGCGGAGTTGGTGGTTTAGGAAACGCAGCTCTTGCGTCGAAAAAACGTAAGGCTCCAGGTTTCGCTCTCCTTGGTGAGCCAGGTGAAGAACGCGACGTTGTTCTCGAACTGAAATCCGTTGCCGATGTCGGGTTGATTGGCTTCCCTTCTGCCGGTAAATCCTCACTTATTGCAGCAATGAGTGCTGCGCGCCCGAAAATCGCCGATTATCCTTTCACCACCCTCGTTCCGAATCTCGGTGTGGTAACCGCTGGAGATGTGCGTTACACTATGGCGGATGTGCCAGGGTTAATTCCGGGCGCTAGCGAAGGACGTGGCTTAGGGCTTGAATTTTTGCGGCACATTGAGCGTTGCGCTGTCCTTGTTCATGTGATTGATTGCGCCACCCTTGAACCCGGGCGCGATCCGCTCACGGATCTGGACATTATTGAACAAGAACTTGCGCTCTACTCCTCACAAATTCCGCCCATGGAAGGCGTGGTTCCTTTAAGTGAACGCCCCCGCATTGCAGTTCTCAATAAAATCGATGTGCCCGAAGCAGAAGAACTTGCCGAATTCGTGACCCCGGATCTTCAAGAACGCGGAATGGATGTGTACCTTGTTTCCGCTGTGGCGCGCAAAGGGTTGAAAGAACTCTCCTTCGCCCTGGCTAACATTGTTGAAAAAGTTCGCAGCGAACTTCCCAAAGAGGAAGAACAGCCTCGTATTGTTTTGCGTCCGCAACGCGCGCAGTCCAGCTTCACCGTCGAACAATGCACGTATGGTGGAAATACGTTCTGGAATGTACGTGGCCAAACCGTAGAACGCTGGGTTATTCAAACAGATTTTGATAACGACGAAGCCGTGGGTTACCTTGGGGAACGTTTGCATCGCGTTGGGGTGGAAGATCAGTTGCGTAAAGTAGGTGCTTTACCCGGTGATATGGTGGTGATTGGTCCGCCACAAACAGGTTTTATTTTTGATTGGGAGCCGACGGTTGCCGCGGTTTCTGAGGTGTATGGCCCTAGAGGTTCTGATTTGCGTCTTGAGGAAGAGCGTACCCGTGCAACACGCCGTGAAAAGAGGCAGGCACATCACGATCGTATGGATGCTAAAGAAGCTGCACGTCAAGAACTTCGAGACGACCGCGAGAAAGGGCTGTGGACAAACCCCTCAGAATAATGCCCTCATATTGTAGGGTTTGTTGTGGTAGTCACCGACGCTAGACGCATATTCGCAATAGGCACCGCATTATTCACAAAGGACGTGAAGCCGAGTTAGATACGTATGTGGCCGTATTTAAGGTGACGCACGGGGGTTAGGGTTTGTGCCCGTACTTCGGGTGACGTACGGAGGTTAGGGTTTGTGCCCGTACTATAGATGCGCAATAGCGACGTGCACAAAATGTTAAAGGAAAGAAGGATTCATGGAGAACACAACGCGATCTGTTGTAGCCAGCCAAGCTCAACGTATCGTCGTAAAAATAGGTTCTTCTTCGTTGACGCGCGAGGATGGTTCGCTCAATCTTGAGGCGATTAACCAATTGACTCGCGCTCTTGCCGATGCACATAACCGTGGTATTGATATTGTGTTGGTCTCCTCCGGAGCTGTAGCTGCGGGGGCCACTCCTCTCAATATGACTCGCCCGAAAACAATGAGCGATAAGCAGGCGGCCGCGATGGTGGGGCAATCCCGGTTGATGGCGGCCTATGAAATTTCTTTCGCCAACTACGGGATTACTGTCGGTCAGGTTCTTTTAACGGTGCCGGATGTCATTCATCGTAAGCATTATGCCAACGCTCAACACGCTTTAAAGACGCTTTTGGGCATGCACGTGATTCCCGTCGTCAATGAAAACGATGCGGTTGTGACCGACGAACTTCGTTTTGGAGATAATGATCGTTTGGCGGCCCTCACCTCTCACCTTATCGATGCGCAGATGCTTGTTTTGTTAACCGACGTGGACGGTTTGTATAGTGCGCCGCCAACTGAGCCGGGCGCGCACCTTATTGAGAAGGTGAGCGGGCTTGAGGATCTTGATGGGTTGTCCATTACAGGACGTGGTTCGAGTGTAGGAACTGGGGGAATGCGGACGAAAGTTGCGGCCGCGGAGCTTGCCGCATCCGGAGGCGTGGGAGTTGTGCTCACGAGTGCAGATAATGTGGAAAAGGCGTTGAACGGTGAACCTGTGGGGACGTGGTTTGTTCCATCGTCACGGCATCCTTCCGCGCGTTCTTTGTGGTTGGAGCATGTTGCTCAGGTTCGAGGCCATGTGACAGTTGATGCCGGAGCGCGTCAGGCATTAACGAAAGCACGTGCCTCCCTGCTTCTTGTGGGCGTTACCGGGGTTGCCGGGCGCTTTGCCGAAGGTGATCTTATTGAAATTAAGGACGAAACGGGCAGAGTTTTTGCCCGCGGACTTTCCGCCTATAACGTCGAAGAATTATTGGGTTTTGTGGGTAGTCCTCGTGCACGCGGTCAACGTCCGGTTGTTCACGCCAATGATATCGTGCGGGTGAGAGTGCATAAAGAAAAATAATATTACTTCACTTTGGTGAATTTTCGGTAAATATTATGCATAAATTTATATAAACTTAATATTTATTCGTTCCATTTTAGTGATACCTTACACTTTGTGTCGTTTTTTGTTGCAGTTTCGGTGACACTAACTTACGGTTGAGTAGTAACGTCAAATTATTCGGCTTGTCTATGGACACTAAAGCTGAAGGATCTAAGGAGAACGTCATGCGCCTGATCGCTCGCACTATGGTTTGTTGTAATTCCATGAGCAGCAAGGGTATGCATCTCTCCTTTGGACATTGTCCATGGCTACATAACAGCGAAACAGCCTAGTCCAGAATCCTTTAGCGAAAACGAGTAATGACATGACAATTCAATTAACAACAATTTCCTGCAAAGCAACAAACGAAGAAATCCTGCGCGACGCAGCGGTAGGACTGGACTTATCCCTCCTCGGAGCACGCACAGAACGTTTCGGAAGTGGCGAAGAACTCTCACGCAAAAGCGCAAATATAGGAATGCTTTTCGCCAGCGCACAAGCTGCCACAACTAATGGAATAGATTTTGTGTGCCTTTCCAAAGATTTTGTCGTCTCGGAAACCGGCAATCCTTCGCTTGACCGCGTCAAAGCCGCTATTGAAATGATAAAGTATGGCGTTTCCCAGATCGCGGTAGTTATTGCGCCTGAAGTTGAGACATTCAACGCAACTTTGGATATGCTTGAGGGCGTCGATTCGAGTCGCATTGTGCTGAGCTTCCCCTTAAGTGGTGAAGAAAAGACCGACGAATTAGATACGTGTATTTCTCGGGCGAAAGAAATGAATGTCCAGCTTCTTGCCCAGGTTGATGCAGAAACTGTTCTCGCTTCGAATCCGGAACGTTTCATTCACATTGGCCCGGATATTCGCATGAACGCACCAACACCGCATCTTGCACGCGAAGCACGTTTTGCACTGCGGGCTGCCGCTCAGGAAAGTGGCCAGGAGCTTCGAGTACTCCTTGACATAGGTGTGATTATTTCAGCAACCCGTCAAGCCGCCAAAGAACGCCTTATTCTCAATGAAACAATTAGCGGGAAAAAGATGTTCTCACGCACAGTTCACGTTATCGGGACAGTATGCGATATAGCCGATGCAACCGAATACTGGTTAGGGCAAGGCGCGGCAGACGGCGTGGTTTATCTTCCCGCATCAGCCGGAACAGATGTGGCATCCCTCGTCAAAGGTGTTATTCCCTTCCTCGTCGGACGTGCAACTGCGTAGATAGAGATTTTCTTGTAGCTGGCGTCGGCATTCAAGCCATGTGAAAAAGAGTCAAGGTGTGGGGCGAAGTTTTCTTCGCCCCACACCTTCGTCGTCGTATATTTATCGTCGGATATATGTAGTGATATTCACCGTATATTTATGCTGAACATTCTGCCGTACACCGGAAAGCAACGGCTATACGCTGTTCAGTAAAGAAAAATTATTTGCCCTGATCCTCAAGTTTTGCGCGAATCTCATCCATATCCAGAGCTTTAACCTGAGTAATCAGATTGTCCAAATCCTTTTTCCTCAAGGCACCCGGCTGGGAAAAGATGCGGATATTATCGCGGAAAACCATGATGGTGGGGATGGACATAATTTGGAAATGACCGGCAAGATCCTGGTTTTCGTCGGTGTTGATTTTCCCGAAGGTAACGTCTGGATTTTCTTCCGAAGCCTTTTCGAAAATGGGCGCGAATCCTCGGCACGGGCCACACCACGGTGCCCAGAAATCAAGAATGGTAATACCTTCAGATACAGCATCATTAAAATTGTCGAGAGTTACTTCTATTGTGGCCATGATGGTCCTTTGTTTGAAAATAATGTCACTTGAGGCAACGCAACTTTCAAGAAGAGTATTCCAAAAGATTCCTAGTAGATTATTCTTAAGGGTATGACTCAACAGGATATTCGATCACAGGTGACGGATATAGCTCGCGCAGCGCGTGCCGCCAGCTCTTCACTTCGCACAGCCTCCACCGCACAAAAGAACGCACTTCTGCAAGAAATCTCTTCCCAGCTTCGCGCAAGCGTTGCCGATATTGTTGCCGCAAACGCCAAAGATGTTGCACGTGGCCGTAACAACGGGATGAATGAAGGACTTATTGATCGCCTCGTTCTTGACGAAGCACGAATTTGCGGGATTGCGGATGCGGTAGACAAAGTTGTTTTCTTGCCCGATCCTGTTGGCGAGGTGGTGCGCGGTAATAATCTTGCAAACGGGATGCGTTTGCGTCAGGTGCGCGTTCCCATGGGTGTTATCGGAATGATTTATGAAGCTCGCCCGAATGTGACGGTTGATGCGGCAACATTAGCAGTGAAAGCTGGTAGTGCAGTGATTCTGCGCGGGGGAAGCGCGGCTCTGGAATCCAATGAGGTTCTTGTGGATATTATGCGAAGAGCTGCGAAAGCTACAGGTTTCCCTGAAAATATTATTCAAAGTATTGATTTTTGTGGGCGTGAAGGAGCCGTCGAATTGATGAAACTACGCGGGTTAATCGACGTTGTTATCCCGCGCGGGGGAGCGGGGCTGATTCAAACTGTTGTGCGTGAATCCCTCGTCCCGGTTATCGAGACGGGTGTAGGGAACTGTCACGTATATATTGACAAGGAAAATAATCCCCAGCAGGCGCTCGATATCGTCGTGAATTCAAAGACACATAGGTGTAGCGTCTGTAACGCAGCTGAGAGCTTACTTGTACACAGGGATATTGCGAGCTCTCAACTTCCAGGGATTCTTCACGCACTGAGCGATGCTGGCGTCACACTCCATGTTGATGAGGAAACGGCCGGGCTTGTGCCCGAGCTGGATACCGTGCCGGCAACCCAAAAAGATTGGGAACGCGAATATTTATCGATGGACATGGCCGTAAAAATTGTGGGTAGCTTGGACGAGGCGATTGAACATATTTCCCGCTACTCTACAGGGCACACTGAGTCCATTTGCTCCACAAATGTTGCCACGATTAACGAATTTACTGCGCGTGTAGACAGTGCGGTCGTTATGGTGAACGCCTCCACACGTTTCACGGATGGTGGAGAATTCGGGCTCGGAGCCGAAATTGGTATTTCTACCCAAAAATTACATGCTCGCGGGCCAATGGCATTAGAAGAAATGACGACGACGATGTGGATCGCGGAGGGGAACGGGCATGTCCGCTAAAGTGATTGTTCCTTCTGAAGATGTTGATACAAGCGTTCAACTACCGGTAAATGTGACAAACCGGCGTCCACGTATTGGTGTGATGGGTGGAACTTTTGACCCGATCCATCACGGGCACCTTGTTGCTGCCTCTGAAGTCCAGCACCTTTTCCATCTGGATGAAGTTATTTTCGTGCCCACGGGAATCTCGTCTTTCAAACAGGATCGCGACGTCACCCTTCCTGAACATAGATATCTTATGGCTGTTATCGCGACGGCATCTAATACGCGATTCAGTGTCTCCCGTGTGGATATTGACCGGCCGGGCGTTACCTACACCGTCGATACGCTCAAAGATTTGAGCAGAATGCATCCAGAAGCTGAGCTGTTCTTCATTACTGGAGCCGATGTGCTTCCGCAAATATTGAGCTGGAAGGATTCGGGTGATTTGTGGGAGTTAGCGACTTTTATTGGGGTGACACGGCCGGGGCACGCTATTGATGTGTCGAGTTTACCCAAGGGAACAACGAAAATAGTTGAGGTTCCCGCGATGGCAATTTCCTCGACGGATATTAGGGAACGTGTTTTGCGTGGTGCACCCATTTGGTATTTAGTGCCGGATGATGTGGTTCAACACATTAGAAAATATGGACTTTATGATGTTTCCGGAAAAATAGGTAAACTAGAGAAATAACATATGCTACGAGAGGTAATCGAATGAGTGAGGGTCGCCGTTTAACACGCCAAGAAATGCGTGAACGCGGATTGCTTCGTGCAATTCCACGTGATGAAGCTGCCCCTATAGATGAGTTACGTGAAACTCGCGATATTCCCATTACTAGAGCACACCGTCGTGCTCTTGAAACCGATGGCGAGAAAGATAACGCTCAAAATAATCAAGAGGTTCAGAGCGCTCGTGAGGCAGGCACTGGGCAAACTCAAGGAAGTTTTCATCGTGCAGTGGCGCCGGCCAAAGATCCAGTGGATCATTCGACACAGAGCGTTGAACCTGAGGTAGCTATATCGAAACCGGAAGAACAGGGCGCCGGTGTATCGTCGCCACAGGTTGAACAGACTGTAACTCCTGAGCCAGAACCGCGACGTTCGCGACGTTTTTGGGGCAGGAGACATGCTGAACCTTCCGAGACTGCGCCAGCAGAATCGGCACCTGCAGTTGTAGAAACCGCGTCCGTATCTGAACCGCTACCTGCGCCTGCGCCGGTAGAGTCCGCGCCTGTGGCACAACCAGAACCCGTCAACAGCAGAGTTAGTGTTTTTGATCGATTCGATGCCAGCACAACCGTTATTGACGATAACTCATCGTATTCAGTTCAGCGGTCGGCACCATCGACCTCAACGGCGTCAAGTGCGCAATCCTCGGTTTCCGCTGTTTCTGCGCAGTCGGCTCCATCAGCGCAATCAACCCAAGAATTCGCACCGTCTGCACAGTCTGCACAGTCCGCAACGAACGTCGCATCTGTTCCGCAGCAGATTCTCGACACTGAAACAGCACCCCCGGCACCTGGCGATACAGATCATGATAATGATGCCAACGACGAGGATGTATCAACGTCCTTACGCGAACGTTTGCTGGCACGCACGCAACATGATGATTTACGTTCTACTGCGAATAGTGTGGCTCAGAGCGAAGATAGCGAGCATAGTGCTGATGAAGAGGATGCTATAAAATCTTCGGTCACCATCGACCATGTTGAACATATTGATGAGCCTTTAGATGAACCGGGTTCGCGCAAGTGGGGGTGGCCATTGTTTATGGTTCTCCTTATTGTATGCTCGATCGGCGCGGGGCTCCTTCTCGGTGTTGGAATTATTCGTTTGCGTGGCGCCGATGCAGGAATTGATACAACGCAGGTGTGGGCTTCAGTTCACACAACAATTCAACAGATCAAGGAGATTGCGTGAGCGCATCAGCTGAATCAATCGAGTTAACCCACATTGCGGCCTCGGCCGCTGCAGATAAGAAAGCAACCTTTATTCAAGCGCTTGACGTGTCGGAGCGTTTCGCAATTTCTGACGTGTTCCTAATTGCGTCGGGGAGCGCGGAACCGCAGGTAAAAGCCATTGTTGACGAGATTGAAGACAAGCTGAGTGAGGCTGGGGCAACGCTATTGCGACGCGAGGGTATGAACGCGGAGTTGCGTTGGGTTCTTCTTGATTACGGCGAGCTTATTGTTCACGTTCAGCGCGACGAGGATCGCGACGAATATGCGCTAGCACGTTTATGGGGAGATTGTCCGGTTATTGATCTGCAGTTAGATGGCGAGGTGTAGAATGCCTGCCGATTATCTGATTTTATGGCGTCATGGGCAAACGGATTTTAATAAGCAAATGCGAATCCAGGGCGCTACGGATATTCCTTTGAACGATTTGGGATTGCGACAGGCGCGGGAAAGCGCGCAAAGTATTGTGGCTAAGGAGCCAACCCGGATTATTTCATCCCCTCTCTCTAGGGCTTTAACGACGGCTCAGTGCCTTGCAACAGAGGTCGGGCTTGATGTGACAACGGATGAACGGCTGGTTGAACGCCGATTTGGTGAATTTGAAGGGAAAACTCGCGCCGAAATCGAGGTGGAATTCCCCGGTGAATTTATTCATTGGCAGCGTCACGGCATGGTTCACGGTATTGGTATGGAAACTCGTGAATCCGTAGGGGAGAGGTTTGCTCAAGCGGTTGGCGAGGCAAGTGATGCAATGGACGGGGGGAAACTCGTCGTTGTTGCACACGGAGCCGCCATTGCTTGTGGTGTTTCGCACCTTTTAGGATTGTACGGTTCCTGGGGTGGGGTGCGAGGATTGGATAATTGCCATTACGCGATTCTTCAACGTTGCCACTCAGGAAACCCTGATTGGCGGATAGAAGCCTATAACCTTTACTAGTGTCGATAATTAGTACTCGATTACTACCGTCGATTATTAGTGTCGAGGTACTGTGTGTCACTTTTGTTCCAAAAATACGACACAGTTACGCGAAAAATTCAAAAAAGAGTAAAATTACCAGTGTTTTTCTTTACTGAAAATGACCATTTGACTCAAGTCTTGAAGGTGTCGTTGCAAAACCCCTTTAATTCGACCAAGAACTAAGAAGGGATGGAAAAATGGTCAACATTGGTACGACTCTAGTATCTCCGATTACCGCAGGTAGTTTTTCAGACTATTTTGAGAAAATTAATGCAGATATCTCATCAGTGCTTAACTGGGCCTATGATGCATCTATCGTGTGGGTTCTCATTGTGCTTCTTCTTGCCACGGGAATTTACTTCACAATCCGCTCCAGGTTTATGCAGGTGCGTTTATTCGGGCATATGTTCAAAGTTATTACGGATTCCCGCAGTGGCGCGAAAGGCGGAATTAGTTCCTTCCAGGCCTTCGCCATTGGTTTGGCAGACCGTGTAGGAACAGGTTCCATTGCTGGTGTTGCTTTAGCCGTGGTGGCTGGTGGGCCTGGTGCCGTGTTCTGGATGTGGATTGTCGCCCTTGTTGGTATGGTGACGGCTTTTGTTGAAGCAACTCTTGCCCAGATTTTCAAAGTTCGTAACGGCGACGGAACCTTCCGCGGTGGCCCAGCTTTCTATATTCTTCGTGGTTTAAACTCCAGAAAATGGGGGGCGGTTTTCGCTATTCTTCTTATTTTTGCCTATGGTTTCAGCTTCGAAATGATTCAATCCAACTCCATTAGCCAGTTGGCAGAAGTTTCCTTTGGCGCCCCAACATGGGTTACAGCAGTTATTTTGACCATTATGACTCTTCCCTTGGTTCTTGGTGGAATGCGCAAGATTGCCGTCATGTCAGAATATTTGGCACCCATTATGGCGCTCGTTTACGTGGTAATGGGACTTCTTGTTATGGCGATTAATTTCCATAATATTCCTCACGTTTTCAGTGAAATTTTCACCGGAGCATTCGGCGGAGGAACATATGTTCCGCCTGCAGTTGCCGGTGCAACAGGCGCATTCATTGCAGCTCTCACCACGGGTATTAAGCGTGGTTTGTTCACAAATGAAGCTGGTATGGGTTCAGCTCCTAACGCGGCCGCAACCGCAACGGTTGATCACCCAGTGACTCAGGGTATGATTCAAGCGCTCGGCGTTTTCGTTGATACCATGTTGGTCTGCACATCAACAGCTTTCATTATCCTTATGTCTGGCCCGTTCTGGAATCCGAATCGCTCAGCAAAACAGGATGGTACGGCGCTAACAAGTCTGTCCTTAGTGGAGACTCTTGGCAGTAGTCCCACAACACACACCATTGTTTCCGTTATTGTGTTGGTTTTGATGATTTGCTTCGGATATACGACGATTTTAGGTAACTTTACCTACGCGGAAACAAATTATCGTTACCTTGCCGGGTTGAAAAAGTCGGTGTTGCCTTTGAAACTCCTCGTTATTTTTTCAACCTTCCTTGGCGCAGTCCTTCCGCTTCCTTCCGTGTGGTCTATTGCGGATTGGGCAACAGCGCTCATGACAATCGTGAATCTCGGAGCTATTTTGCTCCTAGGCAAGTGGGCGTTCGGCGCCCTGCGTGATTATGAGGCGCAACGATCTAAGGGTGAAACACCAATATTCTGCTCGGTGAATAACCCGCATCTTCCGGGAGAGCTTCCTACCGACGTGTGGGATGTTCCCGGCGGACACCATGAATCGTGGAATGAAGAAAATGCCACGAACCAAACCGAAAAGTTTGACGCGGAAAAATAAAAAACCGTGCCGTAACATTACACTCGGGTGAACACTCAAACGTAGACGAAGCGATGTGCTTGCCTACTTCACCCACCCCGGCTCTAGTAACGGATCAACCGAAGCGCTCAACGAGAGACTAGAGCACCTCAGAGGCATCGCCCTAGGATTCACCAATCTCGACAACTACATCACCCGAAGCCTGCTACACGCAGGAGGACTCACACAAACCCTACAAGCCAAAATGTGAAGAGTCGCATAAGCGCGGGCTAATGCTCGGTTAAGTAAGCATTAGCCCGCGCTTGCGCTCAGTAATGGCAAGCGCTGAACTAGGTCAGCGGTTATGCCAGCCCTACTTATCTTTCAGCGCAGCTTTTGCGGCGGCGAAACGTGCAATGGGGACGCGGAAAGGTGAGCAGGATACGTAGTTCAGCCCCGCCGAGTGGAAGAATTCAATGGACGCCGGGTCGCCGCCGTGTTCACCACATACGCCACACTTGAGGTGCGGAGTCGTGGAGCGCCCGCGCTCAACGCCCATACTCACCAGCTGACCAACGCCGTCGACATCAATCGACGCGAAGGGATTATGCGGCAAAATATCCTCGGCTTCGTAGGCGGCAAGGAAGCCATTTTCAGCGTCATCTCGACTAATACCCAACGTTGTTTGCGTCAAATCATTCGTGCCGAAGCTGAAGAAATCGGCGTGGTGGGCAATGCGGTCGGCAAGAAGAGCTGCGCGAGGAAGCTCAATCATGGTTCCGATTGTGTAGTCCAAACGCTTACCTGCACGCTCAAATTCTTCTTCAACAGTGGATTTCACAATTTCACGCTGCTGTAAGATTTCTTCTTCTAGGCTCACTAGCGGAATCATAATCTCGACGCCAACGGTTTGCCCAACGCGTTCCAAAACGGCAAGCGCTGCGCGAATAATTGCGCGTGTCTGCATCGCCGGAATTTCGGGGTGAAGCATGGCGAGGCGGCAACCACGAGTCCCCAACATCGGGTTTTGTTCGTGAAGTTTCTTCACCTGGGCGAGAGTTGCACGTGCTTCTTTCAGTGCGTCCTCGCTACCACCAGTCAGTTCAAGTTCCTGCACCTTTAATGCCTGGTCCACATAATTCGGGAGGAATTCGTGAAGTGGCGGATCGAGGAGTCGAACCGTCACCGGCAAGCCCTTCATCGCCGTGAAAATTGCTTCAAAATCGGCCTGTTGCATAGGCAGAATCTTCGCCAACGCAGCTTCGCGTTCTTCCGAAGTCTCCGCCAAAATCATTTCTCGCACGGCCGGCAAGCGATCCGCAGCCATAAACATGTGCTCGGTACGGCACAAGCCAATACCTTCAGCCCCGAGTTTCCGCGCATTCTCGGCATCCGGCCCATTATCGGCGTTAGCACGAACACCGAGCGCTCGCACCTCATCGGCCCACTGAACAACATGCTCAAAATCTTCGTTAATCTGTGGCGGAATGAGTTTAAGTGCCTCTCCAAAGACTTCTCCCGTCGAACCATTGAGAGTAATAAGGTCGCCCTCAACAAATGTTCGATCCCCAATGGTGAGAGTTTTCCCTTGCGTATCTAGTTTGATCGCGGTTGCCCCCGATACGCAGGGTTTTCCGAATCCGCGTGCAACAACGGCGGCGTGGCTCGTCATACCGCCGTGGGCCGTGAGCACGCCTTGAGCCGCAAGAACGCCGTGAATATCGTCGGGTGTTGTTTCGTATCGAACCAACACAACATTTTTCCCTTCGGCACCCGCAGCCGCCGCGGTATCGGCGTCGAAAACAAGCGAGCCGACGGCCGCGCCGGGGGATGCAGGCAAACCTTTCGTTATAGGTTCGACGGTGTTGGATGGATCGACGCCAGGGTGCAGGAGCTGATCTAGCTGTGCCGGTTCAATCCTCTCAAGGGCTTCTTCTTTTGTAATAAGGCCTTCTTCAACCATGTCGGCCGCGATTTTCAGCGCTGCTGGCGCGGTTCGCTTCCCGTTACGTGTTTGGAGCATAAAGAGTTTGCCGTTTTCAATCGTGAATTCCAAGTCCTGCATGTCGCGATAATGTGTTTCCAGGTGTTGCATGGTTTCCAGGAGTTCGCGGTAGGCTTCAGGCAAAATTGCTTCCAGATCTGGCAGGCGTTGCGGGGTTCGTATTCCTGCAACAACGTCCTCACCTTGAGCGTTAATAAGGAATTCGCCGAAGAGCCCTTTTTCGCCCGTGGAGGGGTTACGAGTGAAGCACACACCTGTTGCGGATGTATCTCCGTGGTTGCCAAAAACCATTTGCATAATATTGACGGCTGTTCCGAGGTCGCGCGAAATACCGTTGACTTTCCTGTAAATATCTGCACGTGGGTTGTTCCAACTGCGGAAAACCGCGCTAATTGCGTGAGAAAGTTGTTCGCGCGGATCCAGCGTCCACACGTTCCCTAGATAATCTTTAGATATTTTTTTGAATTGTACGACGAGTTCTTTCAAATCCTCAGCGGTAAGGTCCGTATCTAGGGTAACGCCACGTGCTTTTTTCATTTCTTTGATGGCGTCTTCATACATGTGTGCGGGTACCCCTTCAACAACGTCCCCATACATTTGGATAAAACGACGGTAGCAGTCATAGGCGAAGCGTTCGTTTCCGGATTCTTCAGCGATAGTGCGCACGGTGTCGTCGGTTATCCCAAGGTTGAGGATTGTGTCCATCATTCCCGGCATAGATACGACGGCACCGGAACGTATCGATACAAGTAGTGGGGAATCGGAGCTGCCGAGTTTATGGCCGGTGCGTTCTTCGAGCCTGGCAAGTGCTGCATCAACTTGTTCATTCAGTTTTTCTGGCCATTTGCCGTCGTTATTCATGGCTTCGACGCAGGCTTGTGTTGTGACGGTGAATCCGTCTGGTACGGGGAAACCTAAACGCATCATTTCTGCTAGATTTGCGCCTTTACCGCCAAGGATACTGCGCATGGAGGCGTTGCCTTCGGAAAAATCGTATATATATGTGTTGGCCACCGTTTACTCTCCTTTGAATAGTGGTGTGCGCTGGGAGGTGCGCACGTCTAGTTAACCGGGCTGAGCAGTACGTTGGTCAGCCCGGTTAACTACAGCACATGAATGTGTCGTATGTTATATGAAGATTAGTCTACTGCGTTTGCCTCTCGCACGTGAGCCCCGCGGAGCGTTTTTCCCAAATGTGTAAAAACCAGTCGTTATAAGTGTTGATGTTTGAGAGTTTTGCGCGGGAGCGATGGTTGTTAATATTGCCGGACGTATTGAATTACCCACTGCTGTTTTTCTCTGAATTGTTGAGTTGCCAAGCTATTTCCCCTTGTCGCTGTCATAAAAAATGTGATGTTAGTCAATAAATACTGACTAAGAAGAGTGAAAACCGAGGGAAGGTTTGCACGTCTTTTGTTTAGAAGCTAAACAAAACTGCCGAATGCCGCGACTTTAAGGGTCGTCGCACGTAGATTTTCTACGCACAACGCTCGGCTCAAGGGTTGTTTGCCATTCTTGACACCCGTATATTTACATGTTAGTTTTTCTATTGAACAAAGTCGGGCAGTTACCCAACATCATTCACACGCAACGCAAAGGAGCGAAAAATCATGCGCAAACCCACCAAAGAAGATCGTTTTTCCTTTGGTATCTGGACAGCCGGCTGGACCGGAACAGATCCCTTCGGCACAGACACCCGCACATCCCTAGAACCCTGGGATTATGCCGAAAAATTCGCTGAGCTCGGAGCCTGGGGGATTACCTTCCACGACAACGACGTATTCCCCTTCAACGCAACACCAGCAGAACAAGATCGTCGAGTAGGCAAACTCGTTGAGGTCTGCAAAGCAAACGACCTCGTTATCGAAATGGTCACCACCAACACCTTCTCCCACCCGATTTTCAAAGATGGTGGACTCACCAACAACGATCGCAGCATCCGTCGCTTCGGATTGAAGAAAATCCTCAACGCCGTCGATATTGCCGCCGAAGTCGGCGCCACAACCTTCGTTATGTGGGGTGGGCGTGAAGGCGCAGAATACGATTCCTCCAAGGATCTCAGCGCCGCATTCGACCGCTACAAGGAAGGCCTCGACACCGTCGCCGGATATATTAAGGAAAAAGGCTACAACCTCAAGATCGGTTTGGAGCCCAAGCCCAACGAACCCCGCGGCGACATTTTCCTCCCCACCGTCGGCCACGCCCTCGGACTCATCGCCCAGCTTGAACACGGCGACATCGTCGGCCTCAACCCAGAAACCGGCCACGAACAAATGGCGAACCTCAACTACACCCACGGCATCGCCCAGGCGCTCAACCACGGCAAACTCTTCCATATCGACTTGAACGGCCAGTCCGGCATCAAGTACGACCAGGACAAAGCCTTTGGACACGGCGATCTCGCCTCCGCATTCTTCACCGTCGACCTTCTTGTCAACGGCTTCCCCGGAGGCGGAAACCGCTACGAAGGCCCAATCCACTTCGACTACAAGCCCTCACGTACAGAAGGCATGCAGGGCGTATGGGATTCTGCAGCCGCGAATATGGAAATGTACCTCATGCTCGCCGAGAAAGCAAAGGCATTCCGTGCAGATCCTCGCACCCAGGAACTCATGGAAGAAGCTTCAATTCTCGAACTCGCCGTGCCAACCATGGCGCCCGGCGAAACAATTGAGGACCTGCGCAAGGAAGCTGATATCGATCCCGAAGAAGTCGCAAAGCGCGAATACCGCTTCGTTGAACTGTATCAGCACGCCATGCGCCACCTGATTGGTTAATTCTTCATCTATATATGTACGACGGCGTTGCGAACGTAGTCCACTACCTCTGCTGAAGAAACGTCTCTACTATGTTGTGTTTCCCTTCCATGTTTCCACAATCTAGCTAGACATTCAGCATCAGCCACACAGGACGTCGCATCGTCGTCGTACAACTACCAGGTGTGGCACGTTAAACGTTACCTGCGCGTCACACGTGCCACACAATAAAACGATTCTCTCAGGGACCTTTCGAGGCTCCCTTAGAAAAGTGCGTCAAAAAACGTCAAGGTGTTCATACAACGAAGCGTGAGCGCTAACAAATTTTCATTTTTAACAGAGCAAGGAGGCTCCTGTGAAAAAATCTCTCCGTTTAACATTCGCCCTACTCCTCAGCCTGTTACTCGTCGTCGCAACAGTAACGGGTTGCTCCTCTGTCCGCGCACGCGATAGGGCAGGAGGAGGCGGAAAAGGCAGTGGAAAAGTCGGTATTTCTATGCCGTCGAAATCCTTGGAACGCTGGGCACGCGACGGCGACTACCTCAGAAAAGTTCTCAAAGAGAAAGGCTACACCACCTCCATGCAGTATGCAGACAACAAGGTGGAACAGCAAATCTCCCAGATTCAAAACATGATCAATGAAGGGCCGGAAGTCATTATTGTGGCATCCATTGACGGTTCCGCACTCGGCCCGGTACTCAGCCAGGCAAAACAAGCGGGCATCAAAGTTATTGCCTATGACCGTTTGATTCGCGATACCGATGCGATCAGCTACTATGTGACCTTCGATAACTACAAGGTTGGGCAGGCACAGGGCCAATATATTGAAAAGGCTCTTGGCCTCAAGGAAGGAAAAGGCCCGTTCAACTTCGAGCCGTTCTCCGGTTCCCCGGACGATAATAACGCGCGCTACTTCTTCGAAGGCGCATGGGACGTGCTCAAACCCTATATCGATAAGGGGCAGTTGAAAGTTCCGTCGAACAAGATGCCGAAGTCTGTTAACGGCTGGCAGTCCATTGGTATTCAGGCATGGATGGGGCCGGCCGCCCAGTCCGAAATGGAAACACGCCTCAACTCCTTCTATCGCGGAGGCACAAAGGTGAATGCGATTCTCGCTCCGAATGACGCTCTGGCGCTCGGCATTACGCAAGCCTTGAAAGCCGATGGCTACACGCAAAATGATTGGCCGGTACTCACCGGGCAGGATGCAGATCAGGCAAATGTTACGAATATTATGCAGAGCTTCCAGTCCATGACCGTCTGGAAAGACACCCGCAAACTCGCCGACCAAGCCGCGAAAATGACAGACCAAATCATTAAGAAGCAAAAAGTGGAAGTTAATGACGAAAAAAGCTACAACAACGGTGTTTTCGTCGTACCAACATTCCTTCTTGAACCGGTTGTTATTACGAAAGACAACGCCAAAGAAAAGCTCGTTGACTCCGGCTACTATTCCGCTGGCGATATCGGAATCAAATAATCCTAGGGATAGTTAGGAGGACAATGTGAACGATACAAACCTGCTTCACATGAAGCATATTGTCAAAGAGTTTACCGGCGTGCGCGCCCTGGATGACGTGAATCTCCAGATCGCCAAGGGAGAAGTTCACGCCATTTGTGGCGAAAACGGTGCCGGAAAATCAACGCTAATGAAAGTGCTCTCAGGTGTGTGGCCAAGTGGAACATACGAGGGTGAGATTATTTTCGAAGGCAAAAAATGCGAATTCAAGAATATTAAAGATTCTGAAAAGGTTGGGATCGTTATTATTCATCAGGAATTAGCGCTCTCGCCCTTCCTGTCCGTGGCGGAAAATATTTTCCTTGGATCGGAAATTGCGAAGGGTGGCGTGATTGACTGGCATGAAACACATCGCAGGACGCGTGAGCTTCTGGACGAAGTGGGGCTGGACGTGGATCCACGAACCATTGTTTCTGACCTCGGTGTGGGCAAACAGCAACTTGTGGAAATCGCCAAGGCGCTCTCCAAAGACGTGAAACTGCTTATTCTCGACGAACCCACGGCCGCCTTGAACGACGACGATTCCGCGCACCTTCTCGATCTGATGCGTAGGCTTCAAGCGCGAGGCGTATCCCAGGTCATTATTTCGCACAAGCTCAACGAAATCTCGGATATTTCTGACCGCGTGACGATTATTCGCGACGGGCACACAATCGGGACATGGAATATGAAGGGCGAGGACGCGATCAGCCAGCAGGATATTATCCGGCACATGGTTGGCCGAGAACTCTCCAATCTTTTCCCGGAACACGTTCCGAATAAGGGTGGCGAGGTTCTTCTTGAGGTGAAGGATTGGACGGTTCACCATCCAATCGATAAGGAACGCCAGGTTGTTAAGCAGGCAAATCTCACGGTTCGCAAGGGTGAAATTGTGGGAATTGCGGGGCTGATGGGTGCCGGGCGAACCGAGCTTGCAATGAGCATGTTTGGCCACAGTTACGGGGTCAATATTAGTGGCTCGGTGTATATGCACGGCAAGAAAAAAGACACGTCCACCGTCCGCAAAGCGGTGAAGGCTGGCCTCGCCTACGTTCCCGAGGATCGCAAAGGCGTGGGGCTCAATCTTATTCAAGACGTCCAAACGAACACGACAGCAGCCGGGCTAGCACGCCTCGTCCGCGCTGGCGTCGTCAATGAACACGAAGAAGTGAAAGTGGTTAACACGTACCGCAAGGATCTTCGTATCAAAACCCGCGATAACAAAACGATCGTGGGAACACTCTCAGGTGGAAATCAACAAAAGGTTGTGTTGGCGAAGTGGATGTACACCGAACCCGAACTTCTCATACTTGATGAACCCACACGTGGCATTGATGTTGGTGCAAAATACGAAATTTACCAGATCATCAATAGCCTGGCAGATTCCGGTAAAGGCGTGCTCGTCATTTCCTCAGAGCTCCCCGAAATTCTCGGTATTTGCGACCGTATCTACACCTTAAATGAAGGACGAATGACCGGCTGTTTCGACCGCGCGGACGCAACACAGGAAAGCCTTATGGAATACATGGCCGGCGATGCTAAGAAGGAAGTGGCATGATGAACAACGTAAAAGAGAAAGAAACGCCAAAGGTTTCCCCGGGCAAACATCAGGCGAAAGAAAAGGCACAACAGAGTCTTTTCGCGAAGGTTAATCTTCGGCAGTACGGTATCCTGGCGGCGCTGATTATTATTGTGGCATTCTTCCAGGTTGTCACGAAGGGCCTGCTTTTGGCGCCAAACAATGTTGCGAGCCTTATCCAGCAAAATGCGTACGTGTTGATCTTGGCAATCGGCATGACGATTGTCATTATTGCGCGACATATCGATTTGTCTGTTGGTTCGGTTGTTGCCTTTGTGGGTGGTGTTGTTGCAATCTGCATGTCCGATTACAACTTATCGTGGCCGGTTGCGGTTGTTGTGGGTCTTGTTTTGGGAATCATTATTGGTTGCTGGCAGGGCTTCTGGGTGGCGTATGTGGGAATTCCCGCGTTTATTGTCACCCTGGGTGGAATGTTGATTTTCCGCGGTTTAGCAATCGTTCTCGTAGAAAAAACGATTTCCGGGCTTCCTGCCGGTTTCGTGAAAATTACGAACGGGAACCTTCCGCATTTCATCGGTTACCTCCACGATTCTGACGCCGTGACCCTCTGGATTGGTGGTTTGGCGATTGCCGGCTTGCTCTACTCCGGTGTGCGTAAGCGCATGGCTACTTCCCGCGCCGGCCGCGACGTAGAATCCATGGTTTCCTTCGTTATCCGCAACGCACTGTTCGCAATCGGTATCGGTGCAGTCACCTTCATCCTGTCTCTGTCCTCCGGTGGAACGCCGATCATCCTCATTATCGTCGGCATTCTCATTATGATCTACAGCTTCATTTTGAACCGCACGGTCTTTGGACGTCACGTCTACGCGGTGGGTGGAAATATTGATGCGGCTCGACTTTCCGGCGTGAATACAAAGAAAACTGACTTCCTCGTATTCGTCAATATGGGACTCCTTTCCGCTCTTGCGGGTATTGTGACGGCTTCTCGCGCAGGTGCTGCTGTTGCAACCGCGGGTACGAGCTACGAAATGGACGCAATTGCCGCTGCTTTCATCGGTGGCGTTGCTGTGACGGGTGGTCGCGGGCGACTCTCCGGCGCGGTGATTGGTGCGTTTATTATGGGCGTTCTTAATATGGGCCTGTCTATTTTGAATGTCGATAGCGCCTGGCAGCAGTCAATTAAGGGCCTTGTGGTTCTGTTGGCGGTTGGCCTCGATGTTCTATCGAACCGTCGCAAGTAGTGGGGAAGTGAGAAGTTTGTGCGGCGTAGGCCTTAAGCGACGTGTATTTAGGGCCGAGGATGAGTGCTTTGCACAGCTTCTCGAAAAGCCCATTTTCTACAGTATTCCTCATGATGTAGTGTAGGTACGACGACGAGGGGGGATTCCCATACGGGAGTCCCCCCTTGAGTTGTGTGAAGAATTGGTACGTGTTGCGGTTTCTTTTCAGGGTTTTTGTTGGGCTTGGCGACGTTTGCAGTATTTTTGATTGGCGTTGTATGTGTATTACAGAGTGTTGTGGATAAAGCCACGAAAAAGTGAAGTCGGCTAGTCCTGGTACGTGTGTTACAGAGACTAGCCGACCGCAACAAGCACGTTATCGTCGTGCAATTCCTTACCTATGAGCTTGGGTGCCCTCATAATGGCCGGTTTACGAGCGTGGCAGCAGACAATTCCTTATGTGTTCTTACGTGTGTGGTAGGTTTCAGCAATTTTCGTATGCATTCTTGCCTATGTGGCAATTCCTTACGTAAGCGGTTTGCGGTAGAGAACTAGGAGTGGAAAAGCTGAGCGGTGATATTCGCGTAGCGTTCCCAGCTGGGGTTGGGTTCTTGGGGTGTAATGCGTCGAATAATACGTGGCTCCCATTCGCCACCTTCGGATGTTGCGCCGAGAACGCGAGCTGCCTGGCGTGCCGCGCCTTTGGCTACGTATTCTCCGGGTTGAGGAACCTCAAGCGGGATGTCGAGAATATCCGCCATAATATGTGTGAGTGCCAGAGATTGAGCTGCTCCGCCAATAAGCAGTGCGCTATCCACCGTAATTCCTGCCTGGCGAATCGTTTCGAGCGCGCCACGCATGAGGCAGGCTAGGCCTTCATATGCGAGGCGAGCAAAATTTTCCCGGGTCATGGATGAAGGGGTCATGCCGTGAATACTTGCGTTGGCGTGGGGGAGATTCGGGGTGCGTTCCCCGCCGAAGTAGGGGACAAGAACCATTCCGCCCGCTCCCGGCTCAGCCATGCTGGCGAGTTTCCCAAGCTCTTCAAAGCTCACGCCTAAGAGTTCGCAGAAATAATTTTGTATAAGAGATCCGTTGAGCGTGCATGCCAGCGGGAGCCATTCCCCATTTGCGTCTGAAAAGCCCGTGATTCCCGATTTTGCGTCCTGCACCGGGTGGGGAGAAATCGCAGCAACAACACCGGAAGTTCCAATTGACAGCGTTGCTTGCCCATGTTTGAGGTTCAGCCCCAGTGTTGCGCCCGCGTTATCTCCCGCTCCTGGGCCGATAATGGCCGTTCCCCACTGTTCGCCCAGCACACCAATTTTTTCATAGGGGGCGACGATTTTCGGGAAAATAATGGAGCGCGCTTTATCTTCGGAGATGCGCAGGGCTGCGGCGATAATGTCGTAACGGTAAGCGTCTGTTTCGCAATCAACGTATCCTGTTCCGGAAGCGTCGCTACGGTCGGTTGCGAGGTCGCGAAGGTCTGTGGAGGAGGAGATTTTCCAGCTGAGCCAATCGTGAGGGAGGCATACTGCAGCGATTTTGTCGACGTTTTCCGGTTCGTTATCTGCGAGCCACCGTAGTTTTGTGACGGTTAGAGATGCGACGGGGACAGAGCCCACGCTCTTCGCCCAAAAATCTTCGCCAAATTCGCTAATGAGTTCGCGTGCGGCTGTGGCGGATTTTGTGTCATTCCAGAGCTGTGCAGGGCGAATTACAGCGCCTTGTGCATCGAGGAGGACACAACCGTGTTGCTGGCCTGCAACAGAGATTGCTTCAACGTCGTCAATGCCACCAATGCTAGTGACGGCTTCTTCGAAAGCCGTGTACCAGGCGTGTGGATGAACTTCGGTTCCTTCCGGGTGTGGGGCGCGTCCTTCGCGCAGTGTTGCCCCTGTTTCCGTGTCGATTACAAGAATTTTGGTGGACTGAGTTGATGAGTCTACACCAGCTACTATTGCCATATTAACGATTCTCCTCGGCCGCATTGCCTTTGTTTAGAAACAAAACTAACTGTTTTTTTGCGCAAAGTCAAGGGAAAAAAGCATTTGACATGCGCCACAAACGTTGGTGCAGTTTTCCGATTTCTTTAAAAAAGATATAATAACTAGTTAGCGTCGTAAATCTAACTCCTAGCCACAACGAAGGACTTCATTCATGAAAGCTCGGAAAGATTCCACCTCGATTCGCCAAGAAAATATCGGCTTGGTTTTGGGAGCTATTCTTCAGGAGCACGAAGGCATTTCCCGCGCAGACATCTCAAAAACAACAGGCCTTACCCGCGCTACCGTCTCACGGCTCGTTGAAGAACTGCTAGACGCCCAAATACTCGAAGAACTCGCACCCGTTTACCCGCCCACCGGCCGCCCGGCTCTGCCCCTCGTCGTAAAAAAGGGAAAACAATGCGCCATCGGTGTGGAAATCAACCTGGAATACGTCGCCGTTCAAATCATCGACATTGCGGGAAACACCCTTTTCGAGGACAAGAAAACCGTTGATTTGCGCAACTCCGAACCCGAAACGGTCCTTCGCAAACTCTCCGCAACCATCGAAAGTTACCTAACCAACACGGATCTGGACATACTATCCGTCGTCTTGTGCATCCCGGGCCTCGTTGCGGAAGACGCACAAACCATCCTCACCGCACCCAACCTCGGCTGGCACAACGTCCACCCCATCGCGCACCTTTCCTTCCCAGGTTTCGAGGAAAACCGGTGCTTTGTTATGAACGAAGCCGACGCGGCCGCCTACGCATTCCTCTACGCCAGGCCCGGAGTCCTTACCGGCATGAAAAATTTCCTCTACCTTTCTGCGGAAGTCGGTGTAGGTGCGGCTATCGTCGTCAACGGACGTGTATTTACAGGTTCGCGCGGGTGGGCTGGGGAGATCGGGCATATATGCGTGAACCTCACTGGTCCGCAATGCCGATGCGGTTCGAACGGCTGTTTGGAGCAGTACGTTGGGTTCGACGCCCTCGTATCGCGCGCGCAACTCCCGCACGGAACAGATATGGAAACACTGTGCCGAATGTTCGACGATAGGCACGATAGCGTCCGACGAGCTATTGACGAAGGGGCGCTTGCATTGGGGAGCACAATCGCCAATGTTCTCAATCTTCTTGACCTGGACACAGTTATTTTGGGTGGCAATTTTGCGAAACTGTACAGCCGCATGGAGATTGTGCTCAAATCCGAAATAGAATACCGCGCATTGGGGCGCAGGTGGGCGAACGTCACACTAGAGACAAGTACCTACGCGCATTACGGGGCAACTCGGGGCGGATGTATGCGTGCATTAAGCTCAATTCTTGAAAATCCGGCACGTTGGGACGCCAACGGTATTCCTATTTCCTTCCCCTAGGCTTTAGACTTTTCCTGTAGCTTTAGAACGTAGTTCTTACAAGTGTTGTAGTGCTTAATGTGCATTGTTATGGCATGTGGAGCGCTGGGTTGTGAATGGGGTTTCTATCGTGTTCACAGCGGCGAGTTCATTCCCTGCTCCCGCATGTGGAGCGGTTCTCGGCATGTGGTGCGTTGCGTTGTAGCGCGAGAGCTCGTTCTTAAGCGCACAATAGAAATGTTTCACGACACAAAGTTGTGTTGACAAACCAAAGTCAGGTAAGCCGATGAGCTCCCATAACATAGCGTATTCCGTTTCGGGTACGCCCACGAGTGGTTGTATCGTTGCCCTTCACGGGGTAACCGATAACGGCGCATCGTTAAGCGACATTGCCACCCATTACAATACGTCCTGGAAAGTATTTCTTCTCGATTCTCTCGGGCACGGATTGTCTTCCCACTTCAACCCCGAAGATTTAACGTCTCCTTTTGAGGCGGTTCTTCAAGCTATGCACCCGCGAATATTGGATTGTGCCCGTAGCGCGCCGAATCGCAAAATAGTTCTCATGGGGCATTCCATGGGTGGCGCCATTTCAGCATATTTTGCCCGCAATTATCCCGAGCTTGTGGAATGTCTTATTCTTGAAGATCCCGCACTCCTGACACCCGAACAGGCAAAGCTTTACGCCAGTGTCGCATCCGAATTAGTGAGTCATCTAGAAAAAGTCACATCGAATATTGGCGAAGCCATCGTGACGCTCATGAAAACCTACAAGACGTGGCCACATTCCGAATACGGACCGTGGGCACAGGGTAAAACCCAGGTGGATCGCGCTTTTGTTGCAACCGGACGTGTGGGTGTCGTGGGACGTGATGTCCTGGCGCAGTTGCGCGTCCCCACGCTTATTGTGACGGGTGACCAGGCGGACGTGTTGTTCGGCCAAGCCGGATGCGAAGAAGTTGAAGCCCTCGGCAATCCGTATTTACACACCGCATTAATTCCCGACGCCACACATACAGTTCGCCGCGACCAAAGCGCACAGTTCTATGCTATTGTGGACCGTTTTATCGACGAAAACCGCAACGCCACGAACAGCGAACCCTATATCGCATCAGAACTACGAGACGTTATCGCAGCAACACCCGTTCAAACCACAGATGATGTCCAGAAAATGCGGGAAGGTGGCGAGGAATTACTCGCCAACGTCACGGCAGCGCCCGGAATCCACGTGGAAACCGTTGATATTGGGCGGGAATACCCCTGCGAGCTTCGCCTTTTGGCGGAGGAAGGGAAAGATCCGAGCTGCGTCGTCGTATCTATTCACGGAGGCGGATATGTTGCCGGAAAGGCATCTTACGACGATCCGTACAACAGTATTTTGACCGGGGTTTTTGGTGGGGCGCTCGTCGCTTCACCCGATTACGGTTTGGCGCCGGAGCATCCCTTCCCAGAGGGAGCCGAGGATTGCGTTGAGGCAATTCTGTACGTGAAGAAGCGTTTCCCGGATTTGCCGCTCTACGTCTACGGCGATTCCGCGGGGGCGGGGCTAGCGCGCCAGGCTACCGAAATCTTGGCTCGGCGTGGAATAGAGGTGGGGATTCGACGGCTGATTTTGCTCGAACCCTGCCTGGAAAACACTATGGATACCCTGTCGTTTAGCACCTTCGCGGACGGCCCGATTTGGACAAAAGAGGCGTCAACACATGCGTGGGAGCACTATCTTTTGGGGGAGCATCATGGTGCGGGTGCGTGTTGTGGTGGGAACGATGAAGCGGAACGCCACGATACGTGTTGTGGCGATAAAGATTCCGATGCTGAACGCGGTGGCGAGAGGTGTTGTTCAACGGGTGGTGCCACAATCCCGTATGTTCCCAGCAGGGAAGTCATGGAAAAGATGCCACCAACAATGATTATCGTTAATCCCAATGATCCTTTGCGCGACGAAGGTATGCGACTAGCTGTCGATTTGGCTGATGCCGGCGTTCCGGTGGAACTTCATATGCTTGCCGGAACATTCCACGGGGCGCTTACGCTTCAGGGGACTCGCACATGGAGGGCGGTTCGTGCTTTAATTGAAAGTTTTATCGCTGCAGATTTTTCGTAATGTCACGCAAAGAGTTTTTTTAGATAAGCGCTATGCAAAGAGGGTTTCTTTACATGGTCGCCTCGGAACCCTCCAACAGCTCGCCATCGGTGTGGGTATTTCGGCGCCTTCATCAGCAACTTCATTTTCGTAAAAATCACCGGAGGCGCCAACGAAGTCGCCTGGTTCGGACTCCACACATGGCGCTGAATGTTCATTACTGAAGTTGTTCCCGCGATCCTCTACGGTTTCTTTGTCCTGTTCTTGCCGGAGTCGCCCAGGTATTTGGTCCAGATTGGAAAGTACGAGGAGGCAGAAACTGTTCTCCGAAGCGTCGGAACAACAATAGAACTCAAGCTCATGATTGAGGATATTAAGGCTTCCTTGTCCGACCACAAGCCGAGGTTCTCGGACTTGCTGGATTCCAAAACGCGGGTTGAAGCCTGTTGTGTGGGTTGCTTTGGCCTTCGCGTTCCTCATTCAAATGACAGGCATTAATAATGTGTTGCTCTATGCAACAGATCTGTGGACAACCGTCGGTTTCGAGGGAGATTTGACTGTCTTTATTCCCGTTCTCACCTCGATTATCGGCATTATTATGACGCTCATTGGCATGTCTGTTATTGATAAGGTCGGCCGGCGGCCTCTGCTTTTGTGGGGCGCAGTCGGAATGTTTCGGGTAATCTACCCCAAGAATCTTGGACAGCGAAAGTGACGGCTTTCTTAGGGTGCATTATCGAATACCGCGATCTAGATACCTTAATACCTTGCCCAAGCTTAGCCGCGTATAACATCGAGCTTTTTCACATTGAGCCATTGCCACTAGGCTTATCACTAGGTGAAACAGGGTGAGCAATAACCATAAGAGTTTCGGCGATGATATGCCGCAGCTACCGCGTGTTTAATCTTCAAAGTGCCCTGTGTAATCTGTCCCTGCCCAGACGTGTGGTAACGTGGAGTCTGCGAAAGGGGTGGGGTGCGTTGACTTCGCATAACTTTTTAGCGGAGCAAGTGACTAGTCTGCTCGACCCAGATCATTTCCGATTCCTCAATGTATTTAATCCCCAGAAAGAAAGGGGCGAGGGATGAAAGATATAACCACCCAAAAAGAAAAACTGGCTCGCGCCCAGCTTTGCTTGCAAACTACTGCCTATGCCGATGCGCTGGGTATGCCAACACAAGACCTCACTCGGCAAGCCATTGAAGCTGAGTATGGGTTTGTGGATACTTTGGTGGCTGCGGGGCCAGCGCAAGAAATAGCGCATGGTGCCCCTGCGGGCATGGTTACTGATGATACCGAACAGACCTTTATACTGGCGAAAATTTTGATAGAACACGGCGCAGTACCACCGCTGGAATTCGCCCACGGGCTGTTGGAGTGGGAAAAAGATATGATTGCGCGCGGCTCTCTCGATCTGCTTGGCCCCTCTACTAAGCGGGCTATCTCCGCTTTAGAAGATGGCGTGCCCCCCAGCGAAACGGGAAAATACGGCACCACGAACGGCGCGGCAATGCGCATATCCCCGGTGGGGATAGCCTTCGATCTTGCCGATCGGCAACGGTTTATAGCGGCGGTTGTGCAGGCTTCGCAAGTCACCCACAATACTAATGTGGCATTGCAAGGGGCGATGCTGGTGGCTGGAGCAGTGAGCGCTGGAATCGCGGGTGCCTCTCGACAGGAGGCGTTGGAGATTGGGCTCGACTTAGCGCGAGAAGCTGCCACCTTTGGCAATCAGGTATGTGCTCCCGATATTTATTTACGTTCTCGGTGGGCTATCCAGCTCCTCAAAAAATGCACTTCGCGTGAGGAAATTTTAGATACGCTGTTCCACCAAATCTGCACTTCCTATGCTTCGCATGAGTCAATTCCGGCCGTAGCGGCTTTGTGCGCTCTAGACGTCAGCGCCAACGAAATACTCTTGTTGGCGGCAAACGCCGGCGGAGATACTGATACGGTGGGTGCAATGGCCGGAGCAATTCTCGGCGCTTGCGGCGACTCTGCCAAGATTCCGCCTGAATCATTAGAACTAGTCACTACTTTAAATTCATTACCGATAGTACAAACTGCAACAAATCTAGTATCGCTGCGAATTTCTAAGGAGAAATAATGTCTAATACGGAAACGCCCGCCGAAGGTTGGCGTTCATTACTCGAAGTTGAAGATCGGGGAATTGAACCAATTCCTGCCTCGGAACAGACCAGCGGACCAGCCGAACTATTTTGGATTTGGTTTGCTGGAAATATCTCCATTCTAGGTATCCCATTGGGAATCTGGGTAGTAGCTGGAGAGCTAAATTTCTGGCAGGCGCTAATCGCCGGAGCAGTGGGAGCGGTAGCCTCTTTCGCTATCGTGGGTATCGTATCAATCACCGGCCAGCGGGGCGGTGCACCCACTTTGACGCTTTCGCGTGCCGCCTTCGGCACTCGCGGTAACTATCTTCCCACCTTTGTAGCTATTCTTTCCCGCTGGGGTTGGGAGACGGTAAATACTGTGACGGCGGCCTTTGCGGCAATTTCTATCGGTACCGTCATTGTGGGTTCGGAGCTCACTCCGCATAGTCATCCGTGGATTGCAATTGTGGCAGTACTCCTATTCCTCGCGCTCACTTTGACGGTATCTGGAGTAGGACATCAGATGCTTGCTGTATTCCAAAAGTGGGCCACCTACATTTTCGGTGTGCTCACCCTAGTTGTAGTTGGCTTCATAGTGGCGAAAGTGGATTGGGGTATGGTGTTGAGCGCGGAAGCTGGCTCTTGGGGTACGGTACTAATGGGTATCAGCGTGGTCGCTTCTGCCACCGGTATTGCCTGGGCTAACTCGGGCGCAGATATTGGGCGCTACCAATCCAAGAAAGTTTCTCCGGCGACTTTGATTCTAACCTGTGCAGCCGGCGCTGGTATTCCGCTGATTATTATGATTGGCACTGGTTCACTGATTGCTATCACCAATCCGGAGTTTGACGCCGGTAACCCGCTGGCTTCGATTCCGGCTCTGCTGCCAGCCTGGATGTCAATCCCCTTCCTGATCTCTGCCTTTGCTGGGCTACTGCTTTCTAACAATATCTCGGTATACTCTTCCGGTTTAACCTTATTGACCTTGGGCTTGAAAGTTCGCCGCATCGTTGCCGTGGCTGCTGATTTAATGGTCAGCTTAGTTGGTTCGATGGTATTCTTGTTTTTCTTTGAAAGTTTCTACGATGCTTTCATCGGGTTCATCACCTTGTTGGCAATTCCGCTCACTGCCTGGTTGGGGGTGTTCTTGGTAGATATGATTAAGCGCACCACCTATCGTTCTGACGATTTATTGGATATTACTTCCCGCTCTGCCTACTGGTACAAAGGCGGCTTTGAAGTGCGCGTGCTGGCCTCGTGGCTGGTGGCTTTGGGTGCCGGCTATCTATTCAAATTCGCGCTTCCCGATTCCTTTATTACCCAGCAGGGGCTGGAGTGGCTGGTAGCCTTGCTGGTTTCTGGCTTGCTCTATCTAGCATTGGGTGGAGCTAAAGGCGCAGGTGTAAAAGAATGAGAATGATCAATACGGGCAGCGTGATCGTAGATCAGGTGATTCGGCTGCCGAAAATGCCAGAGCCGGGTGGGGACGTAATCGCCAACAGTACGGAGCTGGTGGCGGGTGGCGGTCTCAACTCCATGCTGGGAGCGGCTCGCTACGGCATGAAAGTAGTGTACTGCGGGCTAGTCGGTACGGGACCATTCGCCGATATTATTGGGCAGGCGCTGGAAAAGGACGGTATTTCCTCTATTTTTCCGCGCGTACCTGATGCTGATAACGGTTACTGTGTGGCATTCGTAGATGATTTTGCAGAACGCACCTTCGTAACTACACTCGGCGTAGAAGGCGATTTTGGCTACAAACACTTATCTGCAATCCAGCTAGAGCCGGGTGATTTGATCTATGTCTCTGGCTATAGCTTGGCCACGGAATCTAATGCGGTCGCCTTGGCCAAATGGCTAGCGGAGATTCCAGAAGATATTCCGGTGGTGGTAGATCCTTCGCCGTTGATTTCAGAATTGCCACGAGAGCTTTACGCGCCACTACTTGTGCGCGCCGATATTTGGTCTTGCAACGAGCGCGAAGCGGAAATTCTGGGAGAATCCGGTTCCGATGTCGCTAATGCAGCTGCAATTAAGAAATTGCTCAAGAAAGACGCTGCTGTGGTGGTGCGCGCCGGCAACAATCCCGCAGTGGTAATTACCGGAGCGGGGGAAGTGGTAGCGGTGCCGACCTTCCCGACCGTGGTGCGTGATACCAATGGCGCTGGCGATACCCACGTGGGGGTAATGATGGCGGCGCTCGGGGAGGGGCACGACTTGGTGGAGGCCGTTCGGCGCGGAAATGCGGCGGCGGCAATCATGATTTCCCGTCCGGGGCCGAATACTGCTCCGCAGAAGGAGGAAATTAACCTGGTGCTAGCCGGCGAGCCGATAGCGTAAATTAGCAAGCATACGCAGTGTGGATTTTCAAAATTCGGAAAATGTACTATCAGCGTGTCGCTAATTTTCTTACCAAAATGGTCGTAAAATGACGAATCTAATAATTTTAAGCAAATATTAGGCACATTTGGGTTAAGTACCGATCAGATCTCTCGGTTTCACCTGATCATGTCAAGTGGCATGACAGCCGTAAAGGAGTGCCCGATACCAATACTCTTGATGAAGCTATTAAACTATTCAACACTGTCACTCCATACAGTATTGTAGATACGCAGAAGTTTCCCGGGGGTAGATGGGTTTCTGATTGTAAACGCTAAAGAATTTGGCTGGGATTTAAATATAGGGGCGTTAGTATTTTCAAGGAAGGGAAAGCCTTTACCTACGGTACTGTAAACATTTTAGCGCCTGTAAGACTTTTTAGCGTCTGCGCACAGGTACGCGTCCGTGAGGCAAAACCAACCTCAGGCGCATCACCTCGGCGCCCCCCGCAGACGCATATGGTCTGAAGGGGGTAGTGATTCACGAACCCCTTGCAGTGACGTGTCAAGGTATCCTTTGTGTTGGTGTAGCCGAGCACGGTGGCCACGTCCTTGCCACAAAACAGCGTCTGGCCGTCGTTGGTGATGGTGCGGATGACTCCGAAGGCATCGTTGGTAAAGGTTTGGATGGTGTTGCCCATAACAAGACTTCTGTTCTGAGAGCCAAATAGACGAATGTGCACCGGTTGATGCGAGAAGCTCTCGATGGTAGGACGTAAACCTTCAAGGAGTTAACTCCCTAGGCGGGTTTGTGGTCACTGAGCTTTGGGGCTCTCGCACATACGCCCTCGAGCACCACCTAATCCGGACGGCTCATAGAAGAACTTGTCGGGTGCTCTGTGTGGAAAAACTATCAATCTCTCTTGCTTCGGTGTCATCAACCAGGTAGCCTTATAGACAACATGACCGGTTCCGCTGCCCGCTTCGGTGGGAGTCCAGGGCCGGTCTTCGCTTTAGACAAAGGTGAGCGCGTGGAACAGATGAAACTGTTCAAGACCTACAAGGAGCAGGTCGAATTGCTTGGCCAGCGTGGGATGCAAATTGATAACTCAGAGCACGCCGAGAAGTTGTTAGCGCAGCTAAATTACTACCGTTTATCCGGATATTGGTATCCGATGCGCCGTTTCTCCCAAGGCGACGGCATTGCTCGAGATGAATTCGTTGACGGAGCATCGTTTGATCTGGTGGTAGCCCTCTATGGGTTTGACGAACGATTGCGCCACAGCGTGTTCATCGAGCTTGATCGCGTGGAGCTGGCTATTCGAACCAAGCTCGGTCACGAACTAGGTCGCCTTGATCCGTTGATCTATTTGGATCCTCAACGTTTGAGCGCCCGGGCACGGCAGCGAAACAAAGACGGGCGTAGCGTGCATGAGGTGTGGATAGGAAAGTATCAATCGGCGCTGAAAGCGTCGAAGGAGGATTTCGTCGCCCATCATAATTCCAAATATGGAGGGACTTTGCCGATCTGGGCAGCCGTTGAAGTCATGGATTGGGGAATGTTGTCCTACCTGTATGGCATGTCTCCCAATATTGTGCGTAAACGGATTGCCGAGCCGTGTGGGCTCACTGGACCCCAGCTAGAGTCATGGCTGAAATCCTTAAATATCCTGCGTAACTACGCGGCTCACCACGCGAGAATGTTCAACCGCGTCTACGACATCAAGCCCAAACTGAACAACGATCCAAAGCTGACTCCGGTGGCTAACAGAATGAACCGCGTATTCGGTCAACTCTCGATGATCCAGTATTTACATCATCAACTGGGCTTGTCCCAAGCTGACCGATTAACACGGTTGTTCAACACCTATCCACACAATCCCATTGTTCCACTCTCTCGCACTGGAGCTCCCGAGAACTGGCAAGAACTAGCACTCTGGGTTCCCTAGTCCTTGCGGTAAAATTCGCATTCGTAGCCGTCAGCAGCGAGGGGCAGGCCGACAGCCCAACCAGGTAAAACGCACATGAGTTGGCATGCCTGGGTCACGGTGAAGCCCGAATCTGTGGGCTCGTCGATAACGATCTCATCATGGACATGCATCGCAATCCGATGCCCGACCTTAGCGACTGCGTGCATGCCCGTGACAACCAGATCACGAGCGATCGCATGCACGATATTCTCGACCAACTTCCCGCCGTAGGTTTCTAACTGCCCCCAGCGCCGCGCCGTGGTGGTTCCGGTGTAGGTGATGGAGGTGCCGCCCCACCTGTTCTCACCTAAACGCTGCTGCACATACGCTAATCTCCTGCCCGAGGGCAGTTCGATGAAGAGAATCCAGGACTCAACGCTAAAGCGCAGATTCCGTAGCCGGATCGGCTGGCGCGAGGTGATCGCAGCGATGGTTGCTTCTTCAACGTCTGCCCAGAGCTGGGCGATGTGCGGGTTAGCCCGGAATAATCGCTACCTCGGATCCCCTAGGTTCCATTAAAGGCAATGAAAAATCGCTTTGCCAGTAGCACTGATTGACAATCACGTGCGCATGTTTCCCGACGTAATTTGCGGCATCGTCAGGAAGGCTGAGCAGCGTTCTACCCGACTTATTAGTACGAACGCTGGTGTCACCGCTGTGGCGACAAGTAATATCTTGTGGCTGATCAAATTTCAGCACGTAATAAGTCTTCCCAAGGCCAGATCCCGCTTTCTCTTGCATGTAGTAACCCTGCTTCTCAGTCTCGCTCAGAACACCTTGTCTAAACTGCAGATCCAACAGCTCCACGGTATTCATCTGGAGCACCGTGCCGGAGACGACTGTTTTGCCGGCCGCCTTGGCATCCGAAACCCTACTGTCGGTTGGCTTTGGGCTCTCTTTTTGCCGGTCTTCTTGCTGCGGCTCGTCTTTAAATTGTGCCGCGAAGTCATCGATAGCTTCGTTGGTGGGCAGTTTTCCTTCAAGATAGGCATCCAGGAAATCAGCAGAAGAAACGTCTAAAAAGAATGGCGTGAGTGTTTTCCACTTGGGCGCTGAATAGATGAGTCCTTTCCAGATGGTTTCTTCTTTAAACTCGCTGCCGGACAGGAACAGTCTTGTAATAGTGGACTCGCCCGTGCCGCTAGAAAAATAGGTATGAATTAGGCCGTCTCCATTTAGGAAAGCGGTGAGGAAAAGCAGTGGCCCATCTCCGATCCCAGTGGGCAGCTGCCATGGGCTATTGACTTCAAATACCTTGTCCGCCTCTTCGTCAAAGAGAAACACCTTGTTTTCTTCGGAACTAGCGTCCAGCTGGCCACTAAGCAGCATCGCGGGAACGTCCAGCCCGTTGAGATAAACGAGCGAATACTTGAAAGGCCCTCGAACTGCGTCGTTATCAGAGAAATATTCTGCAGGGTTTTCAATAACCTCAGAATAGGCTTGTTGGACTTTAGCGCGAATTTTTTTCAGTTGGCCGTCGTTAAACGCTGCTATCTAGGTGTTAGACGGAAGTTCATTCTTGGAGTATTTAACTAATTTTTGGTCATCATCCAGTTGGCTGAATCTGAGCTGCTGCTCTTCGGTAGCCTTAGGGGTCTCTGAAATCTCACCGCTCCACTCAAGATCCTTCTGCAATTTGCCGTCGCCGAAAGTGATCAATTCTGTTGATGCAGATTTTTCTTCCGGTGACGACGCACGGTAGACCAGGGCCGAGCTGTCATCCTTAACCGATATCGCCCCTAGCTGCCTGCCGTCCTCGTCCCTACCAACTACTAGGCTTTCTCCTGGGTCGACGATCGAATTTGAGGTTACGTCAAAGGAATACACCTTCACCAGTTTGGTATTAACATTTTGCCGGGTGGGCGCCATCACTAGCAGCTTGGGAGCTTCTTCAGAGCCAAAATAAACCAATTCATAGCTGATTTTGCCCATGTCTGGATCAATCTCGCCACCGAAATCTATCTGATCGGGCTTTTCCAGAATCTTTTTGTATCCGTGATAAACGCGAGTCTGCACAGTCTCATTTCCCGAGCAAGCAGCCATGCTTATCGATAGCAGTATTGCAGTTATTAACGCGATCAGCTTGGTTCCACTTCGCATAACTAGAATTCCACTCGCTTTCGTGGGTAAAGGAAAACGCAGTTTTATATAGCAAAAGAATATAGTCACGCTAAGGCTCCTCCGTCCCAAAAAATAAGCTGTTAGCTCAACGACGTCTAGTCTCATCCAAGAACATTTCGAGTGCCGCCAAAGTCACCCTTGGTAGTCTTTCGGTATGAGTACAAAACATCCTTGGTTCGACGCCTCTAAATCACCGCGCGAACGGGCTGAGTTGCTGGTAGAAGCAATGACGCTAGAACAGAAGATCGCCCAACTTCATGGCGCGATGAAAACTATCAATATCTATGACTTGGTCAACCAGGGCGAGACGGCCGAAGAGATGGAGCAACTTGTCGCCCAGATTCGGTTGGAGCGCCATGTCAAGGGCATTGAGGAGCTGGGTATCCCACGGTTCCGCATCACCAACGGGCCCGTCGGCGTAGGCATGGGCGACGGCACCCCAAGCCCGCCCGCCACTGCCCTGCCAATGACCATCGGCGTTGCCGCGTCCTTCGATACCGAGCTCGCCTACAAGTACGGCGACGTGATCGGTGAGGAGACCGCAACTCTCGGCCAGCACGTGCTGGAGGGGCCAGCGGTTAACCTGCACCGCACCAGCATCGCGGGCCGCAACTTCGAGTACTTCTCCGAAGACCCCTACCTGTCAGGTGTGATGGGCATTGAGGTAACGAAGGCCATCCAGAGCCACGACATCATCGCGATGGTTAAGCACTACGTGCTCAACGATCAGGAGGACGAGCGTTTCCGCCACAACATTGAGGTTGACGAGAACGTATTCCGCGAGCTCTATCTGTTGCCGTTCGAGATGGTGGTTAAGGACAGCAAGGTCGCCTCCGTCATGAGCGCCTACAACCGCATCCGCGGCGTCTACGCCACCGAGTACTACTACTCGCTGACCACGATTTTGCGTGATGAGTGGGGCTTCGACGGCTACGTCCAGTCCGACTTCTGGTCGACCCGCTCTGCGGCACCCTCGCTTAATGCCGGCCTTGACCACGAGATGCCGGACGCCAAGTGGCTGAACGAAGAGAACATCAAGGCCGCGCTGCAGGACACCTCTCTTGAAGAGAAGACCATCGACCGCGCGCTGATCCGCCGCTACACGCAGATGTTCCGTTTCAACCAGTTCGGTAAGCCGTACAACCCAGGCGAGATCGACGCCAAGAAGAACGGCCAGATCTCCCGCGAGCTCGGCTCCCAGATGGCCGTGTTGCTGCGCAACGACGACGGTCTGCTTCCGGTCACCGAGCCGAAGGGCACCATCGCAATCATCGGTCAGCAGACGTTCGCAGGCCAGGCTTGCCAGGGCGGTGGCGGTTCGTCCAAGGTCGACCCGCTGTACACCGTAGACCCGGCTCCGGGCATGGAGGACGTGCTCAAGGAGATGGGCTCGGACGCCAAGGTCAACCTGGTTGTCGTTGCCAACGACCTGTCCAACCTGGACGAAGCCAAGGCGGTCGCCAAGGAAGCCGATCTGGTTGTTCTGATGGCTGGCCTGGTGGCCACCGAGGGCGCCGACATGAAGAACGCCAACATGTTCAACGACCAGAACAAGATGCTCGACGAGCTGCTTGGCCTCAACAACAAGACCGTCGTTGTGATGAAGGACTCCGCTCCCGTGCTCATGCCTTGGCAGGACAAGGCCCCGACTATTCTTGAGGTTTGGAACCAGGGCACCGAGGACGGCCACGTCGTCGCAGATCTTCTCTTCGGTCGCATCAACCCGTCCGGCAAGGTTCCGACCACCTACCCGGCTCGCGAAGAGGACACCATTTACTACAACCATCCGGAGCGCCACCCAGGCGTGGAAGAGGATGCCGGCTACCCGGTCATTCGCTACTCCGAGGGCTTGAATATGGGCTACCGCTGGTGGCAGTCGCAGGGCATCAAGCCGCTGTTCGCTTTCGGACACGGCCTGTCCTACACCACCTTCGAGCTCAGCGATGTTGCGGTAGACACGAAGAAGCTCACCGACGCCCCCGTCACCGTGACCGCCAAGGTGACCAACACCGGCGATCGCGCTGGCGCTGAGGTCGTCCAGGTCTACCTGGGCATCCCCGAGGACGGTCAGCCGCCGAAGCGTCTGGTTGGTTTCGCTAAGGTTGAGCTTGAGCCCGGCGAGAGCAAGACCGCGTCCATCGTCATTGACCCGGCCGCCACCAACCACCCGTTCGGTGTCTGGTGCAACGCCAAGCACGATTTCGTTATCCGCGATGGCGAATACAAGGTTTACGTGGGCACCTCGAGCGAGGACACTCCGTTCACCGAAACCATCACGCGCTAAGCTCGCGTTAATCGGAGGAGCACCTTCGGGTGCTCCTCCTTTTATGTTTCCGGGAGATCTGCTCCGCTTTTAATAACAACGCGGTTGTCTAGAATGACTGTTATGACTACCTCTCGTGATTCTTCGGTTTTGGTGTTGGTTAATCTGCAGAACGATTATCTTCCCGGCGGATCGCTCGGCACTAAGATGGGCAATGTTGCTACCTCCGCCGTCGCGGATTATGTGCGCGAGCATGGCAATGACTACGCCTACATCGTGGCCACCAAAGACTGGCACATCGACCCGGGCACGCACTTCTCGGATAACCCGGATTTCGTGGACTCCTGGCCCCCGCACTGCGTGAAGGGTACCACGGGCGCTGACTTCGGTTCCCAGATCGACGTATCTGCGGTTGACGAGGTCTTTTACAAGGGCGAATACGAGGCCGCCTATTCGGGCTTCGCACATCACCAAAAAAAGCGGGTCTTCGAACTGGTACCGTCCATCTGCGAACCCAGCTCATCTACAGCATTTTCTAGGTGTCCGGTGTCCTTAGCAACAGTTTTCGCGTCATCACCCGCACCGTCAGCCTCATCGGCAAACTTGGAAAGAGCAGAATTATTCTCTTTAAGCTCACCCTCAAGGCCAATCTTCAAACCAAAACTTGAGTCAGCCATGAGCGTTTACCTCTTAAAATAGTTATGAGATAATCAGTGAACGAACACGTAAAAGGGGAAAGGGCGAATATGGGAAAGAGTAATGCGCGAGTGCGTAACTGGTTGATGTTGATAGCTGTTGGGCTATTAATTGCAGCTATCTGTTTTGCTGTTTTCGGGTTCACGCACGTGATTTCGCCGGTCACCGCTATCGGAAATACTGCTGGTTTTCTGATAACTAGCCTGGTCGTAGGTTTTTTCGCGTTGCGTAAATGAACGATGCCCAAAAAGTAGTGTTCTTGCACGGGTTGGGTGAAACCTGTGATGTTTGGAACCCGGTAATAAAACAACTTCCACAAACCGAGTGCATAGCTCTAGACATTTTGAGAATGAAACAGTCGCTGGCTTGCTGGTCGCTTGAAGACGTATGTACCCAGATTGCTGACTCGCTGACCGAACCAGTTCACCTGGTCGGGCTATCGTTGGGTGCAGTGATTGCTTTAAATATCGCGATCACCCATCCAGATAAGGTGTCTTCACTGTTTGTTTCAGCTCCGCAAGCTAAACTCCCAAAAATGTTGATGAATCTGCAAAAGACACTAATGCGAGTTTTACCAACAAAATGGGTCTGTCCGCCACGTCTTAGCAAACCTGAGCTGCTGGGAGTGCTCGATAGTTTGAAAGATTTAGACCTCACTTCGCAGCTAGCAGCTTTATCGATGCCCGTAACTGTGGTTTGCGGTAGTAAAGATAAAGTAAATCTGCCTGCTGCCCGCAGAATCTCAAGCCTTATCCCCACGGCTCACCTAGAGGTTATCCAAGGGGCAGGGCACCAGTGGCACGTCGCCCATCCTCAGCTATTCGCCTGTTATCTCACTAAACATTTAGCCCGCTAAACCCCAGCAGGAATAATATCGTCAATAAACCAGATGCGTTTCGGCCTGGCTGGTATGGGTTTTGCTGTCATGGCTTTCCTGCTTTTCTAGTTGTTTGTCGGTTTAGTGTTGCTTGTAGTGGCAGGCTCATACACCTGGGTGTACCAGCCAGTAATGGTTTCTGGCTTGACGCCGACCGCTCCTTCGGTGACTTCGGCTTTCCACGGGTGTGCCACCATCCTCAGAAGTGCTGATAAGTACCCCGTTAGCGTCCATTCTCGCACCAGTTAAGGCAGCTGCCGCCTCTGCCCCCAGATCATCAACCCCAAGAGTGTGCGTTCCAGATTTGAATTCCTTGACAATCTCGGATGCCCCGTCATCGGCATACAGGATCGCTTCAGCGACCTCGACGGAGAGTTCAGCACTGATAGCTTTGGCCAGCGGTTTAGGGATGGCATAGGTTTCCTCACCGCTAGTGGGATCTTCGCTAATGCTCGCGTAGTAGAGCTTGTCTAAACCAATGGTTGCCATGGTGTTTCTCCTTTATAGGTTGTAAGAATGGTAGGTGGCGATGTCGATTGAATAATGGTGGTAGCCGGTATCGTCCTCGTATCCGATATAGTGCCTGCCTGTAATAACCAGGCGAGCGCTAATTAGAGCTTTCGTGATCTGGTCTCTTAGAGCTAAGTAGTTGGTTTTCGTGAACAGGCTGATTCGGGCTTGTTCTATTTCGACGCCTGGGGTGTTGTCGGCGAAGATCTCGAAAGAATCTGTTAACGGGGTGAAGACTAGATACGTGTCTGGGGCTGGGGAATCGGTGTAGCAGCTGACTGCATAGGCGAGCTCAAGTTGTTTAGCGATGTGGCTTAGGTTTTCTAAAAGCCCGCTCATGGTTTCACCTGCTGGATTCGCGCGGCGAGGGTTTGTTTCATTGCGGTGATTGCGGCTCGCTTGGTTTGTGAACGCGTGGGGGCTAGGAAGGGTCTAGCGGGCTGGTTGGAGCGTCCGTGTTCTAGAACGTTAGCGATTAGTGCGTTAGCTCTACCATCGTCTCGGTTTTCGGCGAAACCAACTTTGACGTTGTAGTCTCCGCGGCTATTGACTTTTACTGGCGCGGTTCCTAGCGCTTTGGCGAGCTGACCGGTAGAGCGGGAGGGCTGTTTTGTATTCGAACCGATTGCTGCAGAAAGGTTAGAGCGCATACGCGGCTCCACGATATTAGCCCCGGCTTTAAGTACTTGCTCAGCGGAGTTATCAATGAGGCTGCTGGCTGAGTCGAGTGCGTCAATGAAATCGTTGGGAAGCTTGATTTGTACTCTAGCCATCAGGGTGCTCCTTCTGCTTCGGTGCGGTGAGCCAAAATCTCGACATAGCGGCCGAGGTATTCGACAGCATCAATAACGTACCTGCCATGTGCGGAGCTGATTTGCATCGCCTCGGTTATTTTTATGCCGGGTATTGATCGGATCCTAAATAACAGGTCTGCTTTGGTGTAGGCGGCGCGGTTGACCCACGCACCACTTGCGTGCCGCACTTCCATATATGCGCGCACCGAAGCTATAACCTCGTCACCAGTCGTGGCGAACCCGGCAGCGTCCTTAACCACTACAGGTTGTATCAGGTCGATGTGCTCGCTCATTTTGCCTAGCGTTGCCACAAGGCGCGCCTTTCTTTAGATTTTCCAGTCCCGATCCAGACGAAGCAGGGTGTTGACTGCGTTCCACACGGCGCGGGCAGCAGCGGTTTTATCTGCCCAAAACCCGGCGGTTGCTCCATCCCTGGATTCGTAGAAATGGGTGGCGAGCATGATAATGCCTTGCCGGAATCAGGATCATAGTAGCGTTCAATCTGCATTTTCCCGTGACCATAAGTAAAACAGTGACCCTCTTTAAGCTTGAACACACCTTTAAAGAAAGTTTCATTAATCGCCGGGTACTGGAAAGTCATATACGGTTTTAACGCGTCCGGGTTTAGTTCTTTCACGAACTGTGGGTGAGGTAGCATCGCCTTAATTTCGGAAGCATAAAAGAAGATACCGTTCATTTGAGCGTAATAAAAAGGCTTGATCCCAAAGTGGTCTCGCGCCCCAAACAATTCCTGCTTCTGCTTATCCCAAATAACGAACGCGAACATTCCCCGCAGATGCTGCAGTATTCCCTTACCCCACTCTTCGTATCCGTGAAGGATAACCTCGGTGTCGCTCTTACTTTTAAACTGATGTCCCGTGGCTCACCCGTGCAGCTACGGGGCGAACTCCTCGGAGACGAGCGCGGCGACCTCTGCTGGCGTGCTGTGGTCTGTGTCGACGACGAGGTCGTACGAAGAGAGCTGATGGAGTTCTCGCGCTAGTTGCTCGTGGTCGCCGAGGTGCCAGGTCAAGGCGCGGTGCCGGCTCAGGGTGTACCGGCCGCGCAGTCGATGTTCTGCCACCTCCAACGACGCTGTGAGGGGCACAATCCGAAGGTGTGGAGCTCGAAGCACTGTTCGTAGCGCTCCATGTCCTCGGCTTTGGTGATGACTCCCGCGATGATCGGCGTCCGCGGACCAGTTTGGCGGTAGTTCTTTCATACCGCGCGAATGTTGTCAGCCTCTGTCAGGACGTTTTGAGGGTCCGTGGGGGCCGGAGGCCGGTGCCCAGCGGTGATATGGAGGGCGCAGCCATGGGGCGCGGTGCTCGGGTGTCATTTCGCGGTGCGCCGAGTTGGTTCAATCCGAGACCGGTGTGAGCCGTCTGCCGATGACGACCTGGTCGTTGGCAGACGGCACACGGAACCCACTCTCATGCCAATGAGCGGACTCGTCGGTCGGGCGTCGCCGAGTTGTACTGGCGGTCCAGCAGCTTCATCGGGGAGAGCGTCGCGGTCATGGGAGTAGGTATCTGGCATCCCACGGCTTCGGGGGCCGCAACCCGGGTCGGCACGCCGTGGAGCCGGGATCCGCCTCTCACTCCGCAGCAACGCTGCTGCGCATGTCCTCGATCTCGACTCCTGAGGTCTCCCGGACGAAACGACGCACCAGGAAGAACGCCACCAGGGCGCTGACCGCGTAGAACCCATACGCCACGGACAACGAGAGGGCTGCCAGCACCGGGAACGTGGCCGAGACCAGGAAGTTCGCGATCCAGTTGACGGCGGTGGCCACGCTCATCGCTGCGCCTCGGATCCGATTGGGGAACATCTCGCCCAGGAGCACCCACATCACCGATCCCCAGGTGGTGCCGAAGAAGGCGACGAAGAGCAGAGAGGCCACCAGAGCGATGATCCCCCAGGGCTCGGGCAGCACCACCGCGCCATCTGCGGTGACGGCCTGGGAGAACGCGATCGCCATGGCCCCGAGTGTTGCCGCCATTCCGAGTGCTCCGACGATGAGCAGTCGGCGCCGTCCGACCCTGTCGATGATCAGCAGGGAGAGGACGGTGGATCCGATATTGATGAGTGAGGTGATCGCCGTGACGCCCAGGGCGTTGGACTCGTCGAAGCCCACCGAGCGCCAGAGAGTCGTCGAGTAGTAGAAGATGACGTTGATGCCGACGAACTGCTGGGCAACCGCCACCAGGATCCCGACCCACACGATCGGTTGCAGCCCGAGCGCCGCACCTCGAAGGTCGCTGAGCCGCATCCGGCGGGTGTCGCCCAGCGACCTTCTGATCCTCTCGATGGTCTCGGGGATGTCATCGGCCGCTCCGACCCGGCGCAGGATTTGCGCAGCGTCCGCTTCTCGACCTATGGCGACCAGGAATCGCGGAGATTCGGGAACCCGCAGTGCGAACACCCCGTACACGAGGGCGGGCAGCGCCTCGGCGACAAACATCCATCGCCAGGCGGGGATCCCCAGCCAGAGGTTCTCGGCGGCACCGCCGGCGGTCCAGGCCATCGCCGCATTCACGAAGAGTGCTGCAGCGATGCCGACGACCCCCGCGAGGCCTTGCAAAGAGGAGAGTTTCCCACGCGACCGAGCCGGTGCCACTTCGGCGATGTAGGTGGGGGCGATGACGGATGCGTTCCCGACGCCGATGCCTCCGATGATCCTCCAGAGGATGAAGTCGATGGTCCCGAAAGCAGTCGCGCTACCGATCGCCGAGATGAGGAAGAGGATCGCGGCGACCACCATCAGTCGGGTACGCCCGAAGCGGTTCGCGAGAGAGCCTGCGAACCAGGCACCGACGACGCAGCCCAGCAGCGCGGAGGAGACGGCGAAACCCCTCATGCCGGTGCTCAGGCCGAAGTGGTCGGAGAGGGCATCGATGCCGCCGTTGATCACCGCGGTGTCGTAGCCGAAGAGAAAGAAGCCGAGAGCCGCCGTGCAGGCGATCGAGACGAGTCCGGGGCCTCCCGCGGTGGACGCGGGGGCCGGGCGAGGTGCAGAGGGTGATGTCATCATGAGGTCCTTACTTAGGTGGGTCAGGAGATCGCCGGCGTCGACGCGAGATCGGACCGCGAGCTGCGGAGGATCCGGGATTCCCACGGCTGCAGAGGCGACGTCGGCTCGGCCGAGGGAGAGGTGCCGAGGATCATGGTGTCCTCGGCACCTGGCGCGCTCTGCCCGAGGACCTCGGCGAGGTCCACGGTCGTGTCCGAGAGGTTCGCGACAACGAGCCACCGCTCGCCCTTGAGTTCACGCACGAAGGCCCAGCATGAAGGATGTCGAGCCGCCAGCAGGGTGAAGGTCCCCTCAGTGACGATGTCGTGCCGCTTACGCAGTGAGATCAGCGTCTTGACGTGCTCCATGACCGAACCGGGCACTCCCGCCTGGGCGGTGACGTTGACCGTGCGGTGATCGGGGTTTACCGGGAACCATGGGGTGCCGGTCGTGAAGCCGGCGGTGTCGGAGCTGTCCCACTGCATCGGGGTGCGGGCGTTGTCCCGTCCGTTCTGCTGCAGTCCCCGTAGGAGCTCATCGAGGTCACCGCCCTGGGCGGCGACAGTGGCCCAGGAGTTCCGTGCGTCCACATCGGCAAACTCGGCGAACGAGGTGAACGGATAATTTGCCATGCCGATCTCATCGCCCTGGTAGAGGTAGGGCGTCCCGCGGTGCAGGTGCAGGACTGTGGCGAGCGTCTTCGCGGAGTCCTCGCGGTGGATCGCCGACGTACTGCCCAGACGTGAGAGGATCCGCGCCTGATCGTGGTTGCCGAAGTAGAGACTGTTCCATCCGGACGGCGCGAGTCCTTCCTGCCATCGGGCAAGGATCTCCTTGAGCTCCGGGAGGTCGGCGGGCCGAGGGCAGTAACGGCCGATCCATCCCGGAGCGTGGTCGAAGTTCATGTGCTCGAAGGTGAAGATCATGTCGAGCAGAGGGCTGTCTCCACCGGTCACCGACTGTGCGACCTCGATCGTCGCCGCAGGCATCTCACCGACCGTGATCAGCGGGCGGCCGTTGCGCTCCTCGGCGTAGTCGAGCACCTCGCGTTTCATCTCGCGAAGATAGTCGAGAAGCCGGGGCCCGTTCGCGAACTCTGGCGTCCCGTCTCCGTAGATGCCGTTGGTGGCGGGGACATCCGAGAGCGGATAGCGCTTGGAGATCAGGTTGATCACGTCCATACGGAAGCCATCGACGCCACGGTCCACCCATCGACGGAGCATCGCGAACAGCGCCGCGCGGACCTCGGGGTTCTCCCAGTTCAAGTCGGGCTGCTGGCGCGCGAAGAGGTGGAGGTAGTACTCGTCGCTGGTCTCGTCGTAGGTCCAGGTCGGCTCGGCGAAGAAGCCGAGCCAGTTGGTCGGCTCGGCCCCGGATTCGCCCGGGCCGAATCCCGGTCGGCTGGGGCGCCAGATGTACCAATCCCGGTGTGGGCTGTCGGGGCCCTCAAGGGCCGAACGGAACCACGGGTGCTGGTCGGAGGTGTGGTTCAGGACCACGTCGATCATGATCTTCAGACCGAGGTCGTGGGCTTCGTGCACCAGCGCATCGAAGGAGGTGTCATCGCCGGCGATCGGATCGATCGCGTCGTAGTCGGCGATGTCGTACCCGTTGTCCCGCTGCGGGGAGCGGTAGAACGGCGTCACCCAGATGATGTCCGCCCCGAGGTCGCGGATGTGCGAGAGGCGCGAGCGCAGGCCGTCGAGATCGCCGAAACCGTCGCCGTCCGCATCGGCGAACGATCGCAGATAGACCTGGTACACAGTCGATCTCGACCTGAAGCGTACTGGGTTTTGTTCCGCTTCTTATACGGGGGTCAGTTGACTGACCCGGTGTTGATTATAGCTTGCGATAATCTCCTCTGGGGTAGCGTAGCCTAGGGATTCGTGGAGGCGGTGGTTGTTCCACCAGTACACCCAGTTCAGGGTTGCCCACTCGACCTCGCTACACGAGCGCCAGGCGCGAGAGTAGATCAACTCGGTCTTGTATAAACCATTTACGGTTTCTGCTAGGGCGTTATCGTAAGAATCACCAACAGTTCCGGTCGATGATTTGATACCGGCTGTTGCCAGGCGTTCACTGTATTTAATGCTTG
>NZ_ATUY01000010.1 GCF_000420445.1 Actinotignum urinale DSM 15805
CAGGAAGATCGATATAACGCACACAAGGACGATCTTTGACCACAGCTTTACTAGAACATGCAGAACACCTCACCGGTGTTTTCACAACTTGTTCTATCCATAATTCTTGTCGAGGCCCATCACGCCTATAACCTATAAGCCTGACATCTTTCAAACTTACTAAACAAGCCAAAATTTCGGTAGAATCAGACGTGGTGAAGGTAGTTTTTCGTTTTTTATTCACACACTAATCATGAACTACCTTCACCACTTTTTAAACCCCCCCCACCCCACCAAAATCCGAAGAGCCCCTATAGTGCCCCTCAGGACGCTAAAAACCACCCAAACTTACTTAAACTTGCCTAAAGAACTATCGCCACTTTTCGGCTTAAAATAAAGGAAAACCCCGCCAAATCAACGATTCAGCGGGGCTTTGGCGGAGACGGAGGGATTCGAACCCTCGAGCCGCGATTGCGACTAACACCTTAGCAGGGTGCCACTTTCGGCCACTCAGTCACGTCTCCTCGCTTGAAACCAAGCGGAACTAGCTTAGCGCGGACACCCGCCCAAAAGCTAGTGGCGGAGAGTGAGGGATTCGAACCCCCGGTGCAGGGTTACTACACAACGGTTTTCAAGACCGCCTCATTCGGCCACTCTGACAACTCTCCATGCGCAATCCGCCGAAAAGCGAACTACATCTGTACATAGTATCGTAACTTCCGGTTTCACGCATTGTGTCCAGCGTGATATTACCTATATTTTTTCTCCCCTGCCCGCACGTGCGCCGAAATCGTGTTGCCGGCCGGAGGCTTGGGGCACGTCGTGAAATCGGTAAACTCCATCATGAAATTTTGTGCCGTATTGAAATCGACCACAACATTCGCATATTTTTCGAGATTCTCCCGCGTAATGTCCTTTTCTAGGGGCACCTCTTTATATTCGTCGTCAACATCAGTTTCGCTCACTTCAAAGTCAAAATTATTGTCGACGACGCCCGACTTACCGCTCTCCCACTTTTCCTTGGAGTCACTTTCCGTTGCAATACGAACCAATTCTTCAGTGATTGTGTTGTCAGGCGAATCTGGCCCCGCAAAATTCACGAAACGCCACCCGGATGTTTCTTTCCAGTTCGTTCCGTCCCCGAAAACTGCCGTGAGCGTCCCTTCGGGGTTTCCTTGAACCACGAGACTTGTCGGAACGCCTTTATACATAAAATCAATGACGCCCACGAGTTCCGCCGTACTCGAAACATCGTCCAAAAACGTATCTATTCCCACCTTGCGCACGTGCGAAAATGGCCGGAAATATGCGAGGACGCGGGATTCGTCGTCGTAATCATAAATCGGGACCTGGGTGAAGTTGGCTAAATTTTGCGATTTCGGGTCGCGTACACGAATGCGGTATCGTCCGCCAAGCATCCCGACCTCAGCAATTTTCGCTTCGCCTTCGGCAGCGATGGTGCGTAAATCAACATCATCTTCTTCGTCGAGGCAGACGATGGTAACTTCCGTCACGGGTTTTCCACAATATTCGACGGTGTTCGGCTCAAAAATTCCGTGAGCAATAATTTTGTCCCCGTCTTCGTATTCGACGTGCCAGTTTCCTGGAAAATCGGGGAGCTGTTGCGGTTTATCGGTGAGCCACGTAAATGACGTTACCGATAGCCAGCCATAAGGGTCGGAAAGGAAGGTTGCGCGCTGTTCTTGCCATGCTTGCCATGTGCGTGAGTCCATGTATCTAGTTTAGCGAGAGGGTGTTAATAAACGTACCCATTGCCACAATTGGTGAACATGAGGTTAACGACGGCGGGTGGCGCTTTTTCGCAGGACGAGCAGGTTTTGAGTTGGAGCATGTGAGATGGCACGCAATGGCGGTGAATAATTTGCCCTTATCCACCGCCAGTTGTAAGCTTTAATCTGTTCTAAAAAATAGAACGATGCGCCCGTGGCTCAGTGGATAGAGCATCTGACTACGGATCAGAAGGTCGGGGGTTCGAATCCCTCCGGGCGCGCCAGGCCCCGCGGTTGAACTATCCCGTTGGGCTAACTTTTTACCCATTTTCCGTCGTTAGCGCTCGCGCCTTTCAGACTTCGTAACTCATCATATTTGCCCCGATTTACGGCTCTTCGCATTTCGTTTGTTACTGTTCAACGGTTCGCGCACGTCCAATCCACAAGCTTCACCCCACCAAAATCCGAAGAGCCCTTTTGTCTACACCCTGGAATTATCCCCAAATCTCCGGGTCGCCCAAAACCCTCCGGACTACCCCGAAAACCCGCTTCTACCCACAGGCAACCCTTGCCCCGCAAGCCTAAAATTTTTCTAATTTCGATAAAAATTTTTTAGAAATACATATTTCTTGCCAAAACGAATTGTTTTTCGTACCAAAAAGCATTACCATATGGCTTATAGTTCAATATATCTTTTGAACTATTTATTTTTGTAACAGTCCCAATGAAGGAACTTTATAATGAAAAAACGTCTTGTAGCCCTGGTGGCTGCAACCACGCTCGCATTCACCGCCTGCAGTGCAAGCTCCTCCGATAAAAAATCAGACAGCGCAGGCGGAAAAACACTTGTTAACTGCGGAATGACCTTTGATTACTCCAAGCCCGCCCAGCGCATTGTTGCCGTAGAACAGGGCGCCATCTCCACCACCCTAGACATGGGACAGGTTGGAAAAATGGCCGGTTACTCCCATCTGAAAGAAAAAATACCGGCAAAGTACGAAAAGGACTTTGCCAAAGTCAAGAAACTCAGCGATAAACCCGCAACCGCCGCACAAATTCGCACCGCCGAACCCGATATGATCTACACAAACTTTAAGGTTACCTACACCGCAGATAAGGGTGGAACCCGTGAAGAATGGCAGAAACTCGGCGTAAAACCCTTCCTCTCCAACCTTGAATGTGCAAACCAAGGAGACAACAAGGGCAAATCCCGCTTTGAACTCCTCGAAAAAGACTTCGATCAAATCGGCAAACTCTGGGGTGCCGAAAAGGTAGCGGAAGAACAAATCAAGAACCTCCGTGAAGCTGTTGCCGCCGCAAAGAAACACGCAGGAAAAGACAAGCCCACCTTCGCCGTCGTATATTCCATGTACAACGGTGTCCCCTACATTGGCGGAAAGCTCTCCCTGGCACAGGACATGATTGAAGCCGTTGGTGGCCGTAACGTCTTTGACGACCTCAACGATTCCTGGCCCGAAGTTTCCTGGGAAGCCCTAGCGGATAAAAACCCCGATTACCTGATTCTTGTTGACCTTCCCATGCGCGGAAAGCCAGGCGATACCTGGCAGGAAAAGGTTGACGCGATGAACAAGGAAGCCAGCATTAAGAAAATGGATGCAGTTGTGGGCAAGAAGTTCATCCCGGTTCCCGGTGGCGGTTTCGACCCGTCCTCAACAACCGCGACGACACTCAAAGAATTCGTGTCCGGTTACGAAAAACTCAAGAAGTAACGAGAATTAGTAGCACTCATGGTTAACGTCACAAAAGGCGCTGAAACCAAGCGACCCTCTTCGAGTAAGCGGGTCGCCGTGGCGAAACTAGCGCGATTGAGAATAACACTCTGGGTTCTCATGCCCATCCTCCTGATTGCATCCGTTTTTGGTAGCTTTTTTATGGGTGCCAGCTCCCTGAGCAACGCAGAAATTTGGGGCGTGCTCACCCATAAACTCGGCATATTTACCAGTAGCGCATACCCGGAACCATCCCCTCTGCGCGCATCAATTCTTATGGATTTGCGTGTCCCACGAGTCCTCATGGCAGTTTTTGTTGGAGCGGCGCTGTCGGTTGCCGGTGTTGTCCTCCAGTCAATCACGCGCAACGAACTTGCTGAACCCTACCTGCTCGGCATCTCCCACGGCGCCTCAACAGGCGCGGTTATTTCCGTTGTCGTCCTTGCCAACAGCACAATGAGTCTCGTTACCGGTGCATCCCTTGGTGCACTTGCTTCCTTCTGTTGCCTCATGCTCCTCTTGCGCGGATCGGGTTTCGCCACAACCCGAGTTGTCCTCACGGGTGTTCTCGTCGGCCAATTCTTCTCCGCTAGTACCTCCCTCATCCTTATGGCGGAAGGAAGCGAAGAGGAAGTCCGTGGCATCACCTTCTGGCTCCTTGGAGCAATGGGCGCAGCCCGCTGGGAAACACTCTGGCCGGTCATTTTCGTCTCCATTATCGCAATCATGCTTCTGTGGATGATGGCGCGATACCTGGACGCCCTCAGTTTCGGCGACGCCACCGCACAAAGCATGGGCGTTCCCGTTAAACAGGTTCGTGGCGCTGTCCTCGTTATCGTTTCTCTCCTCACCGCCGCCTGCGTCTCCGCCGTCGGCGCAATTGGATTCGTCGGCCTTATTATTCCCCACGCCGTACGCATGATTGTCGGTTCGCGTCACCTTCACGTAATTCCGCTATCTGCGGGAGTCGGGGCCATCTTCCTCGTCTTGTGTGATGCACTGGCACGAGTCGCCTTCGCCCCCAAGGAACTCCCGGTTGGCGTTATTACCGCAATTATTGGCGCCCCCGTATTCTTCATTATTTTGCGCAGGAGGACGAAGGCCAATGGATAACACCCCAAAATATGTTGTTGAACGCCTCGATACAGCCAAGTACGCTGAAGCTCTCGAACTCAACAACGTTTCTGTAGGCTACGGCAAAAACCCTGTTCTTCAAGGAATTTCCACCACTTTTGAGGCCGGAAAAGTCACCGCACTTGTTGGCCCCAATGGCGCGGGAAAATCCACCCTACTTCGAGCCATCGCGGCCGTTCACCCCTTCCAAGGCACCATTCTCGCCCACGGAAAATCCCTCGATTCCATGAGTCGCGCCGACCGTGTTCGCGAGCTCTCTTTCGTCGAACAACACAATGAGTCAAGCACAGATTTGACGGTTCGCGAAGTTGTGGAAATGGGAATCCTTGTGGGGCGCGGACCTTTCGCGGGGCTCACCGATGAGGACGAAGCTCTCGTCGACGAAGCAATACAAAATCTTGGTATCGGAAAGCTCGCCCATCGGCAATGGAATTCCATGTCCGGTGGCGAAAAACAACGCACCCAGTTGGCGCGAGCCATGGCGCAACATTCGCGATCCATGCTCCTCGATGAGCCAACGAACCACCTTGATTTGCACCACCAAATTCGCCTCATGGAGCAATTACGGTATGTCGCGAAAAACCACAACTCCTGCGTCATTTTGGCACAGCACGATCTGGAAATGGCGTCGCGTTACGCGGATTGGATTGTTGTGTTGGCTCCCAGCGAAGGAATCGTTCAATGTGGCCCTCCCGACGACGTCTTCAACAAGGAGCTCCTCCTCGACGTTTTCGGTTTAGAAGCACGACGTGCCGACGACGGCTCCCTTCGCGTTACCGGCGCCGTGGGTGAATGGTAACGTCACGTAGTACACAACAAGCACGCTCGTAACGTATGCAGTAACGACACAAGTGCCACACCCGCGAAATAAAGCCTTGAAAACGCCACATAAAGTGGGCAATGAAATGTGATTCTACCTCACGAATGCGTCCGGGCTTTGTTACGCGAATGAACAATGAGGTTCGTTCACATGAATAAAGTTGGGGTTCTGCCATATGGCAGAACCCCAACTTTTGTGTATTCTCACCTCCGTGTAAGCCGCGTCCTTGTGGTTAATAAACCGAACGGGACTTACAGGGTTATTAGGCGCTATTCGTTCTTGTGCTTATCGTGTTTATGAGCGGCACGTTCTCTATTTTCTTCGGTATGTCTATCTACCGCTTCTAGAGCCATCTCTTCGATATCGTCATCAGGTTTGTGTTTCTTTCCAAATAGTGGCTGTAGTAGCCCGTTCTGGTAAGCCACACATATGAGAACCACGACGACGCCAACATACTGCAACCAGGAGTTCTGTTCGCCCTGAATAAACGGAGTAATAAGAACCGTTGTCACCGGGGACAGTAGGAGCAATCCGGCAGAAACCGTTGGATCGAGAACAACAGAACCGTACTGAACGAAGGTCCATGCCATTGCCTGCCCAAGGACACCCAAACCAATAATCATCCACCAGTTATATGCCGTAATTTCGTCGCCGAGAAGTGCGGTATCGGGCAACGATGCCCAATTATCCGCGGCATATTCTGTTGGCAGACGCCATGCTCCATCAACCCAGCGCATTGTGCCGTGCGTGAGATTGAAACCGTAGTGAGGCTTGGGAGCCAAAGCAATCATGAAGATAACTGGCGCAATAAGCTGGGAAATATTCGTGTAAATCATCGGCTGAGCATATGCACCTTCAACCTTCATACCGCCCTTACGGGAGAAGTAGAGGTAGAAGGAGTAGCAGACGCCCGAGCTACAACCGAGGATTGTACCCAAAACAGCCGTACGCATACCGTAGGCAGTTTCAGGGCCGGCAGCTCCGGCTTCCCAACCAATCATGGGGTTGAGAACACCACCCGTCATCACAATACCGACGATGAATATCGGAACAAGGACGATAAAGCTCTTGGGCACATGGTACTTATCGAAAATCCACGCCAGCATGGGAACGATAATAACCTGAAGATTCAGAAGAATAGAGGCGATACCGGCACCCACGAAGAAGATGGAGAAGTTCCAGCAGGTGAAATCGATTCCAAGGAAGATACCGGCAATAAGGGACATCTTGATGCTGTAGCTATCGAGCTTGCGTCCCTTGCGGATTTCATTCCAGCCAAATGGAAGAAGGGCGACCAAACCGATGGCAACGCGCAGGAACGCGTTTGTTGCTGGTTCGAAGTTCGCTTCCTTTACCATAATGCCGGAGAAGGCGAGGGCGACCACGCCAATCATTAAAACGGTTGCGGCCTTGGCGTTACTAACGTGAGGTAGCGCCGGCGCAGCCTTTGCGGAGGCAGAAGCCTGATTATTGATAACCATGTGATGATTTTACAGTATTTTTTCAGGAAAAAACCAGGCGTTTTATGTTTTCAAAGCGATTCGCGTCACAAATATGCTATGATTAAAATGTTCTTTTGTTTGTTTGAATATTTTTAACAAACAACCTTCTACTTCATTAGAATAGCAGACAGATACTGACAAAAATAGGTGTTGTAAAAGATTTTTATCATTTTCTAAATTTTTATGAAAAAAGGGGCATAAGCGCCTACCCCTCTCGTCGAAAATAGGATATAATAAAAAATGGACCGTGCATTATTTTATACTGAAAAAAAGGATAAAATTTTCAGGAACGGACTAAAATTAAAGGACATGCAAGCCGAAGAAGGAGCGACATGCACCTGACAAATCGTGAGCAGGAGAAACTGCTTATCGTCGTCGCCGCTGACCTCGCACAGAAGCGCAGGGACCGTGGCCTCAAACTCAACCACCCTGAAGCAAAAGCTCTCATTACCGCCGCCGTAATGGAGGGTGCCCGCGATGGCAAAACGGTAGCCGAACTTATGGAAGCCGGAGCCAAAATTCTTACCCGCGAGGACGTCATGGAAGGCGTCGCGGAACTCATCCCAGACATCCAGATTGAAGTCACCTTCCCCGATGGCACAAAACTGGTTACCGTACACAACCCCATCCGCTAAGCCGGAAAGATAAGGAGAAACCCCATGATTCCTGGTGAATACTTCATCCAAGAAGGCTCCCTTGTCATTAACGAAGGCAAGGAAGCGGTATCTATCGAAGTCACCAACCGAGGAGACCGCCCGGTCCAGGTTGGCTCACACTTCCATTTCTACGAAGCAAACCCCGGATTGGAATTCGACCGCGAAGCCGCCTACGGTAAGCGTCTCGATATCCCAGCGGGAACCGCCGTCCGCCTCGAACCAGGCGATAAGCGCACAGTCCAGCTCATCGACTTTGGCGGATCACGTCGCGTTTACGGCTTCAACGACAAGGTCAACGGGGACCTCAAGTAACGGTCCAGTGGTCGCCTAGCGGCTACATGCATTAGGAGAAACATATATGTCTTTTGAAATGAGTCGGCGCGAATACGCCGAAATCTACGGCCCGACAACGGGCGACGGCATCCGCCTTGCAGATACCAACCTTATTGCCCGCGTCGAAAAAGATTTCACCACCTACGGTGAAGAAGTTTCCTTCGGTGGCGGTAAAGTTATCCGCGACGGCATGGGACAAAACGGGCGTTTCACACGCGACGACGACAAAGCGATGATCCCGGACCTCGTGATTATTAATGTCCTCATTATCGATTACACCGGAATTTACAAGGCAGACGTTGCCATTCGCGACGGTTACATCTGCGGAATCGGCAAGGCCGGCAACCCGGATATTCAAGATAACGTTGATATCACTATTGGTGTCGCAACCGAAGTCATTGCCGGCGAAGGTAAAATCCTCACCGCAGGCGGTATTGACACCCACATTCACTACATTGATCCAGGTCAGATTCGTGTTGCGCTCGATAACGGCATCACCACACACGTTGGTGGCGGTACCGGTCCGGTAGATTCGACGGGTGCAACAACCGTCACAGCAGGTCCTGAAAACATTAAGAGCATGCTGCTCGCCATGGAAGATTTCCCGATTAACTTCGGAATTCTTGGTAAGGGGCACGCATCCAACCTTGAAACACTGCGCGAACAGATTCGCGCAGGAGCCGTCGGCCTAAAGATCCACGAAGATTGGGGCGCAACAACCGCAGCCATCAACAACTCACTTACGGTTGCTGATGAAATGGACGTTCAGATCGCTATCCACACCGATACGCTCAACGAAGGCGGTTTTGCTGATGACACCATCGGCGCCTTCAAGGATCGCGTTATCCACACCTTCCACACCGAAGGTGCCGGAGGTGGCCACGCCCCCGATATTCTCAAGGTTGCAGGCTTACCGAACGTTCTGCCAGCCTCCACAAACCCAACACTTCCTTACACCGTCAACACCATTGACGAACACCTTGACATGATTATGGTGTGCCACCACTTGAACCCGGATATTCCGGAAGATGTGGCCTTCGCAGATTCCCGTGTCCGTAAGGAAACCATTGCAGCTGAAGACGTTCTTCACGATATGGGTATCCTCTCCATCACCTCCTCCGATTCACAGGCGATGGGACGCCCTGGCGAAGTCGTTACTCGCACCTGGCAGGTTGCAGACCGCATGAAGATCCAGCGTGGTCCGCTCGATGGCGATACAGAAGATAACGATAACAACCGTATTAAGCGCTACATTGCCAAGTACACAATTAACCCCGCCATTGCGCACGGTATGGGACACATTATTGGTTCCGTTGAAGTTGGCAAGTTCGCTGATCTTGTTCTGTGGGAGCCGAAGTTCTTTGGCGTTAAGCCCAAGCTCGTTATTAAGGGTGGCTACGTTAACCGCACCCTCATGGGTGATTCCAATGCATCCATCCCCACCCCGCAACCACGCACCATGCGTGACAGCTACGGCGCCATGGGCAAGCTCGTCCACAAGACAAGCATTACCTTCATGTCCAAGGCAGCCATTGAAGCTGGCGTTCCGGAAGAGCTCGGACTTGAACGCAAGATTGAAGCCGTCAAGGGAATTCGTAACCTCACCAAGAAGGATATGAAACTCAACGACGCCATGCCGAATATCGAAGTTGATCCCGAAACCTACGTCGTTTCTGTCGACGGAGAAGAGATCACCTCCGAACCGGCTGAAACAGTATCCATGGGTCAGCTCTACTACCTCTTCTAAGAGGTTAGGGTGAACCTTTACGCACTTCGCAGTTTCCATGAACCGCGTAAAGGTTCACCGTGGTGGGCTAGCCGTATTATCACAGTTAGCCCACCACCATCCCACAGCTCCTCCGTCGTAAATAACACAAAGGTTTCTAGCACAAAAGGTTCCCGGTTTTGAACGTCGATACATCGTCGTAAACAAAAACCGGGACAACGCGTGTTTACCAACACTACAAGCAGTTTCAACGCTACAAACACCTTAGAGGCTACAAACCTTTCGACGTTAAAAACCTTAAACGCTACAAAACTGCAACCACAGACTCGCTTTTTCGTATATTTCTTATTCAATTATTCGCTTATTCTTGAGAATTTCGGTACATTGGTTAGGTGGTCGCACCAGCATTGACGCGTGGACGTACACTCACGCCATGGCACGATGTCATCACACAATGGCCTCGTAACTGTACCGGCAGACCACACCACGTACACAACAATCCGAAAGGAAAACCATAACCATGCTTATCACTGAAGTCGTTGGAAACATTCGCGACCTCGCCACCGAAGAACTTGCTTACCTCACTCAGGAAAAAGTCCGTATGGGTAACCTTGATCTTGTGAAGCGAGTGCAGCGCACAACCACGGACGCCGGCAACGAAATCGGCTTGCGTATGCCCACAGGATTCCGCGAATTCCACCACGGCGATATTCTCTTCCGCGACGAAACGCGCATTATCACCATTGATGTGGCGCCTACCGATGTGCTCGTGCTTCGCCCCGAAACCATTGAAGATATGGCGTTTCTTGCCCACTCGCTCGGCAACCGGCACATGCAGGCGCAGTTCTTCGGCCCCGAATCCGAATACGGGCAGGGTGTGATGGTCGTTCAATACGACCACACCGTTGAAGATTTCCTCAAGCATCACAACGCCATCTACACACGCGAAGAGCGCGTCATGCCGCATCCCTTCCGCCACGCGGAACACACCCACTAAAATGGAGTAACCAGTTTTTATGCTTCACAGCACGACGACGAACAACGCTCAGGACATCGACCCCAAAGTCCAACTCGTCCTTTGGCACCTCACGGATTCCGCGTTGCCCACAGGTTCTTTCGCCCACTCACAGGGTCTGGAAATCTATATGCAGCGCGATATCGTCCACAACGGGCCAACCTACACGGATTGGCTTATCGGGTTCATCCATCAAAGCGCATATACGGAAGGGCTCGTTGCGAGGTACGCGGCGGAAATTGCGCGCGGGGAAGCCACCGAAATTACAACGGTTACCGAACTAGACACCCTCACATATGCGGTGCAAATCCCGCGTCAGGTGCGCGATGCACAAACCGCGATGGGCAAACGAACCGCGAAAGTTGCCGCTATCGCGCTCCCTGAATCGCACTATGTTCACGAATATCTCGCCGGAATTAACGAGGGCAGGTACCACGGCAACCCGGCTATTGTGTTCGGACTGGGCTTGGGCGAAGCAGGCATGGATGTGCGCACGGCAGTGCGCGCCTTCCTCATGCAGCTCGCAACATCCATCACCCAAAACGCGATTCGCGGAATTCCGCTCGGACAAGACGCGGGACAACAGGCACTTGTGAACGCCTACCCGGCAATTAACAAGGCAACAGACACCGTTATGCGCCTAACCGCAGAAGAATTCGGATGCACGGCACCGGGGCTTGAACTCGCGCAAATGCAACATGAAGCCCTGCACGCTCGAATGTTTATGAGCTAGTGGTCGAAAGCTACGTTTATCGTCGTCGGAAAAACACAAACACGGAAAACAACGCTTAAAGAAACAACACAACACAGGAGAAAAAATGACAGCGATTAAAGTTGGCGTGGGAGGCCCGGTTGGATCGGGGAAAACGCAGCTGATTGAGCGCATTACGCGCGCATTGGACGGCGAAATTTCCACGGCCGCCATTACAAACGATATTTATACGACGGAGGACGCGCGGATTCTTGCGCGCAACGGCCTCCTTCCTGAGGATCGTATTATTGGCGTAGAAACCGGCGGGTGCCCGCACACCGCGATTCGTGAAGATACGTCCATGAATGACGCGGCGTATGAGGAACTCGTGCGGCGCCACCCGGATCTGGAGCTGGTGTTCATTGAATCCGGCGGGGACAATCTTTCCGCGACCTTCTCCCCCGAACTTGTCGATTTTTCCATCTACATTATTGACGTGGCGCAGGGTGAAAAGATTCCGCGCAAGGCCGGGCAGGGCATGATTAAATCCGATCTGTTCGTCATTAACAAGACGGATCTGGCACCCTATGTTGGTGCGGACTTGTCCGTCATGGAGGCCGATTCTAAGGTATTCCGTAAGGAAAAACCGTTTGTTTTCACGAACCTTATGACGGACGAAGGCCTGGATGGAGTTATCCGCTGGATTCGCCACGACGTCCTCATGCAAGATCTTGATAACTAGGCGAGGTGAGCGTGTCCGCAGAACAGGAGAAGAAACTTACGGTAGCTCAGCGCCACGCGGGGGCAAGGCTCTCAACCGCGCGCCAGATTGCGGGCGAAGAGGCGGGGCAGGATGCCTATCTCGACGCTATTCGGGAAACACCCGGAATGCCCGACGGCGACCTACCTACCGGATACCACGCCCTTCGCGACCACATGGGTATTTTGCGTTTGCGCGTTGGTGTGCGAGCAGGAAAATCTATTGCTACCGAACAGTATCATCGCGGGGCGATGAAAATTATTCGACCCCACTATCTTGATGATTCTGGGCAGGTTTACTACACGCTTGTTCTTCCGGGTGGAGGATACCTGGGCGGGGACGATTACCACATGAATATTGCCGTTGACCCGGAGGCGAGCCTGCTCCTCTCCGGGCAGGCGGCCACCAAAGTTTACCGGACGCCCGGCGATTACGCCCAACAGGATATGAATATTATCCTGGGGGAAAACGCCGTTTTTGAGTATATTCCCGACCAGCTCATTATGTATCGCGGGGCAAGCTACCGCCAGCATATGCAGGTGAATATGCATCCATCGGCATCTTTCTTAACGGCGGAAATCATTACTCCCGGATGGAGCCCCGAGGGTAGCGATTTTAGTTACGACGAATGTACGGTTCGCACAGCAGTTTCCTTCAATGGTGAAATTAAAGTTGTGGATGTGTTCTGTGTACGCCCGAAAGATGAGACAACCGCAGGAGATCAGCTCCTTCTGCGAGAAGAAAACACACATATTGCAACCCTCACCGCCATCGATCAAAGAATTGATGAAAACATGGTGAAACATATTCGCGATATTATGAATACGTATGTTGATACGGCACCGGAGCCTGTTATATGCGGGGTTTCGTCAACGCCGAACGTTAATGGTTTAAGTATCCGCGCTTTGGGAACACGTACCGAAGATTTGTACGGACTCATCATCGCTATTGCTAGTGAGTTGCGAGGCCTGTTGCGCGGGCAAGGCAAAATTGTTTTGAGAAAATATTAGGGGTGTAAAATGTCCAGGTTACGAGACTATGAAAAAGGAACCGCGTCAGAGGTCAATTTTGGGACCGTCCATGGGCATGTGCACGAACATCAGTCTGTTCACGAGCATCCGCACGATCACCGGGGTAATCTTGTGGCGCATTACTCCGATCCCCACTGCCCTATGGAGGAATCGGAAATTCTTCGTTTGCTTGAATTGGCAGATGAATGGTCTGATATTTTCAAGCTCCTTGGAGATGCAACACGTTTGAGGATTTTATTGGTTCTCCACTACGCAGGACCTCACGCTCTAACAGTGACGGATATTGCTGAAGCCGTAGATGTGCGGACAGCTACCGCTTCAGCCGCATTACGCCTCATGGAAGTTTCCGGAGTCGTGAAGGCCCGCAGGCACGGACGCCAAATGCTCTATGAGCTGATTGGCCCCGAAATTCACGCGCTTTTGCACGCAATTGGTGGCATCCATGCGATTCGCGCAAAAGATATGGCAGAACACGAAGAGCACAATAACGGGCGTCCGGATGACGCGGCCCTCTACGAAGAACCGCGCCACCCACACCTGTAAAACTCCGGGCACAGCCCGAGGATTCGCTCAAGTAACCCACAATACTCACCCCCCTGCCTCTCTCACATGAGGTTAAGGGGGGTGATGTATATATTTCGATAGTACGTTTTATATATTTATTAGCTAGGTAGCACGTTTGGTGTTGCATTTAGCGCGACACTACGTTCTACGCTTTATTACGCGAGGTTTCCCGAGCAGTTTTACACAAGCGCCACCGCGTTTTCTTTCCTTCTGGCACGGCGCCCTGCAAGATTACCCCGCAACCCGTGGGGCGAGAACAGCCACACAATAAGGAACATGCACCCCTGGAAGGTCACCACCGTCGCACCGGATGGTAAATCAACCCAATAGGAGACGTAGATTCCAAGAATCGCGGAAATGGCGGCAAAGGTCGGGGCGATAACCAACATACGTCCGAATTTATTCGTGAGCAGATACGCCGTCGCGCCCGGAACAATCACCAGCGCAATAATGAGTATTGCGCCAACCGCCTGCATTGCCGTCACAACCGTTAAGGCGAGGCAGAAGAGAAGAAGCGCACCCATGCGACGTGCCGGAAAGCCGATCGCCTGCAAATGCATGGGGTCGAAGGCATAGGCCGTGAGATCCTTGCGCTTAACCAGCAGGATAACCAGAGCAATCGGCGCCAAAATAAGCACCTGAAGCATGTCTACGAACGTGACACCCAGAAGATCACCGAAAATTACGTGGTTAAGATCAACATTCGAGGGATTCAGTTTAATGAGAATCAGCCCGATTGCGAAAAATAGGGTGAAGATAGAGCCCATCGAAGCATCTTCTTTTACGCGCGACGTGCTACGCAACAGGAAAATCAGGCCCACCGCAAGAAGCGCGGCCAAAATTGCGCCGGCGGCAAATGGGACACCCAAAAGATACGCCACCACAACGCCCGGAAGAATAGCGTGCGAGAGCGCATCGCCCATGAGCGACCAACCAATAAGTACCAGCCAGCAGCTAATCACGGCGCAGGTTACCGCGGCAACGATGGTGACAGTCGCACCACGCTGCATAAAGGGATGCTCCCACATTTCAAGGAATAACATGTAAAAGTCCATAAGTTCTCCTAGTTTTCCTCACCGTTTTTTTGGCTGTTGTGTGTAGCGTTTTGCGCGCTGATTTGTGCGTCGCCTTGTGGGCTGTTGTGTGTAGCGTTTTGCGCGCTGATTTGTGCGTCGCCTTGTGGGCTGTTGTGTGTAGCGTTTTGCACGGCATTTTCGATACCGTTTTTTACACCGTTTTCCGCACTGTTTACCACGCCTCGATGTTGCTCAAATGCCTCAATATTCACGCCCGACGCTTCTGCATGTGCCGTAGCTTCCGCAGCATCTGCGCTTCCTCCGAACGCTTGAACAATGATTTCCGGCCTGGTTGCCTCGGCAACGGAACCGTGGAAAATAACACGACGGTTGAGAAGCAACACTTCGTCGCACAACACATCTAATCCACCCAAGTCATGAGTGGCGACGAGAATGGCGACACCCTGGCTGGAAAGTGTACGCAAAAGGCGTGTAATCATCGCCTCGGAGGGCTTGTCCACACCCGCGAAAGGTTCGTCGAGGAGCATAAGTTTGGCGCCTTGAGCTATAGCGCGAGCAATAAATACACGTTTGCGTTGCCCGCCGGAGAGCGAACCGATCTGACGCCCGGAATACTGGGACATTTCCACCATGTCGAGGGCGTGTTGAACGGCTTCGTGGTCCTCTTTTTTAGGACGACGCATCATACCCATAAAGCCGTAGCGTCCCATCATAACAACGTCGTGGACGGACACGGGGAATGCCCAATCCACGCCTTCGTTTTGAGGGACATACCCGACAAGCCCGGCTTTGCGCGCTTTTTCAGGTTCAGTGTCCATAATCCTCACCGAACCGGAGGCCGCCACGGAACCCATAATGGATTTCATGAGCGTGGACTTTCCTGAACCGTTTTGCCCCACAAGCCCACAAATGCGACCTTCTTCCAGTGTAAAGCTAACACCCGTTAACGCTTGGACCGTCGCGTAACTTGCGCGAACGTCCTTAACTTCAAGAGCTGACACTTATTCTTCTTCCTTTCAGCACCCCCGCGCCACCGCCCTATTTCTTGGCTTGCCCCGTCAAACCTTTAGTAATCAGATCCGCGTCGTACTTGAGCAAATCGAGATACGTGGGCACCGGGCCATTTTTCTTGGATAGTGAATCCACGTAGAGGAGTCCTGCCACGGGAACCTTGGTGTCTGCGGAAACGGCCGCCATTTTATCGTCGACCGTCGTCTCGCAGAATAGTGCCTTCACGCCGGATTTCTTTACAAAGGTCTCAAGATCCGCCTTGGCTTTGGGTGTGATGGCGCCTTCCGCGTTCACTGCCCACAGATATTTTTCTTTCAAGCCATGATCGCGCGCGAGGTAGGAGAATGCGCCTTCACAAGTAACGAGTGCGCGGGAAGGTTCGGGAATCGTGGCGAGCTTTGCATCCATATCCTTAGCGATTTCGTCAATTTTCGCCTTGTACGCTTCGCCATTTTTCTTGTAGTCGTCGGCGTTTTTCGGATCAAATTCGGAGAAAGCCTTCACAATGTTGTCTACATAAATTTTGCCGTTTTTCGGGCTCATCCATGCGTGGGGGTTCGGCTTTCCGGCGTAGTCTCCCTCTGCGATGTCAATGGGCTTAACTCCTTCGGAGAGGTTCACGCGCTTAGCTTTCGTATTCTCCATGAAACGTTCGAACCAGCGTTCCAAGCCAAGCCCGTTATTAAGAATTAAATCAGCGGTTTCGGCTTTTTTAATGTCGTTGGGGGTTGGCTGGTAATCGTGGATTTCTTCACCTTCGTTGGTAATGGAAGTGACGTCCATGTGCTCACCGGCAATATTTTGCGCAATATCCGCGATAACGGTGAATGTGGTAAGAACTTTTGGTTTACCGTTCGCAGATTTTTTCGCACCGGCTGAACACCCCACACTCAACACGAGCGCGACGGCAACGAGAATAGCAAGGATAACGTGAGAAAAGATACGGTTTGACAATTTCAACATAATTCTCAGCTTACGTTCGGTGTCCCTAACTTTTCAATACTTAGTTAGTAATACAGATTTCAGTTCTACGTTTTTAATATTTCATTCGTTGAAAATAGCGCCTGTAGATAACGTCTTAATAAACTTTTTACTCTACAATTTTCGCAGTATCCCTTCCTTCTCATTTTTTGTTCACGACGGCAACAAAGCCTTCTATATGAGCTTGCTTACTCACCCAAAACGCCGCCGGCTCACATAAGACTGGGCGCACCACGTAAAATAGCAGAATGAGCGATATGTACGATGAACTAAATGAGCTTGGCAGAGAAATTGACGAGATAGCAGAACATCTCGGCGCCGTTCCAGAACCAGAACCCGGCGAGCCCGGCTATTCACTACACAGCTGGGAACGCATTATTCGTGCATGTCGAACCGCAATGAAACCCGTAGACACAACCGATGGCCTGCGCCTGCCTATCGCTATTGGCCCGAACCTCAAACATGTGGAGCTCATCCCCATGAAGGACACCGCCGGGCGCTCCTACCTCAACTTGTACTGCCGGGTTGGCAAAGCCGATTTGATAGACATACACGGTTTAGCTGGCTGGGTTTTCACCACGTTCAGCCTCGGGGATGTACGCATGATTGACGATCAAGCCTGCATCCATGTCGCGGTGCGGCTCTCAGGGCTCACAGTTTCCAGGCTGATGAATCTCGTCAAGTTCCTCGTCGTCGCAACTATTGATGCCACAGCGGTTTTCGTGGGTGGTTTAGACAATGTTCCGCCAAAAAAGGGCGAGCTTTTCGGTGAGCAACCCATTGTGGGAATGAACGAATCTCTCGACATGGCGTTTACAACGAAACCCGAGGTTCATCCACACGTGGGTGCCACGCCCGGCGATGCCGATCAGTATAAAGAACGGGCCGACGTTGACGAAAGCTGGGCGAAGGCGCTGGAGCGCGTTAACATTGACGCAAGTCGCCCTGTTTTTTCATGGAAAGACGTTTTTCACGCCGTTACAGCTTTAATTCCAGAAACGGAATGTGGCGAAAGCGTTGCGGACGCACTTCCCCTTCGCTGGTTATACCCATCAAAGAATGTGGGCGAATCGTCTTCAACAGAATCCGCAACACCCCCTACAACTCTTGTTTTGATGCGAAACCAACTTCCCACCGGCGCGGACACCGTCACCGTGGCGTTCTTGGCAGGCGAAGCAACCCTAGATTCGGTCCCCCGGTTTTCTCAGCTTTGTGGCGAGTTAGCGGCAGGTGGCGTCGTCGTAGTTCATAATGACGTGTTGTATGTGCATGCATTTGAGCTGACCGGGCAAACATTGGCGTGGGTCATCGGGCAAATCGATTCAGCGGCCAATAATTATGCGACATTAATGGAAAATGCGAGCTAATTCCCTACCCGCATACATGTAGGTGATTGTTGGGGACGTATCGCATCCAGGGTTCAAGTTGTGGATACGGTAAGTCCGCGCTTTTGCAAGCTCGCACCTTTGACAAGCCAACGCTTTTGCAAGCCCGCGCACACGGCAAACCTGCAATGCGCTAGTAGACTTCGGCCTCCGCTACGTTTTCCTTCACAACCTCGCGCAGTTCGCGTTCCTCGTCAAGAGCCATTGCCACAAGGTTTTCGGGATAGTAGAGGTTAGCCTTCTCTAGACCAAGAATTGCGGGGTAGAAACCGCCATATTCGCGGTACGCCATCCACACAAGGGGGAGATCTTTTACCAAAGTATCTCCCAGCAATACGCCTATCCCTTGCCTTAAGGCGTGTGGCGAACGGCGTGTGCGAAGGTTTTCAAAGGCGCCACACACTGCGTCGAAACTACCTGCGGTAACACGTGCGCGATCGAGAAGGCGCGAACCCAACCGTCGCGATTCCTCCATATAACGTTTATCCCCAGGAATCTGGTAACCCAAACAAGGCTGTGGATAATAATCGGGATTATCCACATCACGGATAGCGGCTTCCAAAGAAACTTCCCATCCCACAAATTTTCCGCCACTGCCCTTGGCAATCATGTCCAAATAGGCGTGAGTATCAAGAATAACGCCACTATCAATAGCGGTAACAGACCACAGGGTGAGCATCCAATCGTCGCGCCCGCGAGCAAACTGCGTTAACTGATATTGCTGAATCCAACTGTTGCGGTCAAGGCGTTTTTGCGCATTCAGCGCCGCCGCGCGGGACGTAAACTCCATGCGATTTATCCATAGGCGAGGCGACGTTAAAGGAGCTTCCTCTTTAATAATGTTAAGAAGTGCAATATCTATGGTGTCCTGAGAAATTTCCGGTAAATTAGCCGACATTTTTTTACGGAAAAACCTCACCGAAACCTCCTCCTTTGCGCATGACGATAAAAGTGTGTAACAAAATTAGCTTTCCCCTATTTTATCCGAAACGCACACTAATAACTTATTTTCTCGACACGCATAATTCACCACACGGTAATCTCACATTGATCACGCCCAGGTTTACGATCTTCGTCCCACATATCTTGCCTAACCGTGTCATACTTAAGGGGTGAATATGAGCGAACCTTCTTGTGCACCCCGGACATCAGACACTTTGGACACGTGGAAGGCCGTGTGCGCCATCCTCGATGAATTTTCCACCGTTGACGCTAAGAACACCACCGACGATAGCGGAAACGACACTTTCCCCAATGAACACAAAGCTCACGGCGACGGAAAAGACACTGGGCACAACAGCGGAAACAACACCGGGCACAACAACGAAAACGACACCGCACATAATAACGGAAACAACACCGCGCACACAACGCCCCACACGAATGCTTCCGAATCGCGTATTATTCATATTTCTGGGCGCAGCATACTGTGCTGGCTAGGTATTTCCAGCCGTGAAACGACTCGCGAAGTCATCCATATTGCCACCCCAATTTCATCTCGAACTCAGCTTTCTGCGCGCGAAAATGAGCTTCTTCGCGCATCCGGAATCGACCCGAACAGCCCGGATTTAATGCAACTCATCCGCGATGCCCACGTGCTACCCCTTGGCGGAATTCGGCTCATTCACGCCACCCCCTGCCTTCACTACACCGTTTCTCTTCCGACGACGGCATCACGCCTCGAACTGTTCCTCAAATTATGTGTGGCTCAGGCCCAAAGTTTGGAGGAGTCTCAAGACGCCCCAAACTCCCTAAAGGACTCGCACCCAACAGAGATTTCCTCCACTCTCACACGCGATGCGTCGACTCCCAGCACGCAGGCTCCCAGCACGCAGGCCCACCACGGTTCTGCCCACCACGCTCAACGTTCCTCCACAAATTCAGCAACAACAAATGAACCCTTCTTGAACGCCGCCCGACTCTACGAAATATTGGTAACGGACTATAGGGCAATCTCCCGGGACGGTATCACCTATGAATTCAAAGTCGTGTGGCGAGCCGACAGTGATGCACAAACCATCCGCGCGAGCTACGCACCCGTCGAAGGGCTCGGTAATTTCCTGTACATTCACGCCCCCATTCTGTTCTCGCCACGAGAAAAGGTTGCGCGCGAAATCTTGACGGAGGTGTCGCGCTTGCTTGAAGGCGATGTCGTCATGGATTCGGGAGAGCTTCAGTTGCGTTTAACTTTGCCAATGGAAGGTTTAACCCGAGAAATGCTCGAAGAAAAACTTCGCAACTTCGCCGGTGCCGCAACTGCTTTGCGCCTCGATTTCGCTGGCGAAACGGATGATTCTCTTCTTACTTTCGGCTAATTCGCGTCTCGTTTCTTTTTCGCGCGGCGCGTCGGTTGAGCATTAAGAGCGTCCTCCGGCCAGGGATGGCGCGGGTATCGTCCGCGCATTTCCGCGCGAACTTGCACATAACTCCCCTCCCAAAAACCGCGCAAGTCGTCCGTTACAGCAAGCGGACGCTGTGCGGGAGAAAGCAACTCCAAGGTGAGCCGCACCTTTCCACCCGCAAGAAGCGGGGCATTTTTCCAACCAAACGCCTCCTGAACACGCAAACGCACCACGGGACGCTCCTTGCTGTAATCCACTTGCCGCGTGTCTCCCGTCGGAACCTGGATTCTCGCGGGCGCGAGTTCGTCGATCTGCATGGAAAGTGGCCAGGGCAATAACCGCATGAGCATCTCCGCTGTTACAGATGCCCACTCCTTTCCGCGAGATGCTGCGTCAATCTCTATCCCCGCCCATTCTTCAACATGAGTTATTAAAAATTCGTTGCTCACATCAGGCCAACTATCCCCACATTCGCGTCGCAAGAACTCTATGCGTTGCCGGAGTTTTTCTGCTTCGTCGGTGAAAACGAGCGGAATTTCTCCGTCCTTAAGGGCGCGAATAAGGTATGTGCGGGCTTCGGCGGCATCAACCTTTTGCATATCAAGACTCGATATCTCTATGTTTCCCAAAAGTTCTCGGGTTCTTGCGTGTATTGTTCTTCCCGCTACATATATTTCTGTTTCTTTATGACGAAGGTTTGCGCCTGCGCTCAATGCCATCTCTTTGGTGAGGGGCACAGCTGCGCGAATAAGGGCATCGGATTTCCCTGCACTGGACGAAATATCGGCTATGGCAAGCCATTCTTCCCCTTCTAGTGGCGAATTTTCAGGAAGAACGGCCCCTGTACCGTTCGCAAGGAGGTACCTGGAGGTGCGAGCGCGTCGCTGTGCAATATTTTCTGGATAGGCGTTTGCGATAACCAAGGCGAGGGCAGTGGCATTGTCACATTTCACCGGCGACGAATCTTTTTCTCGTGTTGCGACGTTATGGTTTTTTGCGCTGATTGTGTCGCTCATTCCTGCTTCATTATCGCCTTGGATTTGGTGACCTTGGCTTGAGTGGTGTCGGCTTGAGTGGCTTTGGGTTTGGTTACGTCGGCTTGAGTGGCTTTGGGTTTGGTTACGTCGGCTTGACTGGCCTTCGGTTAAGTAACCTTGGCTTGCGTGACGACTGCTGTTTCCGGGCTCAAGTGCTGGCAAATAATCCCCGCCTGCCCCGTCTGAGATTTCCCTTTCGCGTCGCCTAAGTTCTTTTTCGAAACGCCGAGTATTATATGCCCAGTCGGATCCCACGTATTTTCTCCACTGTGTGAAATCTGCACCGGGTATGCGTGGCTTATCCGCGAGCGCCGCGGCATATTGCGCTACCCTTTTTCTCCCCACAATATGTTCTGTTTCAAACATGGCGCGGGCGAGTCGAACATCGCTAGGGAATTGCGCATAGAGGGCACCATCCGGAATTGTTCCTTCCCCATCCATAATTCCCAGACTGCGAAGGGTATGGCAAGCGGCCTGAACTGCAACGGTTGGCGGTTGATCGAGAAGGGGTAGTTGCGCAATTCCATCCACGCTTCCTGCCCATACGCAAGCGTTGAGCACGAAATCTGTAAGGTTTGCTATCCGTATTTCTGGTTCACTGTGGGCTGCGAGTCTCGCCCAGGTGTTTTCGCTCATGCAACGGTAGGCGATTCCTGGGCCGAGGCGAGCCGCGCGTCCGGCGCGCTGTATTCCTGAGGCTTGTGATTCCATCACGGTCACGAGCCCGGATATTCCTCGCGCTATATCTTCGCGTGGTTCTCGGCTGAGTCCCCCGTCCACCACAATTCTCACTCCAGGCACGGTGAGCGAGGATTCGGCTATTGCGGTTGAAACAATGACGCGACGGGTGTCGCTATTTCCGTCGAGCACTTTATCTTGCTCACGCGCGGTCATTCCTCCATGAAGAGGATAAATATCCACAGTATTTCCGCACAGTGACCTCAGGTTATCCACAACGTTATCCACTTCGCGCACCCCCGGGAGGAATACAAGAACGTCGCCCGTGGCTGTTTCTTGCAAAGCTGCTACACATATTCGCGCAACGTGTCCCAAAAATTCTTTCCTCACACCTGTAGCGCCCTCACGTGAAATGACGCCCAGCGCTTCATCTCCCCTCGCTGGCGGACAGTAGCGAATGTGCAACGGGTGAATGTCGGCGGAAATATTTACTATTTCGGGCGGTGTTCCCAGGGTTTCGGCGAAAATTTTTTCAATTTTTCCCGTTTCCATCGTTGCTGACATGACGACGATAGCCAGGTCCTCCCGCAGGCTTGCCGTTTCCAAGCAGCATGCGAGGGTGAGGTCCGAGATCAGGTGCCTCTCATGTACTTCATCGAAAACTATGGCGGAAATTCCCACAAGTTCGGGATTTGTTTGTAGGTGGCGCAGAAGTACGCCGGGTGTCATGATTTCAATGAGTGTGCGTGGCGATGTTACGCTTTCTGCGCGAACCGTATATCCCACGGTTTCTCCAACTTTTTCGCCTAAAAGTTGCGCTATTCGACGGGCAACCGCGCGCACCGCAACCCTGCGCGGTTGGGTGACGATTACTCGTTCCACTGCCGGACGTGAATCTGCGGAACGGGAATCTTCAAGACGCGCATCTGGGGTAAGCGCATCTTCGGCACCTGCATCTACAGTACGCACATTTTCGCTGCGCTCATCAACGTTACGCACGCGAGATTTTTCCAAAATCCACTGGGCGAGAAGTGGTGGAACAATCGTCGTTTTTCCCGTTCCAGGAGGTGCCTGAATAATGCAAAATGGGAAGGATTCGCGAATAGCGTTCAGATGCTTGGCTACAGGCAATATCCGCGCAGAAACCTCTCCATCCTGCCCGGACTCACCTTCGAGAAGCCGATGTATCCTTGATATTACGCCGTTTTCTCTCATGTCACCGCCTTTCATGGCCTCAAAAATACAACATTACAAACAAAATTGTGTGAAATCCAACTCGCTCTTGACGTTTACTCGCTCATACTTTGCCCTTTTATCCCCGTATTTCCAATAATCTCATGGTATTGTGACTTGGTGCTTTCGGGCACCACACTTTTTGTAAATTGGAGGATTTATGTGTCACGAGAATAATAGCGAGTCCCAAGCGGGCTTATCTCACCCAAAAACTCTCGTTGCCTATTTTTCACGCCCCGGTTTAAACATGTGGTACGACGACGAAAAGTACATGCTTGTTGGGCAAACGCAAGTGCTGGCAACACGGATTGCGCGAAAGCTCGGGGCTGATACTTTTGCCATCGAACCTATTCTTACTTACCCCGGCAATGTTGAGAATTGCAAAAACCGTCATAATCTCGAACTAGTCGCCAATCTTTATCCACCGTTTACTCGCGACGTTCCCGATCTTGAGGGCTACGACGTGATTCTTATTGGTTTCCCGCTATGGCTCACAACGGTTCCGCGCATCGTACAAAACTTTATTCGCAAGGCTGATATCGGGGAACGTCTTATTCTGCCTTTCTACACGTACAGTATTGAACCTGATGGTATTTTGGAACCGATTTTCAACGATTTAGCACCGGAAGCCACCTTGGGAACACCATTAACACTTCGTGGCGAAACTCTTGATGATCTTGAAAATGACGAAAAGATTCAAGAGTGGTTGACAAGCGCAGGGCTAAAGCCGATTTTCTAATCAGCAAAAATTGTTGCCTGCCCTGTGTGCCTAGCGCCGGGCAGAAAATGAAGAACACGCTTGAGCAATAAGAAAACTGCGGTAGTCGCCAAAAACTCCTCAATATAACAATGGGGATAGTGGATAAAACGTGTTGGTTTCGGGGACTATTCCTTCGCATACCGGGCATTTTTTCTTGATATACCAAGGAAAATCAGGTGTAGAGTCAGTTTGGCTTAACTTTTGATTAGGTAAATAAATTGTGGGGGGTGTGGATTTCGGAAGAAATCCACACCCCCCACAGGTTAATTCTAGAGAATTTACTTTGGTGGCCTTACGTTATGTAAGCCCAACCCCGTAGTTTAGAGCATGTGTGCGCGAAGCTCCGCCGGGGTTGCCGGATGAAGCTTTGCCGGAGGAACGTCGAAGAGGGTGATGGCGCCCTGCGCGCCCTCAGCATTCATGCGGACAACTGCACGAGCACATGCCACAAGAACAGAACCCGTGAATTCCGGGTTGGAATCCAGCTTGAGGTTGAAGTGAATAACATGCTGCACGCCTTCTGACGTCTTACCGAGGCGAATAACGTCTCCTCCGTGAGGCATTCCCGTGTGTTCAGCATCGAATTCTGCATCGCTAATGAAGTTAACGGTTGTGTTGTATTCGTCGAAGTAGTTCGGCATATTCACGATTTCGTCGCGAATCTTATCCTTATCTGCGCCGTCTTCAGCAACAAGGTAAACAACACGTTCATGCTTTTCACGCACAGTCAGCTCTGCGTGTTCACCTCCGAGGATACGCTGGCGTGCTTCTTCCACAGGAATCGTGTACTGAACACCTTTCTTCACACCTTCGATACGACGAACGGCGTCTGAGTGCCCTTGGGAAAGACCCGGACCCCAGAATGTGTAGACGTCACTTTCGGGAAGGAAAGCTGCTCCGTACACGCGAAGAAGTGAGAAGAATCCGGGATCCCAACCGCCTGAAATAAGAGCGAGGTTGGAGCCACCTTCTGCCGCTTTGTTAACTTCTTCAAAATGTTCCGGAATTTTTGCGTGGGTATCGAAAGAATCAACGACGTTGAACTTCTTCGCAATGATAGGTGTTTGAACATGAAGGTCTGTTGCGCTACCGCCACAGTTAACGACAACATCCACTTTATCGGCCCATGCGTCCACATCGTCCAGAGAAACAACAGGTGCGCCTTGTGTGGTAACAGACTCAGGATCACGGCGAGTGAAAACCGCTACCAGTTCCATATCCTTAGCATGTGCGATTGCTTTCTCGACACCACGGCCAAGATTACCGTATCCGTTAATTGCGACTTTGATTGTTGACATGTGTGATCCTTTCTTCAGAACATTGTCTACGCAATGTGCATAAATGTAACGAAGAAATTTTAATCACCTTTTTGCTCATTAGTCATTAGGAGAACAGCGTTTTTTGCTGTAGAACATACTATTGCCGGGGTTGCGCCGTGTTCAATTTGCTTAAAACCATCAACGATGATGGCTCGCGTAAAGGATGCCCACACATCTGGGTGAGCTACCCCAAGGTCTTTCCAGCATTTATTCAGCATGTCATCAAAAAGTTGTGAACCGAGGCAACTTTTCGAGCAACCTTGTTTTCCGCTTCTTTGCGAACAGGTTTTCCGCCCGAGTTGCGCATAAGTCCCATCAACCACTGATGCGAACTCCCCTCGGCAGATTGTCTTATACATGCCGCCACGATTTCGGCCAAACGTTCTGCGGGAGTGCCGTTCATATTAATATCCTGCATGACTTGAGCACGCCACAGTGGAATATTTCTCTCCAGAACGAGTAAACGTAATTCATCTACAGATTGGACGTATCTGTAAATAGAGTTACGAGCCATTCCCGCTTTCACGGCAACAGCCCCTCCCGATAAGTGCCGACCATTACTTTCTCGCAAAAGGGCTTCGGCGGCGTCCACTAATTTACGTGTTTGCATTGCACGATGTTCATCAACTGTTGGTGCTTGTATTTTTGGCATCATTACCTCCTTCTTTGATTGTAACCGATGAACATCAAATCTTAACCCGTTAATAATTAATTATTTGGAGGGAATTTCAGCAAAAATATCACACTTCAGAGTAAGCTACTTTCGTACGTGTTTTATTGCCTTAATTACCGTGGAGAAACGAATGTCTTCTGCTTCTAACGCCCCCACACTTCCGGCGTCTCACGCTATCGGTTTTGATCGTGAAAAATACATCCAACTTCAATCCCAGGAAATTCGCAAACGCCGCGAAGCCATTAATGGCAAACTCTATCTAGAAATGGGTGGAAAATTATTCGACGATTACCACGCCTCGCGCGTTCTGCCCGGCTTCACACCCGATAATAAAATTACCATGCTTGGTGAACTACGCGATGAACTAGAAATCGTCGTCGCATGCAATGCACGCGATCTACGAGCTAAAACACGTGCCGATCTAGGCATCACCTATGAAGAAGAAACTCTTCGCCTTATTGACGTCTTTCGTGAAGCAGGGTTTTTCGTCAACAATGTAGTCCTCACCCAGTGGGAAGACGATAACGAGAACGCGAAAGACTTCCGTCGTCGTTTGAAAAGACTTGGAATGAAAGTTTCGCGACATCGTCGCATCAACGGATACCCTTCCAACACCTCTCTCATTATGTCCGAGGCCGGTTTTGGGAAAAACGATTATGTCGAAACGGAACGAAACCTCATTATCGTCACCGCACCGGGCCCGGGCAGCGGAAAATTAGCCACATGCCTATCCCAGCTGTACCAGGATCACCAACGCGGACTGGAATCAAACTATGCGAAGTTTGAAACCTTCCCGGTATGGAACCTCCCTCTCGATCATCCTGTTAACCTTGCCTATGAAGCCGCAACGGCGGATTTGGACGATGTCAACATGATTGACCCCTTCCATCTTGTTGCCTACGGCATACAAACCGTGAATTACAATCGCGACGTTGAAGTTTTCCCCCTCCTAACAGTTCTTTTGCGCGAACTGACCGGAGACACCCCGTACAAAAGCCCGACGGATATGGGCGTTAACATGGTCGGATTCTGCATTTCCGACGATGCCGTGTGCCAAGAAGCCGCAAGGCAAGAAATTATTCGTCGCTACTATCACGCGCTCGTCCAGGAGAAACGTGCAGAATCAGAATCCGTTGCCTCTGGGCGTATCGCTATTACCATGTCCAAACTTGGTTTAAAAGCAACAGATCGCCCAGTTGTCCCACCCGCACGTGCCAAGGCTAAATCCACGAAAGGCCCAGCCGCAGCCATTCAGCTTCCCGACGGAACAATTGTTACCGGAAAAACAACGCCTCTGCTCGGTTGCTCATCCACAATGCTTCTTAATGCTTTGAAAGTTTTGTGCGGAATGGATGATTCCGTGAAGCTCCTCGCCCCGGAAATTATTGCTCCTATCCAGAATCTCAAAACCACACATCTAGGTTCACACAATCCCCGCCTTCACACAGATGAAGTGCTGATTGCGCTCGCCGTTTCTGCCGCGTCGAACCCCCTGGCTCAGGAAGCTCTCAACAGTCTCCATAAACTCCACGGATGTGACGTTCACACGACGACGATTCTCGGATCCGTCGATGAAGGAATTTTCCGAAACCTCGGAGTCAACACCACCAGCGAACCTGAGTTCCAGCAGAAAAAACTTTTCCAAAAGCACTAGATTGCGGCAAGTAAGGATACATCCTGCGGTGTAATCACCCCCGTATACAGAGCATAGGCGACCGCCCTATTTCGTCGAAACATTGCTTTCTGCTTCCGGTTTCCAAGCATGCCTTCAACACCAAGGCGCGCAAATTTTTGACACACATTATCGAGTTTTCGGTTAAATTGCGTCATTCTCCACCCGAGTTTTTCCGCAATAATGTACGACGGAGGAATGTCCTCGTCGTACAACATGTGACTACAGAAAGGCTGTTCACCGCATCTATGTCCGTATGCTTGCCCGTCGACTAATCCACTGCAACGCGCAGAATATTCGCGAAACCTGCCGGCATTTTCTCCGCGAAATTTTTCCTCTACACTTTCGTTGTGCGCTTTACGCAATATGCGCTCGCCTAAAGCAACCAGCAACTTCTTTTGGCTCGATGTAAACCGCATCCCCGAATCCGTTGGTCCTTTCACGACGTAAATGTGCCCTACGGAAATCTCTACATCGTATGTTCCGTAACAATGGTGTATTGCCACAGAATAGTTTCCGCGCGGTAACGAACACGAACTTGCCTCCTGAAGACTTGCGAATTCACGGCCTCCTTCTGGGGCCGAAACCTGAATATCGACGCTTATTGCGCGCCCAATATTTGTTATCCGCCACGAGTCATACACCCAAGCTAAGCTCAGGAATATTGGAGGTATCCCAGGCGCGTCCGGAATATCCGACATCTTCAATAAACCGTTTTTCCCTACCGTGCAAATTTCTCCCGGACGCAACCGCATGTGATGCTGTCCAGTCCGTGCTTGAAGAACTGTGCCCATATATCTCCTTCCGTTTCGCCTAGTTTGCCACTCTCCGTCCAGCATTATTTTCTCTATCCACAGCCCCTCTTCCTTGACGAGCTCTATCCACAGTTTGTGGACATTTTTATCCACATACCGAACGAAATTCATACAATCCACAACTCTTGTGCCAAGAATAATGACTCTCTCGTTAAATTTTGAGATGATTATCCTATGTCCGACATGCACTGGGCCCTTGAGGTCGCCACAAAACATCCCCAGCTCGCCGATGCGCTTATTACAACATCTGGTCCCTGGCTCGATATTCTTCTGGCAGACGGACGCACTTTCCGCTTCCGCCCTTTCGAACTTATTCGAGATAACCTTCCCCCGGACGTACGTCAAAAACGCCTCATACAACTCCTCACCATCGGCATTAGCAATGCCACAAAAGCCAGCGTTGAAGAGCCAAGCCTGTCAGACCACGCCAACCGCGCTCACCCTGGAGAGAACACTTCGTCACATGATGACCACCCGTCGGCCTACCAAATAAGCGAAGAAGAACGTAAGCAACAAATTATTGACAGTATTATTGGGAAAATTCCTTCCGAGGATAGCCCAGTTATCCCTCTTGTACGCGCAGCAGATTTTTTCGTCAACCTCCGCAACGGAACAGAAGACTCCCCGATTTTCATACCCCTGACAGATTTCATCGGCGTAGGCCTTAGTAGTGTCGAAGGCGACGATATTCAAACCATCTTCTTCAACGACATCGGTTTTGATCCCGAAACCGATGATTTATACCCCTTATTCCACGACGCCGTCCACACTTTTCACCGATTGAATTCCGACGGAAAAGCAGCGCGTATCGAACTTGGCGTATATGAAGGAAATGGCGCCAAAGTCTTTATGATGGAAACGCCCTCGCCCCACCAGTGTGCCTGGTTCGCCGATGTGGAAATGCTCAGAACGGTTGCGGAATCTCTTAAGGAAGAGTATCCGGATACCCTTTTCCTTTTTATTCCCGCCACGCCATACGCTCTATTCATTGTTCGAGCCGATGATGAGTTCCTTCCGGAAGCACTGGAAAATATTATGCACTACCCGGATCAGGACATGATTTATCCGCTTCCCCACACGATTGCGGCTGATGGTTGGATGGAATGGATTCCCTTGCCCGGGCACCCGGCGTCAAAAATTCTGTCCCAGATGCGCTCCCATTTCCGTTCCCGCATCTACGATGCCCAGCTGGAGTACATGTTGCATTGGTCCATAGATGTTGGAAAACTTGCCACCTACGACGTCCACAAACTGCCTTCAGGAACGGTTTCCTCAACTGTGTGGAAAGAATCCTACCCTGCCGGATCAATTCCTAAAGCGGATTACATTACCTTCGTGGATGATATTGATGATACAACGACGGAACCCATCACGCTCAGCCTTGAGGTTGCCAGAGATGTATGGCCGGAGGGCATTAAACCTATGCCCAAAGTCTGGCCACCACGCTACGAAATTACGCATTTTCCAGACAAGGCAACCCGCGAGGCTCTGAAGTCCCAATCACACCGAACAATCTAGAACAATCTCAAGGTGTGTATCGCCAAGCTACATTGTTAACTCGTGATTTTCATTGTGTTACTGCCTGGTCGCGGGTGCGTATTAACTGACTTGTTTGAGTAGCGTATTCACTGCGCAGTCTTGAGTTGCGCGGTTCTGGGTGGCAAATTTACAGAGTGGCTTCTTGCGCGCTTCGCCTTGGCGTCTACAGCTCGCCTCGCTTTCCCCGCTTCAAGTGTTTTCGGTTTTTCCTATCCTGTTTTTCCTATCCTTCACCGATCTTTTTCACCGCGCTTTTTCACCGCGCTTTTTCAACGCAGATTTAGGTTTTGCGTCAATACGCCCCCAGTTTCCTGCATAAAAACGCCCCAGGGTTTCTTCCTTGAAGTCGGTATAGTTGCCATTTTCAATGCTTGCACGAATATCATCCACAAGTTTTACGGTGTAGTGCTCGTTGTGAATCGTCGCCAATGCGTAGCCAAGCATTTCTTTTGCTTTAAATAAATGGTTGAGATAAGCGCGGGTGTAGTTCGAACACGTATAACACTCGCATCCTTCAACAAGTTGCCTAAAATCGCGACGGAACTGGTAGCGTGTCACGTTAAACCGTCCATCTGGCGAATAAATCGCTCCATTACGCGCAACTCGTGAGGGATTCACGCAATCAAAGGTATCTGCACCGGCCTCAATCGCCGCAAAGAAATCGTCCGGCTCGGAAATACCCAGAAGGTGCCGTGCCTTATTTTCCGGGAGTTCCTCCGAAACCCAACCAACAATCGTGCCCAGGTTTTCTTTTTCCAGCGCACCACCGATGCCAAATCCGTCGAACATCTGGCCGTTCATATTCATCGCACCCAAATCGCGCGCCGCTTTACGCCGTAAATCCTCATATTGAGCACCCTGAACAACACCAAAAAGTTGCTGATAGGGTTTGCCCACACGTTCCTGTGTTAAACGCTGATGCTCAATAAGGCAACGCTGCGCCCACAAACGGGTACGCTCCAAACTCGTTTCCTGGTATCCGCGCGAATTAAGGAGAGTTGTTAGCTCATCGAAGGCAAACATAATATCCGCGCCCAGTTCGTGCTGAATCCCCATGGAAACTTCCGGGGTGAAACGGTGCTTGGAACCGTCGAGGTGAGAACGGAACCATACGCCGTCGTCGTCCACATTTGCCAAACGCTCCCGATCGGTTGCTGTTTCCATATCCGCCCGACCATCCGCCTTCGACGCATATTCGTTACTCAACACTTTTTTGAAACCGCTACCGAGGGAAAGGACCTGGAAACCGCCAGAATCCGTGTATGTTGGGCCATCCCAGTTCATGAATGCACCCAGCCCGCCGGCCTCGTCCACAACATCGGAACCCGGCTGCAAGTAGAGGTGGTAGGCGTTAGAAAGAACAGCTTGGGCGCCCACCCCCTTCACCTGTTCGGGATTCAGAGTTTTTACCGTCGCCTTTGTACCCACGGGAATGAATGCGGGGGTAGCGATATTGCCGTGTGGTGTGTGAATAACACCAGTTCTCCCTAGGGATTTCCCCGTTTCGCTACCGCACCGGACGTCAAGGCGAGTTTCGACGGTAAATCCTACTTTGTCCACTTTTCTCCTTTTGTGGTTGTTCACGTTTCAATTGTTGCGCGGGCGCGTAACAATTTTTGCTTATCACGCGCCGGGTTACGACGGGCACCGCGTTACGCCGGGCGCCGGTTGTTGACACGCGCCGTGTTACGCCGGGCGCCGGTTGTTGACACGCGCCGTGTTACGACGGGCGCCGGTTGTTGACACGCGCCGCACGTCTGCGCGCACCGACCACCGTCGCACACTGTTTATCGACGCACATCGGCTACCTTCGCGCGCCGGTTATTGACGCGCACCGGCCACCGTCGTACATCGAATGTCATCACGCATCTACGAGTACTTTACCTTCTAAGCGATTATCCGCGCCTTTTTCGGCGCAATTCCTTCCGCGCGTTTCACGGCCGCCACAACAACGTACGTGACAGGAAGCAGAATGACCTCCACGCCAACTTTATAGATCCACCCCACAATCGTGAGGTTCATAATGGAACCGAATTCAACGTTTCCGGCAATAATATCGGGTGTCCACGCAATGAAACAGAAAATCAGCGTATCCGCCAGCTCCCCAACAACCGTGGAACCGATGAGCCGCACCCACAGGGCATTTTCTCCGAAACGCTTCTTCAACCATACAAGCACGTAAGAATTGAGGAGCTGCCCAAACAGGAATCCCATGAGCGAGGCCGCCACAAAGCGCGGAACAATACCCAAAACTGCTTCGAACGCCGCCTGATTCTGGTAATCGCTTGCGGGCGGGGCGATTTGCACAAGCCAGAAACTGAACGACGCCAAAATCTGCACACCAAACCCGAGCACAATCACGCGGGAGGCGGATTTAAATCCATACACTTCGGAGAGAAGGTCACCAATAATGTAGGTGAGTGGGAAAAGAATCGCGCCACCGTCGGTATAAATTTCCATACCTAAAATATGGAAGGAAATGAGCTTCGTTGCGCCAATGTTAGAAATAAGCAGGAATGACACAAAAAACACTGCCACATATACGAAAATTTTGGAGCGCGTAATATCTGCAAAACGCGCGGTGGGCTGGGAAGCCATAACGGACCTTTCGCGAAAGTTACAACACATGTGTCCGGCTCTGCCACCGCACGGACCCCTCCATTATATACCGCGTCCCCGATTCACCCCACTTTTGCGCACAATGTCTTAAGGGGGCACGGCTTTCGTCGTTTATATTAGTACGACGATAAGCGGCTAATGTTCCACGTGAAACTAAAAACGTTTTGCCACGCACATGAAACGTCGTAGCTTGGAAATAAGGAGCGCCTACACGATTAAGCGCAGCAAGGAAACGCCTTCGCTTTCGCCTTGAACAATCGCAATCTGTTGATCTTCCGTTTTTCCCAGGGTTTGCCCGGGCATAAGCACCGCGTCATTCGTAATAATGTATCCCGCAGTGTTGGCGAGAATATCGTAAATATCCTCAGCCGGGCGGGTACTTTCCGCTATAAGAAGGTCAAGATGCCCAAAAAGATTCAGCCCGTATGTTCGCCCGCTTCGTACATCGCCACGGTTCACCGCCACTCGAATCCACAACATAAAGGACATGTCCTCGTTTGTTCCGTAGGACAGAACAACATGCGCTGGGAAAACAGCTTTAAGCTCCGGCCGCGCAACGCCGACAGCAGCGTCCTCCGCCATAAGGGAGCACATGAGCGGAGTGTAAAGATTATGCATATCTCGCATCGTTGCGCGAAGTTGTGCGGTGACGTCATCGGGAAGATTTGCGGGAAGATCAACGCGAGCGCGACCGAGTGGAGAAATAATTGTTACGACGACGTAAAAGTTGTGTGGTGGTAGCGTTCCTTTTATGGGCGCCGTGCCACTGACGGGCGTAAGAAGTAGCGTGAATTCCTCAGCTTCTGCGGAAAAAATGTGGCGTCCCTCGTGTTCTTCGACGTTAACTTTGAGGGGTTTCCCGTGAAATTCCACCCGTTCGAGAACCTCTTCGCAATTAATAGGTGCGGTGAAAAGTGCGATGGCGCTTAATGCATCAGGCGCTGAGGGGTGAATTGTGCTGGTGGGAATTCTGTTCATAAAACAAGCTTAGCAATCGGGACTACGCACCGTCTAAACGATAGCACCCTTCCTCGTGCTCACCTCACGAGGAAGGGTGCTATCGCAGTGTGCACATGTTTGAAACATGACACTAGATTTTATATTTCGTAATGTCCGCGAAATACCTTTCCATAATCTCGCAGCGCCCCCCCAAATCTCCCCGGAGCGCCCCAAGAACCTCAAAGAAGCGCCCTAAAAAACAAGACATTCCCGCCCTAAAAAAACAACACATCACCATCACTAGAACGTCACACCCACCACATTACGCACGTGCAAGATGTTTTTTCGCCCAAAAGATAGCACAATAAACATATGACTCAAGAACCTACCGGCGCAGATGTCGTCATCGCCGCTCAAACTCTCGGCGATACCGTTCATCGCACCCCGCTCCTCCTGTCCGAACGCCTGAGCACAAAAATTGGACGCCCAGTTTACCTTAAACGCGAAGATGTCCAAGTTGGCCGAAGCTACAAAGTTCGTGGAGCCTACAACTACATTTCCTCCCTCAACGCCGAGGAACGCGCCGCAGGTATCGTCTGCGCATCGGCAGGAAACCACGCCCAGGGTGTTGCCTTCGCCTGCAACCAACTCAACATTCACGGAAAAGTCTTTCTCCCCGCCACAACCCCCCGCCAAAAACGCGAGCGCATCGCCGATATTGGTGGCGAATGGATTGAACAAATCGTTGGCGGAGCAACCTTCGACGAAGCCTCAGCCGCCGCCATTGACTACGCCAAAAAAACCGGCGCAACCTTCGTTCACCCCTTCGACGCCCCGCTCACCATCGCCGGCCAGGGCACCCTCGTTAAAGAATCTTTCGAACAGTGCGTCGCGAAAACCGGCGAGGAACCCGTCGCCATCGTCGTCCCTGTTGGTGGAGGAGGTCTCCTTTCCGGTACAGCTCTGTGGACGAAACAATTCCACCCGAACGTCAAAGTTATTGGCGTGGAACCGGATGGGGCACGTTCCATGGAGGCTGCGTTTAATAACGGCGGCCCGGTTTCTTTGGATTCTATTGATACTTTCGCCGATGGCACCGCGGTTGCGCGCGTTGGCGATCTCACCTACTCGATTTCGCACCGACTCGTCGATGAACTTGTCCACGTTCCGGAGGGCGCGCTCAGCACGGAAATGCTTGACCTGTATCAGGTTGAGGGCATTATTGCTGAGCCGAGTGGGGCGCTTGCGAGTTGCGCAGTTGCACGCTTCCTGCCCAGCCTCAACGATCTGCCCGCCGGCCCCGTCATTGCTCTTATTTCTGGCGGAAATAATGATGTTTCGCGCTATGCGGACATTATTGAACGCAGCGTCGTCTACGAGGGTTTGCGCCACTATTTCCTTGTCACCTTCGCGCAAAAACCGGGCGCTTTGCTTCACTTCCTCAGCGACGTTCTCACGGATAACGAGGATATTGTATTCTTTGAATATACGAAAAAGAATAATCGCGACACCGGCCCTGCGCTTGTTGGCATCGATATTGACAACCCCGCAAATATTGATTCCCTTCTGGCCCGTATGAAAAATTCAGGTATCCATATTCAAAAGATTGAACCGGATTCCCCAGAGTTCCAGTTCTTTATTTAATTTTTTCGACGACGAATAACCGCGTGGCAATCATTCGTCGTACATTACCCCTAACCACGTGCCGATCGCTCTGAGTCGGCGTACTTGAGGAGAAGAAATGAGTTGCAAAAGTCTGCTTGCACGCATGTATTTGGCGTGTAGCCGTTGGAAGCTGATTCGCACACGAATTCCAGAGAAAATTATTCTTATTGGTGCGCCTCATTCATCCAACTGGGACGGTGTGATGAATGTTGTGGCGTTTTGGCGCGAGGGGCGGAATATGAAGTTCCTTGTGAAGAATTCGCTCATGAAAATCCCGGTTCTCGGTTCAATTGTGAAGGCTGCGGGCGGGCTGGCGGTGGACCGTAAGCATCCGCGTGGCATGGTCGGTTCAATTGTTGATGCCGCAAAGAATCAGGAAACTTTCACGCTGGCAATTGCGCCGGAAGCCACTCGTAAACCTGTGAAATACTGGCGTTCGGGCTTCTACCGTATGGGTTTGGAAACGCGCCTTCCGATTGTTCTCGGTTTCATTGATTCTTCAACCAAAACGTTCGGGTGGTCCGGGCACATGTATCTTTCCGGCGACGTTGTTGCCGATATGGATGTTATTCGCCGCCATTTTGAAGGGAAAGTGGGTATGCGTAGCAAGAAAATTGCCAACCCGATTCTTCGCGCAGAAGAGGATGAAGTTGCTCGCGAACGCCTTCTCCAGGGAATTGACCTTGAGGAAGCGCGCGCCTACGCAATCGAAATGAATAAATCCACGGGCGGGTTGGGGGTAACCGAGTAGTTTTTCGCCGGTGACTGCGAACCCCGGAATCTAGGCGCCCAACTTACCCACGAAATCACCTCGCAGTTGGCTAGGTATTGCAACGTAACTTAAGCTAGTTAGGCGCGCAACTTACCTAACAGGTCGCGGATAATGTTTTTCCCGTCGACGCGCAAACCGTCGTGCTGATATTTATTCGTAATAATCGGCTTCAATCCACGCACACGCTCGGCAGTGTCCAATGAAAACTCGCGGGGAACATACATATCGTCATAATAAATATAGGCGGCAACGGGTACCTGATTTTCCGCCAGGACGTCCGCGTTATACATGTCTTTCCACTGGGTGCGGAAAGCAAGATTTTGAGCGGCATCGCGCATGGGTGTGAGCGTGGGATCCTGTTCAAATTGCCAGGGGTAAACGTGTTCGCCGGTGAAACGGAAACCGTATTTTTCACGTTGCAAATCGGATTCGCCAGCACCACCCTGTTCGATATTCGGCAGGTAGAACTCGGGGAATTCGCTTCGCACGCGATGAGCAGCCCAGTTAATTGAACCCGTCATGGTTTGCGCATAAATCGTTTCGTGAATCCCCCAATACAGCGGATGGTGAGTGGCGGAAAGTTCCTGACCCACCTTCGCCAATAATTGGGGACGCAAACGGCGTTGCCCATAGAAGGTTCGGAACGGATCTTCCAACAGGTAGTGCAACTTCTCAAAACCGTAATGGGAACCGAGCCCTAAACCGAGCATCCTAAAACGCCCAGGAGTTAAACGCTCTCCCGTCGGCAATATTTCTTCAACATCTGCAAGGTGTTTCGCAATAAACCAAGTCGTTGCCTCATCCTGAGGGTAGCGTTCAAAATATTCTTTATTTTTTCGTGACGTTTCCACATACGTGTGGCGGTAAACATCCGTTGCGTGTTTACGCAAGGATGGAAGCCCTCCCGTAATCATCACTTCCCGCAAACCCTTCGGGGCGTCGCTCAGGTAGCTGAGTGCACAAAAACCACCATAGCTTTGCCCTAAAATGCTCCACGGTTCGTCGTCCTGGAGGTAACGACGCAACATTTCAGCGTCGCGAATAATGGAATCTTGACGCAAAGCATACAGTAGTGTTCCCTGAACTTGCGCGCTCCCAAACATTGATATTGTGTGCGCATCCATGGGCCACGAATTTCCCGTCCCGCGCTGATCCATCAACACGAGTCTGTAGTGGTTGAGCGCCTCATCCATCCACCCCATGAGTGGCGAGGGGCGCGGAGCACTGTTCCCAGGCCCTCCCTCAAGATACAGTAACCTCGGTGCTTTTTCGTTACCGTCGCGCACAATTTCGCGAGCATACAGTTCAATCTTTCCTGGCACAAAATTAGGCTTATCTTCCCCGGAAAGCTCCGCAAAGGCTCCAAAATAATCGTAGGGAACTTGTATCCAGTGTTCGATCACCGTGTGTCCGTTGACACGCATTGTAAAAGCACTCATACATTCCAGGGTACTGAAATAAGTTTCGTTCCTACATAAATTTCACGCAATGTACCTAAACTCTCATTATCTTGTCCAAATATTAGTAACATATATAAGCATGAATACGATTTCTCGACTGCCAATGTTGTCCGGTCACACAATTCCCCAGTTTGGCCTAGGAACCTACAAGCTCCTTGGCGAGCAATGCACGAATGCTGTGCTTGAGGCTCTCGATATCGGCTATCGCCATATTGATACCGCCCAGATGTACACGAATGAAGCAGAAGTTGGCGAGGCTTTGCGCCGAACCAGCGTTGATCGTGAAGATATTTTCCTCGTCACGAAGCTCAATAACCCCAATCATGCGCCTGCCGATGTTCGTCGCACTTTCGAACAGTCGCTTCGCGATTTGGGCACCGACTATGTGGATATGTTCATGATTCACTGGCCGATGCTCACCGGTAGCTACGTGGATGCGTGGAAAACCATGGAGGAGTTCGTTGCTGACGGGCGCGTGAAAACCCTGGGTGTCTGCAATTTTGAACCTCACCACCTGGAGAATTTGCGTTTTAATTCTGAGATTCTTCCGTCCGTAAACCAGATTGAACTCCATCCCTATTTCCAGAATGTTGTGGCGAGTAATTATTGCTATGATGCCGGGATTGTTGTTGAGGCGTGGTCGCCGTTGGCTCGCGGGCGTATTCTCACGGATCCTGTTTTGGTTGAGTTGGCGGCGGAGAAGGGTTGTGCGGTTTCGCAGCTTGTTATCGCCTGGCACCTCAGCCGCGCGCGGGTTCTCTTCCCCAAGGCGTCCAGTCGCAAGCATCTTGTTGAGAATTTCAAAAGCACTCAGGTTCAGCTCCTCAAGGAAGATGTTGAGTTGATTGATGGGCTCGATGAGTTTGAGGCCGGGCGTATTGGAATGCATCCCGACACCATGAAGCGTCCGGGTGAATAAGATATAGTATGACGACGGTTGGGCGCCCTTGGCGCCCAACTTTCTTGTCATTAAGGAGCGGATGATTATTATGTCACGTGTGAATGACGGTTCTGGAGGTGGCTCGCCTTTTTCCGACCCCACAACACAACCAGCCCACAGCTCCACAACTCAACCAGCCTCCAACCCCACCGGTACCCAATCCACGCCATCACCCGTCGAACAGCCCACCCCACTTCTCCCGGTAACTCCCGTCATTATTGTGTTGGGCGGAAAAACCGTGAACGGCGCGCCCGGTCGCGGTCTGCAGCTTCGTCTGCTCGGCGCAATCAAAGAATACGAAGCCGCGCTTCACGCCAATCATCGCCCGCTCATTGTGTGCAGTGGCGGGCAGGCCACCGAAAACTCGCCTAGCGAAGCCGCCGTTATGGCGTCCTGGCTCATCTCCCACGGAATTCCCGAATCCTCAATTATTCGTGAAGAATTATCGCGCACCACCCAAGAGAATTTCGGATGCACCGCGCGCCTCCTACGCTCACTTCCCGAAAGCCCGAGCCAACTTCCAAGCATTCCGAAACCGCTTACCGGCGCCCCAAACTCGCTCCCCAACACTCCAAGCCCGCTCCCCAATGTTCCGGGGCTACTTCCCGACGGCCGGATCGCCTGCGTTATTCTCACATCTTGGATTCACACCTTCCGCTCCCGCCTCTGGGCGCTCTACTACGATTTCGACCCTGTCATGAGAGGCGTCAATGTGCCCCTAGATCTTCTACCCAAATCTCTCCTTTGGGAAAGCGGCGCTATTGTTATGGGAATAATCCGCGGTTCGTTCCATAAAATTCAAAGTTTTCGCCGTCGCCATTAATCCAAACTATTTTTTATCAACATTTTTCACCAACTGTTCTTCACCTTTTGTTCCGGGCTAAAGTAGATATATGGTTACTTCAACGACGAATCCCTACCTCGAACCGTCTATCGGTTTCCTACGTTCCCATCTTGAAAATGCTCAGGTGTCGAAAAGTGCACGCACGTATCGTCTTCTACATTCTTTACGAGTTGCGAGTATTGGGCGACGAGTTGCCGAGTCCGAAGGGCTTGACCCAAACCGTTTAGAATTGGCGTGCCTTCTTCACGATATTGGAAAATTCGATGCCACCTGGCACGTTGATCATGGCCGGGTTGCGGCAACACTTATCCGCCCGTTTTTACTTAATTTAGGCATGGACACCACAAGTGTTGAAGAAATATGCCAGGGAATTGCAATGCATACGGATGGTCGCCCGAATTATCCCGAGGAATCCCCAAATTTTTCGGGAAAAATTGATTTCCCCGAGGAACCAACTATTCTTGCGCGTAGTGTTGGGGATTGCGATAATATTGATCGTTTTTCACTCTATCGGATTCATGACACGCTCATGTACAAGAATTTTGCCGCGTTGAACGTCCCTCGGCAAATTGATTTTATCGACGGTTACCTAGAACGCCTTGCCAACGAACGCACCTATCGCTGTGCAACTCGTAGCGCCCAACGCCTCTGGATTGAGGCACTCGAACGCCAAGAATCATTTTTCGTGGGTTTGCGCGAGCAACTCGGTAGCGCTCTACCCTATCTTGATTAGATACACGTACACCAAGGGGCGAACTCATCAACCAACGTAACTATGAAAAACACCGTCATTCAGCAAGATTCGCGAAACGCGCATAGTGCCCTTGGAAGGCTACCTGGATTGAACCTGTGGGGCCACTTCGTTGTTTCCCGACGATAATTTCAGCCATGCCTTTCACGTCGTCGTCCTGAGAATACATATCCTCGCGGTGGATCAACAACACAACGTCCGCATCCTGTTCCAACGACCCTGATTCACGTAGATCCGACACCTGTGGACGCTTGTCGTTCCGTCGTTCGGAATCACGGTTCAGCTGGGCTACGGCAACGATGGGGATTTCCAGCTCTTTGGCGAGCAGTTTAATTGATCGTGAAAATTCGGACACTTCCTGTTGGCGCGATTCGGGTGTGCGTCCACCGGAGGAGAGGAGTTGCAGGTAGTCGATGACGACGAGTTGAATATCGTGTTGTTGTTTGAGGCGTCGCGTTTTCGCGCGTATTTCACCGAGCGTAAGATTAGGTGAATCGTCTACAAGGAGCGGGGCTTTTTCTACCCGTTCCATCGCTTTGACCATTCTCTCCCAGTCTTTTTGCTCCATTTCTCCTTTTATCATGCGATCTTGGAATACGCTGGCTTCGGCTGCGAGCAGACGCATGGCAAGCTCGGTTCGGTTCATTTCCAGGGAGAAATAAAGGCAGGGCTTGCCTTCATGTACGGCTGCATTGCGGCAAAAGTCCATGGCGAGCGTTGATTTACCCGCACCGGGGCGGGCGGCCACAATAATCATTTGTCCTTCACGTAAACCATTGAGTTTATCGTCGAGAGCCACGAACCCGGTGGATACTCCTTCAACGTTATCTCCACGTGCCTCGTTTTTTTGAAGTTCCTCCAAAACGCTTGGAAGAAGGTCGCGCAAACTCGAATATTCTGTGCTTTCGCGCGAGTTGCTCATATTAAAGACTTCGGACTGCGCCATGTTAATGAGTCCCGCGACATCGGCGCCATCGGTGGTATATCCGAGTTGGGCGATTCGTGTACCTACTTCTACAAGACGACGAAGTTGCGCCTGTTCGCGCACAATATGTGCATAATGCTCTGCGTTCGTAACGGTAGGTACGGTAGCGATAAGGGTGTGGAGGTAGGTATCGCCGCCAACACGTTCAAGGTCACCATTTTTCTTCAGTTCGGCAGATACTGTAATGGGATCAGCCGGTTCGCTTCGCCCGAAAAGATCCAAAATAATGCTGAAAATTGTGGCATGGGCTGGGCGATAAAAATCATCTGCCGTCAATATTTCTACGGCGTCAGTAATGGCGTCTTTGGAGAGCATCATGGCACCCAAGGTGGCGATTTCAGCCTCAATATTTTGGGGTGGAATTCGTTCAAAGGAAGAATTGTTCATCCCCTGTTGTACGGACACGTATGGCTCCCTCAGTCGTTACATATATCTTCTGGTGCTATCTCTAATAGCTTAAGGTTGTGGATTTCAACCCGTGCCATAAAGTTAACTGTGGATAACCATGTCATTAAGTCTTTAATTATGTGGATAAGTGGTGGATAAAACCCCTACTTATCCCCAGAGTTATTCACAATGTTTACATTCTGTGGATATAAGTACCTAAAAGGGCGAGAATTCATCCCCGACTTTATCCACAATTGGGGATAAAATTACCCACATGCGCACGCTGTTGTGTACGTCACATTTCATTTTTCTTTCGTGATGTTTTCGTCGTCTCTAGGACATTCGCCCCTGCATATGAGTAAACCTCGACACAAAAATCCCCGCACGAGCTCCCGCCCCCTCTCCCCTTATAGCGTGGAACATATCCATTTCTATCGACCCTAGGTATGCTTACTGAAATGACCACACAAGACGATATCAATACCATTGACAAAGACATTTTGAGATTAGCCCTCCCCACCCTCGGAGCCCTTCTCATTGAACCCGTCCTCGTCGCAACAGATACGATTATGGTCGGGCATCTGGGAACAGATTCTCTTGCGGGTCTATCGCTATCCTCAACTATTTTGAGCACCATCGTCGGTCTATGTATTTTCCTTGCCTACGCCACAACCGCATCTACAGCACGGTTCATGGGCGCCGGAAAAATTGGGCGCGCCCTACGTTATGGGGTGGACGGAATATGGCTCGCGCTCCTTTTGGGCGTTATTCTCGGCGCGCTTCTTGCCATATTTTCACCCTCAATTCTTGGACTCTTCGGAGCTGAAGGTAACGTTATTACTCAAGGAAACCACTATGTGCGTTTTAGTTCCTTTGGGCTACCCGGAATGCTCCTCGTTTTAGCCGCAACAGGAACGTTACGCGGACTAGGAGATACCCGTACTCCCTTCCACGCTTCACTCCTCACCGCTGTTCTCAATATTCCCCTCAACTACATTTTCATTTACCCCTCACACATGGGTGTTGCAGGGGCGGCGCTCGGCACGGCCATTGCCCAAACCGTTGGCGGACTTTTCCTCACCGCACATATTATTCGTCGATGCCGCGTCGAAAAGGTAAGCCTCACACCGCGCGGTGCAGGCGTTCTTGGCGCATTGAATAACGCCATACCGCTCATGATGCGCACCGTGATTCTCCGCGTCATTATCCTCATGGAAATAGCCGTCGCCACAAAGTTAGGAACTCAGGCTTTGGCAGCCAACCAGGTGGTCATGTCGATATGGACTTTCGCGATTTACGGCCTCGATGCACTCGCCATGGCTGCCCAAATCCTTGTGGGCCAAGCCTCCGGTTCGGGTCATAAAGACCGCGTTCGCCTCGTCCTCTCACGTTGTTTACGCCGGGGTTTGTGGATCGGCGCTCTCGTCGGTACGGCACTTATCTGCTCCTCCCCCTTCATCCCCATGCTCATGACGAGCGATTCTCAGGTTCGTTGGGCCGCCATGCTTGGTCTTTTCATGGTTTCTTTCTTTATGCCTCTGATTTCCGTCGCATTTATTCTCGACGGAGTTCTTATGGGCGCCGACGACATGAAAGCTCTCGCCTTCCTCATGCTTATTCCGCTCCTCGCCTTCGCGCCCGTTGCCGGCTCACTGTATATGTGGGGAAAAGGCGCGGATGGTTTCATGTGGTTGTGGGGAGGATATGCGGGCGTGTGCATGGGTGCGCGTGCGCTTGCCACATATCTTCGTGTGCGCACAGATGCCTGGATTACCCTCGGCACTTAAACACTTTGCGCTCCAACCAGAACTCAACGCGCCAACCAACAGCCAACCCAACTTTCCCCCAGCACGCCAACGAAAACTAGACCCCGCATCCTCTCTTTTGTCCTATATTCCTCCGATTTTCTCCTCTACTCCTAAATAAAGCATCCACACGACACACCACAACACCACCCCGCAAAAAATCCTAAAAACCAATACGATCTGTCCTATACGCCGTCCTAAACCCCATTTTGACGCCTAACCCACAAAATACCCCGTTACTTACGGAACTGTGAAAACAAGTCCCATAAATAACGGGGTATAGAGATAATGTTAAGGGCACGTTTCGTCGTTTTTCTACAGATATAACGACGACGATACATGCACCTTCATGCACGCATCACACACCCGGATCCAGCGCTACTTCTTGGGAGCAGGCTGAACTTCAATAGCCATTGTTGCAAGAACGTCGTCGTGCAACTTTACGGTTGCGGTGTAGTGGCCAAGCGACTTAATCGGCTTTGCCAACGTAACCCAACGACGATCCACTGTCTTACCGAGCTGTTCGGTTGCGGCATGCGCAATGTCACGCGGCTTGACGGCGCCGAAAAGACGGCCGTTGTCGCCTGCGGAACGCTTGATTTGGATATTTGCTTCCGAAATGGCATCACGAAGTGCATGAGCTGCTTCAAGATCGTTGATAGCGCGCTTACGGCGTGCTTCTGCCATCTGATCAATCTGCTTCTGAGCACCCTTTGTCCACAGCTGAGCATAGCCACGTGGAAGAAGGTAGTTGCGGCCGTAACCATCTTTGACTGTTACAACATCGCCAGCTTCGCCCAAACGATCAACATCGTGTGTAAGAATAAGCTTCATGTTTCTGCCTCCTTAGCGTGCGTTGCTCGAGTAGGGAAGCAGAGCCATTTCGCGGGCGTTCTTAATCGCCTTGGCGATCAAGCGCTGCTCCTGTGTGCTGACACCGGTTACGCGACGTGCTCGAATCTTGCCACGGTCCGAAATGAACTTACGCAGTGTTGCGGTGTCCTTGTAATCAATATTGCCAACCTTAATCGCCTTGACCGGAACGATCTTGCGCTTAACCGGCTTGCGAAGATTTCCCCTCGCCATAATGTTCTCCTTGAATAATACGCATACCCACACGGGGTTATGCAAAGTTAATATATGTGATTTCGCGGTAAAGAATACGCTTTAGAAGGGAGGAAGATCATCGTAAGGTGACCCACCGGCAGGCGGTTGACCCCACGCATCATAAGCTGATCCACCTTGGGGGGCATTATATGTTGGCTGGTTGTGGGCTTGCCCGCTTCCGCCTTGGTTTACAAAACCTTGCCCGCCACCACGGTTGTAGTTTCCGCCAGCATTCGCGCCACCGGTTACTTTCGTAACTTCAGCTTTCGCGTAACGCAACGACGGACCAATTTCATCAACCTGGATTTCCAAACTTTGACGCTGTTCTCCGTTTTGTGTGGTGTAATTGCTGACGCTCATGCGCCCCATCACCACTACACGTGCGCCCTTCTTCAAGGATTCTGCAACGTTTTCGGCATATTCACGCCATACGCTGCAACGGAAGAACATGGCATCGCCATCTTCCCACGCTCCCTGTGCGTTCTTTTTACGTGGCGTTTGGGCAACCGTAAAGCTTGCAACAGCGATGCCACTATTCGTGAAACGCAATTCAGGATCAGCTGTCAGATTCCCGACGATAGTAATATTCGGTTCATTAGCCATGATTGCTCCTATGCCCGTTTCTTACTTTTCTTCCAAACGAAGGAGCTTGGTACGAATAATGGATTCGTTCAAGCCAAGCTGACGATCAAGTTCCTTCGCGGTTGCAGGAGTGCACTTCATCGTCACGACGATATAAATGGCTTCCGTTTGCTTGTTAATTTCGTAAGCAAGCTTGCGACGACCCCAAATATCAACTTTTTCAAGTGTTCCGCCTTCATTGGGAACAACCTGGAGCATTTTTTCAACGTTTGTGGACAAATTACGTTCATCAACGTTGGCGGAGAGAATAATCATCATCTCGTAATCACGCATGTACACCCACCTCCTTTGGACTACACGGCCATGGTCCTTCCATGGCAGGAGGGTTATGCGACTTTGCCTTTCTCCACCACCCTATGTGATGAAGAAACACATCTATTAACTATACCTGTCTAATGTGGTGAATTCTAGGAATAATCCTTTGTATTCCGCCACATTATCGTTGTCCGGGCTGACCGGGCTGAGCAGGTTGGGCGGGCTGAGCAGGCTGAGCTGGCTGGGCAGGCCCAGCGGGCTGAGGTGGCTGTGGCCCAGCAGGCTGAGGTTGTTGTCCAGAATCATTATTTTGCCCGTTTTCGGGATTCTCCCCCTCTGTTTGTGGATCACCCGTCGGACGTGGCGCAAACGTGGGCTTCCCGCCAATCGGCGTCTCAACCTTCTCAAACTTCGACATCTTAACGTCTTTCGACGCCTTCTTCATATAGGCAACCCACACCTCGGCCGGATAATCGCCACCCGTCATTGTTCGTGCATGGCGCCCGAAACCAGTCAAAACTTCTTCTTCTCCATTCGCACCAATTTGATACATATTCACAACAGTCACCATCTCGGGCGTATATCCGGCAAACCACGCAGAAACCGGCCCTGAAGATGTCCCCGTTTTACCAGAAACATCAAAACCTAGCCTGCCCGCTACCGAAGCCGTACCGTCACTGCCTGTAACGGCACCCAACAAAAGATTCATGTTGTCCGCGACTTTTTCATCGATTGCACGTTTTCCTTTGGTATCCGCAGAATAGACAATGTTTCCGGAACTATCGCGCACTTCCTTCACAATGTGAATGTCATGTTTAATTCCCCTGCTCGCAAAAGTCGCATATGCGCGAGTCATATCAACATTTCGTGGAGAAGAAGAACCTAAAACATTCGATAACCCATCGTCCAAACCGGGCGTATTTTCAGGAATACCTGCCTGAATAGCGGCCGCCTTTGTGTTCCTCGGCTTCACATCCCTATTGAGCTGAATATAGTACGTGTTCAGAGAATCACGAGTCGCAACATACATGTCGCTGGGACTATACGAATAATTTCCGTAATTTTGAAAACTCATGCCACCCACACGAACCGGGGAAGTGTTATCGTATTTCGTCGTATAAATACCTTTACCCTGCTCCAAAGCAGCTAAGGCTCCAAACACCTTAAACGTCGAACCTGCCTGCGCATGATCTTGGGTAGCGCTATTGCGTTGACGTGCCAAATAATCGGCTCCACCATACATGGCATAAATTTCGCCGGTTCGCGGATCTGCGGACAGCAACCCAACGTAATTATTTGCAGGCCGGCTCGTCGGCAAAGTCCCAATCGCTTCTTCCGCATATTTTTGCAGTGTCGGATCAATCGTCGTCGTAATCCTATATCCACCTTGACGCAAAGTGTCCTCGGTAAATTTACCGGTGGCGATAAGCTCACGCTGAGCCTGGTCTAACAAATACCCCTTTGGGCCACGATACTGTTCCTGATTACCTTTCGACGGCGGAAGAGTTTGTGGCATCGTCGCTTTTTTCACGTCCTCATCGGTGATATAACCATCTTCTCGCATCAATTTAATAACACGATTAAATCGTTCTTTCGCTTTTTTCGGATTTACCGCCGGATCCCACGAAGAGGGAGCTGGAATAACGGCAGTCAAAAGTGCTGCCTGATTAAGATCAATCTCGGAAGCATGTTTCCCGAAATAACGAATAGCTGCGGATTCAATACCGTAAGCACCGCGCCCATAATAAATCGTGTTGAGATAATCCTGGAGAATCTCGTTTTTCCCCATATTCCTATCAACCTTGATAGCGAGAAGGGCTTCCTTGAGTTTATCCAAATATCCACGGGTTTTACCCAAATAATAATTTTCTACATACTGCTGGGTAAGAGTTGAAGCTCCCTGGCGCGCCCCGCCACGAATATTGTTCCACGCCGCGCGGACTATTCCCGCAAAATCAACACCTGAGTTCGTGTAAAACGTGCGATCTTCAGATGCGATAACAGATTCCCCAATATATTTCGGCAGGGTATCTAACTGTACGGGCGTACGATCATATTCGTAAATATCGCCCATCCCTGTTTTTCCGTCGTTGTAATAAACGGTTGTTTTTTGAGCAAGTGCTAATTCGTCAGGTTCGGGAATGCCCAAACTAAAATACATTCCCAAAATTGTTGCGCACCCTGTCAAAAAGAGAGTGAATGTACTGATTACTGTAAAACGCCACGACGGAATCCAACGATGAACAGGGCCTTTTCCGGCGCGTGGATAATTCCAAAACTTGGTTTTTTTCCTTCTCTTCTGAATTTTTTTCTTAGTCACGTTGCTCCTTACCCCAAACACTACCTATTTTTAACGCCACGTGATCTGCGTAAAACAGAACGGAACCTAGATCGACGTTTTTTCTCCGTGTTCGTTTCCGTGCTTTCGCTTACATCGCGCGAAGCGCTACCGTCCCGATCGCGATGCAAGAAATCTTGAAAAATTTCGACGGGGGCTTCGCCGTCATAATGCCCTTCATACCTATTTTTCTTCGCTTCTGCTTCTGGTATAAGGAATGCTTCAGTCCACCGTGTGAGTGGTGAGGAATCGACGAAAACAGCTTTGAAGAACAAGGTGAGGGGAACAGCAAGAATCGTTCCCATTCCGCCCAAAACAACAGCCCAAAACAGCAACGAGACGAATGTTACCGTTGTGGACAACCCCACGGCATCTCCCACAATTTTTGGCTGAACCACACCCTGGATACTAACATTCACGACTGTGAAAATAACGAGAACAGCTATGCATGTTCCCCATCCTGAATCCAATAAACCTACAAGCGCCGGAGGAATCACGCCAATAATAAAACCAATATTAGGAATATAGTTCGTCACAAAGGTCCACAGTGTCCACGCGAAAGCCATGGGAACAGCGAGCCACAGCATCACCGCGTAGTTAATAGCGGATACTATGAGCCCGAAAATCGTTGCCACAAGCCAGTATTGGCGAACACGCCCTTCAAAGGAAGCTAAAGCGTTATAGAGGTTTTCGTCGTACTTGCGTAAAACCCAACCGCGGTGGCGAATAGATAAGGTGTCAATCGTCGTGAAGAAAATGGCGATGGTGAGAATAAATAGAAGTGAGCTAGCGGAAAGTAACGTTTGAGATGCGTAAGAAATAATACTTACGATCATATCTACATTGACGTTATTTCCGGCCTCTTTGAACATGAGTTCTGCGTCAATTCCCCACCCGTTGAGGAACCCTTTTAACTCGGTGAAAAGCATGGCGAATTTATCGCTATATCCCCTGAGGAAACCCGGTAAACCGGAAATTGCCCACGCCATTAAACCGAACATTGTGACAAGAACAGCAACAATAATAAGAACCGTCACCATGCCGGATATTGCGGGCGGGACACGTTTTTTAATGAGTGCGCGATGCACAGGACGAACCGTTAATACCAGCGTTAACGCAAGAAAAACAGGGGCAATAATATCTTGCAACATGTACATGCCCGCACACACAATAACTGCGAACGCACACACTTGTAAAAGTTTCAAACCGAAAGGTTGACTACCGCGAGATAAAGCCGCTCGAAGTTGATTTTTCTTCGCAACTTCTATGCCTTCATGGACTGTTGTTTGGGGTAAGTTACCCGGTCCGACACCAGTAGACATGAGTTCTCCTTGAATATTTTTTGAACGCTTATTCTATTTTGCCAGGAAAATTCGGAAGATGATCAAACGGCACGTTTTTCTTATCGTGACTTACACTTTACGCGGAATTCCTTTAAATTTTTTAATGGTTGTTGCGTACCATACAGCTGTAAGGACGACGAAAACAATCATCCCTATTTCTATTCCGCGCGACCATCCCACGGGCGGAAAAATAAAGATAGCAACAACCGCGGCAATACATTCGGAAATGTTGAATAATACGTCGTAGAGTGAGAAAGCGCGTCCACGGTAGGTGTCTGCCGTATCTGATTGGACGATGGTGTCCACCGCGATTTTGGCGCCCTGAATACCGATGCCAAAAATAAACATGCCGGCAACAACCCTGGAATATGCCGGGGTTGAGGCGATAATGATTTGCCCAACCGCTCCCCCAATCAGGCAACACACAATCCACGTGTGGGGGCGCATTTTTTCGTGGGCGAGAGGGGTAAGAATAATGGATATTCCGTGCCCGGCTACCATCGCGCCAAAAAGGCCCCCGAAGAAAGCTATTCCCGCATCTGCGTTGGCAGGATCTGCGTAGAGATTTCTTCCCGCCAAAATCACCATCATGACGTGGAGCTGGTAGATAAAACGGTGGAGACTCATGGTGCCAAGGGCTGCGGCTGGTGTTCCTCTGCGAATAAGGTAGCGAACGCCGTCTGCAAGTTCTTTTACCGCTGTGCGAAGTGCAGTGAAGAGAGTTCCTCCGGGAACTTCTTTCGGACCAAGCTCTTGTTTACCCAGAAGTGTTGCCACGCCCGAACCGCATACGTACAAAATACCTGCAGCAATAAGTGCTCCGGTTTGTTGGAGGGCTTGGGTGGGAAGCATGAGGCGCAGAAGAAAACCAATGGCCGCCCCGCACAGTGTTGAGGCGCCACCCAATGTCGGAACAAGAGAATTTGCTGTAAGAAGCCTTTGATTCGATTCCACGACGTTAGGTAGCGATGCGGACAAAGACGCGAGAAGCATTCGGTTCACGCCCAATGCGGTGAGGGCGATAACATAGGTAAGCCAACCTATTCCCGAAAGTGTTGCCGCAACAATACATGCAACAAGAAATCCACGTATCAGGTTCCCGTAGAACAATATTTGACGACGTGGCCAGCGATCAATAAACGGTCCCGTGAAGGGACCCACCAGGGAGAACGGTAGCAGAAGGACGAGGAAGGAAATCGCAACATCTGTAACGTTTGCGCCGGCTGCGGGGTTGAAGAAAAAGAGGGACGCTAGGCCGGCTTGAAACATTCCATCCCCACATTGGGTGACAAGCCGAACCCCAAGGAGTTTAAAAAAGCCACGCGAACGCAGTAGCGATTTCAGGTCATCAACGAGTTTCATCTTTCAGCCCACCATTTTTTTAGGCGCTTGGCGGCTTCGTCGTGCTCTAAAGGGCCTTCTTCAAGCCGTATATTCAACATATATTTATATGCTTCACCCACGGTTCTCCCCGGTGAAATTCCGAGGATTTCCATAATTTCGTTACCGTCAATATCGGGGCGAACCGCATCAAGTTCTTCTTTTTCGCGAAGTTCAATAATGCGCCGTTCAAGTTCGTCGTTGGCCGCTTGAAGAATATTTACTTTTCGACGGTTTTGTGACGTTATATCGGCGCGTATAAGACGCAACAACCGCGACAACAGTGGCCCCGCATCTTTCACAAAACGACGTACTGCGCTATCTGTCCACCCCGAATCAGCGAAACCGAAAGCGCGTAAATGTAGCTCCACAAGCCGGGCAACATCCTGCGTTGTTTTCTTGTCGAAACGCAGTTCTTTCATCCGTTGTGTTGCCATTTTTGCGCCAACAACGTCGTGCCAACGGAAGGTTACGGAGCCGTCTTTTTCAAATTTTCGTGTTTTCGGTTTACCAATATCGTGCATTAATGCTGCGAAACGAAGAACAAAATCCGGGCCGGGAAGTTCATCGTCTTCCAAAGCGATCGCATTATCGAGGACTTGAAGGGTATGTTCGTAAACATCTTTGTGGCGATGGTGTGCATCGACCGTGTTTTTTAACATGCTAATTTCGGGAAGTACAACGTCCGCGATTCCCGTGTGTACTAGGGCTTCTATGCCACGTCGTGGCTGAGGTGAGGTAATAAGCCTCTTAAGCTCGCTCTGGATGCGTTCTCTGGAAACAATTTCTAGCCGCGGAGCGAAATCTTCCATGGCGCGTAAAACGTCTGGGGAAATATCGAAACCTAACTGCGCAGCAAATCGAGCCGCGCGCATAATCCTCAACGGGTCGTCGTCGAAAGATTGTGCGGGATTCACGGGTGTGCGCAATACGTAACGTTCAAGATCATCAAGCCCATTACATGGGTCTACAAGATGCATATTCGGCAGGCGTATTGCCATTGCGTTAACCGTGAAATCGCGGCGCGTGAGATCGCCTTCCAGAGTATCTCCGTAGGTCACCTCTGGTTTACGGGATTCCATATCGTATTCGTCGGTGCGATATGTTGTTATTTCGACGGTATAGCCGGCATTTTGCGCCCCGATAGTTCCAAATTCTTTCCCAATATCCCACGTATTTCCCCACGTGTTCAATATTTTTTGGGTGACATCGGGGCGTGCAGAGGTGGTGAAATCGTAGTCATGAATAGGTTTACCCAAGAATGCGTCTCGTACCGGTCCGCCAACAAGCGCGAGTTCTTCGCCTTCCTTCGTGAAGAGTTCACCTAACTTCACTATTTCTTCAGGCATCCGGGAGAACGTCTGCTGCCCGCGCATGAGCATAAGTGCTTTTGCGTTATTATTCGCAGAAATATTCATAACACCTAATTTCTGTTCGATTATCTTCACACCCTTGTTTACACATCCTTTATGTTACATTCCTGGTGCATATCTTTCAGGGCGAACATTCTCTAAGTTCGCCACTTTACACACTTTACGAAAAATTAACGTAATAATGTGGCGAGTACGATGGGTGTTGAGCCGTCAAACTGTTAATGTGTATGTATGTCGAGTTCAGCCCCCCTGCCTTCTCAATTTAAAGGCCGTAAATCTTTGTGGCACAGTGGTGCCGCTCGTAAGGTTGCTGCTCGACGTCATTCTCTGCCCATTGTGAATGAAACTAGTGCGGGCGGAGTTGTCCTCACCGTCAAAAATGGACATGCCTATGTTGCTGTTATTGCCCGTTTGAATCGCGGAAAGCGCTTAGAATGGTGCCTTCCTAAAGGTCATTTGGAGGGTAAAGAAACGCCTCGCCAGGCCGCGGTTCGTGAAGTTGCCGAGGAAACAGGTATTCATGGGCGCGTCATTATGCATTTAGCAACAATTGATTATTGGTTTTCCGGAACTAATCATCGTGTCCACAAGGTTGTCCACCATTACCTCATGGAAGCTAAATCTGGGACTATTTCTGTGGAAAACGACCCGGATCATGAGGCAGAAAAAGCTGAATGGGTTCGTTTGGATCGTGTTGCTTCACGTTTGGCTTACCCGAATGAGCGCCGAATTATATCTTCTGTTCTACAACTTTTAGCGGGGGATGAATGATGCCTCGCTTGTCGCGCCTTGTTGCGGGGTTATGTGCGGGATTGTGTGTTGCGAACGCTTCGTCGCCCTACGCTCTTTCTTCGTTTTTTCCTTCTTTTTCGACGACGGTTTCCTCGCGCGCTTCTTTATCCTCCTCTTCTTCGGGGGTTTTGGCGCACGCTACGTCGTCGTCAACTATGTCTTTTCCGCGAGATAACACGAAAAGTGAGAAACGAGTTATTTCGTTAACCTCTTACGGAGCGCCGATTATTGAACATGACGGAAAGGTTGAGGTAACGGCTCGTATTACAAATACTAAAAATACTGAACTCCGTCTTTCTCACGTGTCTTTCTATGCTCAGCGACGCATTCCCTCCACCGCGAATGCTGCTCTCGCGTTTTTGCGTGGAGAAACACATAATCTTGCTCTCTACGAGAAAAAAGTTGTGGGTACGAGTCTAGCCCCGGGTTCCTCCACAGATATTTCTTTTTCACTTCCTCGATCAATGTTCCCTTCTCAGTGGGGACCACGTGGCATGGAAATTCGTGCCTCCCTGGGTGATGAGGAATTCACTGACCGTAATTTTCTTATTTTTGCCCCATCGACTCCTGTTCAAAAAATTCCGGTGACGGTAACTATCCCCATCACCGCTCAATATTCACAGTCTTTAGTCGAAAAAAACGCTGTTCAAGAGTTCAAGGATCTTTTTAAAGGCAGTGAACAAACTCCGACTCATGAACCGTCCCAATCCCCCTCACCTAAACTTTCCCACACACCCACTGGTGAATCTTCACGGTCCTCTTCTCACCCTTCTCAAACACTGTCCCCTTCCGCAGTCTCTTCACCAACAGAAAGTTCCTCAAAATTTGAGACATCTCAGGGTAAAAAACCTATTCTTTCCGCCCAAAGCCTGGATTATTTAACCACTATGGCGCTACCTGGGGTCACCATTGCCATTGATCCTTTACTCATGGACAATAAACAGGACGCTGAAGCTATTCGCCGTTTTGCTGCGGTTTCGGGGACACATGTTCTTGTTCTTCCGGCAGGAGATCTCGATATTGCTCCTTTTGCTCATACTCAACGTGCCGATTTCCCTCGTAAAGCAATAGAAAAAGCGAATCAGGTTACCACTTCTTTAGGCCCTCAGGCAAGTTCGAATATTTTTTTCAGCTCTCAATCTTTTGACGACGTCACCGCAGATTTTGTACGTTCATTCAATTATGGGGGTTTTTTGGTCAGCGACGCCGATGCTCGTCTGTCCTCTTCTCAGGTAGGTACGGGAACGGTTTACCTTTCTTCCCAACAGGCTTCTTCGCGTAATTCATCGGGCGCTCCAAAAGTTATTGTTTCGTCGTCCCTAATGTCCTCAGCGTTATCAGGTGTTCTTCCCACAGAAAAACAGGCGAATGCACTTAATCCGTCGAACAAAGATTACTATTCCACGAATTCTGATTCTTTACCTTTAAATTCTGATAAGGGGCGCCAGCTGGCATTAGCTCTTTCCGCGATTTCCTATCAATCAAATAACACAAAGGACGCTTCACACAATATTGTTATTGACCGTGAAGATGTGGCGTGGGCGGGGCCGAAACGTTCCCATAATTCATCATTATCTCCCCAGGTTCTTGCAAAAAATGTCAATATTTTATTGAGTGCGCCCTGGTTGGAGCCGACACCTCTTCCTTCCGTTCTCCAATCTCCAACGGACACCATTGTTCCCCTTAACCCGAATTCTTCATCTTCTTCTCTTAATCCTTCCCAGTTGAATGGCGTCTTTAAAAATATTGAAAATATTGAACATTTTGCTTCTTCTTTGGATCATTTTGACCTCATTCAAGAAAAATTGAATGACTATGTTGGCTTCATTTCATCGGTGTCTTTGCGTTCGCACACGAAAGAGCGGGCAAAGCTCCTCACGCAGGTTCGTTCTTTGAGTGACTATGTTCAACGCGGATTAACGGTTGATCAATCCTCAACAGTGAATGTTATTTCTGAGAAAACTGATTTTCCCGTTCACGTGAAAAATTCGTTACCTACGCAGGCAACTGTTTTTGTTCATTTACATTCACCAGATTATCGTCTTGTGTCTGACGCTCCTGTGAAGATAACTATTCCGCCGGCAAGCACTGTGACTGCCTCTCTTCCCATTACTGCAAGGGGTTCCGGGAATATTAACATTTTGGTTTCCTTGGAAACTCAAGATGGTCGCACTATAACTCGATCAACCGAAATCAAGGTTCGTTTGCGTGCACACTGGGAAAATACGGGCATCATTATTGTTGGGGTAGCTACGGTCGCTCTTTTCGTTTTCGGTATTTCGCGTTCCTTGAGGCGCGGACGCCGTTCCCCACAAGTTAATCCCGACAGCCATCTGGAATCCTTGCGTTCAGATACGTCTTTTCCGGATAACGACGCAACATGACGACGCAACATAATATAGTTCGATAACGCTTCACGCACCCATCTTTTTTGCATCATCATACTAAAATATATATCTTCTTATATCGGAATAAATCCATTATTTCAACAAGATTTCCTAGTAGAATAGTGTTGTTGTTTATGTTCTGAGGAGGATAAGTGAATACCTTGGGTTCTCAAGGCCTTGAAATTGCTGGGCGTTACCAGTTACTCCAGCCTTATTCCGATCAGCTTGATATTATTGGAACCCAGCAGTGGCTCGCGATTGATTTAGCTTTAAATACCACTGTTCGTATTCTTCTTATTGACGACATTCCCACTCGTCCTGATGCGCTCGATGCTGCGCGACGTGCTTCTTTAATTGAGGACGCACACGTGGTTCGCACCTTATCTGTTGGTTCTAATTATGTTGTCACAGAAGTTCCTTTGGGCAAGTCCCTCCAGGGTTACGTAAATGGTTACGAGTTCTCTCCGAGTGTCGCTAAAGCAATTGTTGGTGAGCTGGCTGCTATTCTTTCACAATCTGCCTCGCATGGCTTGCGTCATTTGCGTCTTGTTCCTAGTCGCGTTCGTGTTGGAGATGCTGGCGATGTGTATGTAGACGGTTTAGCTATCGACGCCGCCCTCGCAAATATTCACCCAAATACCACCTATCTGACGAGCGCAGACAATATGGAGGCAGAAGGCCTCACCATTTTCTTAGCTACATTAATTACAGGGAAACCTGCGTCTGATGAAACGGTTTCATCTCTTGTTTCAGACACTTCTCTTCCCGACGATATCCGTGAAGTTTTCCGTCGCTCATCTTCTGAAACTAAAATTCTTTCTCCGGGTGAAGTGCTCCGTGTTTTAGCGCCCTTCGACAAAGTTAATTTGCACCAACTTCCTCCTTACCGTGAATATTCTCCTGTTTTCGCTGTTGATCAAAATAGTGAAAAGGAAGGTTCTCACCCTCATTCTTCGTCCCCTCAGAAAACAGATTCTCAAGAATCAGCTCCGGGCCTTTCGTCGTCCGAAATTTCTGAAAACGATGGGTCACAAGAACATGAGCCGCACGGTAACTCTCCTACTTCTTCACCCGATAATGCATCTGATGTGTTGCCGACGGACGCAGTTGGAGAATCCACACCTGACGTAACATCTGAACAACTCTTGCCTGCAGATTCTCAAACACCTGAGGACACAACGGTTATCGGTAAGGTACCGATTGATGTTTCATCCTTAAAGTCCTCCGATTTCCAAGAAAATGTTGACCCTCTCCTTGGAGCTCCTACACCGGCAGACGTCCACTTACAACCCCAGTGGGATTTCCCTGGTGCAGTTGAGGAACCTCAAACCCAACCTTCTCCTCAGGGCGATACCAAAGAAAATCCGCCGGCGGATACGGCAGATTCCACGAAACCACCTGCACCTGATGTCACCTCACATATTGATAAACTTGACGTCGCTCATGGTGACGATGTCCTTCGTGATGTTCATCTGACGCAAGAGGTTTCTTTCCCGTCGGTACATTTTGAAAATTCTTCGAACAGCACACCTCCACATAGTGACGACGAAAAAGTTCCACCTTCCAACGTTGAGAAGGAAGGCGAACCGTCTATTTCTGCCGATGTAGACACCGGTACACCCCAAACAAAGGGAATTGCTTCAATCCCTGTTCACCCCCTTTCTAGTGGTGCGACTCGCCTTCAGGAAACGGATATTCCATCTCATCTTCAGCCTAGTTTCCCAAAAACGGGACAACCGCCCGAACCGGAAAACTCTGCGCATGATGTTAAAAAGAAGTCACCTTTGACGGTTGATCCGAAAAAACTTCACGAAAATATACTTTCGCGCGCCATTATTCGCGATACCCAAACGGATAAACCGATTTCTAAGCGTATTTTTAACTCGTCGAAACTTATTGTGACGGCAACTGTATTGCTTGTTATTTTCGCTTTGTTCTTTGCTGCCAAGAACTTTTTCACTATTCCAACGGTGAACCAGAAACCTCGTCCTTCGATTACGAGTTCCCAAAATAAAAAACAGGACGAGGAAAAGGAAAAACAGGAGTCCGCAGCTCAATCTTCCCCAACTCCTTCACCTACACCAACAACTCCGGCTCCACCGCCTGAAGTTGCTTCTTATCAACTCATTAATCCGAATGCCGGCGAACCTAATGAAGATAATCCTGGCTTGTTAACAAGGGCTTTCGATAAAAATCCTCAAAGCCGTTGGACATCGTGGCGTTACACGGCAAATGCCCAGTTCTCTGGGCTCAAACCGGGGTTTGGCTTTGAAATTAAGTTGAAACAACCTACAGATGTTCACTCCATTACTCTCAACACCGGCAGTTCTGGTGGCATGGTTGAGTGGCGTAGAACGACGTCCTCTAATCCGTCGTCGGGAGATCTTATTACTCAAACAGCTTTAGCTCCTCAAACAACGATTACTCCACCAAAGCCGGAGAAAACCGACACAATTATTTTGTGGGTAACTGAACTTCCTAAGGATTCTCGTGGTTCATGGAGTTTGCAACTCTTTGAGGTAACTGTCCAATAAACGCGCTTTCTATAGTCGTTTATTTTTATCCCTTTAAGATGGCACTTCGTATTTAAAAAGCTCTCCGAATTTAAGATGATTTTGGAACGGGGATTTTTAGTCGTTATACATACCCGCCATTATCGGATACACCCATATAGGGCAGTTTAAGGAAGATTTTTCGTCGTTCTTCCTTCTTCCGGGCAATCTCTCGTGAAGCTTAGGTGAACGGGGATTTTTTGCAGCCAATAGTGTGGAATATTAGAAGGTTAGTGAACGTTAGAGAGATGAGGTAACCATCTTGTATCGCATCACTTCCGATGCATTGTGAGTAGGAGAAATATGTCCGATTCCGTTGTTCGTAACGTTATTATTGTTGGTTCAGGCCCGGCCGGTTGGACCGCTGCGTTATATACGGCACGCGCAGGGTTGAACCCCCTTGTTATTGGTGGCGCCATTGATGTTGGTGGTGCTCTCATGCAAACAACAGAAGTGGAGAATTTCCCTGGTTTCCCTGAGGGCATTATGGGCCCGGATCTTATGCATCGCATGCAGGAACAGGCTGAAAAATTCGGTGCAGAGATTGAATACGACGACGCTATTTCTTTCGATCTTTATGGCGATATTAAAACTATTCGAACCGAAGATGCAGAGTTTAAGGCAAAAACTGTTATTCTTGCACTTGGTTCTTCTTACAAGAAGCTAGGGCTTGAAGGAGAAGTCATGTATTCCGCGCGTGGCGTTTCCTATTGTGCCACCTGTGATGGTTTCTTCTTTAAAGACAAGGAAGTAGCAGTTGTTGGCGGCGGGGATAGTGCGGCGACGGAAGCTCTGTTCTTGGCTCGTATGGCTTCCACGGTTCACCTTATTCATCGCCGTGATTCTCTGCGCGCTTCAAATATTATGGTGCAACGCTTGCAGAAAAATCCGAAAATAAAAATTCACTGGAATAGCCAGGTATCGGATATTCTCGGAGAAGAAGGTGGAAATATGAACAGTATTGTCCTTCGCAATACTGTCACGCAAGCCGAAGAGGCCCTGCCTATGGATGGTCTTTTTGTTGCCATCGGGCATCAGCCACGCACAGATATTTTAGATGGTGCTGTTGAACTAGATATTGACGGATATATTAAGGTCAACGATCCTCATACACATACAAATATTCCGGGTGTTTTCGCCTGCGGTGATGTTGTCGATAAGCACTATCGCCAAGCTATTTCGGCTGCGGGAACCGGATGCCGAGCAGCTCTTGACGCCGAAAAATACATAGAATTTAACGCCCATAAGTAATAACTGTCTCTACATAAGTGGTGGCTATTGAATAATGGCCACCACTTTTTCATCCCCCGTACCCCTCTCTTATCCCCCATTTCCATATCTCATGCCTTCCGGCCAGGCCGCAACATCACATTTTCTTAACTTTCTCACTCTTACATCTTCATATCTTCTTCATAACCACCCTCATCCACATACATCTTCACATCGTTTATCTTCACACCTTGTCATATACACCTTCATCCTCATTAATGACCTCAACATGCCCTCAAATATTGCGTTATTCCCTGGTTTAGTGAAAAAATTGGTATATATTATGAGTAAAGGGGATGTATTGTGTCAAACGAAAAATCTCAACCTAGCTACACACGTCTAGATCCGTGGTACAACATATATGCAGATCGAGCTTTAGGAATGAAGCAGTCGGAAATACGTCAGCTTTTCGCAGTTGCAAATCGCCCCGAAGTTGTTTCCCTTGCAGGCGGAATGCCCAATATTTCAGGGCTTCCCCTCGATTTCTTGGCTGATATGACGGCTCGTTTAATCAAAGATCACGGGCCACAGATTCTCCAATATGGTGGCGGTGCCGGCTATTTGCCCCTCCGTGAAATGATTACAGAAGTCATGCGACCTGAGGGAATTAAAGGCCATCCGGACGATATCACTATTACGACTGGTAGCCAGCAAGCACTCGATCTTATCTCAGAAATTTTCATTAACCCCGGTGATATTGTCCTTACAGAAGCCCCTTCTTACGTTGGTGCTCTCGGAACTTTCCATTCTTACCAAGCCAACGTCGTTCATGTGGCTCTCGATAAAGATGGTCTCATCCCGGAAGCCCTCGAAGAAACTATTATTTCTCTGGAAAACGAAGGCCGGCCGATTAAGTTCCTCTACACCGTTCCAAACTTCCATAATCCAGCCGGCGTTTCTCTCAGTTCTGAACGTCGTCATAAAATCATTGATATTTGCGAACGTCATCATATTCTTATTGTTGAAGATAATCCTTATGGCCTCCTAGGTTTCGACGGAGATCCAACGCCCGCAATGCAACCTCTTAATCCTAACGGCGTTGTATATCTCGGTTCTTTCTCTAAAACATTTGCTCCTGGATATCGCTTAGGTTGGGCGCTTGCTCCGTCGGCCGTTAGCGCCAGAATTACACTCGCTAACGAAAACGCTATTCTTTGCCCCTCGACCTTTGGGCAAATGTCCGTCGCGGAATACCTTTCAACCTACGATTGGTATCAGCAGGTTAAAGAATACCGCTCCATGTATGCAGAACGTGGGCAAGCCATGCAACATGCACTCTCGGCATATATGTCCTCATGTTCGTGGAACGTTCCCAATGGAGGTTTCTATGTCTGGGTCAAACTCCCCGAAGGGTTAAATTCTCATACCATGCTCCCCCGAGCAATTAAAAATTGTGTCGCTTACGTATCTGGTACAGCCTTCTATACCGACGGAAATGGCGCAGACCATGTACGCCTTTCCTATTGCTACCCCACACCAGAAGATATTACTGAAGGTGTCAGGAGACTCGGAGAAGTCATTTCTGCCGAAGAAGAACTTGTCAACATGTTTGGTATTGCCAACAACTAACACAATGTTTCACGTGAAACATTCAAGGAGTCATCATGAATGAATTGTTAACCATCGCCGTTGTAGCAGGCGGGCTTACTCATGAACGCGACGTTTCTCTTAGTTCAGGACGACGGGTGGAGAAAACGCTTCGAGAAGCTGGCCACCATGTCAAACTTCTGGATGTTGATGGAAATCTCTTTCAACGTCTTGAATCGATGAATCCACACATTGTCTGGCCTTTGGTTCATGGTGCAACGGGTGAAGACGGATCGATTCAGGATCTTCTTTCACTTGCTGGATACACTTTCCTTGGTTCTTCGGCAAACGCAGCACGAATTGCGTCAAATAAAGCCTTGTCTCAATCTCTTCTTAGGCACCAAAATATTCTCACACCTCTTTCTTTTACCTTCCCCCAAAATCTTTTTAGAGAAGTCGGTCCACGCTATATGTTGGATCTCATTGCAGATAAACTTCGCTTCCCACTTGTTGTTAAACCTCATATTGGTGGATCAGCTCTCGGCCTGTCAGTCGTGAAAACGGCTTCAGAGTTACCCAAGGCAATGGTTGATTGTTTTGCTTATGGGGAACTCGCTCATATTGAATCGTATATTGAGGGAAGAGAAGTAACTGTAACCATTCTTGATATGAAAGAAGGCCCCGTTGCTCTCCGTCCTATTGAAATTCAAACCGATGGTCCTTATGACTATGACGCTCGTTATTTTGCCGGACGTGCAATGTACTTTAACCCTGCACAAATTTCTCCTGACCTTGAACAGAAGATTATCGATACGGCTTTGACTGCACATAAAACACTTCGTCTTCAGGGTATTTCACGCATAGATTTCATTATTTCAGGTGATCAACCTTATGTTATCGACACAAATGTTGCTCCCGGTATGACAGAAACATCTTTAGCTCCCCAAGCAATCGAATATTATTCTCAAACTTCAGGGCAATCCATACAAAATATTTACACAGAATTGCTCCTTACAGCACTCAATCAGTAATAAATACTTTTTCAGTAGTTTCATAATGGTGTGGGCATAGATAAAATCTATGCCCACACCATTTGATTACACTATTCCAAGATCAAAAATCCCGAATATAAGCCTGTGCGGTATCAATAGATTTTTTCAGAACCTAAATCTCCACCGCGCAACCCACCACACATCATAAGCAGAAGAGCCACGAAACATGCCTATGCCAGATGCTACGATACATCAGGATTTTCCATATCGAAAACAGTAGTTGGAGAAATAATCCCTAAAATACGTTGTAAATCTTCTTCGTTTCCGAAATCAATCTTTACGTATCCTTTATTTTTACCCATAGTGACTTTTACTCGCGTATCGAGAACGTCACCTAATGTATTTGCCACATTTCCATAGGATTTTGTTGCAAAAACACGTTTTTTCTTATTTTCTCCCTGTTGCACTTCTCCACTCAGAGAGACTATTTCTTCAACTTGACGTACACTAAGATTTTCAGCGACGATGCGTTGTGCAAGTTCTTCCATAGAAGCAGGATCTTTTAATCCCAGTAAAGCACGTGCATGTCCTGCCGAAATAATCCCGGCCGCTACTCTTCTTTGTACTAAAGCAGGGAGCTTGAGTAAGCGCAAAGTATTAGAAATTTGTGGCCTTGATCGAGCAATACGTTGAGATAATTCTTCTTGCGTGCAATGAAAATCGTCAAGAAGTTGCTGGTAGGCCGCCGCTTCTTCTAATGCATTAAGTTGCGCTCTATGTAAATTCTCCAAAAGAGCGTCCCGTAATAAATCTTCATCAGACGTTCGGCGCACAATTGCAGGTACTGTTTGTTTACCTGCAAGCCTTGATGCTCGCCAACGCCTCTCCCCCATTATAATTTCATATCGAGCAGTAGGATGTTCCTCAACCGGCGAATCTAAAGGCCTCACAACAATGGGTTGTAAAACGCCCACTTGTTGAATGGATTGAGACAGTTCGTAAAGTTCTTCTTCGTCGAATATTTGTCGCGGTTGATCTCTGTTCGGAATAATATCGTCAAGATTAATCTCTGCGAACGTAGCCCCTGGAACGGGAACTAAATCACTATCTTTTTTATTTTCTTCGTTCTGCGTATTTCCCACATCCAATGTTTCACGTGAAACATTGGATGTATTTTTCTTCGATTCACTATTTTTTGAACTCTTTGACTTCTTTGTCTTGTTACAACGCTCAGAAGAGTCATCTACTTGTGACGGAGAAACGTGTACATTTGCGTCATTACTTTGTGAAACGGGACGTGATTGTCCTCCAAAAAACATATCAATTGGGCGATCTGTTTTTTCTGTTTGATTGGGAGGAATCAAAGCACCTAAACCGTTGCCTAATCCACGCCTTTTCTTCTCTCTAGCCATTGTTTTACCCCTTATGTGTGATTTCTTGAGCTGCCGCTATATATGCAATTGCACCTGTGGATCGTGGATCATAGGTAATCACCGTTTCTCCGAAGGATGGAGCTTCAGCAATTCTAATAGAGCGGGGAATAACTGTTTTTAATGTAATATCGGGGAAATAATCTCTGACATTGGAGATAACGTCTTCGCCGAGATTCGTATTTGTTGTCACCATTGTTATAAGAATGGTCGATATCTTTAACTGAGGGTTATTCGATTCTTGAACGGTTGTAATTGTTCGCAAAAGTTGGCTCAAACCTTCCAGTGCGTAGTATTCAGCTTGAACCGGAATAAGAACCTCATGTGCGGCAATAAGGGCATTAAGGGGTAGTAAGGACATGCTTGGCGGGCAATCAATAAAAATATAATCAATCCTATCTTGATCACTCGCGTCATTGACATAAACATCGATCGCTTCTTTTAGTCGATAAAGTTTATCATCATCATTCATTAAGTCCATATCAACTGATGCAAGATCAATAAAGGAAGGAGCCACAAAAAGACCGGGAATACTCTCAACTTCCCTCACAATATCTTCAAGTTGGAGATCTCGAAGAAATACGTTATATATTGTTCGTTCTAAACCTGCGGGAGGCATACCTAAGGCCGTCGAAGCATTTCCTTGGGGATCTGCATCAATAACGAGTACTTTTAACCCATTTTGTGCCATAGCGGCAGCTATATTTACGACGGTTGATGTTTTTCCAACACCGCCTTTTTGGTTCGCAACCGCAAATATTCGAGTTTCTGAGGGCTTAATGAAACCCTCTTTTTCTACTTTTTTAAGTCGACGAAAATCTTCTTTGAGTTGTTGTTCAATAGGGCTAAATTTGCTGGAAAAATCATCTCTTGCCGATTCGTTACCTGAGACTTTTTGACGTACAACTTTTTTACGAGGATCACTCATCAACTTACCTCCCATGCCATCGCTATATTCTACCTTTTTTGATCCACGTAATCGAGAAAATCGCGTTACATAATGTTTCACGTGAAACAATGAGTAAAACATAGTTTTCCTGTTGAAATCTTTGTGTGGGTTTTTTAGCTACCTATGAAATCTTCTTACAAATTCATAAATTTTGCGGATAGCCCGTGAATGTTTCACGTGAAACATTCACATTAGCTTTTTAACTTCAACAATTCGGGTAGATTCTTTACAACCGAAGGGTGTTACCTGATAGATGTCTACCGAATCTGCGTTGTAATCGCGGAGTTGTTGCTGAGCTTCGATGATTTCTTGTTCTACTTTTATCCCTTTTAAGGCAATAAGTGACCCACCTGGTTTTACTAAAGACATAGTCCAGGGTAGTAATTTTTTCAACGGCGCCACGGCTCGAGCAGTCACATGGTCTGCGCAAAAATTACCAAAAAAACTTTCCGCTCGTCCCGTCCTAATCGAAACATTCGGGAGAGATAATTCTTTAGTTACATCCTTTAACCATTGGGTGCGTCGTTCCATTGAATCGATTAATGTAACATTCACATCTGGCCTTATAATAGCTAACACTAATCCGGGAAATCCCGCACCCGAACCAACGTCCCCCACCGTCGAACCTTGAGATATAAACTCTTCAACAGCTGTGGAATTAAGAATATGGCGAGTCCATAAACGTTGGCGCTCTCTTGGTCCTATTAACCCACGAATTTCGCCCTCATCAACCAACATTTGTGCAAACTTTTGAAGATTTCCCCATATCTCACGCCCATAATACTCTTCTCCCCCGAGAGGCTCTAACTCATCAATATCCACGTTCTTATCCATATCCATGCCCATTTCTCTATTCACGTCCATATCTCTGTATGTCACTAGCCTACAATCAACACCTGAACCAACACTACTTTTTACTTTGCAATCATCTACACACAATGTTTACTATACGATTTCTCTTTCCGTATAGTGGCGTTAAAGTTGTAAAGATACTAAGCCGTCCTACAACACGAACCCAAACCTCGAAAATCAACAAAAATCCCGAGAAAATCCTCCATTATTATCCTATAGCCCCACTTTTGTCCTATATCGCCCATTGATCTTAAAGATGCACCGTGAAAAAAGGGGAGAGCTGATATTACCAACTCTCCCCTACTTTAAGAACTACGTGGAAAATAACCCTTATTCGTCGTCCTTATTGTTATCAACGGGTTTAATAACAACGTGACGTTCGGATCCATACCCTTCCGAATCTGAAACTAGACCAGCTGCGGTTGCTGCGTCGTGAACGATTTTACGTTCAAATGGATTCATTGCCTCAAGCTCGATTTCGTCACCGGTTTCTTTAACCTCGCGAATCGCTTCCTGTGCAAGTGCTTCAATCTTGGTACGCCGTTCGCCACGATATCCTCCAATATCCAGCATTAAGCGGGAACGTTCGCCAGTTTTTTGTTGCACTGCCAGACGAGTTAAATCTTGGAGAGAATTAAGAGTCATGCCACGTTTACCAATAAGGCGACGCAAACGTTCATCCATTTTCTCATCCGTTAAAATACCAACTGTTGCTCGGGTATTATCTACGGAAATATCAATATCACCATCAATATCTGCGATATCCAACAATTCTTCCAGATAGTCGGCGGCAATATCGCCTTCCTGTTCTAACCTCTTAATATCGCGGTGTTCTTCAGAGGCTTCGCTCATTTTTTCTCCTCGGGTTATAGGCCGTGAACATCGATAAAAGTTCGCACCGGCCTTAAGTTCTTATTCTAAACTACTTGCCTTTTTTCTTCTTCTTTTTCGCTTTAGAACGAGCACGTTGTGCTTGGCGTCGTTCGTACCGCTTACGGGCACGTTCCTCATCCGTCAAGCCGTCTTTACCAATCTTTGGCTTATCGTCGTCCTCTATAGGATCATTTTGCGGATCTAATGTAACGCCGGCTTTTTTAGCACGTTCCTTGCTCATGGGCTGGTAGCGCTGGCCACCTGCCTGTTCCTTAGCTTCAAGCTCAGCAATTTCTTCGTCGGTTAAACCCTTACGCTTACGTTTTTCGCGCTGGCGCTTCTCCCATTCCCTATATGCCTTAGAGCCCGGTGTGGGATTGTGTCGAATGAACCAACCCTGCTGCGCCATATTCCAGAAGTTACCGGCACACCAGTAAATGAGAACGCCGACGGGGAAAACAGCACCAGAGAACACGTAAATAAAGGGCATACCGTACAACATGAACTTCTGCATACGCTGTGCAGGATTATCGTCGTCCCCAACGTTTTCAGGCATATTCTTCGTCATCATCTGACGTTGCGTCAGGAACATACTCACAATCATGAGCGCAACCAAAATAATCGCAACTGTACGAATTTGGCCTGCATTATACCCCTGTTTCGCAAGTTGGGTTGCTGAGGACATCGTCGACGATAACGGCGCTCCGAAGAACGTTGTTTGCTCGAAACTTTCCGCAATTTTCTGGGTAATCGGACCAAGTGTTCCTTTTTTACCTGTTGCAATATCAGGGAATGCTACCAGAACTCGATACAGCGAGAAAAGGATCGGCATCTGAATAAGCATAGGCCAGCACGATGCCATGGGAGATGCACCGTGCTTACGGTAGAGCGCCTGGGTTTCTTCCTGTTGGCGTCTCATCGAAATTTGATCGCGTTTGCCCTTATATTTTTTGCGAATTTTCTGCATTTCAGGCGTCAATACCTGCATGGCTCGCGAGGCTTTAATCTGTTTGTTGTACAGAGGTAAAACAATAAGGCGAACGGTAATAGTCAAGCCAATGATAGCTAGGACCCAGGCAGGCCCAGTTCCTGATTTCATACCAAAAGCCGACAGTCCCTGGTGAATGCCATACATTACCCAGGCGACGACCCACATAAAGGGTTGAAGGATTGTATCCACGTAGTCTCCTTAAAAGTGCGTTACATACACCGTCTATCAACAACGAGTGTCAGGCACTTCATCTTCCTTTGCATAAAGTTCGAGTAGTTCATCATGGTCAAGAGGGCGAGAAGGCCACTGACCTCGAGGTGGCACCCGATCCACTCCCCCGTTGGTGAAAGGATTGCATCGTAGTAACCGCCATACCGCTAAAATTGTACCTTTTAATCCCCCATGAATGCGTAGTGCTTCTAAGGCATAAGCTGAACATGTGGGTGAATATCGACACCTTGGGGGCCTGGCGGGCGAAATATTTCGTTGATACCAACGAATTAGGCGTATAAAAACTCTGCCCACAGGTCCGGTTGAGTTCTTGAAATGGAACTCCCGTTGTTCGTCCAGATTCTTATTTTTCACCGCGGGCCACTATCTTCATACGTTTCCTTGCCTGCCCAAGCGCGGTAAGGACATCTTTTTCTAAACAATCATATGACGCATCTTTAGCTGGCGGGAATGCTCGCACAACAACTAATTCGCCTCGGTTGAAAAGATCCAGATGTGAACGAATGATGTGACGTAGTTGCCGTGTCACACGGTGACGTACAACAGAATTACCAATTTTTTTAGATACGACGAAACCGACCCGCACTGGGTGAGGGTCGGTTGCCTGAGTATCCGTTGCCTCAGCTATCGAAACCTGAAAACTGCGAGATGAGCCGCGGGTTCCCCGAAAAGCTTGGGCAAACTCCGCCGAACGCCACATTCGGTGATCGGCTGGAAGCATTTAAGCCGAAAGCTTTTCGCGACCCTTGCGACGGCGTGCTGCAAGAACTGCACGGCCGGCACGGGTTGCCATACGCTTGCGGAAACCGTGTACCTTGGAGCGACGGCGATTATTCGGCTGGAAAGTCCGCTTTACCACGGTGATTCCTCCAATAAACTTAAGATTGCGAAACGCAATCACATAACATAACTGTGTACATCACGCACACATGGACTTCATGACTTTACGCTATTCCCCATACTTTCGTCAAAGGTTTTTCGCCTACCGTGAGCAGCGTCTCCCTTGATATTCTGCGAAAAAAGATTATTCATAAGTGTAGCAGCGAGTCTTTTTTTCCAAACATAAAATTCATACACAAATGTGAATAAAATCCCTACAAAGAGTTTCATTATTGTTTGCAAGGTTTTTCTAAATAATGACAAAGATGTAATTTCCACAGGTGTGAATAAACCTGTGGAAAACTCCTTGGTATTGTTTTACTAGTGCTCTATGATGTTCATACACTCGTCTGAAACAAGTAGGGAGTTATCGTGTCCACTAGTAATCCAGCTAAAGATATGTGGCTTGCTGCATTGGAACTTTTGCGTACACGGGGAGATTTTTCAGACTCTCAATTTGCTTTTGCCCGTATGGCGCACCCACTTGCCGTGGCTGACGATATTTTTATGATCGTTGTCGGTTCGGAATTTGTAAAAAGCTGGTTGGAAGAACACGCCGTCGCAAAAATTGTTCCTACACTTTCAGATATTCTTGGACGCCAAGTTCGCGTTGTCATTTCTGTCGATCCTAGTGTGAACGAAACCTCTTCCTCCCCTGTCGATGATGAGGATACCTCTTCTAACTATCCGCGCCCCTCACAGCAACGTCATCAGCCAAATCATAAAACGGATTTTTCGGCGGATATTACTAACGAGAACTCAACGCACCACCAGGATATGCGTCCCCTCACTCAACCTCCCACAGATAATCTTCCCCCAGATTTTTCGCCTCACCATAATCGCCCTGATACAGATCTTTTTAGCCAATCATCAAGCCCCGATTACGCACCATACAATATTCACAACCCAACAGACACTGAATTTTACGGAAACAAAAACAATCCCGCATTTATTACGGCTTCAACGAAAGCGGGATTGAATCCTAAGTACACCTTTGAAACATTTGTTATTGGTGAATCGAATCGTTTTCCAACAGCCACTTCTCTCGCGGTTGCTGAAGTTCCGGGAACTACCTACAACCCGCTCTTCCTCTATGCCGATTCGGGAATGGGAAAAACGCATCTCATGCACGCTATTGGAAACTATGCGTTGAGCCTTTATGAGGATATTCGTATTAAATATGTGTCGGCTGAAGAATTCACGAACGCCTTCATTAATGCGGTTCGAGATGGCCGCCAGGCAGAGTTTAAGGACACTTTCCGTAAGGTCGATATTCTTCTTATCGACGATATCCAGTTCATTGGTGGCCGCGATACTACCGTTGAAGAATTTTTCCATACCTTTAACGCCCTAACGAATTCAAATAAACAGATCGTTATTACATCGGATGTTGCCCCAAATCTTCTTAATGGTTTCGAAGAACGCATGTTATCTCGGTTTAGTTCAGGGCTTGTAGCTAAAGTTGATCGCCCCAATCTTGAAACACGTATCGCAATTTTGGAAAAGAAGGCTCACGTGGATGGTATCCAGGTTCCTCGTGAAGTTCACGAATATATTGCTACAAATATGACGACGAATGTGCGTGAAATGGAAGGTGCGTTACGCAGAGTTACGGCGTTTTCTGATTTGTCGAGTTTGCCGGTGTCTTTGAAAATCGCTGAAATGGTGTTGAAGGATCTTATTTCTAATCCTGACGCCATCGAAATAACCCCCACAATGATTATGGGGCAGACTGCGAATTATTTCCGTATTAATATCGACGATTTAACGGGAAGTAATCGTTCTAAACTTCCAGTAACAGCCCGTCAAATTGCCATGTATTTGTGTCGAGAAATGACGGATATGTCCCTACCGAAAATTGGTTCAATTTTTGGTGGGCGTGATCATACGACGGTTATGCACGCCTACAAGAAAATTGATAAGCAAATGTCTGAACGTCAAACAACATACAACCAGGTAAGTGAACTTTCTATACGTATTAAACAAGCTGCGTCAAACGAGAAAAACTCCTAAATCCTCAAATTTTAGGGTAGCTGTTTTTCTATTTTTCTTGTTTTTTACGACATTAAATTCACGGCTCTTGATTGAGATAGTAAAGAACAGTTAAAACCCAGGTATATCAAGGGAAAAGATGAAGAAAACTATCCACAAGAGTTGGGGATTTCCTGTGTGAAACATAAGTAAAAGTTTGGATAAATAGAAAAAATTTGTGGATATTTTCTATTTCAAAATAGTCAATCCACATTTTCTATGTTTCATCCACATATTTATCCCCACCTGTATACACATAACTTTCGTTACGCTTTCTATGTTTCGAACACTTTTCCACATTTTCAACAGGAGCTACAACTACTACTACGTAATATAGAGAGAAATGACATCCGCTTGCTGACGAGACGTGTTTCATCCACTTTTCGATGCACCCACTCCCCTACTTGTTTTTGGGGCTTTAGAGAAAGTTGCATGGATGTGGTGGGTTTGGTGTTTCTTTTTTGAGATAGTTGTGTGGGAATTTCTTTTAGGCATGTTCCCCTTGGTAATTTTTGGTGCTCTGGTTATCACCAAAGGTAGTGATATGTATGTGACGGCTTAGTGATTTATATGTGACGGCATGGGCACATTTAAATTGTTATCAGCTCGTTGTGAATAGTCCCCCTCATTTCATTCATTCATAACGTAAGATTGATAGGAGTATGTTATTTGTTGGAGGAGAATCTATTCATGAAGATTCGTTGCGAACATGATGTGTTTTCAGAAGCAGTAACCTGGGCTGCGCGAACAATTCCCACACGTCCATCACTTCCTATTTTGTCAGGAATTAAACTGGATGCTTCAGAAGATGGAACAATAGCGTTATCCTCCTATGATCCAGATATCACTTCATATGTGGAAATTTTTGGCGAAGTTATTGAACCTGGAACCATTCTCATTCACGGGCGTCTTCTTTCCGAATATGTCAGGGCTCTTCCCAAACAACAAATTTTATTGTCAAGTGAGGGTGGGAAACTTGATATTGTCTGCGGAAGTTCGCGGATGTCTATGACCTCAATGCCCATTGAAGATTATCCACAACAAGCAGAACTTAACGGCTTAAGTGGAACCATTAATGGAGCAGATTTCCATAATGCTGTTGCTCAAACCGTTGTTGCAGCTTCGAATGATGATACACTCCCCCTTCTTGTTTCCCTATGCATTGAAATTAAGGGTGAAAAAATTTCCTTGACGGCTACAGATCGTTACCGTCTCGCCATTTCTGAACTTTCCTGGAAACCGGAAGATCCCACAATGGAAGCAAAAATTCTTGTTCGTGGTTCGCGTCTTTCCGATATTGCAAAGTCATTAGGAACAATTGGGGATGTAAAAATCACGTTAGATACCAGCGGTCGAACCGGAATGATTGGTTTTGAAACTAGAGGACGCAAAAATATTGCTCGTCTTATTGACGGCGATTATCCTCAGGTTCGCCAACTTTTCCCCGATTCTTTCAACGGTTACGCGGTGGTTGATCGTATTGCTATGCTCGATGCACTCAAGCGTGCTCGTCTCGTCGTCGAAAAACATGCTGCTGTTGTGCTGAATTTTGTAGAAGGTCAGCTTATTTTGCGAGGTGGGCAGAACGATAACGCTCAAACAAGTGAAGAAATCGAGGCATATCTTTCCTGTGACCCCATTACCATGGCGTTTAATCCCTCCTATCTCCAGGATGGTTTAACCTCTTTAAGCGACCCCTATGTTCGTTTGTCCTTCACCTCCGAAAGCCGTCCGGTCGTGATTACGGGACAAGACGATAAGGATTCGGAGGATAACACCGATTACCGCCTGCTGCTCATGCCCATTCATCAGTACAAATAGGCAATATCGGGATGTATGTTGGTGATGTAGGGCTTGCTTTTTTCAGGAATTATCGGCGCCAAATCCTTCACCTTCATCCTGGAATCACTGTTTTTGTTGGAGAAAATGGGCAAGGAAAAACTAATCTTGTAGAAGCAATTTCGTATCTTTCCACCTTAAGTTCACACCGGGTAGCTTCCGATATGGCACTTGTACATCAGGGTGAAAATGCTGCCCTGATTCAGGCGCGTGTACATCGTGGCCAGATGTCAACAAGTGTTGAAGTGGAAATATATGCGGGAAGGGCAAATAGGGCTCGTATTAATCGAGGAAATGCTAGGCCTATAGAAATTCTTGGGATCTTAACGTCTGTTATGTTCGTTCCCGAGGATTTGCGCCTGGTAAGGGGAGGCCCGCAAGAACGCAGAATTTTCCTGGATGAACTCATGGTTCAACTACGCCCGCGTATGGAAACCGTGAAAAACGATTACGATAAAGTTTTGCGCCAAAGAGGTGCCCTCCTGAAAAACCTTTCTCTCGCGCAGCGCCGCGGGCAAGAAGCTGATACCTCAACATTGGACGTGTGGGATGATCAGCTGGCACGTCTTGGAGCAGAAATTATTGTGCATAGAGTGCGCATAATATCTCATTTGCGTCCATACGTTGAAAGCTATTATCGTGATATTTCACAAGGGAAAAAAATCGCGCGTATAGATTATGCAGCAAACGTGGATAAATATCGTTTTTCTCTTCCTTCACCTCTAGAGTTAGCAGACGAAAATCAACGTAAAAACGTTGAGGAACGCGAAAATAACTTAATGGATGAACAGTACGTTGAACGAATAATGAAAGAAGCGTTGAGTGAACGTAGAGCGGAGGAAATTAGGCGAGGTGTAAACCTTGTGGGGCCACATCGTGATGATGTTGAACTGAGTTTGGGAACAATGCCGGCAAAGGGGTACGCAAGCCACGGAGAATCATGGAGTTATGCTTTAGCGTTGAGGTTGGCATCGTGGGATGTTTTGAAAGAGGACAGTATTGGAGAGTATTCACAACCAATTCTTATTCTAGACGATGTGTTTGCGGAGCTTGATTCGCAGCGACGTAATCGACTCGCGGAAATTATTCGCTCATCAGAACAGGTCTTAATCACTGCGGCGGTGAGGGAGGATCTGCCCGAGGAATTACATGGTGATGTGTTCACCGTAAAAAACGGGGAAATTGTTGATGTTACCCGGTATGTAGAGATTCATGAAGAAGAGGCGTGCGGTAAAGAGGGTAGTGATGGATAAAGGTGCAAGTTTTGTTGATAAACAAAACGGTGTAAAACCCGAGAATTTACGTATATCTTTCGCTAAAAAACAGGGGAGAATTCGCTCCCTGACAGCATTTGGACGCTATCAAGAAGCAGCTTTTCGACGTAGAGAAATTCGCCAACCTCCTTCATCCTACGCACGAAACGTGATGAAAAAAATGGCGGAAGAAAAAGTCGCTAAAGATCACGTGGGCGATACAATTTACATACCGGGAGCTGGGCTTGCAAGCGACGTAGGAAGTGGTGCAAAACCTTCATGGCGGGATCCTCAACCCATGGCGCTACTCATGAAAAGACTTGTGCGCGATAAAGGATGGAATGAAAAAGTTGAAGTAGCTTCTCTTAGTGTGAGGTGGAGCGAAATTGTGGGGCCGAATATCGCAAAAAATACCCGCGTTGAGAGTTTTACTGACGATGGTGTATTAACAATTCGGACATCATCAACCTCGTGGGCTGTTCAACTTCGTGTCTATATGGCAACCATTCAAAAAAATATTGCCGAGATTGTGGGGGAGGGGGTTGTGAAAAGTATTGATATTAAGGGACCTACGCAACGTTCATGGAAACACGGTAAATATTCTGTTCCAGGGCGAGGCCCGCGCGATACATACGGCTAATTTCCCTCTGCTACCACGTCGAGAATATTGAAATAAAATATAGAAACATCTACGTATAATAATAGGGCGCGTGAACAGTGCGGATGAACTGAAAGATTGTCCAAGCACACATGGTTGACTAAATTATTGCGTAGATAAAACACACGCAGAAAAATGAGAGAAGCACCGCACATAAAAACGAACCTACTCAAAAAATAACGAGAAATAGGCTATAATGGTTATGAGTCTTTTTCGGCTAGGTACCTACCGTTAGGAAGGGAAACGCCTGAAAGGCTCATTATTGAGTTTAACGGGGTGTGTTGTGTATACAGTGCGCCGGAATTGTCCAGTGTGGAAACGTAGGAACGTACAACGTAATACGTGTGGAAACATAACATGCTGAATACGAAACGTACAGAACACAAGATCTGCACGCTCCGTTCTCACCCGCTATCAACAGGTAGCGGACGTATCATTTAAGGAGCGTCTCTTCGTGTCGGAATCTATTGCCAACCCGAATGATGTACCTGCCCAAGGTACGCAGGAAGTAACAATGGCTCAACATGAACATCATGTTGGTGAAGTTTCCCCAAATCAATCATATGATGCATCGAATATTACGGTGCTTGAAGGATTAGAGGCGGTTCGCAAACGCCCAGGTATGTATATTGGTTCGACGGGGGAACGCGGACTTCACCACCTCGTCTACGAAGTAGTAGATAATTCCGTTGATGAAGCCCTTGCCGGATACGCCACACATATTACCGTGACATTACTTAATAACGGCGGGGTACGAGTTGAGGACGATGGACGAGGAATCCCAGTTGATCTTCACCCCACTGAAGGTCGCCCCGCAGTGGAAGTTGTGATGACTGTTCTCCACGCAGGAGGTAAATTCGGGCAGGGTAGTTACGCCGTTTCCGGTGGTTTGCACGGCGTGGGTGTATCTGTTGTTAATGCTCTATCAACGCGCATGGAAACCATCGTCAAACGTGATGGCTATGTATGGAAAATAGCCTACGAAAACGGTAATCCCGTGAAGTCCTTGGAAAAAGGAGAAGGAACAGAAGAAACAGGGACAACACAAACCTTCTGGGCAAACCCGGATATTTTCGAAACAACAACATATGATTTTGAAACGTTGCGCAAACGCTTCCACCAAATGGCGTTCCTTAACAAAAACCTCAAAATAACGCTTGTCGATGAGCGTGACAACGCAACTCGGGAAGGCGATGAGGTTACCGGAAGTGGCGAGGATGACGTCGAAAAGAAGAATAGGGAAGTGAGCTACCAGTATTCTGGCGGTCTCCTTGATTACGTCAAATTCCTCAACAAAATGAAAAAAGTCGATATTATCAACAACGATATTATCTATTTTGAGGCTGAGGACGAGGAAAAACAGATTCAGGTCGAAATTGCGATGCAATGGACATCTGCATATTCGGAATCTGTGAATACTTTCGCCAATACGATTAATACTACTGAAGGTGGAACTCACGAAGAAGGTTTCCGTGCGGCGCTCACAACCGTAATGAATCGTTACGCGCGCGAATATGGGTTGCTCAAGGACAAGGATCCGAATCTTTCAGGTGATGATGTTCGCGAAGGACTCACTGCCGTTATTTCTGTGAAGCTGGGGAACCCACAGTTTGAGGGGCAGACGAAAACGAAGCTCGGGAATACGGAAGCTCGTACCTTTGTTCAGCAACAGATGTATCAAAACCTCACCGTATGGTTGGGGGAGCATCCAACGGACGCAAAAGATATTATTCGCAAGGCAACCCAGGCTTTCGCGGCCCGCCAGGCTGCGCGCAAGGCGCGTGAAGCAACACGCCGCAAGAGTGTGTTGGAAAGTGCGTCCATGCCCGGAAAGCTCAAGGATTGTACATCCAATAAACCCGAAGAATGCGAAATTTTCATTGTTGAAGGGGATTCCGCGGGTGGTTCTGCGGTTAATGGGCGCGATCCTGAACATCAGGCAATTATGCCGATTCGTGGCAAAATTTTGAATGTCGAAAAGGCGCGTTTGGATCGTGCGCTTTCGTCGGACACGATTCAGGGGCTCATTACGGCGTTCGGAACTGGTGTGGGCGAAGAGTTCGATATTAATAAGCTCCGTTATCACAAGATTATTTTCATGGCGGATGCTGATGTGGATGGAAGCCATATTGCGACCCTCCTGCTCACCCTCGTTTATCGTTACATGCGTCCCCTTGTTGAGGCTGGGCATATTTACCTCGCGATGCCACCGCTGTATCGAATCAAATGGACAAACCATCCACATTCCTATGTGTTCAGCGATAAAGAACGTGATGAAGAACTTGAAAAAGGAGCACAAAACGGCTGGCGCCTTCCGCGCGAAGAATCTCAGCGTATTCAACGTTACAAAGGCCTTGGCGAAATGAACGCCGAAGAACTCTGGGATACCACAATGAACCCTGAATTCCGCACACTCAAACAGGTATCTATTGGAGAAGCTGCAGCTACAGACGAAACCTTCAGTGTTCTCATGGGTGAAGATGTGGAATCGCGCCGCGGCTTCATTCAACGCAATGCCCACGACGTCCGATTCCTCGATATTTAAGGTAGGAAAATGAGAGAAACAGAGTCTGATAACACCACGGAATCCGGGTACAACCACGGAAATATTATGGAAGTGGATCTCCAGCGCGAAATGGAGAGTTCCTACCTCGACTACGCCATGTCCGTTATTGTTGGGCGTGCCCTGCCTGATGTGCGCGACGGAATGAAACCCGTACACCGCAGAGTCATCTACGCAATGTACGACGGCGGCTACCGCCCCGATTCCTCCTTCTCGAAATCCGCAAAAATCGTTGGTGACGTGATGGGGCACTACCACCCCCACGGTGACAGCGCGATTTACGATACGATGGTTCGCCTTGTCCAGCCGTGGTCTATGCGATACCCGCTTGTTGCCGGGCAAGGTAATTTCGGTACAGCCGGTGATTTAGGTGCGGCCGCTCCGCGATACACAGAAGCCCGCATGGCGCCATTAGCTCTAGAAATGGTGCGCGATATTAAAGAAAATACCGTTGATTTTGAGCCAAATTATGACGGTTCCCTTATGGAACCGATGGTTCTCACCTCGCGTTTCCCCAACCTCCTGGTTAATGGTTCGGAAGGTATTGCGGTTGGTATGGCAACCCGCATCCCGCCTCATAATCTTCGCGAAGTTAACGACGGTATCCAGTGGTATTTACAGCACCCGGATGTTACGCGCGAAGAACTCCTCGGTGAGCTCATGCGCCGAATTAAAGGACCAGATTTCCCAACGGGTGCAACTATTCTCGGAACGCGCGGAATAGAGGACGCCTACCGAACAGGGCGCGGTTCCATTACTCAACGCGCCGTTGTGGAAGTGGAAGAAATCGGTGGCAGGCAGTGCCTTGTTGTGAATGATCTTCCGTATCAGGTCAACCCTGATCGTCTCCTCGACAAAATGGTTGAAGGCATTAAGGATGGTCGTCTTCCCGGTATTGCTGATATTCGCGACGAAACGTCCGGACGTGCAGGGCAACGTATCGTTATTGTCCTCAAACGTGACGCGGTAGCAAAGGTTGTTCTCAATAATCTGTACAAACACACACAGTTGCAGAACAATTTCCCCGCAAATATGTTGGCGTTGGTTGATGGAGTTCCGCGCACACTGTCACTTGATGGCTTTATTCGCCATTGGGTGACGCACCAAATGGAAGTTATTCGTCGTCGTACGGAATATCGCTTGGCGGAAGCACTCAAGCGTATGCATATTTTGGAAGGGTATCTTAAGGCGCTGGATGCTCTCGATGAAGTGATTGCGCTGATTCGTGCCTCGGCAACAGTTGATGTGGCGCGCACGGGCTTAATGGAGTTGCTCGATATTGATGAGCAGCAGGCGAACGCGATTTTGGAAATGCAGTTGCGGCGCTTGGCGGCCCTGGAACGTCAGAAAATTATTGACGAATACGAAGAAAAGCGTCTCCTTGTTGAAGATTATCGCGACATTATCGGTAGCGAGGATCGCCAACGCGGAATTATTTCCGAGGAGTTGCAGGGTATCGTCGATAAATATGGGGATGAGCGGCGCACGCATATTTTGCCTTTCGATGGTGAAATGACGGTTGAGGATCTTATTCCTGAGGAAGATGTTGTGGTGACGGTAACTCGTGGCGGTTATGTGAAGCGCACGAAGATGACGGAATATCGTGCCCAGCACCGTGGAGGTAAGGGAATTCGCGGGGCGACGCTTCGCGGAGATGATGTTGTGGATCATTTCGGTGTTGCCTCCACTCACGATTGGCATCTTTTCTTTACAAACTTGGGGCGTGTGTATCGTTTGAAAGGGTACGAACTTCCCGAGGGGAGCAGGGACGCTAAGGGACAGCATGTCGCTAACCTGTTGGAGTTCCAACCCGGTGAAACGATTGCCGCTGTGCGTTCCATTAAGGATTACGATGTTGCGAAGTATTTGGTCTTGGCAACAAAGTCTGGTTTAGTGAAGAAAACACGGTTGGCGGACTATGATTCACCGCGCACGGGCGGTTTGATTGCCATTAAGTTGCGCGAGTTCGAGGATGGAACAACTGACGAGGTTGTTGCAGCGTCCTTTGTGAACGATAATGATGACCTCATGTTGATTTCACGCAACGGAATGTCACTTCGTTTTACTGCTAACGACGCGGCTTTGCGCCCGATGGGACGATCATCGATCGGTGTTACCGGCATGAAGTTCCGTGATGGTGATTCTCTACTCACCATGGATGTTGTCCATGAGGATTCCCAACTCTTTGTGATGACTGAGGGTGGTTTTGCTAAGCGAACACTTGTTACCGAGTATCGCGTGCAGGGCAGAGCTGGTTTGGGTATTAAGGTTGCCAAGTTAACTGAAGCTCGCGGAAATCTTGTTGGAGCGTTAATTGTTCATGACGGCGACGAGGTTCTTGCCATTATGGAGTCCGGGAAGGTGATGCGTGCTTCAGTTGACGAAGTCAGCATGACTGGACGTAATACTCAAGGTGTGACGTTTGTTCGCCCAGATGAGGGAGATTCTATTATTGCCCTGGCTCGAAATGCCGAGACAGATATAGATAATGACGAAGATAACGTCGAAAATCCTTCTGAAAACAGCGAGGTTACTGACAATAAGCATACTAACCATGTAATCTCGGAAGAAGGAATATCGGATGTATCAAATCCTTCTGATACATAATGAGAGGGTTGAGGATTCGATGATAATTAGGAACATATCGACACGGAAGAGATATCTGTGAACGCGAAGAATTCAGAAAAGCAGGATGAAAAGCCTATAAAGGATACCGCTTTGGATAAAGAAGCTAAGAAAACGTCCGTGGTGGGCAACCCTCAAAATAAGGGTGGCGCAGAAAACGGGGACAGTAAAGAAAAAGGTGTGAGGCGCCCTCATACTTTAGGGCCTCAAGGGTCTGGTGTTTCTCCAGCTCGTCAAACAGTAGGTATTCGTCGTATCCATATGACGATTTCCAAGGTGGACACAATGTCCGCTATGAAGATTGGGTTCCTTATTTCTGTTGCGTTGGGCATCATGATTATTGTTGCCATGATGCTGATTTGGTTTATCCTCGACGGAATGCATGTTTTCGCCAATCTTAATGAATTATTTGAGAATCTGAGTTCTGTGCAGTTGCTTCAATTTGCTGAATATTTGAAGTTTGGGCGTTGGATGAGTTTCTCTGTTCTGGTTGGAATTATCCATGTTGTGTTGTTGACGGCACTGTCCGCTATATGTGCGGTGGTGTATAACTTGATTGCTTCCCTTGTTGGAGGTTTGAAGATTACTGTGACGGACGAATAAGGAAGATTTTGTTTGCTTATTTGGTGCACTACACAGTGTGACGAGTAACGCATAGTAAAAATTTGAGTAAAGGCAACGAGTTGTTATAAGCTTATTCGGTCGCCCGGGCCTATAGCTCAGTTGGTTAGAGCGCAGTCCTGATAAGACTGAGGTCGATGGTTCGAGTCCATCTAGGCCCACTGGTGAAAAGGAGTTGATATGAAGAAGCTGCTTTTTCTTGCTGGAGTCATTACTCTGGGGTATCTTTTCGCGAAACGTAAGTTTGCAGATAAACCGGAGGAGTGGCATTCTGTAGCAGATCCTGTTAAGGACTTCCTCAAGGAAGAACGTGGGGATTAGGTAAAGAGTTCACCTTCGGAAACATAAGTTTCCACCCTTCCTGATAGAAGGAATCAGGGGCTATGGCGCAATTGGTAGCGCACCTGCTTTGCAAGCAGGGGGTTAGGGGTTCGAGTCCCCTTAGCTCCACAATGGTTTACCCCGGGTTTGTCCCGGGGTAAACCATTTTTAGTGTTATGGGACTCGAACCCGTAGGGCTGGTTCCGTGTAGAAAAATCGGCTCTTCGGATTTTGGTGGGGTGGGGGGTTTAAAAAGTGGTGAAGGTAGTTCATGATTAGTGTGTGAATAAAAAACGAAAAACTACCTTCACCA
>NZ_ATUY01000011.1 GCF_000420445.1 Actinotignum urinale DSM 15805
GTCATGGATCAGTCAGCTAGTTGAGCATCAGTGCGTTCAATCCATGAGCCGTAAGGGCAACTGTTACGATAACTCCGTGATGGAGAACTTCTTTTCTCACTTGAAAGAAGAAATGTTCAACAATGACTCATTCGTTTCCATCAGCGAGCTGCGCGCAGCGATTGACGAGTACATACAGTGGTACAACACTGAGCGTATGCAAGAACGGCTCGGAGGGATGACCCCAAACGAATACCGGCAACACGCACTAACCACCATCGGATAGAATCACACTGTCCAAGAATTGGGGTTCAGTACAGCCAAATCCCGTGTCTCTTTCCTGCTTAATAGCAAATTCCACGTAAATGTTTGAGGGAGGAGTTCCGAGGTTGTTGCGCGAAGATATGTTCCCGATCCTCCGCGTGTTTCGACGATACCCAGTAGTTCCAGAGCAGCTAATGCTTCGCGGATTTGTGCAAGTGCCGGGGTAAAACTACTGCAGCTTGTTGCGTAAAATAGATGTGGTGTGGGGCGGTTCTCGCCGTCCCGCATCACAGATTCCCAGGTGTCTGTTGAATAGTGAAAAGATGAAGGTACGACGAAACGGCGCGTGTTATGTGTGCCGTCATAGTAGCGAGATGCGTCGAAATTTTTGGCTGCGAACTGGTTGTGATTGCCCAGGATGTGGTGAGAAATGTTCGTGTATTTCGAGGCTGTAAAAGTAGTAAAAACAACATTTTCGCCGATTATCTTATCTTGTTGAACTAAACGTATAAAATAGATGCAGGTCAAACCGAGATGTTAGGTGATAGATGCGGGCGCGAGCTTCATTACGAGATGAAATCTACCAGGATATTCTTGATTTGCTCCTCGGTGGAGCATATCAGCCTGGCGAAGTGGTGAATATTGACGCCCTTTCTCGAACTCTTGACGTTTCCCCAACCCCTATTAGGGAAGCCCTGGTGGAGTTGGAACATACCTCGCTTGTTGAACGCACGGCTCGTCGTGGATATAGGGTTGCCTCTCCTCTTTCCGGTAAACAAATCAAGGATCTAATGGAGGTTCGAACAATTCTTGAGCTTCAAGCCTTGAAACGTGCATATCCTACGGTCGATTCGTGGATTGACGAGTTGACGTTGGCGCACGATGAGCACGTCAAGGCTTTCGAATATCTTCCGCGAGCTGAAAAATCTCAGGAATACTCTGCAATCCGCCACTATTTTGAAGCTGATTGGCGTTTCCACACGATTATTTTTGAGAATGCGGGCAATGGGTATCTTTTGAAGGTGTTGGAGGGTTTGGCTTTCCAAATGCATCGTTTGAGGCAAACAGTGGGGCACGGGAAATCCGATGGTGCTGACGCCACGTGTGAACACTCCAAAATTTTGCACGCCCTGCAGGAAAGAAACGAAAAAGCGAGCAAGCTTGCTATGAAAAGCCACCTCAATAAGGTGCTCAAGCGTTCGGTTGCGGACTCTTAATAGGCGGGGTTCGGCTCATTATTTGCGCAAGCGATCGGAGCCTGTTGTAGAAGGATGCCGTCGTTCTCTCGTCGACGTTAGCGGTTAACTGACATCTACCCTAGCGGAGCGGACCTTAGCGTAGGGGGCTCTCTAGTTTTCCGGGTGGAAACATCCGATGAACGACCCCTTTACATTTGTCTATGCATGGCATGTGAAAGAAAAATCCTATATGATTTAAGGGGTTCATTCTTTAACGAACGTTGATAGTTCGCCAAAAGTAGCCAATGGGTGATGAAAAAACATCACAAACGACCAGCAATGGAGCTTGAATGACTTACTTGGTAAATAATCCAGAGAAGTTCGCTGCAGATAGCCTCAAAGGTTTCTGTGCGGCATTCTCACAATACGTCCAACCCGTTCACGGTGGGGTCGTCCGATCAACCTCAAGTCCTCAAGGGCAGGTGTCCATCGTTGTCGGTGGCGGTTCCGGGCATTATCCCGCATTCGCGGGCTGGGTTGGTAGCGGAATGGCGCACGGCTCGGTGTGTGGAAACATTTTCGCCTCACCTTCTGCCTCCCAGGTGAAATCCGTGGTGAAAGCTGCGGATAACGGTGGCGGCACACTCATCCTGTTCGGCAACTACGCCGGAGACGTCCTGCATTTCGGTAACGGCGCCGAACAGCTACGTAACGAAGGACACGATATTCGCATCGTATGTATTTCCGACGATATTGCGTCCAACACCCCGGAAAATCACCTCGATCGGCGTGGAATTGCGGGTGATACTTTCGTTGTGAAGGTTGCTGGCGCTGCGGCAGCTGCCGGTTTGAATCTCGACGAGGTAGAAGCTACTACACGCAAAGCCAATGATTGCACACGTTCCCTGGGTGTGGCTTTCACGGGTTGTACGCTTCCCGGAGCTGGTGAACCGCTTTTTGAGGTGGAACACGGAAAATACGGTCTCGGTTTAGGAATTCACGGTGAGCAAGGATTGTCGACGCACACCATTACTACAGCTGACGAAATTTCCACAATGCTTGTGGAGAAGATTCTTGAGGAAGAACCGGAACGCGGTAAAGACGGGTATAACGGGCGAGTAGCCGTGCTTGTGAACGGGCTAGGGTCGTGCAGCTACGAAGAACTTTTCGTCGTCTATGCGAAAGTTAGCGAGTTGTTGAAAGAACGCGGTTTCACCATTGTTGCTCCGCTTGTTGATGAGCAGGTGACAAGCCTGGATATGGCTGGTGTCTCACTGTCACTCATGTTCCTTGATGAGGAGTTGGAAGCCTTCTGGACAGCTCCGGCTGATGCGCCAGCTTTCCACACGGGCGTTGTGGAGCAGTCAACGGGCAAACGTATTGTTAAGGAAGAAACGGAAGCCCAAATTGTTGCCGGGTCGGAAGAATCCGCAGCTTTTGCGCTCAAGATAGCCTCGGTGCTTGACGTCTTTGAGAAAACCGCACGTGAGGCCGAGCCGGAACTTGGCCGCATGGATGCCATTGCTGGCGACGGCGATCACGGACAGGGAATGACGCTTGGCTCAACTGCGGCCGCTTCAGCGTCACGTGAAGCGGCCGCCGCGCGCGCCGGTGCCCGCACCCTCCTAGCGCGCGCCGGAGCCGCCTGGTCCGAGGGTGCCGGAGGCACATCCGGCGCACTATGGGGAGGTGCGCTCAGTAAGGTTGCCAATGCCTTCTCTGATCATGCAGTTCCCACGAAGGTCGAGATTATTGATGCCGTCGCTAAGGGTGCCAGGTCCATTCAAGAAATGGGTGGCGCTCAGGTTGGCGATAAGACCATGGTTGATGCCGTGATTCCTTTCGCTGAAGCACTTGAGGCGAAGCGGGATAGCTCCGAGCCTCTCGCCGATATTTGGGCGGATGCGGCGGCGAAAGCACGCGAAGCTGCAGATGCAACAGCGAATATTGTGGCACGCAAGGGCAGGGCGCGCACCCACGGGGATGCCTCCATGGGCACTCCTGATCCGGGCGCGATTTCCTTCAGTATGCTCATGGTGGCAGCTGCTGACATGATCCGCGGGTTTTAATGTTGTGCGGGTGCGGGCACTTTAACGTAGCGCGGGCACTTTAACGTAACGCGGGCTCTGTAACGTAACAAGGGCACTTTAGCGTAACGCGGGCTCTGTAGCGTAGCGCGGGCACTTTAGCGTAACGCGAGCTTAAGAACTTGCGTAGCGGGCTATTCGGTTCGTTGCAGATTCTCAAGGTAGCGCGCGTTTGAGAAGTCGCGTAGCGTGGCGGGTTGAAAAGTGCCCGCAAAGTGCCCGCAAAGTGCCCTCACATCGCCCTTCGCCGGCAACTATGAAGATATTGCTCATTGACAGAAATTTAGTGGCATATCAACGTAGTACAATGAGAACATTAATAAAGGTATAAAACAACTTCATATTTCACCACAAACACACAAAGAAAGGTAAAAATATGGGATATCGTGTTGTCGTCCTTGGAGATTCTGCAGGATGGCCGTACAAGGACATTATTAAGGCAGATCTCGAAGCCGATGATCGTATCGACGAGGTAATTGATATTGGGCTTGGCGAAGGTGCCGATCCCGTTCTTTACCCGAATCTCGCCACAAAGGGCGCGGAAATGATTGCACGTGGCGAAGCCGACCGCGGCGTATTTATTTGCGGAACCGGCATGGGCGTCGCAATGGCAGCAAACAAGGTCAAGGGAATTCGCGCATCGACAGCGCACGATTCCTTCTCCGTTGAACGCCTTGTGCTCTCCAATAATGCCCAGGTTTTGTGTCTCGGCCAGCGCGTTGTTGGTGTGGAACTTGCCCGTCGCCTCGCCAAAGAATTCTTCAACTACGAATTCGATCCCGCCTCACATTCCAAGGCGAATGTTGACGCCATTTGCGCCTACGATGGCTCGCTGGAGGAATAACACATGGTGCATTGGATAGGCACAAGCTGGAAAATGAATGGCACCCAAGATTTTGGGGAAAACTACGCGAAGAAATTGCGCGAAGCCAAAGTCGGGCAAGTTGAAGGCATCCAACCCTTCATCATCCCTCCGTTCACCCTCACAACCACTGTAGCCAAGGCACTCGGCAGGTTTTCGGGGGTTGCGCTCGGCGTCCAAAACGCCCACTGGGAAGATTCAGGTGCATGGACAGGTGAAATTTCCATGCTTCAGGCGAAAGATGCCGGTGCGCAGGTAGTCGAGCTCGGCCACTCCGAGCGTCGCGAATACTTTGGGGAAACAGATGAAACTGTGAACCTCAAAGTGAAGGCAGCGCTTCGGAACAATTTGCGTCCGCTGGTGTGTTTCGGTGAACCGCTGGAAGTTTTCGAGGCAGGGGAGTCCATTCCCTTCATTACCGCCCAGGTCGATGCAGCACTGGACGGCGTGGAGGATACCTCCTCGATTCTCTTGGCCTACGAACCCATTTGGGCGATTGGCGAAAAGGGACGCGAACCCAACCCGGAGGATCTGGAAACCGCTTTCGCTGAACTCTCCGCCCGCTACGCCGACCGCGTGGAAGGCATTCTCTATGGCGGTTCCGTGAATCACGATAACAACCAGTGGTTGCTAAGGATTCCCGGGATTGACGGCCTGTTTATTGGCCGTTCGGCATGGACGCCGGAAGGGTATCTGGAAAATATCCGTTTAGCTAAAGAAGTTATTGGATAGTTTCTAAGCCCTCACTTGTTTGGTTAGTTTCGTTAATGTCGAGACTCGCGAATATCTTCGTAGCCGAGGTGCGTAAACTGTTTGGGTAGTCCCGATTTTTAGCTACTTTTGACTGTTTCGCGAACGTCGCAACGTAGATGCTTGGGTTACTTTCCAGGGTTTTATCGTTTCATAAGTTACGACGACGAGGGGCAGGCGCCACCGCGCCTGCCCCTAACTCTGCCCAAAATAATCTAGGGTACTTTCATAGTTCTGGGGTAAAATAACAGATGTGAGTTGTGACATTTATTTCCCCACGCAATCAGAGAATCCTTGCGAACCGGTATTATCTCATCGCCAGAAAACAAATCCTTCAACCCTGGCAGATCTAACAACCATTGGTGTTGGCGGAAAAATGGGAAACTACATTCAGGCAGAATCCGAAGAGGAGATTATTTCCCATATTCGCCAAGCTGATGATGCACACATCCCCTTCCTTATGATCGGTGGCGGATCCAATATTTTGCCACAGGATGCAGATTTCCCCGGAATCGTCGTCCGAGACACACGCGAGGATATCAACGTTATTGAAGTGAGTGGCTGCGGAGGCGCAACTTTCACGGCAACAGCTGGAACTTCGTGGGATACGCTGGTTGCCCGCGCCGTAACTGAAGATTGGGCGGGCTTGGAAGCCCTCTCAGGAATCCCCGGAACTGTTGGCGCAGCCCCCGTCCAAAACATTGGCGCCTACGGGCAGGAAGTCGCATCCTCAATTGCCAGCGTCCGCGTCTACGACCGCGCAGAAAAGAAAACCCGCAGCCTCAGCCTCAGCGCCCTCAAACTCGGCTACCGCACCTCAATTATTAAAGACAGCATCGCCAGTTTTGGTCCAAGCCCGCGCTATATCGTCCTCAGCGTCGAATTTCAAACTTTCCTCTCCAACCGCTCCAACCCGATCGCCTACGGCCAACTTGCCGATACCCTCGGCGTCAACATAGGGGACCGCATAGATAACCGCAGGGTTCGCGAAGCGGTTCTCGAACTTCGAACTTCCAAAGGAATGGTTATTAACGACGACGACCGCGATTCTTTCTCCTGCGGTTCGTTCTTCACCAACCCCATTATTAGTGTTGAACAAGCTAAAACTCTTCCCGAAAAAGCCCCGCGCTACGCTGTTCACGACACCACGAAATACACCTTAAATAGGGGAGCGCCAACCATTGAAGGAATTGTGAAAACAAGCGCGGCATGGCTCATCCAAAACGCGGGTTTTGAGCGCGGATACGGGCATGGAGAAGCGCGATTATCGTCGAAACACACCTTGAGTATTACGAATCGGGGCCACGCAACAGGAGCCGATATTCGCGCACTTGCGAGGGAAATCCAGGAGGGGGTCCGCACGGTTTACGGAATCGACCTTCACTCCGAACCCGTTATTATAGGTGGCCTTTAATGGGTTTCAATCAAGAAAAGTATGCTCAGGATGTTCTGACGGGGAATGACGCCTCGTATATTCTTGCCTGCGCATACCCAAATCTTGGAATCACCTACTGGGAGGTGAACGCCGTGAACCATCGCCCTGGGGCGGGGGTGACAGTCAGCTACCGTGTGGGGACAAGCGCGCGTGAATACTATATGTGTGCGACGACGGCAAAAATCTATGGGCTCAACACTCCCACGTTGCAACGTGTGGACTTCGCAGGATTAACGATTCACGTTTGGCAGCATCCGAATGATCCGGAGTTGCCGGCTTTGCCCGTCGCGGTGTCCACGAAAAAAATGCGGGAGCTCATGGGGATGCCCGTGAATTTAGAGCTGAAGGGATACCGGCCCACCCGGCGAGCAGTGGTGAAGGTGACACCTGGGGACGGTTCGCGAGGTGGGGCTTTTGCTAAGGTGTTGCGGCCGCCCGTGGCTCAATCCTTGGCGAAACGGCATCGTATGCTTACTCAGGCCGGGGTGTCTGCCCCGCGCGTATTGCGTGAAGATCCGCGCGGGTTGGTGTTGATTTCTCAGATGTCCGGTGAGCCGCTCGCTAATTTTTTGTCGCGGGGTTTGGGTAGGCGTGCGCCCGACGTTTTGGAGTCGTTGTGGGCGCTGTTGGAACGTTTACCTATTTCTGCGTTGAATTTGACGCACCGGCCGGCGTGGTCGGATAGGGTGGGGCACTACGCCCATGCAGCCGCGGTTGCTCTTCCGCGCATTGAAATGCGGGCGAGGAATGTTGCGCAAGGTGTTGAAGCGATTATGAGGACGACGAACCCCGGCCCTATCGTTCCCGTTCATGGAGATTTTTACGAGGCAAACATTTTTGTGCGTAACGGAATGTCTGGAACAACATATGCGGGTGTTATCGATGTTGATAGTCTCGGCCCTGGCTATCGTATAGATGATTGGGCGTGTTTATTGGGGCACATGAGCGTGTTGCCGCATCTTGCGCCCTCCGCCTACCCGGATCTTCGGGAAGATTTAGCAACGTGGGTGAGTATTTTGGAGCGTAGGTTGCCGCCCGCGCCGCTCTTTGCACGGTGTGCGGGAGTGGTGTTATCACTTGTTGCCGGGGCTGCTCGCCAAGATGGGACGACGGCGTGGCAAACGGACGCTATGGGGCGCATAAGCGAAGCCGAAAATTGGCTTCACCGAGCACAGCGCTCCCTTCAAACCTATATGTAGTTTTTAGCCAAGAAGAGCTTTAATACGACGAAGTGCCTCTTTGAGATCCTCATCGCTCAAAGCGTAGGAGAAACGCAGGAAGCCGGGCGTGCCGAAAGCCTCTCCGGGAACGCAGGCAACGTTTGCTTCCTCCAAAAGAAGGGTTGCGAGATCCGTCGTCGTACCAATAACTTTTCCGGAAATAGTGGAGCCGAGAAGATCACGTACGTCGGCGAAAACGTAGAAGGCGCCCTCGGGATCCTGGACGTTAAAACCGCGAACCTCGCGTAAACCATCAACAATAATGCGACGCCTGCGAGCAAAACCTTCACGCATGTATTCCACACATTCGCGCCCGCCCGTGAGCGCCGCAATAACGGCACGCTGGGCAACATTATTGACGTTACCTGTCAGGTGTGAGTGCAGAGCTTTCATTCGCGCGATCGCCTTCGGTGCGCCGTAAATCCAGCCAACACGCCAGCCCGTCATGGCGAAGGACTTCGAGACCCCGCCAATCACCAGGGTGTGATTGAGAAGTTCTGGCATTTCGGCAAGTGGGTAGGCGGTTTTTGCGCCGTCATAGGTGAGATGTTCATAAATTTCGTCCACAACCAGCCAGATGCCGTGATCCTTTGCCCATGCGCCAATTGCGCGAATTTCCTCGCGATTGTAGACGGCGCCTGTTGGATTCGTGGGGGAGCAGAGGAGCAGAGCCTTCGTTTTTTCGGTGCGCGCAGCTTCGAGTTGTTCTGCCGTGACCTTGAAGGACTGTTCGGGGCCGGCAAAAACGCGCGTGACATTACCGCCAAAGAACTGAATATCTGCGGGGTAGGTGACCCAGTAGGGGGAGGGGAGGAGGACGTTGTCCCCGGGATTAATGAGGGTTGCCCAGGCTTCGAACACTGCCTGTTTTGCGCCATTCGTTACGATAATCGTTGAGGGATCGATGCTTATGCCAGCGTCTGCTTCGACTTTCGCAGCAATTGCTTCGTGCAGTTCGCCAAGCCCTGTGGAATTGGAGTATTTATGGTTGTGAATATCGCGGGTTGCCTGCGCTGCCGCTTCAACTATATGAGCGGGTGTGGGGAAATCCGGTTCTCCGGCACCCAATGAAATAATCGGGAGCCCCTGGGCACGCAATTCGCGTTGACGCGCATCAACAGCGAGCGTTGCGGAGACTTCAATGTCTAGGATTCGTGTCGATAAAGAACCAGGTTCGTGTGATGTGCTCATTTCATAATTATATCGCGGGTCTTGAGCTGTTTCATCCCGATTCACAAAGAGCATGGAGGGTGGACTTTAGGGCGCCGACCGTGTATTGCGTAGATTGCTGGGGAAACCCGTTAGGCGTTCATTCTGGATTTAGGTTGCCGACGGTTGCGGGTGCCGACGTTATAGAGTGTGTGCCTACCGTGTAGTGCGGGTGTTGCCGGAAAATGTGATGGTAGGCGGAAGTGTGATGTTGCTATCGTGGCTCGACAATACGGGTGACCTGTTTTATTATTGTTAGGTGCTGTTCGGACTTTCCGTACAGCGCCCACTTTTATATGGCGGTTAGCGCATCGCGTCCTTTTCGTGCATAATATGGAGTGGTTTCCAACTTAGGGTAGTGGCGCAATTGGTAGCGCATCGGTCTCCAAAACCGGCGGTTGGGGGTTCGAGTCCCTCCTACCCTGCCAGTTCCAAGAGGAACTTAAATGTTGATACATGTAGACAACGTAAGGACTCACCGTGAATAAACAAACACCGGCGTCACAGTCCTCTAAGGAAGAAGCGCAAAAGCAGGGCATTTTTGCCCGTCTCGCACTGTTTTTCCGCCAAATTTTCGGTGAATTAAAAAGAGTGCAGCGCCCCAGCCGTAAGGAACTCTGGCAGCTCTTCGGAACAGTTGTTCTCTTTATTGTTTGCATCATGGTATTTATTGGGGTTTTCGACCTTGGTTTCGGGCGTCTTACGCTCTGGGTTTTCGGTTAAGCCGGGTCAAGCCAGAGAGGAAAAGGTAGAACGTGGCTGAGGAAAACAATGTAGCTGATGAGCTCTTCATGGAGCCAAACGCGGACAACTTCAAAGAACTTACCCAGGATGCGCAAACACGCCCTGAAGAAACATTGTCCGTTGTTGACGAAATCCAGGAAGAAACCGGAGCCGACGGCACACATGCAGATAATGCAGAAACCTCCGAGGAAGCCGTAACCGAAGCTGTTGAGGCTACCGAGCCAACCAAAGAACAGGGTTCGTCGTCGAAAAAACGTAAAAAGGCTCAGCAGGAAATCATTACCGAGGCGGAAGTCCGCGCAAAGCTCAAGAATCTCCCCGGAAAATGGTATGTTCTCCACACGTATTCCGGTTATGAAAAGCGCGTGAAGCAGGATCTTGAAATCCGTATGGCGTCCATGAACATGGAAGATTACATTTTCCAAATGGAAGTGCCAATGGAGGAAGTTTTCGAGATTCGACGTGGCCAGCGTAAACTCGTTTCCCGTGTCCGTATGCCCGGTTATGTGCTGATTCGTATGGATTTGAACGACGATTCATGGCGTGTGGTTCAGTCCACAAACGGTGTGACAGGTTTTGTGGGCAATGGGCGAACACCCGTTGCGTTGAATTTCAACGAAGTTGTTTCTATGTTGACCCCTGTTGTCGAACAGCAGGCAGCCGAAGAAGCACGCGAAGCAGGTCTACCCGCAGGTAAAGGACCCAAGGTTGAAGTTCCCTTCGAGATTGGCGATCCGGTTACGTTGGCTGCTGAGCCGTGGGCTGGTATGCCGGCAACGGTTTCCGCAATTGATGCCGTGAACCAGAAGCTCACCGTGATGATGACGCTCGTCGGGCAGGAAACACCCGTTGAGCTCGATTTCCATCAGGTTATTAAGGAAGATTAATTCCTTCCAGATTATAAGGAAGAATGATTCCTTCCCAAGCATGAAGTAGTTTTCGTCAAGCCCGCGATGCCGGGCTTGACGTGTTTCACAAGCCTTTCGGCTTTATTTGTGCGTGAGCATAGCGTAAAGTTGATAGGCGTGCCATCGTTCACCATTTGCGATGGCTATCTAGATAATCAGAAAAGGACCCGATATGGCACCGAAGAAGAAGGTTGTCGGCTTTATTAAGCTACAGATTCCTGCTGGTCAGGCCACCCCGGCCCCGCCGGTTGGTCCGGCTCTCGGTCAGCACGGCGTGAACATCGTTGAGTTCACGAAGGCATACAATGCCGCGACCGAATCCCAGCGCGGGAACATTGTTCCTGTTGAAATTACCGTGTACGAAGATCGCACATTTACCTTCGTCACCAAAACCCCGCCCGCAGCACAGCTCATTTTGAAAGCTGCAGGTATTGCTAAAGGCTCTCCCACACCTCACTCCGTGAAGGTTGGACATCTTACAGCCGATCAGCTCCGCGAAATTGCAAAAACAAAAGAGCCGGATCTGAACGCTAACGACATTGACAACGCCGCGCGTATTATCGCCGGTACGGCCCGCTCCATGGGCATCACCTCGGACGCAATCTAAGCGAAAGAGAAAATCAGCTCGGCACACGCCAGCTGGTGGAAGGGCCGCGCAGGCCTGTTGACCACAACTGTAAAAAGGAGAAGCAGAAATGGCAAAGCGCTCTAAAGCATACCGCGCAGCCGCTGAAAAGATTGCGGACGGTGTGCTCTACACACCCCTCGAAGCTATGAAGCTTGCGAAGGAAACAACAGTCACGAAGTTCGATTCCACGGTGGAAGTTGTCTTCCGCCTTGGTGTTGATCCTCGTAAAGCGGACCAGATGGTTCGCGGTACCGTTAACCTCCCTCACGGCACCGGCAAGACGGCTCGGGTCATCGTCTTTGCCCAGGGAGAACGCGCCCAGCAGGCACTCGATGCTGGCGCTGATGAAGTTGGATCAGATGAACTCATCGCCAAGGTTGCAGGCGGTTGGACAGATTTCGACGCAGCCGTTGCAACACCTGACATGATGGGTAAAGTTGGTCGCCTCGGCCGTATCCTCGGCCCACGTGGACTTATGCCGAACCCCAAGACGGGCACCGTCACCATGGATGTGACGAAGGCTGTTAACGACATCAAGGGTGGACGTATCGAATTCCGTGTTGATAGGCACGGAAACCTTCCGTTCATTATTGGTAACACCGGCTTCTCGGTGGAACAGCTCGTTGAAAACTACGCTGCCGCACAGGAAGAAATCATTCGTTTGAAGCCTTCAGCAGCTAAGGGTCGTTACGTCCGCAAGGCAACAGTTTCAACAACTATGGGTCCAGGTATTCCCCTCGACGGAACCAAAACCCGTAACCTCCTGTCCGAAGACGCTTCCTAAGTACAGCGTCTCCCGAGACGAGTTATAGCGTCTTTTGTGGTGCTCTCCTTTCCAGGGGAGCACCATTTTTATGTAGTACGACGAAAAACTGTGGCTACGTCCGAACGTGATGGAGTACACCGGGGGAGGCCTTGGAAACCGCGCGGGAGTGCAGTAAGCTATTACGTGCCAAAGACCGCAGGTTCCAATCAGGATCAAACTCGCGAAGCGGGCCAGCGCAGGTGAGAACAGAGCTTACATAAGCATGTATATGTGTGTGTTTAAGTCCCGTGCTTACTTGCGCGGGGCTTTTTCGTTGGGTTCTGCGGCTAGACCGGAAGGAGGCCCCATGGCACGGACCGATAAGTCTGCAGCAATTGCGGAACTCAAGGAGCTTTTCGAGAACTCCGCCGCAGCGCTGTTCACTGAGTACCGTGGCCTGACGGTCGGCGAGATGAAAGATCTTCGCCGTTCGTTCCAGGGTGGAGCTGTCTACAAGGTCGCCAAGAACACTCTTCTTGAGATTGCTGCCAAGCAGGCCGGCCTCGAACTCGAGGAAGGCACATTCGTTGGGCCAACAGCCGTTGCATTCGTTAGCGGTGAAGCTCCCGATGCTGCTAAAGCAATCAAGAATTTTGCCAAGGAAAATGACAAGCTCATTATCAAGGGTGGCATCATGGACGGTGTCCAGATGTCCTCTGATGATGTGAAGAAGCTTGCGGATCTCGAATCTCGCGAAGTTCTCCTTGCCAAGTCCGCAGGTGTCCTCAAGGCGCTCCTGTACCAGACCGCATACGTACTCACAGCGCCAGCCGTCAAGGCTGTTCGCACCATCGACGCATTGCGCGCCAAGGAAGAAGCTGCTGCTTAAGCGCTCTTCAACGTGGCAATATGCCGTATTTGCCGGTTAAGAAACCGGGAAAACGGATAGCCACATCGGTGGGAAACCACCAGCGGCAAACCGTTCACGCGGTAGGCCACATAGGCACAAAGCCCAACTACGTGGCTGAGTCGCAACCGTGGTGTAACACCACATAAGAACTTTGTTTTCACATGTTTATCTGCTCGATAGAGCGGAAAGGAAGGCCATCATGGCTAAGCTCACAACCGAAGAGCTCATTGCAGCTTTCAAGGAGCTCACCCTCGTTGAGCTCAACGATTTCGTTAAGGCTTTCGAAGAAGAATTCGATGTTGAAGCCACTGCCCCCGTTGCAGCTGTTGCTGCCGCTCCTGCTGCGGCAGAAGCTGCTGCTGAAGAAGAAAAGACTGACTTCGACGTCGTTCTCGAAGCAGCTGGCGACAAGAAGGTTGCCGTTATTAAGGAAGTTCGCGCCCTCACCTCCCTCGGCCTCAAGGAAGCTAAGGATCTCGTTGATTCCGCTCCTAAGGCTGTTCTCGAAGGCGTTGACAAGGCTGCTGCCGACAAGGCAAAGGAAGCTCTCGAAGGCGCAGGCGCAACCGTTACCCTCAAGTAGTTCATACTGCTTAACAGCGTAACGCGCTGAGCTACATAGCTTTCGTTACCCCCGGGCAAGTCCCGGGGGTAACGTGTTTTTACCAGCACGATAGATGTGAAGAAAATTGCCCTGGCTTGAGGGCTTGCCTGGGTAACTTTTTACCGGCACTGCTTTTCGCATACCCACGCCTTTCTTCCGATTTCTCACGCGTGTCGGGACTTGCATATTTTCGTCGTCTATGGGAAAGTAATTTCCGAACGAAGAAGTTCGCCGTGATGCTTTCCACAACCCTAAAAATCTGGATATTGTGGTTCAACAGGTGTATTCTAGATATTTGCGTTGACATTACCATGCCCTTTTACCTTTTTTAGCGGTATTGTGCTAAAAAATCAGTCATTTTGCGTCCCACGGCGTGAAGTGTGGGCATTGGTTTGTCTCCTCTGCCAGATTCGTCAGGGAAGGATCCACTTTGGCTGCTTCGCGCACATACTCGCTCGCCGTTAACCACGGCAAGCCGATTGTTGACCGCGTCTCGTTTGCAAAAATCAATGAACCGCTCCAGGTTCCCAACCTTTTAGGTTTGCAGACAGACAGCTTCGGCTGGCTTATCGGTTCCGAAAAATGGGTTGCTGAAAACCCGGGAACCGCATCAGGTCTCGAAGAAATCTTCGATGAAATTTCACCCATTGAAAATACTGCTCAAACAATGGGGCTCGTTCTTTCGGCACCGCATTTTGAGGAACCAAAATATTCCATACTTGAATGCCGTGAACGAGATATTACCTACGCAGCACCGCTGTATGTTACAGCGGAATTCCAAAATTATGAAACAGGGGAAATTAAATCTCAAACAACCTTTATTGGAGATTTCCCCCTTATGACAGACCGCGGTACCTTCATTGTTAACGGTACCGAGCGTGTTGTTGTTTCTCAGCTCGTGCGTTCACCGGGAGTGTACTTCGAACGCACCGCTGATAAAACCTCCGATAAGGATATTTACAACGCAAAAATCATTCCTTCCCGCGGTGCATGGCTGGAATTTGAAATCGATAAGCGCGATAGCGTCGGCGTACGTGTGGATCGTAAGCGTAAGCAATCCGTCACCGTATTCCTTAAGGCCCTGGGCATGGAAGAATCCGAAATTCGTGAAGTATTCGCTGATTTCCCTGTTCTTCTTAAAACCTTGGAAAAGGACACCGTCCACACCCAAGAAGAAGCCTTGCGCGATCTGTACCGCAAGTTGCGTCCAGGCGAACCGCCGACAGCAGATGCAGGACGAACACTCCTCAACAACTTCTACTTCAACACCAAGCGTTACGATACCGCTAAAGTTGGACGCTACAAGATAAATAAGAAGCTCGGACTTGATGCGGAAAACGAATCACGCCAGCTTACCCTGGTAGATATCACTGCAACCCTGCGTTATCTGCTCGCCCTCCATCAGGGCATGGATCGCGTCAACGAAATGGGTGAATACGCTGAACTTGTGTGCACAGAAGGTGGCACCCCGGTTCGCGTAACAACCGACGATATTGATAACTTCTCCAACCGTCGCGTGCGCGCAGTCGGTGAACTTATCCAAAACCAGGTACGTACAGGACTTGCTCGCCTTGATCGTATGGTTCGCGAACGCATGACAACCCAGGAAGTCGAAGCAATTACGCCTTCTTCGTTGATCAACATTCGCCCCATCGTCGCGTCCATCAAGGAATTCTTCGGAACCTCCCAGCTTTCCCAGTTCATGGATCAAAACAATCCGCTGGCTGGGCTCACACACAAGCGACGCCTCTCCGCGCTCGGTCCGGGCGGTTTGAGCCGTGACCGTGCAGGCATGGAAGTGCGAGACGTTCACCCGTCCCACTATGGCCGCATGTGCCCGATTGAAACCCCTGAAGGTCCAAACATTGGTTTGATTGGATCCTTGGCGTCCTTTGCGCGAGTTAATACTTTCGGCTTCCTGGAGACACCCTACCGTCGCGTCGTCGATGGACGTGTTACAGATGTTATTGACTACCTCCAGGCAGGAGACGAAGATAACTACAATATTGCTCAGGCCGAAGCTCCCATTGATGAGAACGGTAGCTTCCTCGAAGAAGAAGCTCTCGTGCGTGTTCCCGGTGGCGAACCCGCCCTTGTGCCCGTCGAAGAAGTTGACTACATGGATGTCTCTGCACGTCAGATGGTTTCCATCGGTACAGGTATGATTCCGTTCCTGGAGCACGACGACGCCAACCGAGCACTCATGGGTGCCAACATGCAGCGTCAGGCTGTTCCCTTGATTCGCCCAGTTTCCCCATATGTGGGAACCGGTTGGGAAATGCGTTGCGCCGTCGATTCCGGCGACGTTACCACCGCGGCGGCTCCCGGTGTCGTTACAGAAGTCGATTCCGACGCAATTCACGTCGAACAGGACGACGGACGTCACGTCATCTACAAGATGAGCAAATTTGAACGTTCCAACCCCGGTAATGCCATCAACCAGCGCGTTCTCGTTGACGTAGGGAACCGCATCGAAGCAGGATCACTCCTTGCCGACGGCGCGGCAACAGAAGGTGGAGAACTGGCTCTCGGCCAGAACCTCCTCGTCGCCTTCATGTCCTGGAACGGCTACAACTATGAAGATGCCATTATTCTTTCCGAACGTTGCGTGCGCGACGATCTTCTAACCTCCATTCACATTGAGGAACATGAAGTCGATGCACGCGATACCAAGCTCGGACCGGAAGAAATCACGAGAGACATCCCCAATGTTTCCGAAGAAATGATTTCCCACCTGGACGAACACGGCATTATCCGTATCGGTGCAGAAGTTCGTGCCGGCGATATTCTCGTCGGAAAAATTACCCCTAAGGGTGAAACCGAACTGACCTCCGAAGAACGCCTCCTTCGCGCCATTTTTGGTGAAAAAGCGAAGGAAGTTCGCGATACGTCCATGCGTGTTCCGCACGGTGAATCCGGTATCGTCATTGGAATTCGCCAGTTCAACAAGGAAAATAACGACGAACTTCCCTCCGACGTGAACGAAACCGTCCGCGTCTATATTGCCCAGCGTCGCAAGATCACCGTCGGTGATAAGATGGCGGGTCGCCACGGTAATAAGGGTGTTATTTCGCGTATTCTTCCCATCGAAGATATGCCGTTCCTCGAAGATGGAACCCCGGTTGATATTATTCTCAACCCCCTCGGTGTTCCTGGCCGAATGAATCTCGGACAGATTTATGAACTCCACTTGGGTTGGATCGCCAAGCACGGTTGGGATGCTTCGGCAGCCCGCGAAGCAGGCGAAAAATGGGCGATGAGTCTGCCAGAAAATGCTGTCAAGGGTAAGCCCGGTCAGCGTGTGGCAACTCCCGTATTCGACGGTTTGACATCCGATGAACTTGAAGGACTCATTAAGAGTGTCTTGCCTAACGAGGACGGAGACCACGTTCTCAACGAATTCGGTAAGGCACGTCTCTTCGACGGACGTAGCGGTGAGCCATTCCCGGAGCCTATCTCCGTGGGTTACATGTACATGTTGAAACTCCACCATCTCGTCGACGATAAGATTCACGCACGTTCCACCGGTCCGTACTCCATGGTTACCCAGCAACCTCTGGGTGGTAAGGCACAGTTCGGTGGCCAGCGCTTCGGAGAAATGGAAGTGTGGGCACTGGAAGCATACGGTGCCGCGCATACCCTCCAGGAAATGTTGACCGTGAAGTCCGACGATACTGTTGGGCGCGTGAAAGTATATGAAGCGATCGTGAAGGGCGATAACATCCCCGAACCCGGAATTCCGGAATCCTTCAAGGTTCTCATGCAGGAAATGCGTTCCCTGTGCTTGAACCTGGAAGCTCTGGATGCGGGAGGTGCAGTTATTGAATTGCAGGAAACTGAAGAAGAACGTTTCCGCGGAAACACCAATAAAGAAGTGCCTGCAATGCCCACGGGTCTCGAAGATCTTTCTACCGGAGCAGATTTCTAATCTCTCTCACAGTTGTGCGGGCCAAAATCGCGCCAGGCCCGCACAGCACAGTCAGTAGTAGTGGTGCAAAAGTTTTCCATCGGAAGTAGGAATCTTGCTCGACGTCAATCGTTTTGATCAGCTTCATATTGGCCTGGCGACCTCAGACGATATTCGTTCATGGTCCCACGGTGAAGTAAAGAAGCCGGAAACCATTAATTATCGTACCCTTAAGCCGGAACGCGACGGCCTGTTCGGTGAACAAATCTTCGGTCCTACCCGCGATTGGGAATGCGCTTGCGGAAAGTATAAGCGTCCCCGTTTCAAGGGTATTGTGTGCGAACACTGCGGTGTGGAAGTTACACGCTCCAAGGTGCGCCGTGAACGCATGGGACATATTGAACTTGCTGCTCCCGTTACCCACATTTGGTATTTCAAGGGTGTTCCTTCACGTCTCGGATATCTCCTTGACGTTGCCCCCAAAGATTTGGAAAAAGTAATCTACTTTGCCGCCTATATGGTGACCGAAGTAGATGAAGAAGGACGACGCGAAGATCACGCAACTCTTCAATCTGAATTTGAACTTGAATCCCGTGCTCTCATGAAGGAACGTGATGCGGCACTGGAAGCACGCCACAAGGAACTTGAAGCAGAACTTGCGGCAGCTGAAGGTGAGGATGCCACAACGGCTACAAAAACGAAGATAAAGCGCGAGGCCGAAAAAGACCTTGCAAAGATTCGTGAAAATGCCGATCGTGAGCTCGAACGTTTGACGGAAGTCTGGGATCGTTTCACAAAGCTTAAAGTGGGAGATCTTGAAGGTGATGAAGATCTTTACCGCGAAATGGAAGCTCGCTACGGAGAATACTTCAAGGCGGCACGCGGGGCAGAAGCTATCCAGGCGCGCCTGCGTGATTTCGATCTTCAAGCTGAACATGATGCTCTCGTAGAAGTTATTGAAACGGGAACAGCTCAGCGTAAGGCACGCGCACTTAAGCGTATCCGTGTGGTTAATGCTTTCCTGCATTCCGGTACGAAGCCCGAATCTATGGTTTTGGATGCTCTTCCGGTTATTCCGCCGGATCTTCGCCCCATGGTTCAGCTCGACGGTGGCCGTTTCGCAACCTCAGATTTGAACGATCTGTATCGTCGCGTCATCAACCGCAACAACCGCTTAAAGCGCATGCTTGATTTGAATGCACCAGAAATCATGGTGAACAACGAAAAGCGTATGTTGCAAGAATCTGTGGATGCGCTCTTCGACAACGGTAGGCGTGGCCGCCCGGTTCAGGGTGCCGGTAACCGTCCCCTGAAGTCCCTTTCGGATATGTTGAAGGGTAAGCAGGGTCGTTTCCGCCAGAACTTGCTCGGTAAGCGCGTGGATTATTCCGGCCGTTCCGTTATTGTTGTTGGCCCATCCCTGAAACTTCACCAGTGCGGTTTGCCGAAGGTGATGGCTCTCGAACTGTTCAAACCATTCGTGCAAAAGCGCCTCGTCGATCTTGAGATTGCCAAGAATATTAAGGCATCCAAGCGCATGATTGACCGCCAACGCCCCGAAGTGTGGGATGTTTTGGACGAAGTTATTCGTGAACACCCGGTTCTTTTGAACCGCGCACCAACACTTCACCGCCTCGGTATTCAGGCATTCGAACCCGTCATTATCGAAGGTAAAGCTATTCGCTTGCACCCCCTCGTGTGTGCGGCCTTCAACGCCGATTTCGACGGCGATCAGATGGCTGTTCACCTTCCGTTGTCCGTTGAAGCGCAGGCCGAAGCTCGCGTGCTCATGCTTTCGTCGAACAATATTTTGAAGCCTTCTGACGGACGCCCTGTGACCATGCCTTCCCAGGACATGGTGATTGGTTTGTTCTACTTGACGAGCGAACGCGAAGGTAAGTCAGGTGAGGGACGTTTCTTCACGACGGTAGACGAAGCCCGCATGGCTTACGATCTTGGCGAGCTTGACTTGAACTCCAGGGTGAAGATTCGTTTCGAGTCCGATGTTGTTCCTCCGCGTGGCTGGGTTGCCCCTGAAAATCACGGAGAAGACGATCCGATTATTTTGGAAACAACTCTCGGGCGCGCAATCTTCAACGAGGCACTTCCTGTTGATTTCCCGTATGTCAATACAGTTGTTGATAAGAAGGTTCTCGGCAAGATCGTCAACAGCTTGGCTGAACGCTACGAAAAGGTTTACGTTGGCGCATCCCTCGATGCGTTGAAGGCAACAGGTTTCTATTGGGCGTCACGAAGCGGTGTGTCTATTGCCGTCTCGGATGTGGTTGTTCCTGGAAGTAAACGCGGGATTATCGCTGAGGCTGAAAAGAAAGCCAACGTTATCGAAAATCAGTACCTTGATGGTCTTATCGAGGACGAGGATCGCCGTCGTGATTTGGTGAACCTATGGTCCGCAGTTACGTTGAATATTGCTGAAGAAATGCGTAAGAATTTCTCCGACGATAACACCGTGAACCGTATGGTTTCCTCCGGTGCCCGTGGTAACTGGGAACAGGTCCGTCAGATTGCTGGTATTCGTGGCCTGGTTTCCGACACCAAGGGTGTGACGATTCCTCGTCCGATTATTTCGAACTACCGTGAAGGTTTGTCGGTTCTCGAATACTTCGCCAATACGCACGGCGCCCGTAAGGGTTTGGCGGATACCGCGTTGCGTACAGCGGATTCAGGGTACTTGACGCGCCGTCTTGTGGACGTTTCCCAGGACGTTATTGTTCGCGAAGGCGATTGCGGTACGTCTCGTGGTTTATCCAAGACGATTGCCTCACCCGATAGCGCTGGACAGCTTGTTCCCGATAAGAACCTTGACAGAACAGTTTATGCACGTACTCTTGCGAAAGATGTCGTGGATAGTGAAGGTAATGTTTTGGTTGTAGCCGGAACAGATCTTGGCGACGATATTATCGAAAACCTTATCGAAAAGGGTATTACCAAGGTTTCGGTCCGTTCCGTGCTTACCTGCCAGTCTCGTACCGGTACATGTGCAATGTGCTACGGCCGTTCCATGGCAACCGGCAAGCTCGTCGATATTGGTGAAGCTGTTGGTATTGTGGCGGCACAATCCATTGGTGAACCTGGTACACAGCTAACAATGCGTACCTTCCACACCGGTGGTTCTGCGTCGGCTGAAGATATTACTCAGGGTCTTCCGCGTGTTCAGGAATTGTTTGAAGCACGTACGCCTAAGGGTGAAGCTCCTATCGCTGAAGTTGCCGGACGTTTGGAAGTCGAAGACGGTGAACGTCTGCGTCGTTTGATTATTGTTCGCGACGACGCCGAAGAGGACATGGTTTATCTTGCCTCCAAGCGTGCCAAGCTTTTAATTGAAGAAGGCGGGCATGTGAAGGTTGGCGAGCAACTCGTTGAAGGTAACGTTGACCCCAAGAAGATTCTGCGTATTTCTGGCCGTCGCGCGGTTCAGGAATATATTGTGGATCAGGTTCAGGATGTTTACCGGAACCAGAACGTAGACATCCACGATAAGCATATTGAAGTGATTGTTCACCAAATGCTTCGTCGTATTACGGTTCTTGAAGCTGGAAGTACGCATCTGCTTCCCGGTGAACTCGTGGATGTTGCTCGTTTTGAAAGCGAGAATCGTGCGGCAATGGCTGAAGGTGGGAAACCTGCTTCAGGACGCCCCGAACTCATGGGTATCACGAAGGCTTCTTTGGCAACAGATTCGTGGCTTTCCGCCGCATCCTTCCAGGAAACAACTCGTGTGTTGACGGAAGCTGCCTTGAACTCCAAGTCCGATCCGCTTGAAGGTCTGAAAGAAAACGTTATTCTCGGTAAGCTCATTCCGGCCGGTACCGGCCTTGAGACACTGCGTAACGTCAAGGTTGAGCCGACGGTTGAGGCACGTGTGGACTTCGAAAAGAACTTCGGCTTCGCCTCACGCGAATACGATTCCTTCGATGACGTGTTCCCGTATTCCGGCATGCAAGATTTCGATTTTGACGCTGGATACGGCATGTAACACGCAGGAATCCGGACGCAGGGGATAGGTGGCGTATCAAGGAAAGTGTCTTACTGACATTTTTCGGGCGCATCCATAACGTTCGCTTCCGGATTTTTCGGGCGTTCACCTGACATATAAAGGTTTACGCACCAAGCGTTCACGAATGTGGCGTGTGGGAATTCTTCCCACACGCCACATTCTCGTCGTACATCTATAAAAAATGTGACATTGTTCGTACGCTCATCTTTTGGCTTTCGCGTTCGTGTACCGGCGCGTAGTGTAAAACTGTGCAAAGAAGATTAAGCCACCCGGATTCATGCATGTGTGCCAAGCGTAGAACTTTGGGTAAGAAAAACGAAAACTTTTCGTCAACACACACCTTTACTCATGTGTGTATCTGATAACACGAACCGTTAAACCTTTGACGTGGACGCGCCTAAGTGGCTATTCTTGTAAAGGTTGCCTATTCGCGGGTCTAGTTGTGGCTTGCCACATGAATGAGCGGTGTGTGTTCTCTAGATTTGGCGAATTATATTCATTATTCATCTGTACAACAGGAGAAATTTAGTGCCTACAATACAGCAGTTGGTACGCCAGGGACGCGCACAGAAGAAGCGCGCTCCCAAGCGCCCGGCGCTCAAGGGAAGCCCCCAGCGTCGCGGGGTGTGCACACGTGTGTTCACCACCACCCCGAAGAAGCCGAACTCCGCGCTCCGTAAGGTTGCCCGTGTTCGCCTTTCTTCCGGCATCGAAGTTACCGCTTACATTCCCGGTGAAGGTCATAACCTTCAGGAACACTCCATCGTTCTTGTGCGCGGTGGTGGCGTGAAGGATCTTCCCGGTGTGCGTTACAAGATCGTTCGTGGCGCTCTGGATACCCAGGGTGTGAAGAACCGTAACCAGGCTCGTTCCCGTTATGGTGCGAAGAAGGAGAAGAAGTAATGCCACGTAAGGGTCCAATTAAGAAGCGTCCTTTGATCGCAGATCCGGTTTACAATTCCCAGATTGTTACTCAGCTTGTGAACCGTGTTCTCGTCGATGGTAAGAAGTCTTTGGCTCAGTCCATCGTTTACGGCGCATTTGAAGGCGTTGCAGAAAAGTCTGGACAAGATCCGCTCGCAGTTTTCAAGCGTGCAGTGGATAATATTCGTCCGCAACTCGAAGTTCGTTCACGTCGCGTTGGTGGCGCAACCTATCAGGTTCCGGTGGAAGTTAAATCCGCACGCGCTACCGCTCTTGCGTTGCGTTGGCTCGTTTCCTTCGCTCGCACCCGTCGTGAAAACACGATGGAACTGCGTCTCATGAACGAAATCTTGGATGCATCCAATGGTCTTGGCGGTGCTGTGAAGCGTCGTGAAGATACCCATCGTATGGCAGAGGCTAACAAGGCCTTTGCTCACTACCGCTGGTAATCGCCAGGGTTTTCAACCCCGAGTTATAGAGAAGAGCGTATTGTGGCACAAGACGTGCTTACCGACCTTACAAAGGTCCGCAATATCGGTATCATGGCGCACATCGATGCCGGTAAAACAACAACCACTGAGCGCATCCTGCTGTACACCGGCATTAACCATAAGCTTGGTGAAACCCACGACGGTGCATCAACCACCGACTGGATGGAGCAGGAAAAGGAACGTGGTATTACCATTACTTCCGCTGCTGTAACGGCATTCTGGAAGGGTGCACAGTTCAACATTATTGACACCCCGGGCCACGTGGACTTCACCGTTGAGGTGGAGCGTTCACTGCGCGTTCTCGACGGTGCCATTGCCGTGTTCGACGGCAAGGAAGGTGTTGAACCTCAGTCTGAAACCGTGTGGCGTCAGGCTGATAAGTACAACGTTCCCCGCATTTGTTTCATCAACAAGATGGACAAACTCGGTGCAAACTTTGATTTTTCCGTTCAGACGATTCGCGATCGTTTGAAGGCTCATCCCACGGTTATTACCTTCCCGATTGGGGCGGAAAACGAATTCAATGGTGTTGTCGATGTGTTGAGCATGACAGCCGTTCGTTTCCCCGAACAGGACGATAAGGGTAATAGCACCATGGGTGCCGTTGTTGAACACGAAGACATCCCGGCTGATCTTCTTGAGAAGGCTGAAGAACTTCGTATGGTCGCCATGGAAGATGCCGCTGAAGCTAACGAAGAACTCATGGAAAAGTACCTTGAAGAAGGTGAACTTTCCACTGAGGAAATGATTAAGGGTTTGCGTATTCGTACCCTGAACAGCGAAATCTATCCTGTCTATGCAGGTTCTGCCTACAAGAACAAGGGTGTTCAGCCCGTTCTTGATGGTGTTGTCAACTTCCTTCCTTCCCCGCTTGATATTCCTGCTATTGAAGGTTTCAAGCCCGGAAATGAAGACGAAGTTATTCTTCGCCATCCATCCGAATCTGAGCCTTTCGCTGCTCTTGCCTTCAAGATTGCCGTTCACCCCTTCTACGGTAAACTCACCTACATTCGTGTCTACTCCGGTAAGGTCGAATCCGGTACCCAGGTGATGAATTCCGTTAAGGGTAAGCGCGAACGTATCGGCAAGATGTTCCAAATGCACTCCAACAAGGAAATCCCTGTTGAGGTTGCACACGCTGGGCATATTTACGCATTCATCGGCCTGAAGGACACCACAACTGGTGATACCCTCTGCGCCCAGGATGCTCCCGTCGTCCTTGAATCAATGACATTCCCGGATCCAGTGATCCACGTTGCCATTGAACCTAAGTCCAAGGGCGACCAAGAAAAGCTTTCCATCGCCATTCAGAAGCTGGCGGAGGAAGATCCGACCTTCACGGTTCATCAGGATGAGGAAACCGGCCAGACCGTTATTGGCGGTATGGGCGAACTCCACCTCGATATTCTCGTTGACCGCATGAAGCGCGAATTCAGGGTTGATGCAAACGTCGGCGCTCCGATGGTTGCCTACCGTGAAACTATCCGCCGCAAGGTGGAACATGTTGAATACACCCACAAGAAGCAGACGGGTGGATCCGGTCAGTTCGCGCGTGTTATTTGTACGTTCGAACCGCTCGATGCGACAGAAGAAGGCGAAGCATACGAATTCGTCAACGCTGTTACCGGTGGTCGCGTTCCGCGCGAATACATTCCGTCCGTCGACCAGGGTATCCAAGAAGCCATGTCTAATGGTGTTCTTGCCGGCTACCCGCTTGTGGGTGTGAAGGCAACGCTGGAAGACGGCGCCTACCACGACGTCGATTCGTCCGAACTTGCCTTCAAGATCGCCGGTAACCAGGTGTTCAAGGAAGGCGCAAAGCGTGCCAACCCTGTTCTTCTGGAACCGATTATGGACGTTGAAGTTCGTACCCCCGAGGAGTATATGGGCGACGTTATTGGCGACCTGAACTCCCGTCGCGGTATGATTAAGTCCATGGAAGACGCTACTGGCGTCAAGATCGTTCGTGCTAACGTTCCGCTCAGTGAAATGTTCGGTTACGTTGGTGACCTGCGTTCCAAGACGCAGGGCCGTGCGGTCTACAGCATGCAGATGGATTCCTACGCTGAGGTTCCCAAGAACGTCGCGGATGAAGTCGTTGCCGCTGCACGCGGTGAATAACGTATCCAGTTTCGTTTACAATAGGTAACTGTTCGATACGAATATGGATACGTGCGCCAGCATTTATCCAGAATCTATAAGTAATTTCTAGAGTCCCAGGAGGACGTAGTGGCAAAGGCCAAGTACGATAAGTCCAAGCCGCATATGAACATCGGCACCATCGGTCACGTCGATCACGGAAAGACGACAACGACCGCTGCTATCACCAAGGTTCTTGCGGATAAGTACCCCGATCTTAATGAATTCACCCCGTTCGATCAGGTTGATAACGCTCCTGAAGAACGCCAGCGTGGTATTACGATTAACGTTTCCCACGTTGAATACCAGACAGAAAAGCGTCACTATGCTCACGTTGACGCCCCTGGACACGCCGATTACATCAAGAACATGATTACCGGTGCTGCTCAGATGGACGGCGCAATCCTCGTTGTTGCCGCAACTGATGGTCCGATGGCTCAGACTCGTGAACACGTTCTTCTTGCCCGCCAGGTTGGCGTGCCCCAGATCATCGTCGCACTCAACAAGTCCGACATGGTTGATGATGAAGAACTTCTCGAACTCGTTGAAATGGAAGTTCGTGAACTTCTCGATTCTCAGGAATACCCCGGAGACGACCTCCCCGTCGTCCGCATTTCCGCTCTCAAGGCTCTTGAAGGCGATGCTGAATGGGTTGCTTCCATTGAAGAACTCATGGAGCAGGTTGACACCTACTTCGAAGATCCGGTTCGTGACACCGATAAACCGTTCCTTATGCCGATCGAAGACGTCTTCACGATTACTGGTCGTGGAACCGTTGTTACCGGTCGTGTGGAACGCGGTATCCTCAACCTGAACGAAGAAGTTGAAATCCTCGGTATCCGCAAGGCTCAGAAGACAACGGTTACCGGTATCGAAATGTTCCACAAGCAGATGGATTACGCTGAAGCCGGCGAAAACTGCGGTCTTCTTCTCCGTGGTACCAAGCGTGAAGATGTTGAACGTGGCCAGGTTGTTGCCAAGCCGGGTTCCATCACCCCGCACACCAAGTTCGAAGCTCAGGTCTACGTGCTGAAGAAGGAAGAAGGTGGACGTCACAATCCGTTCTTCTCCAACTACCGCCCGCAGTTCTACTTCCGTACCACAGACGTTACCGGCGTTATCACCCTTCCTGAAGGCACCGAAATGGTTATGCCTGGCGATAACACCGAAATGACTGTTGAACTCATCCAGCCAATCGCCATGGAAGAAGGCCTCGGCTTCGCTATCCGTGAAGGTGGCCACACCGTTGGATCCGGGCGAGTCATCAAGATCATCAAGTAAGTAATTTCTAGCTCAGCTAGCTTACTTCCCATGTGCCCCGCACTTTTTAGTGCGGGGCACATGTTGTATGGTGCGGTGTTCTTGTAGTTCGCTGCGGGGCACATCTTGTCTTTCTAGCACCTAACAGAACCGTGAGGCTTCTTGATAGGCTAGTGTTCATGGCACAACCACAGCTTTCAATGGAAAAACTTGTTGATTACCTCCAGCTTCCCTTTATGCCGCAAGGAATTTTATGGGACATGGACGGGACGCTTGTTGATAGCGAAGCCGAATGGGGGAGGGTTACGGAGGAAACAGTCCGTAGTTACGGTGGGCAATGGACTGAAAAAGATGCTCTAGCCATTACCGGTGCCGGTTCTCAAACCCACGCTTACGCCATGGCCCGTCGCGTCCACGAGGCTGGCGCCAAAGAAGATCCGTGGAAGCTTTTCGCCAAAGTGTTACGCGGAATGGAAACCCATATGGGTAGCGTAACCCTGATTGACGGGGGAGCGGAGCTTATCGATTTCTTCGACGCGCATTCCATTCCGCAGGCGCTTGTTACCGCAACACCCGGCGAGCCCGTTCGTCTCTTCCTTAGTGGTGTGGGTTCGCGACTAAAAACGGCTGTTACCGGCGACGATCCCGTTCCGGGCAAACCTGATCCGGCACCCTATGCGTTGGGCGCCGAAAGAATTGGGGTGCCGATTGAGTTCTGTGTTGCGTTCGAGGATTCTATCCCTGGTACGACCTCTGCACGACGAGCCGGCGCTTTCGTCGTCGATGTTCACGAGTATCCGTTGGCGGGCATCGTTGCAGCGTGTGCAATATGAGCGGACATGTATCGTTGAAGCGTGCGCAATATAAGCGGACATGTATCGTTGAAGCGCACCCAACATAATCGCACTCACTCCTTGCGGGTTCGCGAAAGAAATCGCCCTGTGGAACGTAGCGGGTTCCTTCACCACGTCAACTGGTTTCCTTACGAAGAAATTTACGACGGACTCGCGTGAATCATGCTAATACGTGATGGGTATCTCCAGGTTAACCCTTGAATCGGCCCCATTTTCCCCGTAAAATATTTTCTTGTGTTTGGCGCGAATGTGCGCACAAACGTGAGAACTGTTGCACTATGTGATGCATATCCTTGATATCACGCGAATAGTTGTGGCAAACTATAAAAGTTGCTCAAATGAGCAGAAAGACTTGTCGGCGCAAACGTCGATGAATGATAAAGGGTTTTCCGGAACCTCATATAGGGCTTTGATGTTGTGGTAGTTTTACCGTCGCTTCGATGCGCCTTGTGATGGAGCCGGGCACCGAAGCTAAAGAGAGGTAGACGCGCCATGGCGGGACAGAAGATCCGCATTAGGCTGAAGTCATATGACCACGAGGTCATTGATAGCGCAGCCAAGAAGCTCGTCGACGAAGTTGCCCGTACCGGCGCAACTGTAGTGGGCCCCGTACCGCTACCGACGGAAAAGAACGTTTACTGCGTTATCCGCTCGCCCCACAAGTACAAGGATTCCCGCGAACACTTCGAGATGCGCACGCATAAGCGCCTCATCGACATCGTGGAACCAACCCTGAAGACGATTGACAGCCTTCGCCGTCTCGATCTTCCGGCAGATGTCAACGTGGAAATCAAGCTCTGAGGTAAAACGCAATGAACTCCAAGCAGGCTGTTGCCAGCAAGCCCGTGAAGGCTCTGCTCGGCACGAAGCTGGGAATGACCCAGCTGTGGGATGAAGAAGGACATCTTCTCCCCATTACCGTAGTGCGTGTGGGCACCAATGTGGTGACCCAGGTTCGCACACCTGAAGTTGATGGCTATTCTGCCGTTCAAATTGCTTCAGGCGATGAAAAGATAAAGAATGTGACCAAGCCGATCGAAGGCCATTACGCCAAGGCTGGTGTGACACCCCGTACCAAGATGTTTGAAGTTCGCCTCGCGGACACATCCGAATACTCTGTTGGTCAGGAACTCACCGCCGATCTGTTCGAAGCTGGTCAAAAAGTAGACGTTATGGGCACATCTCGTGGTAAGGGATTCGCTGGTGTTATGAAGCGTCACGGCTTCGCCGGTGTTTCCGCTTCCCACGGTGCTCACCGTAATCACCGTAAGCCGGGTTCGATTGGTGCTTGCGCCACACCCGCTCGCGTATTCCGTGGTCTGCGCATGGCAGGCCGTATGGGTAACGAACGCGTTACGGTTCAGAACCTGTCCATCCACTCAGTCGATGTTGAGAACGGACTTCTCCTCGTCGTCGGAGCTATCCCCGGTGCAAAGGGTGGTTCCGTAGTGGTTCGTACGTCCGTGAAGGGAGCCTAATATCATGGCAGACTTCAACATTGACGTTCTCGACGCATCGGGCAAGGTTACTTCAACTGTTACACTTCCCGAAGCGCTGTTTGATCGTGAAGTCAACACGTCCCTCCTTCATCAGGTGGTGACGGCTCAGCTCGCAGCTGCTCGTCAGGGTACCCACTCCACCAAAACACGTGGCGAAGTCCGCGGTGGTGGAAAGAAGCCTTGGCGCCAAAAGGGAACGGGACGCGCACGTCACGGTTCCACACGTTCTCCAATTTGGAGTGGCGGTGGCATCGCACATGGTCCCAAGCCGCGCGATTATTCACAGCGCACCCCCAAGAAAATGATTGCAGCGGCTCTGCTTCAGTCACTTTCAGATCGTGCACGTGGTGGCCGCATCCATGCGGTAACCGCATTCGTTGCCGATTCAACCCCGTCCACCAAGGCCGCACGTCAACTCATTGAGAAGATTAATGAAGGTCGTCGCGCCCTCGTCGTCGTAGAACGTGGAGAGGATGCGTCCATTCTTTCGGTACGTAACCTTCCCCAGGTTCACACAATTTACGTCGATCAGCTCAACTGCTACGACGTTCTCGTTGCAGACGACGTTATCTTCACTGAAGCAGCTCTCAATGCTTTCGTTGAGAAGAAAACGAAGAAGGATGAGAAGTAATGACTGATACAGCGAAGTTCTACAACAAGAATCCGCACGATGTCATCCTTGCTCCGGTGATGTCCGAAAAGAGCGCCATCCTTGAAGAACAGGGTAAGTACACGTTCTTCGTCGATCCGCGTTCCAACAAGACGGAAATCAAGCAGGCCGTTGAAGCTATCTTCGGCGTCAAGGTTGCATCGGTTAACACACAGAATCGTCAGGGTAAGACCCGTCGCACACGTAACGGCATTGGTCGTCGCAAGAACACCAAGCGCGCCATCGTGACGCTGCGTGAGGGCACAATCGACATCTACGGCGATATCGTTAGCTAATAACGCGCAGAAATTGAGGATAGAAACTCATGGGAATTCGTAAGTACAAGCCGACGACTCCGGGTCGTCGCGGTGCAAGCGTAGCCGACTTCGCCGAGATTACTCGTTCAACTCCGGAGAAGTCCCTCCTACGCCCCCTTAAAAAGACGGGTGGTCGCGATAACCGTGGACGTATTTCAACACGTCACATCGGTGGTGGCCACAAGCGTCAGTATCGTCTCATCGACTTCCGTCGTTGGGATAAAGATGGCGTGCCGGCAAAGGTTGCTCATATCGAATATGATCCGAACCGTACCGCACGCATCGCTCTTCTTCACTTTGCAGATGGCGAGAAGCGTTACATCGTTGCTCCCCGTGGTGTGAAGCAAGGCGATCGTATTGAAACTGGTCCAAATGCGGATATTAAGCCGGGCAACAACTTGCCTTTGCGCAATATTCCGCTGGGTACAACAATCCACAACGTTGAACTTCGCCCGTTGGGTGGCGCAAAGATTGCGCGAAGCGCAGGCGTTTCAGTTCAGCTCGTTGCTCGCGAAGGAAAGTACGCTCAGTTGCGTATGCCCTCCGGCGAAATTCGTAACGTGGATGTTCGTTGCCGTGCAACAGTTGGTGAAGTCGGCAATGCCGAACAGTCCAACATTAACTGGGGTAAAGCAGGCCGTATGCGCTGGAAGGGCGTTCGCCCAACAGTCCGCGGTGTTGTTATGAACCCGATTGACCACCCGCACGGTGGTGGTGAAGGTAAGACCTCCGGTGGTCGCCATCCTGTCAGCCCCTGGGGTAAGAAGGAAGGCCGTACTCGCCGTCCGAACAAGGCTAGCGACAAGCTCATTGTGCGCCGTCGCAAGACCGGCAAGAAGCGCTAGGAGGATAGCTGATGCCACGCAGTTTGAAAAAGGGTCCTTTCGTCGACGAACACCTTATGAAGAAGGTCGACGAACAGAACGCAAAAAACACCAAGAATATCATCAAGACCTGGTCACGTCGGTCCGTTATTACGCCCGACTTCCTGGGTCACACCTTTGCCGTGCATGATGGCCGCAAGCATGTTCCGGTTTTCGTAACCGAATCCATGGTTGGCCACAAGCTCGGGGAGTTCGCCCCGACCCGCACATTCCGCGGGCATGTGAAGGACGACCGAAAGGGCCGTCGCCGCTAGGCGAGGCTCCGAGCAAGAAAGTAAGGCAGAACTATGGAAGCAAAGGCGCAGGCGCGCTTCGTGCGTGTGACGCCCATGAAGGCTCGCCGTGTCGTGGATGTTATCCGCGGTAAGCGTGCGGTAGATGCCCTCGATATACTGGAATTCGCGCCTCAGGGTGCAGCCGTTCCGGTTCGCAAGGTTTTAGAATCCGCTATCGCTAATGCCCGTTACGCTGCTGATGCAGCCGGTGAGCGTTTCGACGAAGCCGATCTTTTCGTTGGTGAATGCTACGCCGACGAAGGGCCGACAATGAAGCGTATTCGTCCCCGTGCACAGGGTCGCGCAGATCGCATTAACAAGCGCACGAGCCACATTACGGTTTTCGTTACGGACGAAAAGCCTAAGAATAAGTCCAAGAAGTTGAGGAGGGCCCGCTAGTGGGACAGAAAGTCAACCCTATTGGGTTCCGTCTCGGCATCACGACCAATTACCGCTCCAAGTGGTTTGCTGATTCCAATAAGGAAGGTAACCGCTACGCAGATTACGTAATTGAAGACGTTAAAATCCGCGAAATGATTGAAAAGATGCTTGAACGCGCAGGTATTTCTCGCGTCAACATCGAACGTCGCGCGGAACGCGTTGTTGTGGATATCCACACCGCACGTCCCGGTATCGTTATTGGTCGTCGTGGTACGGAAGCAGATCGCCTCCGTGCAGATCTCGAGAAGCTCACGGGTAAAGCCGTGCAGCTCAACATTCTCGAAGTAAAGAATCCTGAAGCTGATGCACAGCTTATCGCGCAGGGAATTGCTGAACAGCTTGCCTCCCGTGTGTCTTTCCGCCGTGCCATGCGTAAGGGTATCCAATCCGCTCAGCGTTCAGGTGCCAAGGGTATTCGTGTCCAGTGCTCCGGTCGTCTCGGGGGAGCAGAAATGTCCCGCTCTGAGTTCTACCGTGAAGGTCGCGTTCCCCTCCACACCCTGCGCGCAAACATCGACTACGGCTTCTATGAAGCACGTACCACCTTCGGCCGTATTGGCGTGAAGGTTTGGGTGTACCGTGGAGATGTGACGGATCAGGAATACTACCGTAGCTTGGTGGAAGCACCTCGCGGACGTGGACGCGGTGAACGCCGTGGCCGCCGTGGAAACGGTGGACGCGCCCGTCGCGGTCAAAATAACGCCCAGAAGAATGTAGCTGCCGAAGCTACAGCTGGAACGGAGGCATAAACAATGTTGATTCCTCGTCGTACAAAATGGCGTAAGCAACATCGTCCCGGCCGTCACGGCATGGCAAAGGGCGGAACAGAATTGGCTTTCGGTGAATACGGTATCCAGGCTCTCGAACCTGCATACATCACCAACCGCCAAATCGAAGCAGCTCGTATTGCTATGACTCGTCACGTCAAGCGTGGTGGAAAGATCTGGATCAATATTTTTCCAGATCGCCCCTTGACGAAGAAGGCACTCGGTGTTCGTATGGGTTCCGGTAAAGGCCCGGTTGAAACCTGGATTGCTAACATTAAGCCCGGACGTGTCATGTTTGAAATGTCTGGTGTTGACGAATCGCTTGCACGCGAAGCTATGAGCCGTGCCCAGCACAAGCTCCCGATTAAGACCCGTTTTATCACACGTGAGGAGGCTGAATAAGATGGCTAAGGGCCTAACACCCGCAGAACTGGACGCTATGACGAACCGTGAACTGGCGGAAAAGCTTGAAGAAGCCAAGAAGGAACAGTTCAACCTCCGCTTCTCCGCGGTAACACACCGTTTGGAAGATAGCGCGCGTCTAAAAGAAGTCCGTCGCGAGATTGCTCGCATTTACACCATCCAGCGTGAGCGCGATTTGAACATTCGCACCGCTCCTACCGCTCAGAAGTGAGGTTTAAATGAGCGAGAACGCAACAACAGAACGTAATCATCGCAGAACGCTTCGCGGTTACGTCGTCTCCGACAAGATGGATAAAACCGTCGTTGTTGAGGTCGAAGACCGCGTGAAGCACGGCCTTTACGGAAAGGTTATTACCCGTACCAAGAGGGTCAAGGCGCATGATGAAAACAACGAAGTACGCGTTGGCGATCTTGTCTCCATTATGGAAACAAGGCCGCTCTCCGCTACGAAGCACTTCCGAATCGTCGAGATTATCGAGAAGGCTAAGTAAAAAGTAGTACAGATAACTTTGCCACATCGAAAGATGTGGTAAAGTTTTCTGCTACGTGCGGCAAAAGCCGTATGACCCATTCGTTCGGCAAGGCTCGTTATTCGAGAACCGGCACGACAATAGGAGATAGAAACACATGATCCAGCAAGAGTCGCGGCTCAATGTTGCTGACAACACCGGTGCAAAGGAACTTCTCTGCATCCGTGTTCTTGGCGGCTCAGGCCGGCGCTACGCCGGAATTGGCGACACCTTCGTCGCCACCGTCAAGGACGCAATTCCTGGCGGCGCAGTAAAGAAAGGCGACGTCGTCAAGGCTGTCGTCGTTCGCGCCAAGAAGGAAACACGTCGCGCTGACGGTTCGTATATTAAATTTGATGAGAACGCAGCTGTCATTTTGAAGAACGACGGCGAACCTCGTGGCACCCGTATTTTTGGTCCGGTTGGTCGCGAACTGCGCGAAAAGCGCTTCATGCGTATCGTTTCATTGGCACCGGAGGTTATCTAAATGGCTAAGATCAAGAAAGATGACCTCGTTCAGGTAATCGCAGGTCGCGATAAGGGTATGCAGGGCCGTGTGCTCTCCGTCGACACCCGTCGTAACCGCGTCGTCGTTGAAGGTGTTCAGCGCGTGAAGAAGCACGTCCGTGCAGGACAGTCCTCCACCGCATCCGGTGGTATTGAAACCGTTGAAGCCCCCATTCACATTTCCAATGTTGCACTTGTCCATGATGGCAAGCCGATTCGCGTTGGTTACCGTGAAGAAGAAGTGGAACGCGATGGTCGTAAGAAGATTGTTCGCGTACGTATTGGCCGTCGCGGTGGGAAGGAGATCGAACTGTGAGCGAAACTCCACGTCTGAAGGTAAAGTACAAAGAGGACATCGTTCCCGCTTTGACCAAAGAGTTCAAGTATGCAAACCCCATGCAGGTTCCCGGCATCACCAAAATCGTCGTGAACATGGGTGTTGGTGACGCAGCTCGTGATTCCAAAATTCTTACCGGTGCTATTAACGATATGACCGTCATTACCGGTCAAAAGCCACAGGTTACCCGTGCACGTAAGTCCATTGCGCAGTTCAAACTTCGTGAAGGACAGGCAATCGGTTGCTTCGCCACACTTCGTGGCAACCGCATGTGGGAATTCCTTGATCGCCTCCTTGCAACAGCGCTTCCGCGTATTCGCGATTTCCGCGGTCTTTCCCCCAAGCAGTTCGACGGCAACGGCAACTACACCTTCGGCTTGACCGAACAAACAGTGTTCCATGAGATCGATCAGGACAAGATCGACCGCGTACGCGGTATGGACATCACCGTTGTAACCTCCGCCGGGAGCGACGACGAAGGGCGCGCTCTTCTCAAGCAACTCGGATTCCCCTTCAAGGAGGCCTAAATGGCGAAGACCGCTCTTAAACACAAAGCGACCCGCAAGCCGAAGTTTGCCGTGCGTGCATACACACGTTGCAACCGTTGCGGTCGTCCGCATTCCGTCTACCGCAAGTTCGGCCTATGCCGTATTTGCCTTCGCGAACTCGCCCTGCGTGGCGAACTTCCCGGAGTAAAGAAGTCCAGCTGGTAAACACTACGTCGCAGGTCCTTTGGAAACCGCGACGAGGAAGGGCAAAAGCCCAAAATGACAATGACTGACCCTATCGCAGACATGCTCACGCGTCTGCGTAACGCCAACTCGGCGTTCCATGAGTCGGTGTCTATGCCTTACTCAAAGATCAAATCACATATTGCAAAGATCTTGAAAGAAGAAGGCTACATCGCCTCTTTCGATGTTGAGGAAGCCAAGGTTGGCAAAAACCTAAAGCTCAACCTCAAGTATGGTTCAAACCGTGAACGTGCAATCGTGGGTGTACGCCGTATATCCAAGCCAGGTTTGCGTGTTTATGCAAAGTCCACTAATTTGCCTCGTGTTCTTGACGGCCTCGGAGTTGCTATTTTGTCAACATCCTCCGGCCTGATGACGGACCGCGAAGCTAAGGATAAGGGCGTTGGCGGGGAAGTCCTCGCTTACGTCTGGTAAAGGGAGGTAGAAAAATGTCACGTATTGGCAAGCTTCCCATCGCTATCCCGAATGGCGTGGACGTCAATGTTTCCGGTCAAGATGTGACCGTTAAGGGCCCCAAGGGCCAACTTTCACACACGGTTGTAGAACCTATTGCGGTTAAAGTTGAAGATAACCACGTTGTTCTTACCCGTCCGAACGACGAGCGAGTAGCGCGTTCCCTTCACGGACTTTCCCGCACTCTCGTTTACAACATGATTGTTGGAGTGACCGAAGGTTACACCAAGAACATGGAAATCATGGGCACAGGTTACCGTGTGCAGGCAAAAGGCACATCCCTCGAATTCGCTCTCGGATATTCACATCCGGTTGTTATCGATGCGCCTGAAGGAATTACCTTCGCGGTTGCAACACCAACCAAGTTCGCCGTCTCCGGTATTGATAAGCAGCTCGTTGGTGAAATCGCTGCACGTATCCGCAAGTTCCGTAAGCCCGAACCTTACAAGGGCAAGGGTATCAAGTACGCAGGCGAAGTTATTCGTCGCAAGGCTGGAAAGGCTGGTAAGTGATGGCTGTTACCGTCAAGGGCAAGGGCAAGAGTGTTGCTCGCACACGTCGCCACTTCCGTTTGCGCAAGCGTCTTTCCGGTACACCCGAACGTCCCCGTTTGGCTGTATTCCGTTCCAACCGCCACATCCAGGCTCAGGTTATCGACGACTTGGCAGGTCGCACCCTCGTTGCAGCCTCCACACTCGAAGCCGAATTGGTCAAGGCAGAAGGAACAAAGAAGGATCTTGCACGCAAGGTTGGCGAACTCATCGGTAAGCGCGCTAAGGATGCCGGAATCAACGCCGTGGTGTTTGACCGCGGTGGAAATAAGTACCATGGTCGAGTAGCTGCGGTTGCCGAAGGCGCCCGCGAAGCTGGACTCGATTTCTAATCGGCTGAGGAAAGGCAGAGGAAAATGGCTGCAGAGCAGCAGAATCCGGCCAGGAACGGCCGGTCTGAAAAGAACGAAGGTCGTCGCGGACGTCGCGACAACCGCAACAATGAAGAACGTAATACTCACATCGAACGTGTTATTACCATCAACCGCGTTGCCAAAACCACCAAGGGTGGACGCAACATGGCCTTCACGGCTCTCGTCGTGGTAGGAGATGGCCAGGGCATGGTTGGAGTCGGATACGGTAAGGCAAAAGAAGTTCCCGCCGCTATTGCTAAGGGAACGGAAGAAGCCAAGAAGAGCATGTTCCGTGTTCCCCGTATTGGCAACACCATTCCTCACGTTGTTCAAGGTGAAGATGCGGCTGGCGTTGTACTCCTTCGCCCGGCAGCTCCCGGTACCGGTGTTATCGCCGGTGGCCCGGTCCGTGCAGTTATGGAATGCGCAGGCGTCCAGGACGTTTTGTCCAAGTCGCTCGGCTCATCCAACGCAATCAATATTGTTCACGCAACAGTAGATGCTTTGAAGCAGCTCGAACAGCCTGAATCCGTTGCGGCACGCCGTGGTCTCCCGCTTGAACGGGTTGCTCCTGAACAGATGCTTCGCCATCGTGCAGAAGCTGAAGCTAAGGCACGTGAAGAAGCAACCGCTGAAGCAGAAAAGGCCGAAAATGAAGCCGCTGCAGCAGGAGTTGGTGCATAATGGCTCAGCTGAAGATTACACAGGTTAAAGGTCTGGTTGGCGCAAAGCAGAACCAGAAGGATACAATGCGTACACTCGGTCTTCGTAAGATTGGCCAGTCCACAGTACGTGAAGATACAAGTGTTGTGCGTGGAATGATTCGCACGGTTGCACATCTCGTGGATGTTGAGGAGGTTGACTAATGGCTGATAGCACAAAGGATTCAGTTCTCAAGATTCATGATCTTCGTCCGGCCCAGGGTTCCAACAAGGCAAAAACTCGCGTAGGACGCGGTAACGGTTCTAAGGGAACATCTGCTGGACGTGGACGCAAGGGAACGAAGAAGCGTAATAAGGTACCAGCATGGTTCGAAGGTGGCCAGATGCCACTTCACATGCGTTTGCCGAAGTTGCGTGGCTTCAAGAACCCCTTCCGCGTCGAATACCAGGTTGTTAACGTCGCTACAATCGAAAAGCTTTTCCCTGAAGGTGGTCAGGTCACGGTTGCTGACCTTGTCGCAAAGGGCGCGGTTCGCAAGAACGAACTCGTGAAGGTTCTCGGCACCGGTGACATCACCGTGAAGGTCGACGTTGAAGCTAACGCATGGTCCGCATCTGCTCAAACAAAGATTGAGGCAGCAGGCGGTACCATTACAAAAGTAATTTAGAAGTTACCAAAATGTTATCTAAAATGAGCGTTCACGCACATTTTATGAACTTCTAATGCATAGACAGCCCGCCCTCGATAATATAATCGGGGCGGGCTGTGTCTTTGACGCATCCGTACCTTTGTGTACCATATGCGTAGCGACATAATTATGCCAACACATTGTTTCTGACCAAAGAAACCCAATAACGGATGTATTCCGTTCAGGAGGAATCTTGATTAAGGCATTTGCAGCAGCGTTCCGAACACCGGATTTGCGGCGTAAGCTATTCTTCACCATGTTCATCATGGTTTTATACCGCTTGGGTAGTTACATTCCCGCACCTTTCGTGAGCCTGCCTAATATTCGAGAATGTACAGCACTTCGTTCCGATCAAGGCGATCTAGTTGCCATGCTCAACCTCTTCTCTGGTGGAGCGATGATGCATCTATCCGTTTTCGCTCTCGGGATTATGCCTTACATTACCGCCTCCATTATTATTCAGCTCTTACGCGTCGTCATTCCGCGTTTCCAAGAGCTACATAAGCAAGGTCAAAGCGGAACAGCAAAACTCACCGAATACACCCGTTATCTCACCATCGGACTCGGCTTGCTTCAAAGTTCAGTTGTTGTAGCAACCGCTAACTTCACTCTCTTCCATGGATGCCCTCACCCGGCAATCCCTGAGGCAACCCCGTGGCGCTATACATTGACAATCCTCACCATGACAGCCGGTACGGGCCTGATCATGTGGATGGCAGAACTCCTTACTGAACGTGGTGTCGGAAACGGTATGTCCATCCTTATCTTCACGGGCATTTGTGCAGGTTTCCCCTCAATGCTGGGAAGCATTCAGCAAGGTCAAGGCATTGCTATTCTGCTCTTCGTTATCGCAGTATTCGCCTTCATTACCCTCGTTGTTACATTCGTTGAACAATCGCAACGTAAGATTCCGGTACAGTATGCAAAGCGTATGATTGGCCGTCGTACCTACGGTGGTTCCACAACATACCTGCCCATCAAAATTAATATGGCAAATGTTATCCCGGTTATCTTCGCCTCCTCGATTCTCATGTTGCCACAGATGATCACATCATTCGCCAACCCTGAATCAAAGTGGGCAATCTGGATTCAACAACACTTCCAGCACAACGGCTGGCCTTATCTCGCAACCTACGGTTTGCTCACCTTTGCTTTCACATTCTTCTATGTCTCCATTTCCTTCGACACAGATGAAGTCGCAGATAACATGGCAAAGTACGGCGGTTTCATTCCAGGAATTCGTGCCGGGCGCGCAACAGCAGAGTATCTGCGCAGGGTGTCCAATCGCCTGACCTGGGTTGGCGCAACCTACTTGACAATCGTCGCCCTTATTCCGCTTCTCCTCTTTAACGCACTGGGTATTATCCAGTCAGGTTTCGGCGGAACCTCCATCATTATTCTTGTGGGCGTTGGTTTGCAAACAGTTAAGGACATTAACGCACAGTTGCAGCAGCGTCACTACGATAGTTTCCTTGGGGGAGTACGCTAAATTTTCCGGAAGGGCCGGGCATCACGCCCGGCTTTCTTTCGTTTCCATCGTTTCTATGCCAGTTGCCCTGAGTGCTTAGCCTACGGGTTTCCGGTTCTCACGATTTCTCAATGCACTCCGTGTTAAGGTAGACGACGGTTCCCCTCACGAAGTCTATAAGTTACAGTTTCTGCGTCTCGCGTCGAGAATAAGCAACGGCTTACATATCGCGTTAAGCAACGGCTTGTACGTTACGTAGAACGTAAGTAGCGAATTATACGTAGAGTAGAGAATAAATAACGGTTCGCGAAACAAGTAGTTTTAACACATACTTCGCACAATAATCAGAGCATTTACACATTCTTCACATAACAATCAGAGTATTAACAACACAACCTGAAAGGAAAAATGATGTCAGCACGTCTCATCATCGTTGGCCCCCCAGGAGCCGGTAAAGGAACCCAGGCAATGCGCATCGCCACCACCAACGGTGTTCCCGCAATTTCCACGGGAGATCTTTTCCGCGCTCACGCCAAAGCACAGGATGAATTGGGTAAGCTCGCCGCGTCTTACTCTGAAAAGGGTGAACTTGTTCCCGATTCCGTGACCAACAAAATGGTTGAGGAACGTTTAGCGCAAGCCGATGCACGCGAGGGATTCCTTCTCGACGGCTATCCGCGCAATCTTTCCCAGGTCGATGCTCTCGACGAGATCCTCAAGGGTGAAAAGATTGACGCCGTTATTGAACTCAAGGTGAACGACGACGTTGTTGTCCAGCGCCTCCTTGGACGCGCACTCGAACAGGGCCGTGCGGACGACACCGAGGACGTTATCCGTCGTCGTATTGAGCTTTACCACGAAACAACGAAACCCATTATTGATGCCTATGCCAAGCGTGGCGTCGTTCTCAGCATCGAGGGCGAGGGAACCATCGAAGAAATTGGTGACGCAATCGAAAAAGCGGTTGCGGAGTTTCTCGCACAATAACATTTCTAGAGACGCAACGTTAGGTTACGACGAACGGGTTGGTCTTCCACTAGCGTCTGTTTCGTGATCTAGTGTTGCGTCGAATAGCATCGAGAGAATCCACATTTTTCGCTGTGACGGATCCTCGCAACCCAAAAAGGAGCTAAGGTGAGCGGTATTACCTACAAAACTGATGAGCAAATTCTTGCCATGCGCGAGTCGGCGCTGATTGTGAACGATATTCACATTGCGTTGCGTGAGGAAGTGCGTCCAGGGGTGAGTACCGCCTACCTTGACCGCGTGGCAAAGCGCGTGCTCGATGATCACGGAGTTGTCTCTAATTTCTTGGGATACTACGGGTATCCCGCTAATACTTGTATTTCCGTGAATAATGTTGTGGTCCACGGGATTCCCAACGAGGAGACCATTCTCCAACCAGGTGACCTTGTGTCGATGGATTGCGGCGCGGTGAAAAACGGATGGCACGGAGATTCCGCGTTTTCCGTTGTGTTGCCGGGTGGCGACCCCGAGGTAACGAGGCGCCGCCAAAGGCTTTGCGACCTCACGGAAGAATCTATGTGGGTTGGTATTGCCGCAATGGCGACGAAAAAGTACGTGGGCGGAATCGGGCAGGCAATTGACGATTTCGTTTGCCGTCAAATCCCGGAGCCTGGAATCGTGGAAGATTTTACGGGGCATGGGATAGGGCGTTCCATGCATGAAGATCCGAACGTTTTTAACTACGCAACACGTGGGCGCGGCCCCAGGTTGAAACCCGGAATGGTGTTGTGCATCGAACCGATTCTTGTGGACGGACACCAGGAAAATTACACGCTTGATGATGAATGGACCGTTCTGAGCAAGGATGGAAGCGACGCTGCGCATTGGGAATCGCAGGTTGCGTTACATAAGGGTGGTATTTGGGTGTTGAATAAGCCCGATGGGGGAGCTGCGCAGTTGGCGACCTACGGTATTGAGGTGGCGCCCCTGGGTTAGCAACACCGCGCGGTGATTTCGTCACGATGTGCCGTATTGTTGTCAGGATGTTTCCGGTATCCTCATGTGGTGGTGACGAACCGTCGAGAATGGAATTGGGAAAAGCTCAAAACCGCATGTTACTGCGGTTGCGTGATAGATGCCACCGGCTTTTATCTTTTAGCTTTATTGCGTCTCGTGTAGTATAGAGAGTCGGTGCTTTGTTTGCGCATAGATTTGTGCGCCTCAAAGTTGCCTACTGTACCACACAATCCGGTGTGGTTCACCACTTTAAAGCGAGGATCATGGCGAAAAAAGACGGCGTCATCGAAGTCGAAGGAAGCGTTATCGAAGCGCTTCCCAATGCGATGTTTAAGGTCGAACTGGAAAATGGGCACGAAGTTTTGGCTCATATTTCAGGCAAGATGCGTCAGCATTATATTCGTATTCTGCCCGAGGATCGTGTTGTTGTGGAGCTCACGCCCTACGACTTGAACCGCGGACGAATTGTCTACCGCTACAAGTGATAAGTAGTAAACGCTCAACCGTCTGGGGGAGTGTTCACATATCAGTGGCATAACTGTGTGCCACGGAGGAAAGAAAATACATGAAGGTCAAGCCTAGCGTTAAGCGCATTTGCGATAACTGCAAGGTCATTCGCCGCCACGGTCGCGTGATGGTCATCTGCAGCAATCCGCGCCACAAGCAGCGTCAGGGTTAATATAACCAACCTTGCGCACCAGCACTGTTAGCCGGTGAAAACTGGCAACCCCCGGTCCGGAGGCCGGGGCACACGAATAGAGAGCGTGTGAACAGCAGTGCCCGACACCTCCGGCCGATCATAAGGGAGCTAAGAAATTGGCACGTCTCTCCGGCGTTGATCTCCCCCGCGAAAAGCGGATTGAGATTGCGCTTACATACATTTTTGGAATTGGTCGCACACGCGCCCATGAAACCTTGGCAGCAACCGGGGTTAACCCCGATACCCGCGTCAAGGATCTGACCGAAGAAGATTTGGTCAAGATGAAGCACCATATCGACGAAAACTACAAGGTTGAAGGTGATCTTCGCCGTGAAATCCAGGCCGATATTCGACGCAAGGTTGAAATTGGTTGCTACCAAGGCCTGCGCCATCGTCGCGGTCTTCCGGTTCACGGTCAGCGCACAAAGACGAACGCACGTACCCGTAAGGGCCCGAAGCGCACTGTTGCCGGTAAGAAGAAGTAGACCTTAGGTAGTTAGGAAAAGGAAAAGATATGGCTCGTCAGAATCAGTCTGGTGCTCGTCGCCCTCGTCGCCCGCAGCGCCGCAATATTACTCAAGGTCAGGCACACATTAAGTCCACCTTCAACAACACAATCGTATCCATTACCGATCCGACAGGTGCCGTTATTGCACAGGCTTCCTCCGGTCAGGTTGGTTTCAAGGGTTCACGTAAGTCCACTCCTTATGCCGCTCAGCTTGCCGCCGAAAACGCTGCACGCCAGGCAATGGAACAGGGCATGAAGAAGGTTGATGTTTTCGTTAAAGGACCCGGTAGTGGCCGTGAAACCGCTATCCGTTCCCTGACCGCTTCAGGACTTGAAGTAACATCCATCTCCGACGTTACACCCCAGGCTTATAACGGGTGCCGTCCGCCCAAGCGTCGTCGCGTATAACGACGCTAACGCGCACAAGCGCAACAGATAATACAAACCTATATAGCGAAACCCTCGTAGAGGTGTAACGAGTTTTATCGGTTGTACGTATTATGCGGGCCTCCCGCACCCCTCGTGACTAGACAGAGAGTCACAAGGATTCATATTTTGCACACTTCATATAGCGGTGGTGTGCTGAAAGGAAAAGATCGTGCTTATCGCACAGCGTCCCGTTCTCAACGAGGTAAAACTTTCCGACCTGCGTTCACGCTTCATTCTTGAACCGTTGGAACCCGGTTTTGGCTACACATTGGGTAATTCCCTTCGTCGTACATTGCTTTCATCCATCCCGGGTGCGGCAGTGACCTCTATCCGCATTGATGGCGTTCTCCACGAGTTCTCCACAGTTACCGGTGTGAAAGAAGATGTTTCGGAAATTATCCTCAACCTGAAAGAACTTGTTGTTACTTCCGAAAACGATGAACCGGTTCTTATGTACCTTCGCAAGCAGGGTCCAGGTGAAGTGACGGCTGCAGATATTACGCCTCCCGCAGGTGTAGAGATTCTCAACCCGGAACTTCATATCGCAACCTTGAATGACAAGGGCAAACTTGAAATCGACCTTTCGGTTGAACGTGGCCGTGGTTATGTTTCCGCTGCTCTGAACAAGGGTGATAATGATGAAATCGGCCGTATTCCGATTGATTCCATCTACTCCCCGGTGCTCAAAGTTTCCTACAAGGTCGAAGCAACCCGTGTTGAACAGCGTACAGATTTCGATCGCCTCGTGGTCGATGTTGAAACGAAGCCTTCTATTACTCCGCGAGATGCTATTGCTTCCGCAGGTAAAACACTCGTTGAACTCTTCAGCCTCGCTGTTGATTTGAACGAGGAAGCAGAAGGCATTGAGATTGGTCCGGCGCCCGTCGTCGAACAGCGTTCATCTGATTTGCAGCGCCCCATCACCATTCTCAACCTCCCTGCACGTTCTCAGAACTGCCTCCAACGCGAAGGCATCCACACCATTGGCGAACTCATTCTTCGCTCTGAAGCTGATCTTCTTGATATCCGCAACTTTGGTGCAAAGTCCATTGATGATGTCAAGGAAGAACTTGCCAAGATGGACTTGAGCTTGAAGGATTCAGGTACCAGCTACATGGGTGGTTACGACGACTATATGCAGTTCAGCTACGATCTTTAAGCCTGACGAAGAAAATTTCTAGGAGATAAACATGCCTCAGCCCAAGAAGGGCGCGCGCCTCGGTGGAAGCGTGGCGCATCAGCGCAAGATTCTTGCAAACCTCTGCAAGGATCTCATTCACAACAAGTCCATTAAGACAACAGAAGCGAAAGCTAAAGCTGTTCGTCCTCATATCGAGAAGCTCATCACGAAAGCAAAGCGTGGGGATACCCACAACCGTCGCATGGCTCTCAAGGTTCTGGGCGATCGCGAAACCGCATACATTCTTTTCGAAGAACTTGCACCTCTTTTTGAAGGGCGCGAAGGCGGATACACACGCATCGTAAAGGTTGGCAACCGCCGTGGGGATAACACCCCGATGGCAGTGATTTCCCTCGTTACGGAAAAGGTTAACCCGAAGCCGAAGGCGAAGAAGGAAGACAAGGTTGTGGAACCTGCAGAATCTGCTGATTCACCCGAATCGCCTGATTCGCCTGAATCGCCCGAGTCTGCAGATTCGGTAGATTCCGCAGAATCAGCACCGTCTGCTGAATCGGCAAAGTAAGCAGGATTAGCAGAATAAGCTGGGTTAGCACAGTAAGCTGAATCGGCTGAAAAAAGTCCATGAGGTAGAACCTCAAATATTTTGGGTGGGAGTTGGAAAATCCAGCTCCCACCCATCATGTATGTGGCCTGTTTTTCAGGCTGATTTAACGAACCATATCCCAAATACGTACCCCACCACTCAAACCTGCCGCATTGGGGATGAACTCCACATCACCCAAAAATCGCGGGCGAACAGATTCCGGAATATACGCCGCGTTTCCTCCACCGATATACAACTTATCCCAACGAATAACGGGGAAAAGACTGTTCACAGCCTTGAGCACCCGCCTGCTCCACGCCACATCTCCTAAACGAACGCGCTCAAGTTCGCCAATAACGTCGTCGAACGTTAAACCCCACTTAAACGGTGCGTGGGAAAACTCCATGTGAGGGCTGAACACCCCGTTATCGACCACCGCGCTACCAAGCCCGGTTCCAAAAGTGAGCACAAGTTCGAGGCCCTCGCCGCTCACAGTTCCAGCGGCGGCAACTTCCGCATCGTTCATGACGAGTGAGGGCACGCCGAAGGAATCCTCCATAAGTTGTTGTACGTTCAATCCCGTCCACCCCTCCTGCATGGCGGGGTTAAGGCGCGTGTGTGGTCCATGTTCACGGATATAGTGGGGTGTGTAGACGCAGATTCCGTGCCTAATCATTCCCGGCATTCCCACGGTCATGCGGTGGAATGTTGTGTTGTCCTCCTTGCTGACGTAATCGCGGATAATCTTCACAAGGTTTTCAGGGGAAAACGGGTAGGCGACGGGGGTTCGGCGTGCGTGTCCGATAACGTGCCCTGAAGAATCGAGGATGCATACTTTGATTCCGCCACCTCCGCAATCAACCGCCAATGTGCATAATTCGGGTGTATCGTGGGAAACTTGTGTCATGACACAAACGGTAGCGCATAATACTCGACTTCGCCTAGACCTTTCCTATGACGGTACGAATTTTCACGGTTGGGCGGCCCAGCCGGGGCTGCGAACCGTGGAGGGGACGTTGGGCGAGGCGCTCGCGGTGGTGTTGCAACGCGCGGTTCCTATCACGGTTGCTGGACGCACTGACGCGGGGGTGCATGCGCGCGGGCAGGTTGCGCATATTGATGTTGCGTCGAAGGAGTTGGTGCGGGTTGCAGGGCGTTTTACGGGCGCACCCACCGAGGCTCTACGTTCGCGCGTGAATAAGCTGCTTTCGCGCGAGGCGGGTGGGCCGGTGCGTTCCAGCGACGTGGTTATCCATGAGGTGAGTGTGGTAGACGCGGATTTTGATGCCCGTTTTTCTGCGCTTTCTCGCGAATATACGTACCGCATTGCGACCCGTGATTTTGATCCGTTGCGTCGCCACGATGTTTTATGGTTGGATGCGGAGCTGAATGTGCCACTGATGAACGCTGCCGCCCAGCTTCTTGTTGGGGAACATGATTTTTTGTCCTTCTGCAAACCTCGCGAAGGTGCGACGACGATTCGCGAACTATTAGATCTGCGAGTGGTGGAAGAATCCACCACGGGACTAACATGTATTCATGCGAAGGCGGACGCGTTTTGTCATTCCATGGTAAGAACGTTGGTCGGGTCGCTTTTGCGTGTTGGAACGGGGAAGCGGTCCTGGCAGTGGCCGGCCGTGCGTTTAGAGGAGCGGAGCCGCACCGGTGAAGTGGTGATTGCGCCCCCACATCCTTTGACTTTGGAGAAAGTGAATTATCCGGCAGAAAGCGAGTGGGGTGCTCGCGCAGCCCAGGCGCGTCACATGAGGGGTGAAGGGTAGACGGATTCGTGGCGCACGCATCAGGTTCGTCACGCTAGAGCGCACGGTTCGTAATTCGTCGTCGAACATAAAAAACGGGTGGAAGCTCATGGGGTAAGAAATTGGGGTAAAGAAACAATGGATAAACGCCGAGACATGCACGGAACAACAGGGCGTATCTCAACGAGGGCGGATCATCGCTGGCCGGTTCCGGCGAAACAACCCGTGTATGAGCAGCGGCCACTCGTGAAGCGTCGCCGATTTTTCCCCCTCTACGCAATTTTTTCTACGCTTTTTATAGGTCTTGCCATGGCGTATAGTCTGTGGCTTGCGGGGCTACTTCTTGTACGGGGGATTCCGGGTGATCCGTGGTGGTGGCTCCACATTATTGCGTTTTGGGTAATCGGATCCTATGTTGCCTTTCCGCGTCTCCACCAGATTTTTAGCCTCCTTTACGTGCCGAATTACTTTATTGGGCGCACGAAAACGGTTGATGGGGTGCTTGGTGACCCGGTGAATATTGCCTGGGTAGGCGACGCGGAGGATATTCATGCGGTGATGCACAAGGCGGGGTGGTCTCTTGCGGATCCGGTGTCTCTCAGTTCCTCGTGGAAAATCGTGGTTTCGTCGCTGTTTCGTCGCTCCTACCCGAATGCGCCCGTGTCGGATCTGTATCTTTTTGGGCGCAAACAGGATTTTGCCTACCAAATCGAGGTGGGCGGGAACGCAAACCGGCGCCACCATATTCGTTTTTGGCGATGCCCGGAGGATTGGCGCCTTCCTGGCGGGGCGCGTGTTACCTGGTTGGCTGCGGCAACCTTTGACCGGAGCGTGGGCCTTTCCATTTTTACGGGGCAGGTTACCCATAAAGTCGATCCCTACGTGGATGCCGAACGCGATTTTGTTATCGGCACCGTGCGTTACGGCTACCCAGAATCACAGGTTTTCCTTCTGAAACATTACTTTGACGCCTACCATTCGCGTAACGGAGGAGGCGATGAGTTCCATACCGACGGCGATTTACCTATTCTCGACGTCAGTGGCGCGTGCCAAGCACTCGAATTCGATATGGAAAAAAGTGTCCCCAATCGTCTATCTGGTGGCCAAATAATCCGTGATACTGTGCGAGGAAAACTGAGCGCAACAGATGCGGTAAAAGAAGCGACTCACCACGCCACGCCTCCTATCTCGCTTTCTATCATTTTCGCCCTCATGTGCTACGGTTTGGTGATTGGTATTGTGGACGCAGAAAATTCGCAGGAGATGTGGGTGGGTGTTCTGCTTCAGCTTTGTTTTATGATGATTCTTACCGGTATTTCCTTGCGTTCGCGTTTCTGTTGGGTTGTGTTCTTGATTGTGGAGTCTACGTCAACGTGTATTAATCTCATTGTGGCGAGTTCCAGCCGCTTGGAAAATCTTGTTCCTGCGGGGATTTCTGTGCTTATTGTTCTTATTGTGACGGCACCGAAAGTTCGTTATTGGATTACGGAGAAGAAGGGCGAACCGCGAGTCAAGTTGGCTCCACTTCCCATGTAGTGTAACGTGACGTCACGGTGTTAAACACGGTTCAAGGTCTCCCACCTCTTTTGTGGTGGCAACGCAGTTGGGTGTGGATATTTTTTGTCGACGACGAATGTGGCGTCCTTTTCCTCACCGTGTTCGGTGTGTTTCGCTAGTGTTGTTGTGGGGTGAAGAACGGTTTCCGTCGTCGTCGGTGTTATCACTCACAACAACGGAAAATTTTTGACGTGACCGTAAGTAATCAGTATTATTGGTAGATGTTGTGAATGCTGTCTGCATGGCGCCCTTCCCACTCGCCGTGCCAGCGCTCAGCAAATTTGTACTTTAACCATGTGGTTTTGGGTGCCCTTGAAGGGGTCGATCAACCAAAACCCAATCGAGATATGAAGGTTACGCACGTGCGCACATATTCTCCTAAGCCCGCCGATATCGAGCCGAAGTGGTATATCGTTGATGCCTCGGACCTCGTTTTAGGGCGTATGGCAGCTCAGGTTGCCAACCTGCTCCGTGGGAAGCATAAGCCCACCTATGCTCCGCACATCGATACCGGTGATTACGTTATCGTTGTGAACGCAGCAAAGGTAGCGCTTACGGGCGCTAAAGCCCAGCAGAAGATGGCCTACCATCACTCCGGTTACCCGGGTGGCTTGAAGGCAACGTCATATGCTGAATTGTTGGCGACGCAGCCCGAAAAGGCCATTATGAAAGCTGTGAAGGGAATGCTTCCTCACAATAAGCTTGGTCGCCAGCAACTTAAGAAATTGCGAGTATTCGCGGGATCTGAGCATCCACATGTGGCTCAGAAACCTGAACCTTACACGTTGAAGAAGATCGCTCAGTAGCGAGAACTTCACATCACTGCTTTTTTTCGGAACAGGATTCAATTAATGTCAGAAAACACTCTCGACGTCCAGGTTGGCGAGGAGTTCGACGGTTCCTACACGACGGAAACCGAAGCTCCGAAAACCGGCCGGGGCGTGTCAGCTACAGCTCCGGGCCAGGCGCTCGGTCGCCGCAAGGAGGCCATTGCCCGCGTCCGTCTCATCCCCGGTTCAGGGGAATGGAAGATTAATGGTCGCGAACTCGACGATTACTTCCCGAATAAGATTCACCAGCAGTTGGTGAACTCACCTTTCGCCCTTCTTGATCTTGAAGGTCGTTTCGATGTGGTTGCCATCATCAACGGTGGCGGAAGCTCTGGCCAGGCCGGTGCTTTGCGTATGGGTATTGCTCGTGCCCTCAACAACATTGACCGCGACGCAAACCGTCCCGCATTGAAGAAGTCTGGTTTCCTTACACGCGATGCCCGTAAGGTGGAACGCAAGAAGGCCGGTTTGAAGAAGGCGCGTAAGGCTTCGCAGTTCTCCAAGCGTTAAGCTCGTCGAATAGTGCAGGATTACCTGCAACTTTACTTATTCTCCAGGGATGTGATGAATAGAAAAATTCATCGCATCCCTGGAGATTTTTATTTAATAAAAAACGACGAAGATTCTGATGCGAAACAAAAATCGTAAGCGGATTCGATTTTCTCATGTACGTTCGATTGCCGTCTTGCAATATCTAGTTAAATATTATTATGGGACTTTCTGTCCACTTCGCCAGATGCTCTACCAGCATCGAGGAATGAGCCTGACAAGATGTATCAAAGCGTTTTTCTGGTATTGCTACATGCACAGTCCTGATCCATTACCGGAAGCATAAATCCTGAAGGTCATTCCCGCCGATGCCTTAATCGAACAGGTCTACCAACAAACACGAGATGCTCCGCAAACCCAAGACCTACCCCAATGGGGTGACAAAATCACCTGGGGTGACATGCGCCACACAATCCCTGGATCAACAAATGGGACTAAGGCCATGACTGTGCTAAGCTATAGATTAGTCCAGTTAATAATAAAAAATGCTTTCCAATATTTCGGGTAGTGTTACAGGTATTGATTGGATTTATTTTAGTATTCAATTTAAGGAGTATGTATAGTGACTAACCAACTGAAAAATAAGGGGGGGGGTATGTGGCGTAGAGCGCAAAAAGCTATTGTTAGTTCGGGTGTTGCATTAGCTATGCTGATGACTGGCACTGGTTCTGCCTTCGCTACGATGTCCACTACTCACGCTAGGTACGGAGGTAATCCTGCCGTCAAACCTGCACCAGCTGGTGTGCGTAGCGCACAACCAGATCAAAACGATCCCAAGTGGACGGTAGATGAAAATGGGAACGTCGATGCTGATGCTATCGCTTCGGGGTTAATTACAACAGGTGACTGGTTCTCTGATGCGCAAATTAAGGCTAACGATGTTATTTCTGGGCGCGTTGCTATTCGTGAACCCGTGCCAGATGCCTCCTTGAGTGCTATCTATGATGGCTTCTCAGGGCTTGAATCTAAGCAGCCCGTTCATATCTACTTGCAGTGGATCGATGCAGATGGTGCAGTTTCCCCAATTTACAAGACTGAAGCTCATGATATGAAATTGGGAGCTAAGGGTACTAATGGCCCGGGTATTTACGCATTTAAGTTGCCTATTTGGACTGATGCTAATGGTAAAGAACATCGGTTCCTAACCCTTGCCACCCAAAAGTACAGAATTTGGTCGGAACCGGGTGTGAACTCCACGGACAATAATAAAATTGTTCCGTTCCGCACTGCCCCAGGGCAGGTTCCTTATGTATTTGATACAGGTTCGGGTTCTGGTCTGGGAGAATTCCCGGGGGCTGTGGGAACCAACGGCAATATGCAGAAGACTGGCGTGTGGATGCACGAATTCGATTCGGATAATGTGCTGAAAGCTCAGACTGTCACCGAGGATAAACTTGGTCCGACCAAATATGCGGCGGGTGCTAATTACGATCCGAACTACTTCAAGACCATCTCAGGAGTCGTGTGGCACGAACGCGGTAATTTGCGCCAGCTCATTACTAATATCGAAGACAGCATTGGTGATGTGACGGCAGGCGGTTATAAGGTCTTCGCAACGGTTTTGACGCCGGACGGCGCGCGTGCTAACGCAGAGATCCAAAAACTACCAGCCTCGCTGTGGGCAAAAAAAACCAAGGAAATGCTTCAGCAGCATCCGGAATACATTCGCGGAACATGGTCTGCTGTGGTTCAGAATAATACTGGTGCGTATACCATTCGTATTCCTAACAACATCACAGACGGTTACGGCGGTGCAAAATGGTGGAATAACATGTACATGTGGGTTGAAGATCCCGAAGGCAATCGTATTCCCATGATGAGCACCTACAACCAGCCTGTATTTGTTAAACCTGATCAAGGCGGATTCTGGGCACCTCAGGCAAAACCGGAGTTTAACGGTGCTGGCTTGATTAACAGGCCCTACGAAACTTGGTATAACGTCAATTTTGCCCTAACTCCTAATAGAGAAGCGCGGATTGACATTACTAACTTCAATACAACGGACAAACCAGCTACTCCAGGTGATAAAGCTGTGGCTGTTATCAATGGTGACTTCACTCCGGTTAAGAAGGAAGTTGTTTGGCGTGGTCCTTCAGGGGAAGAACTCAAGCGCTGTACCGTTGAATTAACCTCCAATCTGAAGGAATGTAAGAACTTTACAGTTCCTGACGATGCAAAACCAGGCTCCATCTATCAAGTACAACTGTTGTCGAATGGACAGCCGATTTCTTCGGATTCTTTCATTGTTATGAATCTACCTAAACTGGGTGAAGTTCCGGAAGTGAAAGGCAAAGCAGGTGAAGCTATCACTCCGATTTACGTACCGGTCCTAAAATCTGATCTGGGACAAGATTTCAAGTGCTCTCTTGAAGGTGTTCCCGAAGGCCTGGTAACTACTTACGTTGAAGGAAAAGGTTGCGAAATCTCTGGCACGCCCAAGAATCCAACTCTTGACGAAAACGGCAATGTTGTGGCAAAGGATTTCAAGGTAAAGCTTGAATTCAAGCCTAAAGGTAAGCCAGATGCACAGCCACTGTTCAGCGAGTCCGCTGGTAAGGCCACCATCGAGAAGGCAGCCGATGCTGATGGTGATGGTGTTCCTGATGTGACGGATAAGTGTCCGGGTACTGCTGAGGGTGAGAAGGTTGATGAGAACGGTTGTTCGTTGAA
>NZ_ATUY01000012.1 GCF_000420445.1 Actinotignum urinale DSM 15805
GTTTGTTGGGTGAGGTCCCCGAGAGATTATCGGGTTGATAGGCCGGAAATGGAAGCATTGTGAGGTGTGGAGTTGACTGGTACTAATGACCGATAGCCTACAAAACACATATCATGGTATTAGTCGTGGTGTGTGGGTATGGGTAACAATGAAACATGTGGCATACCTTTTAAGGTGTGTGTGGGCAACAAGAGTGTTGTGTCGCGTCTACTATACGATTCCCGGCTACCAGGCCGAACAGCTCGGATCCTGCCTTGAGGGTGTGGGTCGTGTGTGGTGTGTGCGGGGTATAAAACAACCAAACAAGTAAACACATATATATGTGTGTGTGGTTGTTTCCCGATTGTTTTGGGTGGTGGTCATAGTGGTAGGGTAACGCCCGATACCATTTCGAACTCGGAAGCTAAGACTACTAACGCTGATGGTACTGCACTCGGTAGGGTGTGGGAGAGTAAGTCACTGCCACCCATCAAAACTTAATACAGTGTGGGGAGTGTCCACGAAAACCAAACAACGGTTTATCGTCGACACTCCCCACACACATACCCACACAACACAGATAACTTGAGATTGTCAATAAACAATCCCCGCAGGACAACCTTCCTGACAAATCACAAGGGTTTTCTAAAAAATAAATAGAGCTAGTGGCGAGTTTTCGCAGGGGATTGCTATCGGAGCATTTCTTGGATTGCTATCGTATCTACATAACTGGTTTTAACCACGACTATAACCATAAATCATTTCCAAAATAAAAACTGCTCTAAGGCTCGTATGTTTTATACGAGCCTTTTTCTCGAAATGTGAGACGTTCGACTTTTTGTTTTCTGAAAATTTGCCAGATGTTCAATTGATTCGTTTCCACAACGACTATAAGTTTCGCCTGATAAACCGCCAATTTCGCGAAACGAAAACCGCACACTGCAAATATGGAATCTTTTAAATTATCTATTTTGTGACTAGTGCCATGTCTTTATTCTTAAACAACCTTTTTTGGTGATACATTATCAGTGTATTCTCATCTTGAAAGGAGTGAAAATGCAGAAAGCACTCGAAAAAACAGGCTACAAAGGTAGCGAAAAACTGCTTTGGGGCATCGTTCTCGCAGTTATGACATTCTGGCTCTTCGCTGGAGCTTTGGGAGTTGTCGCCCCGGCGGTCATTTCAGATATTAATCCGAAAGACGGCACTGTTTACCTTGATGCCGCCTCCATGAACTTGGCAATTTCGCTTGCCGGTCTCTTCTCTGGTCTTTTCATCGTTCTTTTCGGTGGACTTGCCGATCGATTTGGTCGTGTGAAGGTTACTCTCGCAGGTATCGTTCTTAACTGCGCCGGTTCCCTTCTCATCGTCTTTGCGGCCGGAAAGCTCGCCCTTCCCCTCATGATGGGTGGCCGTGTTCTCCAGGGTCTTGCAGCGGCATGCATTATGCCCGCCTCCATGGCTTTGGTGAAGGCTTACTGGGATGGCCCGCAACGTCAGCGTGCTGTTTCCATGTGGTCCATCGGTTCCTGGGGTGGCTCCGGCTTCTCAGCTCTCTTCGGTGGTGCAGTTGTGCAATACCTCGGTTGGCGTGGAATTTACTCCCTGTCTGCCGCACTTTCCGTTCTCGCATTCCTCATGATTATCGGAACCCCGGAAAATGCGCCGAACAAGGGTAAGAAGACAAAGTTCGATTTTGTTGGTCTCCTCGTATTCCTTATTGGAACACTGGCAATGATGATTGTGTTCCTTTACGGTTCGAAGCTCGGTTGGGGTAGCCCAATAACTCTTGCACTTACCGCAACAGCCGTTGTCGCTTATGTTCTCTTTGTTCTTTACGAACGCAAGCAAGCGACACCATTCATCGATTTCGCCCTCTTCAAGAACACCACGTTCACCGGTGCAACGATCTCCAACTTCCTGCTCAACGGAACCATCGGTATGTTGCTTGTTTCCCAGCAGGTTATTGTGATGGCAGGCCACAAAGCTAGCGGTGAACTGTACACGGCTTGGGATGCCGGCTTGCTCACCATCGGTTACGGCGTCTTCATTATCGCCTTCATCCGCGTCGGTGAAAAGCTCCTCCAGCGTTTCGGTCCACGCAAGCCGATGATCTGGGGCTCCTTGATCGTGTCCGTCGCATGTATTCTTCTCATGATGACGCACCTGCTCATTGGCCAGTACAGGATTCTTGCCGTTGTTGCCTACTGCCTCTTCGGTCTCGGTCTCGCGTTCTACGCAACACCGTCCACAGATGCCGCTCTGTCCAGCCTTCCTGGAAACCAGGCGGGTGCCGGTGCCGGTATCTACAAGATGGCATCCTCGCTCGGTGGCGCTATCGGTATGGCTGTTTCCCTGTCCGTGTACTACTCGCTCATGGGAATGAAAGTTCCAGAGCTCATTGCACAGCAAGGGCGCCAAGACAATGTTAATATCCGACTCGCAGCTATGATTGCTCTCGGCGTGAACCTGATCTTCCTCATCCTCGCTATTCTTTCCGTTGTTATGACGGTTCCCAAGGGTGGCGGAAGCAAGGATCTTGGCCGTGTTGCCGAATCTCCCGCACCGAAGCCCCAGTTGGCTCCGGACGACAAGCGTGCGGTTATTATTGAGCGTCTCTCCCACATGTCCCTGGCGGATCTTGAAGAACTTGAACGCCAGATGCTCATGAATAAGGTGGGACAGGTCAATCCTGAAGTTCTACGCCAGATCGTTGAGAAATATAACTCTTAACGGTTCAAAGGTAGAACAAACCACAATTAAAATATAACCTTCGTGGGGTAGCGGTTATCCAGCCGTTACCCCACTTTTTTGCGCCCGGAACTGTGAAGAGAAAGCGATAAGGGAAGGCGACAGTGGTTCGTCGTCGTGAAAAAATGTGAAAACGAAACGCGACATAAGCAGATGTGAGGACGCTATTCTGAGTTGCAGTTACGTGCGTGAACAGTATTTTTCATAGGAGTTGCACCTTAAAACTTATTCCTTCTCGGAATTGGCGTGTTCTACGTGTTCGATGACGTCGGGAGTAAGTGTGGAACGCGAGTCTCCAAAAGTGGGGACGACGGTAGAGGGCGTTTCAATAAGCCAATTTCGGTCCGTGAGCATGCGCGAAACCGCGAGACCCGCACCAATGGCAACAATGACAAGGAAACAATTAAAGAGGGGGTCGATGGCGGCGACGGTGTCGTGGGCATTAATCGCGGCGAGCGCGCGGAAAAACATGGTTCCGGGAATCATGACGACGACGCTGGGAACCGAGAGGGAAACTCGCGAATGCTTGGAAAAATGCGAGAAAACAAAAGCGATAATTCCGACGCAGGTGGCGGCAAGCACACAGGCGATGACGTTGTAAAGTCCGGCGTCTTGAAGCGTGAGGCGGGTCGAATTAATTATGGCGCCGTTGAGGCCGGCGAGTAGGGCGGCGGACAAAGGGGCGCTGAAAAGCATGGCGAAACCGCTCGACGCTACAAATGTTGCCAGGCAACGCGCCACGAAAAGCCACGGTTCGGTAATGGAATAGCCGTCCACGGGGGCGATATGCGCGTGGAAAATCCAGGTCGGGAGCCAGACGGCCATGCCGGCACTCGCCATGAGAATAAAGGCGTAATTAAAGCGGATAATTCCGCAGGTGAGGTCGCCTCGAATCGTGTCCAAGAGGGCGGTAACAAGCGGGAAACCGGGAATAAGGAAGAGGAGGGAGGAAACGACGCCCGCCTGGTGCAGGGTGACCTCATGCGTGAGCGCGCCGTACCCCAAAACGATTCCCAAATACGCCGAGGAGGACACGACACCGGAAATAAACCATGCTCCCACGGAATTGCAGTGCCACGCGGTGAGCTGTTGACGAAGAAACTGGCCAATCATCGAGGCAAAAAATACGGTTGCGCATTCGACGAGACCGCCATGATTGAGGAAACAGAAACCGGAGCAGGCAAGGCCGGTCGCCAGGAGGAGCATCCAACGTTTGTAAAGGGGAGGTGTGGCGAGGATAGCATCCAGGGTGGCGTTGGCATCTTCGACGAGAATTGCCGAGGGAAGGTTGAGGACAAAGCGGTTGAGGGCGTCGATGCGGGCAGAGTTTGTGCCCATTGTGCGTTGCTCGGCAATCATTGTGCGGTAGGTTCCGCCCGCGTAGCAGGTGATGGAAATCGTGGTGTATGTTTGGCAGACGTGCACGGCGTCCACACCGACCGCGTGCCCGAGGCGTTGCATGGCGACTTTTGTGCGGTAGGCCGAGGCGCCGGCGCCAAGCAGGAGTGTTCCGAGACGCAAAATGACGTGAGATTGGTAGGCGAGTCGGTTGTGGGAGAGCGCCATGGCGTGGGTGTCCTCAATGGTGGCATTTTCTGCGTGGGAGGGGTGGGAGAGAGGAATGTGAAAATCGTGAGAGGGGTGTGTGGCGTGGTTTGGGTGGGTGGTGTGTAAGGTGCGTGTGGTGTGTAAGGTGTGTGAAGCGCGGGTTTGGTGTGTGGCGTGGCGTGTTCGTGGGGTTTGTTCTTGGTCTTGTGCCACGTTGCGTGGTGTTTCGTCGTGATGTGGCGTTACGTTGCGTGACTGAGAGACACTGTGTGTACGACGAGGGTCGTGCTGTTCCGATGCGGGGATATTGGATTGTAGTGGGGTTGCGATATTTTTAACATTTTCAACTTCCGCGGGGTTTCCTGAATCTTGAAGGGCCTCGGAATATGTGGGGTTGGTGGGGTTGCTTGAAGTACTCACTCTGCAAGATTACCCCTATCTCTTCTTGTTAGGCGAGTTTCTTATCTTTAGATGGACTCTCGTTAGGTAGGTTTTCGTTACTCGGTTTTGTTTTGCTGTTTCGCTGAGGTTTTCGTTACTCGGCTTTGTATTGTTGTGTCCGCGGAGCTTTTCGTATTCGCCCAAGATGCTGGAAGATAAAAATAGTGCCCTTGTGTGGTGTTTTGTTTATGTGCGCTCATGTGTGATGGTTTGTTTATAGGCCCCCTTGAGTTCGAGTAAAAAATAATGAGGGAGTCTTTTTGTAAAATATACCTAGTGGCAAAAGTCCCGATAAAGGAGAAACTATGAAATTCGTTGCTAGGTGTTCTGCACTAATGGTAGCCCTGCTTTTTTTCGCGGGTTGTGCAATAGTGCAGCACAGTTCGTCGTCGCAAAAAGATGTGGCGAATACGCAACATGGGACAAACATCCTTAGCGGATTGCGTGAGGTGGAGGTGCCTGAGATGGAGGTTCCCGAAGCGCCTGCCTCGCCAGCTCTTCCCGTGGAGGTGCGGGATGCTAAAGGTGAGAAAGTGGAGGTACGGGACGTATCCAGGATTGTCACCATTGATATGAGTTCCGCGATTTCTCAGACTTTGCTGAAACTTGGGCTGGGGAAGAATATTGTGGGAAAAACTGCGTCGGATACAGATGCTAGGCTCGCGCACGCAACGCAGATAAATAAGGGCGGGCCGAACCTCAATGTGGAAGCTATTTTGGCATTAAAACCATCGCTTGTGTTAACCGACGGAACATTGCGTGGAACAGAGGCGGTTTTTGCATCGTTAAAAAAAGCCGGAGTTACGGTTGTGTATGTGAAGCGGGCCATAAGTTTTGAGGAGGTTCCGGCGCGGATAGAGGCGGTCGCACATGCTGTGGGATTGCGGGACGAAGGCGAAAAACTTGCGAAAACTGTTGAAAAAGATATAACCGATGCGAAAAAAGAAGTCCTTGCGAAGGCGCAGGGTGCCGGTGTTGCCGGTGCGGGTGCGAAGGAGAAAGATTCGGACGAGGTTAGCTCGGGCGCGAAGGGTTCGGAGCCAGGCGCTCAGGCTGCTGGTTCGCAAGTAAAGGGTGCGCAAGCAAAGGATAGCCAGGCAAAGGGTGCTCAAGCTGGTGGCGCGCAAGTAAAAATTGTTTTCCTCAATATACGTCCTCAGGCAAAAATATTCACCATTATGGGGAAAGCTGCCGGGGCGAGCGACATTATTACAGCAGTCGGTGGTAAAGATGTTGCAGGTGAAGCAGGGATTGTAGAATCGAAACCAGCAAGCCAAGAAGCACTATTAACCGTTAACCCAGATGTTTATTTTGTGATGGCGCAAGGATTAAAAACTCTCGGAGGAGTTGACAAACTCCTTGAGCAGCCAGGAATTGCTCAAACACGAGCAGGCAAAGAAAAAAATATTGTGTCCATTCCAGATAACATTTCCCTATCATTTGGGCCACAAAGCGCAGATGTTATCCGCGCAATAGGAAAAGCGTTATATAAATAGGGTGGAAGAAAATAGAGTAAGTAAAGAATTGTGAGTATTGTCGAGATGGATCGGGTAGTGAGTTAGAAAGTTGCGCCGTGGCGCAATGAAGAGTTAGCTAGATGGCGAGTTGGGTTAATGAGTGAAGAAGCCACACATGGAACGTAACGAAAAAATATCAATTATAAGATCGGCAGGATGGAGAATCTCCTACCTGTGCTTCATGGCGACAACCTTCAGTATGCTGAGCTTCCTCTTTGGCGTCGGAACTAATCAAAGAATGACAGTCATCCTTACCGCACTTATGTGCATAGCCCTTGCCGTTATTATTGCATTTGTAGAAACAGTGATGAATGAAAACGGGGCTCGTGGCGAAGAACGAGCTCTTCGCCACGAGCTACTCGCTCGAACATACGCCCTCAACCTACATGGGTCAACACAAAGTCAGACACCGGCCAGATTGCTTCCCCTCCTGACAGATAGCGCGGAGCGAGTCACCACATATAGGCAAGCGTACCTAGGCACGGCAATAGGTTCGGTTACATTCCCCATTCTCCTCACACTCGGAATAGCCACGAGCATTGATAGTGTTATCGGTTTAGGTGCGCTTATTGGATACCTGCTTATCCCGGCATGTTTATACATCTTCATGAAGTTTGTGCGCAAAAGTTCCGGAGAGTCGCGCAAGCGCCGTGCACAACTCTCAGAAAGCTATATTGATGCGCTGAGAAATATGAGTATCATTCGCTTAAGTGGCGCCGGGCAGCGTGTCGAAAAAGAACTGGCGCGGCGCGGAGAAAATAACCGCACAGCCATTATGAAATTATTGGCAGCAAACCAGGTTGTTATTATCGTGATTGAAGGCGTATTCGGTCTACTTCTTCTTGCACTCACAACCGCCCTCACGATTCTGCGAATCGACTACCTGAATGTTGCCCAAGTAGTCGCCATTGCACTCCTGGTAGTTCTCCTCCTCGAACCCCTCACCCAAGTATCAGGATTTTTCTATATCGGCATGGGCGGGCGAGCAGCGCAAAAAGCAATCAACCGCTACATGAACACAGAAAAAACACCTTCACACCCGAAAGACAATCATTCCGGTGTTCGAGATTCTGGTGTGAGGGAATCTGCGGTCGAAGCAGTTGCTGTTAAGAGCGCTGGTGTTGAGGAAGTTGGCGTTGCGGGGAGTGTTTCTGAGGAAGGCATCGTTGCGCAGAGCGCTTCTGAAGAGTTTGTTTCCGGGGAAGGAGAGCTTGAGGAAGTTGGCGTTGCGGGGAGTGCGGACGCCGTCGAGAAAATACACGACGATGAACAGGCCTCACACCCGCAAGATAGCGGATCGAGCGGGGAATCCGATTTAAGAGAACCCGAAGAGGAAAAATTCCATGACGAGGAAAACGAAGGTCAGGAACAAGCGGATAGCAACGCACACGAAACGCTATATAAGTTAAACGATATTAGCATTGATTATGGACGCGGAAACGCACTGACGAATATTAACCTCACCATTAACGCCGGAGAAAACGTTATTATCACCGGGGCAAGCGGAGCGGGGAAAACAACACTCTTAGGTATCCTTAGTGGCAGACTCGCACCCCGGGCCGGAACTCTCGTTTTTGAGGGAAACCGCAACGAAAAAACACCCGAAAACATTAGAAAGCGCGTTGCCGTCGTCGAACAAAAAACATGGATGTTTACAGGGACTATTGCGGACAACCTACGCATTGCCGCACCACGCGCAACAGAAGAAGAAATGTGGCAAGCCCTGAAAAAAGCACGAATCGACACAGACATTAAGCAAATGCAATGCGGACTCGATACCTACATCGGTGAAAACTCGGGACTTATATCCGGCGGGCAAGCACAACGCATCAGCATCGCGCGAGCCATCCTTTCGAAACGCAACATTCTCATCTGCGACGAACCAACATCCCAAGTTGACAGCGAATCACAAGAAGCAATTATTGAATCACTCAAAGAACTCTCGGCAACACACACCCTCATTATCGTGACACACAGGCCTTCCCTCGCACACCTCGGACAACACTTCTACTACATGGACAGGGGATACATAAAAGAGGTGAAAACAGATGACAACAAATAAAACAGAGGCGCAAAACATGCCGACATTACGTAGCCAGTTGCAGTGGATACGATCCATTACGCGCCCGGTACACCGCCCCCTACTCATCTCCACCATCTGCAGAGCCCTAGCAACCATAAGCGACATACTCCTCTTCGGAACCATCGCCTACGCGCTGTTTATAGCATTAAACAGATATTCAGCATGGGGGTTAGTAGGAATCATTGTCCTCCTCGCCATACTTAAAGCAATACTCAGATACTACGAACAATTCACAGGACACTACGTCGCCTTCAAAGCACTAGAACTCCTGCGAACCCACGCATTCTCAAAACTCTGGCCCAAAGCGCCAGGAATCGTCGCACAATCAAAAACCGGGGAACTCCTAACAACCCTCACCAAAGATATCGACCGAATAGAAGTCCTCTACGCACACACCTTCGCCCCATTCGTCTGCGCATATATCCTCACACCCCTCGGCATCATAACAGGAGGGTTCCTCATAGGATGGAAAGCCATGATAGTGCCAGCAATCAGCGCACTATTAGCGCTCGTGGTTATCCCATGGATAGGTGCGCGTTCCTCCCAAAAAGCAACAACACGAGAACTTGAACAGAGAAGAAAACTCAACCAACACCTGACCGACACCCTCTACGGAATACCCGACGTTCTCACCTACGGCGCCCAAGAAAAACGCTTGAAAGAAACCGACGAACTGAGCGATAGCGTTATGGCAGTCGCGAAACCCGCACGAATCTATACGGCGCTAAGGCGAGCGCTCAACCTATTCGCCATGCTCAGCGCAACAGCATGGATAATATGGGTCGGAACCGAGCAATACTACACCCTTTTCAGCCAGGCCCTCCAAACACACGACGGACGCTACGCCATACATTTTGGCGCATTAACAATAGCCTGCGCAGTCGGAATGTTACGCCTATGGTCAGGCCCAAGCGACGTTGAAACTGTGGCAAGCGCCCTGCACGTGTCCATCGCGGCCGTAACACGCCTGCATCACATATGCACACATGACGACAACTTAAAAGACGGAGAAAAAACACTACCGACAGAAAAAACCGGGCTGAGTATCGACATCGACAACATCACCTACGCATATCCGCACGGTTCACAAGTATTGAAGGGCATCAGCCTTACAATTCCCGAAGGAAGCTACACCGTCATCACAGGGCATTCCGGATGCGGAAAATCAACACTTCTGCACCTCATCCAACGCTATGCAGACCCCGATACCGGAAAGATAAGCATCGACGGGATACCATTAACCGACATACAGCGAAATTCACTATATCGCCGAGTCTGCGCCGTCGCACAAAAAAACGATCTTATTAACGCCAGCATTGCATACAACCTTCGCCTCGGCGCACCAGACGCCACCGACGAAGAACTAGAACACGCATTACATATCGTCTCCATGGATCAAGACGTTCAAAATATGCCTGAAGGACTCGACACAAAAGTTGGAGGCAAACCCCAACATGGGCAACCCGCAGGATATGCACTCAGCGGGGGACAAGTGGCGCGATTGTGTCTCGCACGAGCATTGCTCATGCGCCCAGCCATACTTATTCTCGACGAATGGGCGGCAGCGCTCGACATCGACACAGAAGAAGAAATCCGCGAACGCCTGCGTGAAGAAATGCCAGGACTCACCATTATTGAAGTAACCCACCGGCACAATATCGCCGACGAAGCAGAAGCCGTTATCACCCTCGACAAAGGACGCATATTCCAGGGAGCTAACAACCAGTTAGCCACACAAACGGAAGAGAATAATGCCGAGACAGAGGGAAACGACGACGCAGTGACGGAAAGTGGCGACGCACAAGCGGAAAATGACACCACAGTTGCAGAAAATGATGACGTTGTAGGGGAAAATGGCGACGCACAAGGGGAAAGTGGCAGTACAGTGTCGGAAAATGGCGATGCGCTAGCGAAAGATAGCGCCACAACCGGGGAAAATCAAAGCGCGTGAACATTGAACCCATGAACAAGCATCACGCCACAACCGGAATGCAGAGGCGCGCCTACAGGCGAAGCCTCACCCTCGTGATGCTCACAATCCTCCTGGTAGGAGGAGCGCTCGTTTCCGCACACCTTGGACAATTCCCTCTTAGTATTTCCACAGTTCTGCGTGGCTTCGTGGCAGGTTTTGGGCTAACAGAACCGCCCAACCAAGACAACGCCATGGCGGCATTATGGGCAATACGTTTCCCGCGTATAGCCCTCGGAATAGTGGTAGGCGGTAGCCTCGCAGTTGCCGGGGCACTTATGCAAGCCATGTTCTCCAACCCCCTAGCGGAGCCGGGAATCATCGGCGTTTCCACAGGAAGTGCCATGGGAGCCGCTCTCGCCATTGTCTTTTTCCCAACCATTTTAGGCGGAGCACTTGTCCCCATATTTGCCTTTATTTTCGGCCTTATTGCCTGCCTACTCGTCTACCTCCTCGCCAAAAATGACGGTCGCGCCGAATCACTCACACTCGTCCTGACAGGAATCGCCGTCACAGCCGTCGGAAGCGCCCTCACATCCATCGCCATATACATAGCAGACACCAACGCCCGCGACCACATCATCTTCTGGCAAATGGGTTCACTCGCCGGGGCAAATTGGCAAAGCGTAGGACTCGTTACCCTCGCAACCGTCATAGGAACCGCCTTTTCCGTCGTCATCTCAAAAAAACTCGATATTCTCGCACTCGGAGAACGGGAAGCCACACACCTCGGGGTGAACGTAGACGCACTGAGAATAGTGGCAATCCTCCTCACCGCGCTCCTGACCGCATCAGCCGTAGCCTTCGCTGGAGTTATCGGATTCGTTGGACTCATCGTCCCGCACGTCATCCGCCTACTCATCGGCCCCGTCAACCGATGGCTCATACCCATATCATTCCTCGGTGGGGCAGTGCTCATTACCTACGCCGACCTCGCAGCCCGCACCCTCGTCCCCTTCAGCGAAATGCCCATAGGGATCTTCACTGCATTGGTAGGCGGGCCGACCTTCTTCATACTTCTACGACGCAACCTGCGACGCGGGCGACAAGGACTATAAAAGTGCAGAAAACGACGGAGAAAAAATGAGCGAGCAGTTTGGGGAGGGAAAAGTGAGTGAGCAGTATAGAGGAAAAGTACAGTCTGACGGAAAAGCGGGCGAGCGGTTTGGCGAAAACGAGCAGTTTGGGGGAAAAGTGAGTGAGCAGGTTGGCGAAAATAAACACGGACTCGCATTGCGTAATGTGTGTTTTTCCTACGGAAACACCCCGATAGTTCGTGGCGTTGATCTTGACGTATTCCCAGGTGAAATTCTTGGCGTGCTCGGCCCCAACGGAGCCGGAAAATCAACACTGTTGCGCCTTATCGCTGGAGATCTCCAGCCGGAGCGGGGAACAATTACCTACGCAGGGAAAAATCTCGCGCACTACAAACACCCCGAACATCAACGAAGCGTCATGCCACAAAGTAGCGAATTTCCCTTCGCGTATCTTGTTCGCGACGTCGTCGCCATGGGTGCAGACGTTGCCGAAAAACCATTCATATGGGATGACATAAACGCTGAGCAAAGCAACGTAGCAAGCAACACAGCAAGCAATACAGCAAGTAATACAGCAAGTAATACAACAACCAATATTGCAAGCAGTGCAACAAACAACGCAGCAAACAGCACAGCAAACAGCACAGCAAGCAACGGAGAAAACGCGCCTACGCACGGCCGTGAAAGCGCAGCCACGTTAAATATAGGAAACGTTAAAGGATACAACGATCGTAAAGCTAGTTACGACGATAATGATCAGACGAATGCGCTCGCACCTAGTTACGATAATGACCCGGTAAGCGCCGCTTTGAAAGCAAGTGGCGTCGAATATGCGGAGGATCGCGATGTCATGCGCCTTTCCGGCGGCGAGCAGGCGCGTGTCACCTTCGCGCGAGTCCTTGCACAAAATGCGCGCGTTATTCTCCTTGACGAACCCACCGCGGCGCTCGACATCTCACATCAACAACGCATTATGTCCATCGCCCACACCCTCGCCCTACGCGGGCACACGGTTATCGCCATCATGCACGACATCCAACTTGCGGCACAATACTGCCACCGCATCACCCTCATGAAAAACGGAGAAACAGTAACATGCGGGAATCCCATGCAAGTGCTCACAAGCGAGAGGCTCAGTGACGTGTATGAGTGGCCCATCAGGGTCGAAAAATTTTACGACGGAAACATTGCGATTCTGCCACAAAGTCATTGAAAAGCACCGAAAATCGTCGTCGATAAAACGCTGAAATAAGCTAACAGAAACCCCGTAAATAGTCTCACGCTATAAGACCATAATCCACAATGTGAGATTTCATCATTTTTTACTTCACTTACACCCAAAGCTCAGGTACTCTATGAAACATGGAAAAAATTCTCGTCGTCGTTATGTAGCGCACTACCGCCGTGAGGCAACCACGTAGTGCGCGCCCCTCAACATGGAGGGGCTATATTTTTGGAAAAGATTGCGAAAACGCAAGAATCCACATAACGCGACGAAAAGAATACGTAAGGAGGGCGCATGCCGACACAGCGCGAAAGCGATGCTGGTGAGAACGAAACTCACCCCCAGATTCGCGAACGAATGACGGGCGCACAAGCAATTGTTCGTTCACTCGAAGAATTGGGCGTGAAAGTTGCCTTCGGTCTACCAGGTGGCGCAATTTTGCACACCTATGATCCGCTCTACGATGTAGAACAACTCCGCCATATCCTCGTTCGCCATGAACAAGGTGGCGGGCATGCGGCAGAAGGATACGCGCTCGCAACCGGACTGCCCGGTGTCATGATTGCAACATCGGGGCCCGGCGCAACAAACCTTATCACCCCGCTACTAGACGCCAACATGGATTCCATCCCCCTTGTGTGCATCACCGGACAGGTCGGTGCCTCAGCAATTGGCACCGACGCCTTCCAGGAAGCCGATATTGTGGGGGCAACAATGCCCATGGTCAAACACTCCTTTCTTGTGACAGAAGGTAAAGATATTCCAGCACGTATTGCTGAAGCCTTCCACATCGCAACCACGGGACGCCCAGGGCCCGTGCTTGTGGACGTCGCAAAATCAGCACAGGGTGAAGAAATCGAATTTGTGTGGCCACCCGTGATGGACTTGCCCGGATACAAGCCGGTGTTACGTCCCAACGCACGCCAGGTTCGCGAAGCAGCGCGCCTGATTGCCACATCATCCCGTCCGGTTCTCTACGTTGGTGGTGGCGCCTCACGTGCACACGTCTCCAAAGCGATTACGTATCTCTCCGACATTACACACGCACCCGTTGTGACAACGCTCCCAGCGCGCGGAGTCGTGGCGGATTCGCATCCGAATAACCTCGGAATGCCGGGCATGCACGGAACAGTTCCGGCGGTTGGTGCGTTGCAACGTTCCGATCTTATCGTGTGCCTTGGCGCCCGATTCGACGACCGCGTGACAGGAAAACTTGACGATTTCGCACCCCACGCGCGCGTGGTCCACATCGATATCGACCCGGCAGAAATCAGTAAAAACCGCGAGGCAGACGTACCCATCGTCGGCGATCTTGCACTTACGGTTCCCATCCTTGTACAGGAAGTGAAAAACGCCCAAAAACAATACGGCGAAGCTGACCTTGAACAATGGTGGGCGTACCTCAACGGTTTGCGAAAGAAATTCCCGCTCGGATACGGTGAAACGACGGACGGGCTCATGTCCGGCCAGTACGTTATTGAACGCCTCAGCGAAGTCGTGGGAAGCGACGACGTTATTTGGGTAACCGGCGTGGGCCAACACCAAATGTGGGCAGCCCAGTTCATTAAGTTCGAAAAACCCCACCAGTTCCTCAGCTCGGGCGGTGCCGGAACAATGGGTTACGGAATTCCCGCAGGTATGGGAGCAAAAGTCGGGAAGCCAGAAAAAACCGTGTGGGTTATTGACGGCGACGGCTCCTTCCAGATGACAAACCAAGAACTGGCAACATGCCGTCTCAACGGCATCAACATTAAAGTTGCCATTATTAACAACTCCAGCCTCGGCATGGTTCGCCAATGGCAAACCCTGTTCTACAACGAACGCTACTCGTTCACCAACCTCGATAGCGACGTGACCCCGCACTATATTCCAGACTTCGTCAAACTCTCCGAGTCATACGACTGCGTAGCATGGCGTGTGGACAAGGCGGAGGACGTGGACGCCACCATCGAAAAAGCGATGAGTATTAACGACCGCCCGGTGGTTATCGACTTCATAACATCACCAGATGCCGAAGTGTGGCCCATGGTTCCAGCCGGCGTATCCAATTCGGAAATCCAATACGCCCGCGGAATACGTCCCGTCGCAGGCGAAGATCAAGCATAACGAGCACAGTTAAAGAGAGGAATAACATGTCAACTCGTTACACCCTGTCCGTGCTCGTGGAAAACAAGCCCGGCGTCCTTACCCGTGTTGCGGGCTTGTTTGCACGGCGCGCATTCAACATCCACTCCCTCGCCGTGGGGCAAACCGAAAATCCGCTTCTTTCCCGGATTACCCTCGTCGTCGACGGAGATGCGCACCCCCTCGAACAGGTGACAAAACAGCTCAACAAGCTGGTCAACGTCATTAAAATCGTCGAACTTCCCGATGCTCAATCCGTTCACCGCAGACTCATTTTGATTAAAGTTCGCGCAACCGACGAAACACGCGCAAACGTGCTTCAAGTTGCCGATCTTTTCCGCGCACACGTGGTAGACATGGTTCCCGAGGCCCTCACCATTGAGGCGACCGGAAGCCGACAGAAAATCGAGGCACTGCTGGCGGCGTTGAATCCCTATGGGGTCAAAGAAATTGTGCAGTCGGGAACCGTTGCCGTCGCGCGTGGAGCCCGTTCACTATCGGAGCGCGCCGCTGCGGAAATGGAAGCAACACGAGCCGAGTTCGCCGAACCCGTCGTGAAGGGATGGGACGAAAATACCGACTGTTAAGCGCATAAGTACGCTTGTATCGTGTGCGGGCTCGTGCCGCAAATGGAACACAGATGTGTTACGACGAAAAACCTCGCGTTTCGATTAAGAACCGATGAGGTGCCGAATGAGGTGCGCACGTTTTTTGCCCACCTTACAAATTCATAAAATCAACAAGTTTACAAAGTTCACAAAGTTTCCAACAAACAAATAAAGGAGAAACTCATGGCGGAAATCTTCCATGATAAAGATGCCGATTTGTCCCTCATCCAGAACAAGAAAGTAGCCATTATTGGTTACGGTTCGCAGGGACATGCCCACGCGCTCAACCTGCGGGATTCCGGTGTGGAGGTCGTTGTTGGCCTTCGCGAAGGTTCCAAATCTGTTGAAAAGGCAAAGGAACAGGGTCTCGTCGTTAAGTCCGTCGCGGATGCCGTGAAGGAAGCGGACGTTGTGATGATTCTCGTTCCGGATCAGACTCAGGCAACACTGTGGAAGTCCGAAATTGAACCAAACCTCAAGCCGAACGCAGCTATTTTCTTCGCACACGGTTTCAACATTCACTTCGGTTATGTTAAGCCGGCAGCGGGACACGACGTGTGCATGGTCGCCCCCAAGGGGCCGGGCCATACCGTTCGTCGCCAGTACGAAGAAGGCCGTGGCGTTCCCGTGCTCGTGTGCGTGGAACAGGATGCTTCCGGCCAGGCATGGGATATTGCCCTCGCATACGCGGCCGCTATCGGCGGTACCCGTGCAGGCGCCATTAAGACGACCTTCAAGGAAGAAACAGAAACCGACCTCTTCGGTGAACAGACCGTTCTTTGCGGTGGCGTTTCCCAGCTTATTGCCTACGGTTTTGAAACCCTCGTGGAAGCCGGATACCAGCCCGAAATGGCATACTTCGAAGTCTGCCACGAATTGAAGCTCATCGTTGACCTCATCAACGAAGGTGGCCTCACCAAGCAACGCTGGTCCTGCTCCGACACGGCAGAATACGGCGATTACGTTTCCGGCCCGCGCGTTATCACACCTGTTGTGAAGGAGAACATGAAGGAAGTTCTCGCAGATATCCAGAGTGGCGCATTCGCTAAGCGCTTCATGGATGATCAGGGCGCCGGCGCACCCGAATTCAAGAAGTTCCGTGAAGAACACCAGAACCATCCGATCGAAAAGACCGGGCGGGAAGTTCGTTCCATGTTCGCATGGAACACTGATGTGGACGCCGATTACGTCGACGGCCAGGCTGCTCGCTAAATAGCGCGAGGCTTTTGCTGTTGAGTCTGGTGCTGGCGGTTAGTGGCCGGGCTTGCTAATCGATGTAAGGCTTTTGGCGCTGATTCGGGTAGTGAAGGCTAATGGCCGGGAGGTGCGTTAAATAGCGCGCAAGGCCTGCCGGCCACCGTGAGTACCTGGGGCTTTCCCGCATACACTCAACCGTGTGAAGCACTAATGGCGTATGTTTAACGAACGGGCGGGTAACTCTTCCGAGTTACCCGCCCGTTTTTTGCGCCCTTGGCGTGGGTGCCCCGTGTGCATGGTAGAGGCAAGCCGGATCTTGGTGAGCGAACTTGGTGACGGGTTGGTTTTTACGGGTGAGTTTTAGCCTTCCGTACCCCAAGTAGTAGGGAAAAGATTTCGAGGCTGCGCTCCGGGGAATGATGGCGCTCGGCTATGCGGGTGCGAACGTGACAATGCCATACAAAACAATCGCGCTGAAATATTTGGACGAACTCACGCCCACCGCCGCGCTCATGGGCGCCGTGAACACCGTGGAGTTCAAAGACGGCAAAATGATTGGGCACAACACGGACGGCCTGGGGCTGCTTGAAGTTTTGGAGGCCACAGGCGTGGACCTTCCGGGTGCAAAAATGGTTGTCCTCGGCGCGGGAGGCGCAGGTTCCGCCGTGTTTGTGGAGGCCACAATCAAAGGCGTTAAACACCTCAAAGTTTTCAACGCAAACGATCAATTCTTTGAGCCAACACGCAAGCACCTCGCCCACATTTCCGAAGAAACCGGGGCGACGATCTAGCTCGTGGATTTAGCCGATAAGGAGGCTCTGAAGGCCACGGTGGGCGAAGCCGACATCGTTGTGAACGCAACCCGCGTAGGGATGGGCGATCTTGCCGACCAGTCCAACCTCGAGCAGGAATGGATGCGTCCGGGACAAATGATTGTTGACACGACCTACATTCCCGTTATCACCGAGTTGCTACGGCGCGCGGAAGCTGCTGGGGCGACGCCGATCACCGGCCTGACAATGCTCGTTGCCCAGGGCGCCCTCGGCGAAAAAATCTGGTTCGGCGTGGACATGCCCATTGACGACGTAAAGCGCGATGTTTTCAAAGATTTGAAGTAAAGGTGATGTAAAGAAACGCGCGCTTTGTTGCGTAATGTGTGCAAAATAAGCCGTAGCGAAGCGCGCGTTTCGGCCCCGAACCGGTTTAAAGGGAGTTTTTTGCAGGCAAAAACGTGAGTTAGTGGATGGAAGGGATTGCTTTATTACTTCCTTTGATAAACTTTACCGTAAGCTGTTACAAGGTGCTTGTTTTAAATGGGTTAATTTTTCTCAAAAGTGCTCTGATTTTTCCTACGCACGTGGGGATGAGGTTGGGAATTAGTTCATTTTCCTCTGATAAACTGTACAAAGTATCATTACCGTAAGAGTATGTGTTGGGAATTAGTTCAATTTCCTTCTGATAGACTTTAAAATTCGTAATACACATGTTACAGTTGTTACATGAGTACTCAAGGAACAGTAGCGCTAAACCTACGCATAAACGCGGAAACCGGAAACCAGCTAGATCTTTTGGCGAAAAAAACCAACAGGTCTAAAAGCTTTTACGTCCGGGAACTCATCGAACGCGGACTAGAACAACTCATGTGGGAAATGGACATTCTTCAAGAAGTAGAAGACGTTCGTACCGGAAAATCACGCACATATACCCTTGATGAAGTACGAGCGAAATATGCAGGCTAAATGGCGTGTCAAGTTGTCCAGCAAAGCAGAAAAACAGGTGCTGAAACTCGACAAAAAACCCTTTGACGCCATTATGAGCTACCTAAAACAACTCGAGTTTATAGATAATCCCAGAAGCACTGGAAAAGCCCTACAAGGCAACCTCAAAGGCTTATGGCGCTACCGCGTGGGAAACTATCGAATCATTTGCAACATACAAGACAAAGAATTAACCATCTACGCTGTAGACATCGACCACCGAAAAAACATCTACCGACACAAAGTTGGGAATTAGTTCAAATTCTTTCTGATAGACTTCCCTACTGCTTTGGGTAGCTCCCAAGTTAATTGGGAATTAGTTCAAATTCTTTCTGATAGACTTCTGCGGCCGTAATATGTTCACACATTAAGGCGGGGATCGAATTCGCAGCCTTCGCCTTTGGCGGGAATCTAATTTACAATCTGCGCCCTTGGCTGGAAATAAACTTACAATCTGCGCCCCCGGCGAGAATCGAACTCACAACCTGCAGATTAGAAGTCTGTCGCTCTATCCGTTGAGCTACGGGGGCTAAAAATGCAACTACACAAATATACCGTATTTTTCGTACACTGTGAATAAAAACTTCGTTGTGTAGTGCATCCATCGCGCCTTTCCAAAGTTCCCACCTCCATTACACCTCCCACCGTTGCGCAAAACGCGCCGATGTATGACATAACGTAATGAATAAGCGACAATAGTAATCGTGGAAGATAAGCGAAACCTCTCAACACTCATCGAAAGAACCATTGAGGCTCTCGAAAACGCCCGCATGCCCCTCAATATCCCCGGCGCACAAAACATTAACGCCCAAGCCCAGCAGCTTATTACCCAATTAAAAAACCGCGTTCTTCCACGTTTACGCAACCCAGAAGTCCCCGCTATCGTCGTCCTTGGGGGGTCTTCGGGAGCAGGGAAATCCACGCTTTTTAATTCTTTTGTGGGGCAGGAGATTTCCCCCGCATCCGTTCTTCGCCCAACAACTCGAACACCCGTTATTGCCATGCATCCCGACGATGTCGCGCACATGGCCGGGCACGCAGTTCTTGAATTAGGCGACGTCCACGTTCTCGATTCGGCTATCCCGGGGGTCGTTCTTGTGGATGCACCCGATTTGGATTCCGTGGATGAAGAGAATCGCGCATTGTCCCGTACGTTGCTGGATTGCGCGGATTTGTGGTTATTTGTGACGACGGCGAACCGCTACGGAGACGCTATAGCGTGGAGTGTTGTGCTCGATGCGTATAACCGGGGCTTAACTGTTGCGATTGTTTTGAACCGTGTGCGCGATAGTGCGCTGGAAACTGTGCGTCGCGATCTTGTGCAGAGAATGGGGCAGGAAGGAATGAAGGATGCCCCGCTTCTTGTTGTTTCGGATAATGGCCCAACCGAGGGTCTGTTGCCGGCTGATATTATCCGTGAACCCTACGGCTGGCTCTGTTCAATTTCGAATTCGCATTTTGGGCACGCCCTGATTCAGCGGTCGAACTCGCTCATGATGCCTCGTTTGGCAACACACCTTGAGATTATTAGCCAGGCTGTGGATATGCAGGCATCTGCCGTCGAACAATTGAAAAAAATTGTTCACGATATTTCTGAGCAAACGTTGGCGAAACTTCAGGAACATGCCGAGCAGGGAGGGTACGGGAGCGGTGCGCCCACAACCACGTGGTTGTCGGTGGCGAGTTCTGGCGGGCCGCTGGCGGATATACAGCCGGCGAAATCCGCGAAATTCCGCCGTAGGGGCGGGCTTGCTAGGCGTGATACCTCCGCAACTCTTGTTTTTGATTCGGTTCGTGCAGCGATTCACCTGGCCCTCACTCAGGCGCTCGAACTTCTTGTGCAAGAAATTTACCAGGCGTGGACAACACAAGATGTGAATGTCCCGGAGTTGGCCTCGCGCGCTCGGGACGCCGTTAATGTTGAGGAAATTTCGCACGAAGCGTTACGTGCGTGGATGGGCGACATTAAAACACTTGTTGCGAATAAGGACGGCAAGGGTTGGTTTGGTGCGGCGGGAATGGCGTCCGTTTTAGGTGCTGGCGCGGGAGGCGTTGCGGGCGCCGTGAAAATTGCGGTGGCTTTGTGCTCGGATGCGGCGCTGGAAATGGCTCGAAGCAATCTTGCGCAACGATGCGCAGAGGCGTGTGGTCGTGTTGTGGATACGTATTGTGAACAATTGGTAGATGTGCCGCTCGGGAGCGGGCGAACCTTGCGGTTGCGCGCCGTTGATTTTAAAGATCGGTTTTAGGTGGAAAGATGAAAGAACAGCGAGGGAAACGTGCGTGGCGTAGGGTGCGCCGTGTTGCTGAGGATTCTCACACAATGGACGACGAAAAACGTCACGTGTCGGATCGACGTGCGGTTGATGGTGAAAGTGTCGCCGACGGGCGCGAAACTGGTGTTCATGAAGCGGGTGGTAACGAAACTGGCGACGCTCGTGAAACTGACGTTGCTCACGAAACAGGCGAGAAGAACGAGCCGTCCGTCGTAACTCCGAAAAAAGCGAGCAACCCAACCGCTTGGAACGAAGAAGAGGTCGCGTCGTTCTTAACGACATTGGACAAACATTCCGAGCATTTCAGCCCCTACATTCTGGATCGTGCCACAAAAGATGTAGAAAAACTTCGCGAACGCGCCCAAGCGGGGAGCGGCTACACGGTTGTGGCACTCGTAGGTGGCACGGGTTCTGGAAAATCCTCGTTATTTAACAAGATTGTGGGCTGGAATTTCGCTCAGGTGGGCGATATTCGACCAACAAGTATGGAGGTAAGCGCGTGCGTGTGGGACGAGGGCGCCAAAGAGGTCCTGCGCACAATGGGTATTTCTACGCGGAATACCGTTATCGCGGATACTATCCTGCGCACGGTTGATTACGACGTGAACCACACTATTCTGTTGGATCTTCCCGATCACGATTCGATTGCTTTTGAAAATAGTCTTTTGGTGGATTCGATTTTGCCGCAGGTGGATGTTTTGGTGTGGGTGTTCGATCCGCAAAAATACGCCGATGATTTGATTCACTCCAGCTATATTGAAAACATGAAAACTCGTAAGAATCGCATGGTTGCGGTTCTGAACCAAATCGATACGCTTCCCGAATCCAGTGTCGATTTGGTGGCGGAAGATGTTCATAAGTTGCTGGTCGCCGACGGCATTGGGGACATTCCCGTACTGAAAGTCTCCGCCTTAACCGAGGAGGGGCTACCACAGTTGTGGGAGTATCTTGAAAGCGCGGGACGCAAAGAAGATAGCGCATCGGTGACGGCCACGTTGGAGTTGAAAGATATCAAACGGGGCGTGGGGCATGCCTATTCGCAACCAGCACAGGATATTTCTGCCGACTATGTTCAGCAAATTTCGGAAGAACTGTATGATGCAGCGGGTGTGCCGGCAGTTGCCGAGGCGCTTGTTGAAGGCGGTTCGGCCTCCAAAGTTCTCCCTAAACCTCAGCCACCGGCGATTTCTGTAACGACGGCTTTGCGCTCTGCGTGGGTTGTGAAAGCTGGGCGCGGGATGCCCGATTCGTGGGTGAAAGGCGTTGACGATGCTATTCCCAGTCCCGAAATTTTACGACGGGAGACGGGTAAAGCCCTGGCAAAGGTTGATATTCCGCGGGTTTCTGACACGGGTAGCTTTGCTGTTCTTTTGATTTTTGTGTGTGTTGCGTGCGTGCTCTGTGCTCTGCCTTTCTTCGTTAGTCTCCAGATGCAATGGCTGTTCTGGATGGTGGGCTGTGCGATGCTGTTGTGTGGCGGTCTCTGGGCGCGTGCGTTACGTGTGCGCGCTAGACGTACGGCACGTGTTGCATACATCCAATCCGCACGCGACGCTGTCAATCATGTTGTTACGGAAAATCTTCTTGTTCCAGTACAAAAAATCCAGGGCGACTATATGAACGTTCGTCACGAGTTGCTTGGGGATAAAAGTTATCCACAAGATGGTGAGGTTTCTGCGTTATCCACAGATTGAGGGACGACGGAAACACGGAACTCATTCGTCGTGCATCCTAAAGATATGCCTTGTAAGCAAGAAACAGAGCGAAAGGATGCGCAATGGCAAACGATACAATCGTAACAATTCGGGGTTTTGCTGGGTCGGCGGTAACGCTGTATAACAATAAGGACGGGAGCCGGACGGCAACCGTGAACGTTGGGGTGACTTCCTCATATTTTTCCCCGACGTCGCAAAGTTACGAAGAAGGGCAAACCGTGTGGTATTCCCTGCGGGCACGGGGCAGTTTGGCGACGAATATGGCAGCGAGCGTAAAAACGGGAACTCCGCTGTTGGCGCGCGGGAAACTGACGGAGCGCACCTGGGTGGGGGATAACGGGCAAACAAATACGCGACTAACGCTTGCCGTTGATTCTGTGGGAATCGATCTCAACACCGGGGAAGCGCATTTTGTGCGGGTGAAGCAACCGAAGGTTGCGAGTGATGGCGCTACTGTTTCCGGTGGCGTGGCTGGTTCTGGCGCAGGTACTGGTTCTGGCGGTGCTGGGAATGGTGAATCGAAATCGGCTGGTGTGTTTGAAGCCGGGAAGGCCGGTGGGAGCTCGGGCGCAGGCAGTGCGATGAGTTCGCAAGCCGCAGCGGAGGAAGGTGGAGATCAGCCCCCTTTTGACGGTAACGCTGTGGTTTGCCGCAACGAATGGGAACACTTTGACGATAAGGTTCCCGCGTGATTGGGTTGTGATTCCCGATAATGCACATACGTTCATGGTGTGGCTACGCATGTGACTATAATGCGTGTGTGGTTACGTCGCGCATGTGGTTACGCTGTGGAGGCGGAAATGTGTGTGGTTACGTCGTGCATATGGTTACACTGCGCAAGCGGAAACACGTGAAGATGTGAGGTTATTTTCTCAACTGACAATACGTGCCCAACCAGGTAGGATTAGTTAGGTTGGCAAGCGGAAAACCGCTATAAAGCGCCGTAAACGATAATTTTAAGGCGGGATAAATAAGTGGCTGAATTCATTTATCAAATGATCCATGCGTCCAAGCGCGTGGGGGATAAAACAATTCTCGATGACGTTACCATGGCGTTCTTCCCGGGGGCGAAAATCGGTATGGTTGGCCCCAACGGTGCCGGTAAGTCCACGATTTTGAAAATCATGGCGGGCTTGGATGAAGCATCGAATGGTGAAGCACGGTTGAGTCCGGGATATACGGTGGGTATTCTCCTGCAGGAACCACCTCTCGATGAGGATAAAACCGTATTGGAAAACGTTCAACTTGGACGTAAGGACATGATTGACAAACTTCACCGTTTCAACCAAATCGGTGAAGAAATGGCTGATCCAGATGCCGATTTCGATAAACTCATGGACGAAATGGGTAAACTCCAAACCGAAATTGATGCGGCTAATGCGTGGGATTTGGATTCCCAGCTTGGGCAAGCAATGGAAGCTTTGCGTTGCCCTCCCGGAGACATGCCCGTGAATGTTCTTTCCGGTGGGGAACGCCGCCGTGTTGCACTGTGCCGTCTCCTTTTGGAAGCACCAGATTTGCTTCTTCTCGACGAACCTACGAACCACCTGGATGCAGAATCCGTGTTGTGGCTCGAAAAGCATCTGCAAAGTTACGAAGGTGCCGTTATTGCGGTCACCCACGATCGTTACTTCCTGGATAACATGGCGCAGTGGATTGCTGAAGTTGATCGCGGGCGCCTGTACCCCTATGAAGGCAACTACTCGACCTATTTGGAAACCAAAAAGGATCGTTTGGAAGTTCAGGGTAAGAAAGACGCTAAACTAGCAAAGCGCCTGAAGGAAGAACTCGAATGGGTTCGCTCCTCAGCAAAAGGACGTCAGGCGAAATCCAAGGCGCGTTTGGAACGCTACGAAGAAATGGCGGCAGAAGCCGAACGTACCCGTAAGCTTGATTTTGAAGAAATCCAGATTCCACCCGGGCCTCGCCTTGGAAACCTTGTCCTTGAAGGTAAAAACATCAAGAAAGGTTTTGGGGAGCGTGTTCTTATCGACAACCTTTCCTTCTCCTTGCCACGCAACGGCATTGTGGGAATCATCGGGCCTAACGGTGTTGGTAAATCAACCCTGTTCAAAACAATTGTTGGTATGGAAAAACTCGACGGTGGCGAACTGAAAATCGGTGAAACCGTAAAAATTTCCTATGTTGATCAGAACCGTGAAGGTATTGATCCAGAAATGCCGTTGTGGGAAGTTGTTTCTGACGGTTTAGATTACATTCAGGTTGGAAACGTCGAAATGCCGTCGCGTGCCTATGTTTCCGCATTCGGCTTCAAAGGCCCAGATCAGCAGAAGAAAGCCGGTATTCTTTCCGGTGGTGAACGCAACCGTTTGAATCTCGCTTTAACACTCAAGCAGGGCGGAAACCTTCTTCTTCTCGACGAACCGACCAACGATTTGGACGTCGAAACCCTCGGATCTTTGGAAAACGCTCTCCTGCAATTCCCAGGTTGTGCGGTGGTTATTACACACGATCGCTGGTTCCTTGATCGAGTCGCCACCCATATTCTTGCCTGGGAAGGCACGGAAGAAGATCCATCACAATGGTACTGGTATGAAGGAAACTTCGAAGGCTACGAAAAGAACAAGGCGGAACGCCTAGGTGAAGCAGCATTGACGCCCGGCGCGGGCGCTCATCGACGCCTCACCCGATAGGAATTAACCTAATCCGGAATTATCTCACGCTTATGCCGGTATCTCGAACGAATAGCTACATGGGTTCCGAGATACCGGCATAAGCGTGTTCCGAAGGCAATAATCTCATGTGAGCGTGATAAACGGCTTTCTTATTCTGTGGGTACGGAACTTGACAGGTGCTTAAAACGAACCATGCCTTCCTGGTTCATCGTCGCAATATGTTTGCCATTTTGGAAGAAGGATGCGGTACATAGAGCGCGCCCGTTTTGTGCTGAAAGGCAGGTCATATCTGCAAGAATCCAGTCGGACATATCGAAATTACGATGCCACCAAATTTCATGATCCAAGGTTGCCACGCTAATATTACGACTCATCCAATGCAAACCCATCGCACGCATCGCCGGTTCTAACATGAACTGGTCGGCAGAATACCCAAGAACCGCACGCTGAACTGTTCGCGAGGTTCCCTCCGGCATTGCTGAACGGCTTTTAAGCCATAAATATTGATGTGGCCTACGCACAGGATCGGGTTTTGTATAAATATCACCCTCAACCCACCGCATATCAATCGCGTTAGTTGAGGACATATTTTTTGCCCACCAGTGATCCATCGACGCAAAATAATCAACAGATGAACGCAAATTATCTGGACCCGTCACCTCAGGCTGAGTGAGCCCCAAGCTCACGCTAGGTTGGCGGAGCTGGAAAGAAATACGTGCCGAAAAAATAACGTTGTCGTCCTGAATGGCGTGAACGGTGCGCGTGGAGAAAGAATGGCCGTCATTCGTTTGTTCGACATGGAAAAGCAGGGGAGCGTCAAGGCGTCCCGGCCTCAAAAAAGCTGCCGTCATGGAATGGCAAAGCCGTTCATCGTCGTCGATATCCAAGGTGCGCTTCACGTGATCAGCGGCGGCAACAGTTGCCTGCCCAAAAACTTGACCCCCATAAACTCGCCCCGTGACTTGAACAAGATTATCTCCGCGGTACAACCCGGGCTGAATTCTTTCAAGGCGTAGGTTATTGAGAATCGATGCCAGCGGTTCCGTGTACGTTTTAGGAATATCTACGCGATTAGTTGAATCCATTGTTGCCCCTTTGCAAGTAGCTATCTTCTCTCTATTGTAGTCGAGTGCTCAGAAGTGTACATATTTGCCAAAACAAATGTGTGTTTGTGGTGGTCGTCGATGAAAGAAAAGTTCTCAGGCGGCAAAAAAGAAAAAATGGCGATGACAAAAAGTAAAAAACGCGCCTACTGTCAACACAAAGTTAGTGGCAGTTGTGAACACAAAAGTAGAGCCTGTTGTGAACACAAAAATATTGGCGGTTACGAATAGAAACTCGCTCCGGTTACAAACACAAAAATATTGGCGGTTACGAATAGAAACTCGCTCCGGTTACAAACACAAAATTACTGCTGGTTGCGAACGGAAACTGGCGCGGGTGGCGAACGGAAAAATCTAACCTAGGAGTGAAAATATCTGGAAAACATATGGGATGCATAGGTTTCGTAAGGTTATCTGGGTTATCCTTGATAAGGATGTTTGTTGACACGGGATGTCCCGTTGCGCGTAGGAGGGTTTATGGCGGAGTTGCCTCCGGAAGAATTATTACATCGTATTGCGGATGCTTATGGTGTTGCACCTAAATACTGGAGTTTTTCAGGGCAATGCGTAAAAGTTCAACCGGACACCCTGGTTCGAATACTTGCAGCTATGGGTGTGGATGCCTCCACTGAGGGCGCCGCGCGGGTTGCGTTGGAGTATGCCGAACACCGCCAATGGCGAAAAGTTCTTCCTTCCACAACAGTGGTGCGCCAAGGCAATGAATACACTGTGCAGGTTCATGTTCCGCACGGCGCACAGGTTGCTCTCCACATCATAACCGAGGAGGGTGAACGTGTTGAAGTTCGTCAAGCTGAAGATTATGAACAACCCCGTATGATTGACGGGATTCAAACCGGGCAGGCCTCTTTCGTCGTACCATCGACTCTTCCTTTGGGGTATCACACGATTTGTGCGCAGGTGACAGTGCCGGGCGCTCAGGAAAGTCACGACTATGAGGAAGCTCTTATTGTGGTTCCTCAACGCTTGCCTTCTCCTCAAGAAACTGAGACTTCCGGGTGGGGCGCGATGGGGCAACTCTATTCCTTGCGTAGCCGTGAATCTTGGGGAATTGGCGATACGGCTGATTTGTGCGAGTTGCTGTCCATGTGGGGCTCGTTTGGGGCGCAGTTCTTCCTCATTAATCCGCTTCATGCATCGGAGCCTTCTGCTCCGATGACGCCATCGCCTTATTTGCCCGTATCTCGTCGTTTCTTTAACCCCATTTATATTCGCCCGGAGGATATTCGCGAGGTTGCCTACATGGATTCTGCTCAGCGGGCAATTATTTCTTGGGCGGGCGAGCCGGTGAAGCAGTCGAGTTTGCGCAACACGGAGATTGATCGCGACGCGGTGTGGAAGGCAAAGAAGAGCGCGTTGGAAGTTATTTTTAAGCTTCCGCGTTCCCAGGCGCGTCAACGCGGTTTTGAGTTGTATCGTAAAAACGAGGGTCAGGGGTTAGAGGATTTCGCGTTTTGGTGTGCCCTGTACGAGAAGTATGGTTACGATTTCCCTGCGAATCTTTCTTCGCCGACGACGCCCGACGCGCTCGCTCTGAAACCGCAGTTGGCGGAGCGTATTGAGTTTTTCGCCTGGCTGCAGTGGATTATTGACCAACAGCTTGCGCAGGCGCAACGTAGCGCACATGTTGCCGGTATGAAGATTGGTGTGATGCACGATTTGGCTGTGGGTGTGCAACGCCAGGGTAGCGATGTTTGGGGGAACCCGGATGCGTTTGCTCGCGGTGTGAGTGCTGGGGCGCCACCCGATATGTATAACCAGCTCGGGCAAAATTGGAGCCCGCCGCCTTTTAATCCTATTGAGTTGGATAATCAGCATTATGCGCCGGTGCGGAATATGGCACGCACGGTGTTGCGTCATTCTGGCTGTTTGCGTATTGATCACGTGATGGGATTCTTTCGTCTGTGGTGGATTCCGGAAGGTGAACAAGCAGCCAACGGTGCCTACGTGTACTACAACCATGAGGCAATGATTGGTGTGCTCATGTTGGAAGCGTACCGTGCTGGTGCTTTCCTCATTGGTGAAGATTTGGGGAATGTGGAACCTTGGGTTCGTGAGTTCTTAGCGGAGCGCGGTATTTTTGGTACGTCCGTGATGCTTTTCGAAAAGGACGGGGAAGAGTTCCGTTCTACAGAGCAGTATAAGAGCGCAACGCTTGTGACGGTTGATACCCATGATTTGCCGCCTTTAGCCGGATATCTTGCCGGTGAACACGTTGATTTGCGTGCCCAGTTGGGTGCTTTAGTCGAGCCAGAAGATAAAGTTCGCCAGGAGGCAGATCGCGAACGGGAGAAACTGGTTGAGACGTTACAACACAAGGGATTTGTGGGGGATAACCCCACAGAACGAGAAATTATTGAGGCAATGTACCGATTTATTGCTCAAACTCCCGCCCAGTTGCAGGCTATTGCCGTGGTTGACGCGGTTGGTGAGCGACGTTCCCAAAATGTTCCCGGCACGCATTTGGAGTATCCGAATTGGAAGATTCCACTTGCCGATGGTACGGAAGAAGTTGTTCTGCTTGAAGACATGAGCGAACATCCGCGCCTTCATTCTCTTCTCGACACATACCGTAAAGAATACGAACGTGCTCACGGAGAATAGGTGAGGATAAAATAATTTTCTAAGGTGGGGCGGTAGATATTTAGTACCGCCCCACCTGTATTTTGGGGAATACCAGTGGCGTTAGCAATCGCGCTGTAGTTAATAATGTTGCGTAGTATCGAGTTGGGGTGGCAATGTGATTGTGCCACCCCACCACGATATTTGGATATTTTCCAGGAGCGAGTTTAGTGTTGTGCGCGTTGTTAGATGTGCTGTGCGCGTGCCTCGCGATCGACAGCCTGGTTGCGTAATGCGCGCTGGGTGCCGTCGATTTGTTCTAGCACAAGGCGACGGCATGCTGGTGCGGCAACGGTTGTTTCTAGCCAGGTTTTCCCGAGCTGCAGGAGGTCAACATTAAGGTCTGTGCGTCCTGCTAGCTGTGCCGGGTAGGCGTAGTTCAACATGTTTGACGCGATTTCTACCGAGTTGTTGTCCCACATGCGTGCTGCTTCGTCGAAATATTTTTCTGCGATTATCACCATGGATTCCGGGGTGGAACGCATGAATCCTAGGGCAAGATTTCGTTGCCTCGTATTGGATGTGGGGTTGAGGATTTCTTGCCAGGTGGCTTCTTTTGCTTGCGGGCTAGGAAGTGCACCTGTTGCTTGAGCGGCAAAAATCTGCCCGTAAGATGAGGAATCTCGCGCAAATTCGGCATCAATATCCTCTTGGGTGTAGTGCCCGCTGGATGCTAAGGCAACCGTAATATTCCAGCGGACTTCTTGGTCAACGGTGAAGCCTTCCGGAACATTAATGCCTTCAAGCCAGCCTCGGATGGTGTCAATGTGAGCGTTGTGACTCAAACGGATAGCGTTGGTAAGAATTTGCAGTTGTGCATCGCTTCCGCCCTTCACATGTGATGCTATATCGAAGAGAGCATCACCGAGATATACCTTGAAATCTGCGCTTGTTGCGGGATCGGCGTAACGTAGCGCGGTGTGAAGCGAGCCAAGAACGTAACGTAGTACGGTTCCGTCGGTTTCGTCGCGTAAAACATTGAGGGCAAAATCGGCGTAGGTGTGTGCATCAATATCGCCGTCGCGCAACATGTCGTAAACGGAGAATACGAATACTGTCCGGTCAAGGTGATTGGTGAAGGCATTGATATGCGTTAAACCTGCATGGAGGCTTTCCTTGTCGAATCGGAGCTTGGCATACGCCCAGTCCTCGGAATTGAGGAGGATGAAATCGGGGCGCTGTTCGCCTACGAAAAGATCCAGCTGTGTTCGGGCACCTGAAATATCGACCCATTGGGATGAGGTTTGTGTCAATTGCCCGGCGTGAAGGGAATACCCCGCAATTTTCATGCGGTGGGGACGTAATGATGCGTGGGCATCGGGCGTTTGGGCAACGGCGAAGGATGTCACTTTTCCGTTGTTATCCGTGTCGATTTCTGTGCGAAGTGTTGTGACGCCGGCTTCCTGCAACCACACTTTGGTCCACTCGCATAGATCTTTACCTGAGGATTGTTCAAGTTCGACGAGTAAATCGCGAAGTGTTGCGTTACTCCACTTGTGTTTTGCAATGTAGGCGCGTACTCCGGCAAGGAATTCTTCCAGCCCCACATAGGCAACAAGTTGTTTGAGTGCGGAGGCACCTTTCCCGTAGGTGATTTGATCAAAGTTAACGAGGACGTCCTCAATGTCGCGAATATCGGCGGCAACGGGGTGTGCTGTGGGTAGCTGATCATCATGGAGAGCTCCTACTTTTTCGGAAGTGAGGAAGGTTGTCCAAGCTTCACGCCAGCGCGTGTTATTCACGGCCGCCAAATGGCTCATAAATTCCGCAAAGGATTCATTGAGCCACAAATCGTCCCACCATTCCATTGTGACAAGATCGCCAAACCACATGTGGGCAAGTTCGTGAAGAATGGTGATGACGCGCCGGTCAATAATCGCACCGGTTGGTTTTGTGCGGAAAACGTAACTTTCAACAATGGTGACAAGCCCCGCGTTTTCCATGGCGCCCGCATTGTATTCCGGGCAAAATACTTGATCGTATTTACGGAACGGGTAGGGGTGTGCATAGTTGTGTTCGTAATATTCGAAGCCCTGGCGGGTGACCTCAAAAATTTCATCCGCATCCAGGTAGGGCGCAAGGGATTTCCTCGCATAAATTCCGAGCGGAATTTCTCTACCGTCGATGGAACGATAGGGTTCGCCTTCCACACCTTCGTAGGGGCCCGCAACGATTGCTGCGAGATATGTGGAGATGCGTTCGGTTGGCGTGAAATCCCACCGGGCAATCCCGTCCTTAACGTATTCTGGCTCAGGCGTGGGGGAGTTGGAGAATACTTGCCACCTGTCAGGGGCTGTTACGCTAAACGTAAATTCTGCTTTAAGATCGGGTTGCTCGAAATTGGGGAATACTCTGCGCGCATCTGCTACTTCGAACTGGGAGTAGAGGTAGATTTCTCCGTCGCTCGGATCGGTGTAGCGATGTAAACCTTCGCCTGTATTGGAATAGTATTGGGTGGATTTAACGTGGAGAACATTGGTGCCACGCAAATCTTTTAAGGGGATTCGGGAATTGTTGTAGATTGCGGGGTTGAGTTCGTGTCCGTTGAGGAATATGCGTTGCACTGAGTGCGCAATAAGGTCCACAAAGGTTGAGGAGCCTGGGGTTGCTTCGAAATGTATGTCCGTGATTGTCTTAAATGTTGTTTCGGATCCTGTTAGATCGAGCGCAACCGTGTATGCCATCGTACTGATATTTGCGGAGCGTTCGCGCGCTTCTTCACGTGTAAGGTTTGTTCCTGCCATATTTTCTGCTCTTTCTTTCGACGACGATAAATTTTGCGTGGTTACCAGATTTTCACTCGCGTTTCGGGAGGGAGATAAAGAGCATCTCCTTGCTTAAGGTTGAACGCTTCACTGAATGTGTCAATGTTTTTTACGATGCCGTTGCAACGGAATTCTCCGGGCGAGTGCGGATCTGTGGCTATTTGTTGCTGGAGGAATTCGTTCCTTTCTTTTCCTCGCCAAATGCGTGCGAAGGAAAGGAAGATTCGCTGTAGCGCGGTGAAACCGTCGATATTTGGCGTGTTTTCGGGTGTGAGCCCGTTGCGTTCGAGGTGAATCTTGTAGGCTTTGACCGCAATACTTAAACCACCTAAATCTCCAATGTTTTCGCCGAGCGTGAGTTCGCCGTTGACGTGGAATTCGGAGTTATCTCCAAACTGCGCGGGAACATACTGGTTGAATTGTTCAACAAGGTTGCTTGTTCGTTTCTCGAATTCTTCGCGATCCTGTTCTGTCCACCAGTTGGAAACAGCACCTTGTGCGTCGTATTTGGAGCCTTGATCATCGAATCCGTGCCCGATTTCGTGCCCGATAACTGCGCCGATTCCGCCATAGTTGAGGGCTGCATCTCTGCCTTCAACAAAGAAGGGGAATTGCAGAATTGCTGCGGGGAACACGATTTCGTTCCATTGGGGATTGTAGTAGGCGTTTACCGTTTGCGGGTTCATGAACCATTCGGTTCTATCCACGGGTTTGCCAAGTTTGGCGCGTTCACGGCTTGCTTCATATTCCGAAATGGAACGCATATTGTCCACAAGGTTTGCCCCGGTATTAACGGTTGAATAATCGCGCCATTTTTCGGGGTAGCCAATTTTGGGGACGAAACTATCAACTTTTTCGAGGGCGCGCTTCTTTGTTTCTTCTCCCATCCAATCAAGAGCGGTAATACTTTGACGGTATGCTTCAAGAAGATCTGCAACAAGAACGTCCATTTGTTTTTTAGCTGCGGGCGGGAAATGCTGTTCTACATAGACTTTGCCGACGGCTTCACCCAGAGTTCCGTTAACAAGTTGAACTCCTCGCTTCCAACGGTCTCTTTGTTCTTGGGCTCCCATAAGAATTTTTCCGTAGAAATCAAAATTCTTTGCATCTATTTCCGGGGTAAGGAAGGTTGCACGCGCGCGAATAATCCGCCACAGAGTGTAGGTTTTTAGATCGTCAAGGCTGGTTGTTTCCCAAAGTTGAGCCGCCCCAGCAAGAGCATCGGGCGCAAACACGGTAATTGTGCCAAGTTCTTCCGGCTTATATCCGGCAGCTACCAGGCATTTAGCCCACTCAAATCCGGGAGCTTTCTCCACAAACTCGTTGAAACTCATGGGGTTATTCAATAAATCAACATTTCGAGAATCCACCACACTCATATGCGAGGAAGCAATAGCGGTTTCCAGCCCAATAATTGTTGTGGCTACCTCCCCGCTTTTTTCTTCGCTATCTCCGGTTGCAAGTTGCCACATTCCCGGAACGTGTTCCTTGAAGGCTTCCAGGATTGGCGCGAAAGTGGGATCGCGATAGTAGGCTTCGTCGGGCAAAGAAATTCCTGCCTGACCCATGAAGAAAACATTGAGATTAGGATCATCAAAACTCGAATCAACACCGTAGCCGAAGAAAGTTCCCACACCCTGCGTTGAAAGCCGACCAATAATTGTGGCAAGTTCCTCTTTGGAGGTGGCCCCGCGAACATCCGCAACATCAGAATCAAGGGGAGTGGTGCCCAACGCTTCCAGGGTTTCCACGTCCATCCACGAATCGTATAAACGCCGAGCCTTAGCAAAATCCGCAGTTTCGCCACCTTCAGGGGACGTTAAAATATCCCGGATATGCTCTTCCGCAACGTTCCGTAAATCCATGAATGCGCCAATGCGAGATTCATCATCCGGGATGGGTGTGGTATCCATCCAGGAACCGTTGACAGCACGGTATAGATCATCTTGGATTCGCACCTGGGAATCCCAACCATCAACAACACGAGACATTTCTGTATTCTTCATGCTGACTATCCTACCCAACACCTCCCGCATTATTTTTGGCTCGAACTTTTTTCGACGATATCCTCACCTATTATTGGGGGTATTTTTAAGGAAAAACATGGCGTTTGTTGAGGTCATAATGTTCGACGGCAAAGTTCGACGAGAAGTGTGGGTTGCGTAGGAAAAATAAGGTGTGGGTTAGGTACGAATAATTGTGGGAAAAGGGAATTATCACGGACAACACATGTTTGTAAAGCTGGCATGAACCTGACAGGTAACGTGATGCACGATACAATATTTCCTATGAAAGTACATTTTGGAACAGACCATGCTGGCTTCGAACTCAAAGAATATCTGCGCGAAGAACTCGCCAAGGATGGCTACGAAGTTGTAGACCACGGCGTTTATGAATATGACCCTCTCGACGATTACCCCGCACCCTGCATTGCCTGCGCGCAAGCAGTTGTGGATACTCCTGGATCTTTGGGAGTCGTTATTGGTGGTAGCGGTAATGGCGAACAAATTTCCGCAAATAAAGTTAAGGGAATTCGCGCCATCCTCGCCTGGAACGAGGACACCGCTCAGCTTGGGCGCGAACACAATAATGCCAATGTTATTTCTATCGGCGCACGCCAGCACACCAAGGAAGAAGCACTCCATCTGGTGAAACTCTTCCTGGAAACACCTTTTAGCGGGGATGAACGCCATCAGCGTCGCATTAATCAAATTGCCGACTACGAAGACAAGCGCTAAAAAACTGACAACACGTAGTTAAAATACAAGAACACATAAATAAAACGGTGCGCGAAACCCACGTTAAAGGGTTGTGCGCACCGTTCCTCTTGAGGCAGTTGTAGCGAAGTTTTTGAGGCAGGAGAGAACCTCGTTAGGACACCGGTAAAAATCAATAAAAACTAAATGTGCATTGCTTAAATGTACATCGCGGGGTCTATAAAGTATTCTTCCTCCGCTGTTTTCGGCTTCGTCCTCGCCGGAATTCCGACCGCAGTATTACGCGCGGGCACATCCTTAATCACAACCGCGTTTGCCCCGATTCGCGAGCCTTCCCCGAGGGTAATATTCCCCAGCACTTTCGCGCCCGTTCCAATCATGACACCATCTTCAACCGTCGGATGCCGCTTCACATCTTCACTGGACGCACCGCCCAGGGTAACCCCGTGATAAATCATGACGTCGTCGCCAATCTCGGTGGTTTCCCCAATCACCACACCCATACCGTGGTCAATGAAAAAACGCCTGCCAATTTGCGCCCCGGGATGAATCTCAACACCGGTCAGAAAACGATTCAGCTGCGAAACCGCCCGCGCCGGCAACCGCAATCCGCGACGCTTCCACATGGCGTGAGCCACACGATGCCCCCACACGGCGTGAACGCCCGCATATGTTAAAGCAACTTCAAGGGAAGATTTGGCGGCGGGGTCGTGAGATTTTGCCGTATCGATGTCTTCTTTCATGCGCGCTAAAACGCGTGGCATTCGCATATTTCCTCCAATGTTGAGATACGACGACGAAGCCCGCCCTCGCCGTCGTACCTATTCTAATGTGACGCGTTACTTTTCACGTACGTGACTGTAACGTTTTGCGTCCGTAACCTTTCGCCTAGTAACGTTTTGCGTTTGTTTCCTAGCGCGTAGTAACGTTTTGCGTTTGTTTCCTAGCGCCTAGTAACGTTTTGCGTCCGTTACCTAACGTCTAGTCGCGGTAACCGTCGAAAAGAGCGGTAGATACGTAACGTTCTCCGAAGTCGGGAACAATGGCGACGATATTCTTTCCCGCAGCTTCGGGACGACAAGAAATCTCCAACGCGGCCGCAATAGCTGCGCCAGCTGAAATCCCCACCAGCAAACCTTCCTTGTGAGCCGCCTCCCGAGCGGTTTCAATGGCAACATCGCTGGGGATAGCAATAACTTCGTCATACAATTCGGTATCGAGAACGTCGGGAACGAAATTCGCACCAATCCCTTGAATCTTGTGGGGGCCAGCTTTTCCTTCGCTGAGGAGCGGGGATTCTGTTGGTTCGACGGCAACGAGTTTCACATTCGGGTTGTGGCGACGAAGCGCGCGCCCCGTGCCCGTAATCGTTCCGCCGGTGCCGATTCCGGAGACGAGGTAGTCGACTTTTCCGTCGGTATCACGCCAAATTTCTTCGCCGGTTGTGGCTTCGTGGGTTGCGGGATTTGCCTCGTTGGTGAACTGGGAGGCGAGGATCGAATTCGGCGTGTTTGCAACGATTTCTTGTGCTCGGTCAACGGCGCCCTGCATGCCCTTTGCCGGTTCCGTCAGTTCGAGCTGCGCACCGTAGGCGCGAAGAAGGAGGCGGCGTTCCACGCTCATCGAGGACGGCATCGTCAAAATAACCTTGTATCCGCGGGTTGCACCGACCCACGCCAAACCAATACCCGTATTCCCTGACGTTCCTTCAACAATTGTGCCACCGGGTTTCAACGCGCCCGACTTTTCCGCCGCATCAATGATTCCCACGGCGGTACGGTCCTTCACGGAATTTGCGGGGTTGTAGAATTCCAGTTTGGCGATAACGTTTCCTTCACCGTCGTTGAGTTTGTTAATACGAACGAGGGGTGTGTTTCCAACGAGTTCTGTTGCGTCATTGTAAATGGTCACGGTGTTCTCCTTATTTTCTGCCCGAATGTGCAGTGTCGAGCTTTCGTGTAGTGAACTGTTTTATCTGGTGGATTATTCCATGCGCACAGTTATTGTGTGTTCTGTACGTGTGTTGTCAATTTTATTTTATGGAGAGGATGTCATTTTCTTGGTGGGGGTGTTAAAAATATCCTCGCCAACAGGTTGAACGTAGCGTCGTCTATGAGGGGTTTTTGACGAGGATGTCAATTTTGCTTCTTGACGGGGACTTCAATAACATCCTCACCAGCGGGGGTTGCGATCAACGTTCCCTGACTCATGGCAGCCAACTCCGACTGAAGTTTCTCGCCGTTCGCGGTAGGTATTGAAATGCTGACGCCCTCGGCGAGATAGTTCGGGGTAAATGTGTAGCCCGCATTATTGAGTTCGGAAATGTAGCGTCCACCCTGGGCGTGAGGAAGAAGGACGTTCCACAAGGGCACATGCCTGCGTTCTAAAATTTTTCCGCGAGTTTGCTCTAAAGCTAAGGAAACAGAATCAGAATACGCCCGAACAAGACCACCCGTGCCCAGGAGTGTCCCACCAAAGTATCGTGTAACGACGGCGACAACGTCGGTGAGTCCCGAACCCAGAAGAGTATCTAACATAGGGCGTCCAGCAGTGCCGGAAGGTTCACCGTCGTCGGAAGAATGAAGAAGAGGAGAGGCTGCGCGAACCGAAACAATATAGGCACTACACCAATGACGTGCGTCGGGAAAACGGTCCTTTTCACCGTTAATGGCGGCGCGTGCTTCCTCCGCGGTGGAGACGCGAGTCAGCAACGTAATAAAACGTGACCGTTTCTCTAGCATTTCTGCTTCAAAACGTGTATTTTTGGGAAGGACAAGCTCAACCATACGTTCATTATAAGTGCTCTCTATCTCACAAGATGTCAGTGGAATTCCGAGAGGGTTATCAGGTAAAGTGGTTAGCTGTGCGTATCGGCATGCGATATGCGAAATGCGAGCCGGAAGGTTCAACGGAAGATTTAGAGAGGAGCGGTTGACATGGCAGTACCTAAGCGCAAGATGTCCCGTAGCAACACCCGCTCTCGTCGCTCCCAGTGGAAGGCTGAACTCACTGAGCTTCAGACCGTCCGCGTGCGGGGTCGCGAGGTGCGTATCCCGCGTAAGCTCGCCAAGGCTTATCAGACTGGCTTGCTTTCGGACTAATTTGCATTCGGACTAAAAGCTTCATGGTGGTGAACCACCCACAGAAAACCCTGGAAGATTCCGGGGTTTTTCTATACCCGAAACCTTTTATCCCTATCCCGACCCGACACTTATCCCAACATTTGCGCAATTTGTGTGGTGCTTGTGAAATATGAGTTCGCCACGGAATTTTTGGGTTTTTCTATACCCAAAACCACTCCCGAACAGGGGCACCTCATTGGTATTATTGAACACAAGTAACGACGGAAGGCAAACGGGCATGGGAACAATGTCAACATACGCACACATATTAGGTGCCTCATTCAAAAATAAAATAACAAAAACGAAAGTTCCCTCACAAGAAAACCTACCCACAGTATCTATGACAATACCCGGCGCAGAAACCAGTGAAGGCGTGCTCAGCATCGACCGTCTCCACGCACAATGCTTCCGCGCCATTATGAAACTCTTCACGGATTCAAAAGCAGGTTTTAGCCCGGCGGGAACCCTCCATGTGGAACGCAGCTGGGAACTCATCACCCAGGTACCCGCGCTATCTCGCCTAGAGATTGATGCGGCGATTGTGAAATACGTCCGAACCCCAGAAGGTACAAAAATCGTTGTTAACGCATCCCTCGCAACCGAAAACGGGGGAGAGCCGTGCTACCGCGAGCAAAATATTTATCTTGACAAAAGTACGAAAGGCGAGGATGCCGTCGTCGAGCTGGGAGAAGATGAAGACACTGAATACGTGAATCTTCCTCGGGTAGCGAACCTGCGCGAAACCTACGGGGAAACCGAAACCGGCTACCTTAAACTACCGGAAAACTACGCTTTAGCTTCGCGAAAATTTACGTTAAAAGATGCCCGCGCGTGGGCTGCGCTCACCGGAGATATTAACCCGGTTCATATTTCCAAGGCGACGGCGAAACTCTTCGGTTTTAAATCGCCGATTCTGCACGGGGTCGCAGGAGAGGTGTGGGCTGCGAAAACTCTCGGATTGGGCGGGCAACATCCCGCATCCGGGCAGGCGTATTTCCGGGCGCCGATTCTATTACCCGCGCAGGTGGAGTTGCGGCAGGTCGGGCCGGGCGCCTACGCCGTCGTCGATCCGAAAAACGGACGCGACTTTATCCACCTCACCTACAGCGGTGAAGGTATAGCGGACAAACATGGCGAACTTGAGTGCGGGCTTGCATTGCCACTCGCGAAAGGCAAACCCTCAAGTACGGCAATATCGCGGGGTGTCATTCAGGCGCTCGCCAAGAACGAGGATATTGACGAGGCGGCTCGCGAAGCTCTCGGCGAGGCACTTGAGGGCGTGAAAAACTGGCGCAAAGATTACCGCGGAAGCTATGTGGCGCTCGCGAAGGCCGATAATCCAGCGCGCGGAACGGCTGTGGCAGAGGCGGGGCTCGCGTGGTTGCGGGACAATATATGCCTGAAACAAGGCGGGAAACTAGCGGATCTTAAACCCGCCGCATTCATTCCCGACGGAGAAACCGTTGTTCAAGGCACCGCGGAGCCCGAAGAGTTGCGGATACCTATTAAAGGCGTAGAGCTCGGGGGAGTGGATCTTGTAAATACGCTCTACCGTTGGCAAGAAAACCATGTGATTCGGCCAGGTGTTGCGGAAGCGATTGAGGAGCTCGTGTACAATCCCGGAATGTTGCGACTTCGCGGGCGGACCGTTGCCGTGTTGGGGGCGGGCGCGGAGCTGTCCCCGGTGCCGTACCTGTTGCGTTGGGGCGCGAACGTGGCTGCTGTTGCGCGGCCGACTTCTGCGCGAATCCAGGCGCTTGCGGGGACGCCCGAAAAATGGGCGGGGAAGCTCGAAATTTCGCCGGCAAACGCGAGTGATATAGCGAAAAACCCCGCAGAAATCGCGGCATGGATTGCTTCGCGCGAAGGGCGCCTCGCCGTGGCAGATATTTTGTATGCTCCGGGCGCTGATTTTATTCTCTCTGAGGCCGGGGCCGCTGCGGTCATGAGCTTGGTTGGGCAGGCTCGTGAGGATGCCTCCTTTGCCTGGTATGGGACGCCGAGTGACGCATATTCCGTCGCACATATTCCGACATACCGTATGGGCGGAAACATGTCTAGGCGCACGGTTTGGCTGTGGAAGAAGATGCGGACGCTACGTCCTGCACGTCTGCCCGGGTTGGCTGAAGGTGAAGAGGTGACGAACCTTTTGCTGGAAGTCCAAGGCCCGAGCTACTCAATCGCCAAGCGTATCCCGCGGTGGGTGGCGGATATTGAGCGTGCCAAGGGGCGCGACGTCTCCTTCAATATTGCGCCGCTCTCGATTACCGGTTCCGTATTGATTTCAAAGGGTTTGGAAGCGGCGTATGCGGGCTTGAAGAGGCTCGGATATAAGCCGATGCCCGCGGACACCACGGCGGGAATTATGGCGGCGCTCATGGTGTGGGATATGCATCATCCCGAGGCGACGCGCGACTGCGCAACCTTCCACACCGACCGCGCGGTAGATTCCGGGTTGCTGGGCAGTGCCTACGAACTCAACGATATTGTGCGTTTAGCGGTAGTATTGGGTGCCCATAAGTTGATTTAAGAGCTAAAAGATAACGTTGTGTGGGGCGGGTGCTACTTGTGTGGTGCCCGCCCTGTTTTGTGAGGGGAATTTTGCAAGGGACGACGACGATGTGCCGTCGTGAAAAATAAAAAATTCCGGCATCGTTACGATGCGCGGGAGGCGATATGGTCGGGACGGCGGGACTTGAACCCACGACCCCCCGCTCCCAAAGCGGGTGCGCTACCAACTGCGCCACGTCCCGGAAACGTTCATGCACTTGCGTAAAAGTTACGTACACCTAGAAAGTTTGCATACGTTTGGAAACTTTCCGATTTCACTGGCTTCATGCTGTTTGCCTAGCGCGGTGTGCAATACAACGTTACATAAGCAACGTGTACAACATGCGGTAGGTGACAAGCAATGAGCCACGAGTGCGAAAAACGAACCTCACCTAGTTTAACCGTAATGAGGGAATTATTCAAAAAGAATTCATGTGATGTGGATTGTAGGGGAGGAAGGGAAGAGGCATGGAAACGAGACGCTTTTTCGTCGTACATAAAATGTGAGGCACGTAATATCTGGAAAAGTGCGTGAAACGGAAAGTGCTGGTATATTAGTTGGGTACTTCTTTGGTACCCGCGAGTGTAGTTTAGTGGTAAAACCTCAGCCTTCCAAGCTGATGATGGGAGTTCGATTCTCCTCACTCGCTCCACTTAGACATCGGATTTGATAAGTACCCTTTTGCGTCTTGGGTTCTAGTGGTGGTTGCAGCACCGAGTTTGAAAGGATGTTTCAACGGTGTTGTATGAGTATTCGGGTGTTGTTTACCCGTCCCGTTCAAAGATGTGTGTTGCTCGGCGCGAGTATTATGTAGAGCTTTTGCGTCAGGGACTGAATTTTACGCAAGCCGCCAAAGTAGTGGGCGTTTCCAAACGTACCGGGAAAGTATGGCGTAATGGGCGTACTTGCTCGAGCGGGCGTAACGAAAAGGCTAGCGTTGCCTGGTACTGTGCAAAAATGCAGATCCCTGAAAATATGGCGCTGCACAAGAAAATCTCTACCTCGCTAGATATGGATGTTTTCTGGCTCTTCGGATTTTGGTGGGGTGGGGGTGGTTTTTTGGGGTTGTTGGGGTGGTGTTTTGGTGGTGTTGTGAGTGGGTGTGTTTGAGGGATTGGTTCCGTGTTTTCCATTAGAGGTGGTTTGCAGGGGTGTTGGTGTGTGTTTATAAGGATTCCCGTCATGTTTGGGTGTTAAAAGGGCAGGCTTGTGCCCGCCCTTACATTGCTTTGTGTGGCCGAGGGTATTTTTATTCAGGGAAAATGTTGTTAAGGATACGCCAGTTAGGTTTCCCCGCATATAAAAGAACACGAATTTTATAGTTCATGAAATTGGTAAACCCAAACC
>NZ_ATUY01000013.1 GCF_000420445.1 Actinotignum urinale DSM 15805
CGAGCTGCCTCGCAGTCTCTCCAGCAAGGAAACGAGCGACAATCGAGCGCTTGAACTCCCACGAGTAAACAGCTTTCGTATCACGTGTCACAAGCACCATTTTCCCATGAAGAACCCACCTGTCATAAAGCGAATTCACCGGCCGAAATGGCAAACCAAGTTTTCTGGCTGTGGCTCGAGAGCCATAGCCCGCCTCAAACAAATCAACAGCCACCGCCCGCTGCTCCACCGACAACGAACTATCAGAACGCATAACACCCCTAACCCTAAAAACTGAACAAATAAACGTCCAACTTTCAGGGTTCAGTACATTCATCCGAAGAGCCTCCATATCCACTGCAACACTTTCCATAAACCAATACAAACCCAGACAACAATGTTGAAAAGTGTAACCGCAATTAAACGAAAAAAGTTCCACATTAACACAATCGGAACACCAGCTAGGCTAAGAATTACTAATAAAATGCACAAAACAAGTCCTAGCCCAGCCAGGGTCATAACCATCACCAACACAGTCCACCAGTCGATAGTAAACCAACCTAAAATGTTCGTTTCCCATCCACTCTTCGTGCCAACCTCCATCGCTAATGTTGCCAGTATCGCGCCCTCCCCTTATGAGATGTTACGCTAACACCAATGATGCAGAGTTTAAATAATACATATATGACATTGTGTTAATGGTTGTAAAAACGTTATATTGTGTTCTCAATCGTACGCTTCTACTACCTGCACTGTTAGAATAACGGACGATACCGCAATTTATATATGTGTGCGCACGTGTTGAGCGCACACTCTGATCTCCGTTCCCCAAAAATTTTTACAACCGCATAAATACGCCATTTTCTGGTAAAATAGTCGTGAAGAAAAGGAGGTAATTGCTGTGGAAAAATTAGATATTGATAAGCGTTGGCCCGAGCTTTTTTACGGGCTTACACCGTCACAAAAATTCAATGTTATGAACACCTTTGCCTCGTCCTGGCATGAAGGCTGGGAACCTAACTATGATGATGTTAAGACAATTACCTCCGTTGCGCGAGGAGAACTCACGTTGGCAGACGTTCTTACTTCTGTAAAAAACTTTAAACGAAATAAAGTCTTTGCCCGGTAACATATGTGGATAACTGGAACTCGTATTTTTATCCAGGAACTCAGACTCTTCGTAACAAATTAGATATATATGATGCAGATCAACTTCTTGTTGCTGAATATACTTTGACACAAACGCGTGAAACTCTTCTTAAGAACCACGATGTCTATATTCCTCAAACATTCGATTTTGAACATCTTAAAGCTATCCACCACTATCTTTTTCAGGATGTGTATGAATGGGCTGGGTGTTTACGCACCGTTGATATATATAAAGGGCATGGATGCTTTGCGTCGTTAACAGGTTTCCGTCCTGAAACATATATGAATGATGTGCATACCATGGTTACATCAACCCCATGGAAACAGTTGGGCACCACAGCTATTGCAGAAAAACTTGCCACCATCTTTGCTTATGTTAATCAGGCTCACCCTTTCCGCGAAGGAAATGGGCGGGCCTCCAAAGTTTTTATGTTGGACGTAGCAGCATATGCAGGAATGCCGTTGGATTATTCTCGTGTAGATCAAATAACATGGAATAATGCTAGTATGCTTTCCGGTCCAGACTTGTATTCGTATGAGCCGGTGCCAGATAGTCTCTATCCGATTTTCGTCACTATCCTCACCCCTGTATCTCAACGGATGCTAGCACAAGATGACATAAAAACTGCGTTCAACACAAAACTTGAAGTGATTAAGCAACGCAACAACACGAAAACACCCGTCGTAAAACACGACCGTAAGCCAGGAAGGCTGTGTTAAGAAGATGGAAAGAAAAAGATCGGAAGAGCCAGTTATTGCCGCTCGCGAGCTCATCGTGGAAGGCGCGGTGTCTATTGGTTGAAGGCACACTGGAACACCTGGAAAAAGGCAAGGTTGTGGTTCTTGACGAAGAGCGAAAAGCGGCGATGGTGTCTAACCTGCTTGTTGTTCTCTGCTCCGATTCCAATGCAACACCGGTGGTCAATGCGGGATCTCTGAACAATTAATAAAAAGATATGTCACATGTTCAATACGGGCGTGTGGGGGCATCATCAGTTGATGACGCCCCCCCACACATGCCATGTTACGCAGTCACGGATGCACGGCTTTGCCGGGTAACGGAAGCCCTTGAGGCGGGCGCTAGTTCACGCAGTCACGGATGCACGAATAAGGAAGCGTTTGCGTGGCATATGCCCACGGCTTACACCGCAGATCAGATCAAGTTCGTCAATCTCAGGAAGCCACGTTAAGTGCGCACGCAAGCCTGCACGCTGAAAAATATCCAAATAGGGCTGTGGGCTATCTAAGGTCGCCAAGGGTAATTGCTCGGCATACCCATGCCCATACGTGTCAATAAAAGCGTTTTCGCCATCCTCAGAATCAACATCGACTTCAAGGCCTTCCCCGCTAGGAAACCAATTAGCATCCGCAATGGCAATAATTCCAGAGCCTTGGGGATCAAGCATTTTCTTCCAGGCACATACGGCACTATAGGGATCTTCCAATGTCCACATCACATACCGCGACACGATAACATCAAATTTCCCCAGGGACTCCGGAGGGCAGGTCGCGTCCCCAAGAACGGTTTGCAGTCCACGAACGTGATGTGACTCAGCTTCGCGCAACATGCCAGGTGAGCTATCAAGACCCACAACATTGTGTCCAAAACCCGCCACAATTCGTGAAAGATAACCCGAACCACACCCGACGTCAAGAACGCGCAACGCTTGTTTTCCGTCGTCGCTACCTCGCAAATCAGGTGTGGCATCCGTGCAGTGTAGCGCCGTTGTGCCGTGGTTTTTGCGTATAGCCGGTGTGCCATCACCGTTATGTCCAGTCGCTGTGCCGTTGCCACCTACCGCTTGTTTCGCGTCGGTAGTGTGGAGCGCCGGTTTTGCGTTGCTAGCACGATGTACCAGTGTGCCGTCGTCGTGAGAAAGGAAAGAAAACGCTTTTTTCCACAGCTCTTTTTCGATCTGTGAACGTTCTCCCTTCTGTTGGGCTTCGTCGTAAGCATGAGCGCGCCCGGACCAGTAGCGAGAAACGTCAGCCTTATGTGACTCCATATTTAGTCCTCGCGATCAAAAATAAGGTTCACGCGATCCCCGTAATCATTACGTGTCACCTTCACTCCGTACACGGGTTCAAGAATTTCTGGTGTGAAAACCTCATGTGGCGTGCCCACAGCAAGAACTTTTTTGTTGTGCATAACGACGATAGTGTCGCAATAACGGGCAGCGAGATTCAAATCGTGCAACACCAAAATCGCGGCCCCATCGAGCTCCGCAACACGATGCAACACCTCGTGCTGGTAGCGAATATCCAAATGATTCGTCGGCTCGTCGAGAAGAATATACTTCGATTCCTGAGCCAGTGCCCGCGCAATCAACGTTCGCTGGCGTTCCCCGCCAGAAAGCTGGGAATAATCCCGTTCCGCCAAATGCTCAATACCCATATGAATAATGGCTTTCGCAATAATGGCGTTATCGTCCTTCGTGGAACGCTGGGTTAATTTTTTATGGGGCAAACGCCCCAAAGCTACGACATCCGCCACCGTCATCGGCAACTCCGAGGCGCTTTCCTGCACAACGACAGCGAGTTTTTTCGCTAATTCCTTACGCGGAATATCGTTCAACGCAACGGAATCAATGAGAACAGCCCCACTCGCCTTCAAAGAACCATACAGGGCACGCAGAAGCGTTGTTTTCCCCGAACCATTAGGGCCGAGAAGAGCGACCATGCCGTGGCTCGGCAAGGTGATGTCAATGCCGTCGAGAATAAGATTATCCCCGTACGAGTGGCGGATATCGCGAGCTTCAATCATCTTTACTTGATGCTTTCCAGATAGGTAATGATCTTCTTCAAACCGTCAACAGCCATGGGTGTAGGCGGTTCGACGTAGGGGAATTCAAGGGTCAAGATTTTTCCGTTGCGAACGGCGTTCACAGATTCGCTACCGGGAAGTTTCTTGATTTCCGCGGCGATCTCTTCAGGTGATCCCTGCAGGTAGGCGGCAATAATAATATCCGGGTTGCGGTTAACCAAATCTTCGCCCGTTACTTCGAAAACGCGCTTCTTTTGATCGTCGTAAACATTCTTCAAACCGGCTTTTTCAACCAGCGGGGAAGCCATAGATCCACGCCCGTATGCATACATGGGGCCACCGCCAATCGACGGATAGAGAATGGCAACCTTCTTGTCCTTCACGGATGGAATCTTAATGCCTTCAAGTTCCTTCTTGAGTTCCTTAATGTAGGCTTCGGCTTCCTTTTCCTTATGGAAAACCTTTCCGTAGAAGGTGACCTGGTTATACACATCGTCCCAGGTGGCATCTCCGGTGAGCGCGCCGCACAGTGCCGGTTCTTCAGCAATATTCACGCCAGTTCCCGCCATGGTTTCGGCGTTCACAGTCTTTTGGAATCCGAGCACAAGATCGGGGTTCTTGGCGATAACCATTTCCTTGGAAATGTCAAGGTGCCCTGAAGGGTCGAGCTTATCGGTAATGGTGGGGATGGCAGCGACTTTCTTGGCAAGTTCCGGTGAGTACAGATCCGAGGGGTACTTACCTGCCTTGGCGACAACCTTATCCAACACGCCGAGCTTATCAAGGGTTGTGATAGCGGCGGGCTTGAGAAGGACAACACGTTCAGGTGCCTTCGTGAAGGTCAGTTTTTGTTTACAGTTTTCGACGGTAACTGATTTTCCGGAGTCAGATTTTGCGGATTCTCCCGTTGTGCCTGAGCAGGCTGAGAGTCCGAAAATACTTAACGCGACAGTTGCAGTTACCGCTGCGATGTTACGTAGGTGTTTCATATTTCTCCTTCGAGGTTGTTGATTGTTGTAACAACAGTGTGACAAGTATGGATGAGTGGGCGTTCCGTGGTGGGAAAGCTACGACGACGTAACTTTTCTTAGGCCTCCTTCACTGTTCCCATGCGACGAACGAGGATAAGGAGGAATGGCGCACCAACCATGGCGGTAATAATGCCAATCGGAATTTCTTGAGGGGAGAGAAGAACGCGCGACAATATGTCTGCCCATACAAGAAGTATTGCGCCAATGAATGCGGCGACGGGAACGACGTGGCGGTGGACGCCACCCACCATTCTGCGAGCGAAATGGGGGACGATGAGTCCGACGAAACCAATGGATCCTGCCATGGACACAATGACGCCAACTAAAAGACATGAAATAACCAGGAGGATGGCGCGGAAACGTTCCGGGTTAATACCGAGGGTGAGCGCGGTTTCGTCGCCAACGGTTAAAGCGTCAATGTGGGGGCCAACAATAATAAGGAGTATGAGGGCGAGGAGGACAACGATGAGGACAACTGCGAGAGATCCGTCCCAGCGCGCTAATCCGAGTGAGCCGAGGAGCCAGAACATGACAGAACGTGCGCCTTCTGCGGAGGCGGAGGCGAAGATGAGGAAGCTGGTGACTGCGGAGAGTGCGTAGCCGATGGCTACGCCGGCCATGAGGAGGCGTATAGAGGTGAGGCGTCCGGCCGTGCGGGCGATGAAGAAAACGAGGATGGAGGCGACGAAGGCTCCAACGAAGGCGCTGCCCTGGAGGGCGTAGTTACCCATTCCGGCTCCGATGCCGAAGAGGATGGAGGCGGCCGCCCCGCAACTTGCTCCGGAATTAATGCCGAGGACGTAGGGATCGCCGAGCATATTTCGTACGACGGCTTGGAGGACAAGGCCTCCTAATGCTAGGCCTGCACCAACTCCTAGCCCTAGGAAAACGCGGGGAACACGGATGTTCCAGACGATGGAATTCACTTGGAGGGCGTTTGCTTCTTTGAGTTCTGCTCCGAAAAGGTGATGTGCGAGAACGTTGAGGCATGCATCAACCGGGATTTTGACGGGACCTGCAATGATTCCCGCGACAATTGTCACGATAAGGGAGGCGAAAAGGATTGCTATCCATATCGCTGTTTTTCTTGCTCGACGACGGAAACCCAAGCGGATGTGCGGGGGTTCTGCGGGGACGTACACACCTGACATGACAATTCCTAGAGAAATCAATTGTTCAAAAAACCGTTCGGGTAATAATTTTAGCAAAAATAAACTGTTAATATAAGCGGTTTACGACACGGGTTTTTCCTAAAGTGTAAAAATATTAGTTTTTCGGCGTTTTTCGGGACTTTTTACCAATGTTTGTTGAGCGTGTCAGGGTTTGTGCATAGCGGGATTTTTATGGGAAAAAATATATAGAAAACTGGGAAAATGGTGAAAAATAAAAGGTTGTAGCGAATTTTTAAGTGCGCGGACGGGGGTGGTTATGGGGGGGGTGGGTGAGTAGCACAAAAATTCGGTGGCTGGAAAATGTAACACGGCGTGCGAAAAGTGACATAAATCACATGATGGGGCATTTCGCGCAAATAGGCGAATAGACACCTGTCGCGCATGGAATTTGTGAAAAAACGACGCGCCGAGTGTCGATAAGCTGGCGGGCGGAAAGGCAGTTAGCTACTATATGTAGTGTTCAAAAAACGAAAGGTATACAAGATGTTGAAAGAATTGTCCACTGCGGTAACAGCGAGTGTTACCAAGCGAGATGGCCGTTCCGTCAGCTTTGACGCGGGAAAAATCTACCGCGCTATCGTTTTGGCGTTAAACAGCCAAGGTATTGAAGATCGCGATTTTGCCGAAGAAGCCACCCGTGCCGTTGTTGAACGCCTCGACGTTACCCGCCTCGACGTTCCTTCAATTCAACGCGAAGTAGAAAACGTCCTCATGGCTTCGCGCTATCCAGAAGTTGCTCGTGCCTATATTGAATACCGCCACGATCGCGACACCGCTCGCGCTCAGGCAATGGACGTGAACAATGCTCTCGACAAGCTCATGTCACGCGACTCCACCGTCGTCAATGAAAATGCGAACAAAGATTCTACAGTTTTCAACACGCAACGCGATTTGACGGCAGGCGCAGTTGCTAAGGCATACTCGCTCAAGCACCTTCTTCCTGAAGCTGTTGCCAATGCGCACCTGAAGGGCGATATCCACTTCCACGATTTGGATTACAACCCCTTCCAGCCCATGACAAACTGTTGCCTTATTGATATTGAAAGCATGTTGCGTGATGGTTTCCAGATTGGGAACGCCCGCGTCGAATCCCCGCGATCCATCAACACGGCAACCGCGCAAATCGCGCAAATTATTGCCAATGTTGCCTCCAGCCAGTACGGCGGATGCTCCGTTGACCGTACCGACGAAGTTCTTGCGCCCTACGCGCGCCTCAACTACAAGAAGCACATGGAAGATGCTCGCGAGTGGGTTGCCGAAGAACGTCGCGAAGATTACGCATGGACAAAGACGAAAAAAGACATCTACGATGCCATGCAGTCCCTCGAATACGAAATCAACACCCTGTATTCTTCCAATGGGCAAACTCCCTTCGTCACCCTCGGATTCGGATTGGGCTTGGATCGTTTCGAACGCGAAATCCAAAAGTGCATCTTGAAAATTCGCATTAAGGGTATTGGTAAAGATCAGCACACCGCGATCTTCCCCAAGCTCGTATTCGGACTTCGCCGTGGCGTAAACCTCGAAAAGAACGATCCCAACTACGACATTAAGCAACTCGCCCTCGAATGCTCCACAAAGCGTATGTACCCGGATGTCCTCTCCTACGATCGCCTCTGCGAAATTGAAGGAGACTACAAGGTTCCCATGGGTTGCCGTTCCTTCCTTCCCAAGTGGACTGATCCGGAAACCGGGGAAGCTGTGAACGCTGGGCGTAACAACCTTGGCGTCGTTACCCTCAACATTCCTCGTATCGCTATCCAGTCACGTGGAGACAAGAACCGTTTCTGGAAGATTTTCGACGAACGTATGCAGGTTGTGAAGGAAGCCCTTGTGTTCCGTGCCCATCGCTGCGAAGACGCAAGCCCGGAAAATGCGCCGATTCTGTACCGTTACGGAGCTTTCGGAATGCGTGCAGATGATGAAGAAACTGAAGTCAAGCAGTTCTTCAACAAGCAGCGCTCCACGCTCTCCATCGGCTACATCGGTTTGTATGAAGTGGCAACCGTGTTCTACGGACCAAATTGGGAAACCAATAAGGAAGCCAAAGACTTCACAATCGAAATCGTCAAGCGCATGGCAGAATATGCCGATCAGTGGAAGAAAGAATACCCCTGGTGGTTCTCTGTCTACTCCACACCATCCGAATCCTTAACGGATCGTTTCTGCCGCATGGATCGCCAGAAGTTCGGAAGCATCCCGGATATTACAGCCAAGGATTACTACACGAACTCCTACCACTACGATGTGCGTAAGAAGATTACGCCTTTCGAAAAGATTGATTTTGAAGCCGTCTATCCGAATTACGCCAAGGGTGGGTTCATTCACTACTGTGAATACCCCAAGCTCACACACAATACGCAAGCTCTCGAAGCCGTCTGGGATTATGCGTACGATAGGGTGGCCTATCTTGGGACAAACACGCCAATCGATCAGTGCTACGAATGTGGCTTTAACGGCGATTTTGCGCCCACGGCTGACGGATTCAAATGCCCGGGATGCGGTAACACGGATCCAGACACCTGTGATGTTGTCAAGCGTACCTGTGGCTACCTGGGTAACCCCCAGAAGCGCCCCATGGTTCATGGACGCCACGAAGAAATCGTGTCCCGCGTGAAGCACATGGACGGTCCAACAGCCTAGGTGGGACATTGAAGCAGATTAACATGCTCAACTCCGGGGCGGTTGCGTCACCACGCAGCCGCCCCGCGGTTTACACACGCCAAAATTCAGTGACGATGCCCGCTGGCGTATGGAAAAACATTCCCGATAGCTGGATTATGCCCGACACCTGGGATGAAAAACCAGATATATCAACACCCTGCGGCGAGGGTGCAGATGGCGTCGTCGTCCCCAAAAAAGCACAAACGCTCGGAGTGCGTCAACCACGAAAGCCGGGAGCATGGGACGGTCGAAAACTTTCCCAAATGTACGTCGCCGATTACAAGCCCTTTGTTATGGTGGACGGAGAAGGCGTACGCTGTTCGATTTACGTCTCTGGCTGCCCCTTCCACTGCCCAGGATGCTACAATGTCGCGTCGCAAAATTTCCGCTACGGCGAACCGTACACGGAAGAACTCCAAGAACGCATTTTGAAAGATTGCGCAAACAGCTACGTACACGGGCTGTCTTTGGTAGGCGGAGAACCTTTTTTGAACACACCCGTTCTGTTACCGCTGGTTCGCGCATTTCGCGAAAAATTTGGAAACACCCGCACAATTTGGAGCTGGACAGGCTACACCTGGGAGCAACTCATGGCAGAAACCCCGGATAAACGTATGCTCCTCGCCAATATTGACGTACTTGTGGATGGCCCCTTCATTCAAGAACAGTTCTACCACGACCTCGCCTTCCGAGGTTCACGCAACCAGCGCATTATCGACGTCCCAGCATCCATCGAAGCCGGGGAAGTGCGACTCTGGAAAAACGGGGACTACGCCTAAAATCGGCATAAACCTATGTACTCTTGCATTGCCTGCGCATTTGGGTAAAGTAGTCCCGTGGAAAAACCAACAGATCATAGACGTTGTACACAAAAAGCAGAGAATACAGCACAGTTCAGCAATGCGTGTAACAGTGAGGCCACTATGGGGAAACCACGAACCAACAGTATTGCACACCATAGTCTTACGCCTGCTGGATTGGTAAAATTAATAGAATCGAAAAAGCCCTTACCCGCAGGTATAGAATCTTGCAGGTTGGCGAAACATCGTAGCTCATGATGTAAAGAAAGTTGAAGTGTCCGCCACTATTCCTTTGACAAAGGTTAAAGTCTCCGAGATTAACCCCTTCCCGTCGCTTTTTACTATCAAACCCAATAATCGCGACCATGAAGTTGGGTTACGCTTCGGGATTTGCATGATGGTGCCCATCGCAGTGGTGTGGGCAATGGGGCGCATGGATCTTGCACTCTTTACAACATATTCTGCGTTTATTGCGGTATACGGGAAAAATATGGCGCACAAGGTTCGATTCCCTATGCAGGCTCTTGCCGGTGTTCTCATGTTTGCCGTAATGATGGCTGCAATGTGGTTCGCCACCTGGGTTTACGATCCTGCAGTCGAAGAAAAAATGCATGAAATAGGTAGTCATGAAGGCGTTCTAGGAGTTCCTTCGCTTCCACTGTCCGTGATGGTAGTCCTTGCAACAGCGGTCGTTGCGTTTTTCTCCTCCCTTGCCGCCGGCTATATGCAGTTGCGGCCAACCGGGTGCATGTTTCATATTTTCGCGTTTGCCTCGATTGTTGCAACTCCTAAAATGCCGCCGGTAGAAGACGCAGCCTTCGCTTCAATCTACACCATGCTTTTCGCCCTCGTCATCGGGGTTTCTTCACGTTTCTTTTCCCGCAAGGCGCGTCGTTCCCCACTCATTGCGCGCGTGGAACGCAAGCCTCTTCCGCCACACCGCGTTCTCTTCTACGAATCCCTGTGGTTTTTTATCGCCGCCGCTATTGCCGGACTAATTGCCACCCAGATTGCGCAACCTTTAGGTTTGCAACGTCCTCATTGGGCAATGGTTTCTGCCGTCGTTCCGCTTATGGGACATTCAACCCGTTTTCGCATTAACCGCGGATTCCAGCGAATTATCGGAACATTTGCCGGAACTTTCCTTATAGCTGCCCTCGTGTATTTCGTCCACGATCATTGGGCGATGATTTTTATTATCGGGCTATCACAGATGGTTGCGGAATCATTCATGGCACGAAACTATGCGATAGGGCAGATGTTCGTTGCACCCGTCGCCATGATGTCCTTCATTCTTGCATCCGACGCTTTCGGGGTGGAGCTTCACGAAGGAGCCTTCATCTTTGAAAGAATCGTGGAAACAATTTTAGGTTCCCTGGTGGGCTGCATTTGTGTGGTGTGGCCCTACGCATGGCGTAAATGGGTTCGTAAACTTCCCGACCCTGCAGTCTACACTCCGCGTTCCGTCAAACAATATCAGCATTGGCGTTCCCTGCAGGCTCAACACCGCATCGAAGTTTTCAACGAGGGAGAATCGTTCCTTGAGGAAGATTCACATATTGCGCGGACAACCCGCTTCGCCATCGACGGTTTCGGTCTCGAACATGCCTACATGTGGGGAGGCACAAAAAACGCAAAAAATTCGAGCGAAAATATTTCCTGGTTGGATAAAAAAGACGATTCGATTACCTGGATCGGTAAAAAACGACGACGAAAATAGTGGTTTACGGCTCGCGATTCTTTTTACGCGGGGTTAATTTTTTGGTATGTAAAGCATGCAGGTAGGAACGTAGACGTTTCTTGGGGCCTGTGGAAGTGTCGTTATCTTTGGCCTGCGTCGCGATACTGCGTAAAGCGAGGTTCTGGGCAAGGTTTTCCAAACGCAGAAGGCGCCGAAGCGTTCGCAGAGCGTGGCGGATTCGCACGGCAAGCATGAGAACAACAGTGAGAAGAAGCCCAGCGGTGGTGATGATAGTGGCACCGTAAAAAGTTAGGGTATAGGTTTCTTGCCCCTCCTCGTCGCGACGAAGAATAGAAAGCAGGGGAGCGGTGAGCCACGTTGATATAGTGTAGGCGAGATACATGATTGCCCAATTGCTCCCCAGGTGTGTTCTGCCGTAAAGATGCCCGAGAAATGGCGGATAAATCGTGAAAATTCCTCCGAAACAGAGCCCTAAAAATGCCGCTGCGGTGAAAAAGGGTAGAGGAGTGAAACTTTGTGACATGACAAGAAGGGCGACGAGAGTGGTGCACAGAATCAAGAGAAGTGAACGGTGCCCGCCGTACCTGTCATAAAAAATACCGATAATAAAACTGCCCACAGCTGCACCAATCGTTGTGGCGGCAACAGCAAAACCGCCAAAAGACTGTGCGAGCTCAGAATCAGGATTTGTGAAGAGTTGAGTGCGCGCAATGCTAGCGGAAGCACCCAAAAGAGTTGCGCCCGAAACGCAAGCGAAAGCCATAATAGCAAACATGAGATAGAAGCGACGTGTCCGTAGCATTTCTCGCGAGGTGAGGTCGCCGTATATGCCACGCGAAGCGCTGGAGTTAGCGTCGCTCGGATTCATGTACCCCGCAGGACGCCAAGAATCAGGAGGCGTTCGCAAAAAACCACCTACCCCGCCCATGAGCAGTAAATAGGTTACGCCGGTGACGATACTGGCGGTGGAGGAGCCAAAAAACGGAATGAGCACCGAAGCTAATCCCATGGAAATTGCGGCAATGGATAGATTATTGATAGTCGCAAGGATGCCGTTAACAATCCCGCCTTTATCCGGATACCATTTTTGGGCATTTGCCAGGCAGGGACTGTAGGCAAGGCCGGCTCCCAGACCCGCAAGCGTACAAAAAACAACATAAAACAGTGGGAGAGAAGTGAGAAAAGGCGCAATAATCCAGGCGGTGGCAAAAATAATGCCGGAAGCCACCATAACCCGCGAAATAGCGTATTTTTCGATGAGTTTTCCCGAAACGACGCCACCCAACATCAAAAAAATTTGTAACGTGGGATAGACCCACATGAGATGCGTTTGCTCCCATCCATGCATATCGGCAAATTCTGGCAAAATCACGGATAGGGTGCTGACGCCACCAATGCAAAAAATAACGAAGCTGGCTGAGGTGAGCATAAGCCGGCGTGTTCGATATGTGCGCATGTCCATGTGCGGTTCCAGTGCGTGTTCTCTCAGTAAGTGTGGGGCTAGTTTTGTTTTCGGGTTTTGTTTTACGGTTTCGATTGTGGGTTTAGTTTTCGATTTTCGTGTGTGGTGCTATTTCGTATTCGCACGATTTTCCGGATTAATTGTACGTCTGGAGTGGTGAAACATATGAGTGAGGAATCTTACGTTTGTGGCGATTTCGGAAGGATTAATATGTGTGGCCCTCGTTATCCTTCTACAAAATAACAGCGATAATTCCACAGACGACGGCAAGCATTGCGCACACGCCACTAATTCCATACTGCGTGAGGAGTTTCTTCCGAAGCCTATCCTCCACATCTCGCTGTTTTTGGTTGTTTTCACGGATTTTGGCAATATCTTCTCGTAATTTATCCGCATCTTTGAGTGCTTCATGGTAGCGCTCGTTGAGAGCCGACAGTTCGCGGGTGTGGCTTGCCTTGAGAGTAGAGGTGGCCGTTGCCGTATCCAAAGTGTTGTTTGCAGCGAGCCGATTATTCTCCCGTTGCATATCGGCGACGGTACGGCGCGATTCCGTCAACTTATTTTCTAACATTCGTACCTGCATCAACAGCTGGGCTGAACGTTTTGTCGCCTCCTGATGGCGTATTTCGCTCAATTCTAAGGCTTTTATTTGACCGGAATTGTACATCATAGTGTTATCGTGGGTTGTGATTTCATTTTGGAGCCGGGAAAGTTCCCCATTGAGGTGGGTTGTTGTGGTCTCCAATTCGGTGATTGAATCACGTGCCTGGGCAAGTTCGGTTTCCAGACGAGATTTTTCATTCTCTAGCCGGGTTTTCTCTTCGGTGAGTTTAGTTTTTTCGCGCACTTCTGTTTCATGTTTGTTGCGAAGTTCCGCAAGTTCGTCGAGAAGCGCAGAATGTGTCGAATTATCTAATGCGTGCCCGCGCCTTTTCTGATAGCGTTCAGCAACTCTACTTCCAGAGGGGTGGTGAGGAGCGTGATGTGTTGATTCTTGCAGGTGGGTTCCTAGTCGTTCTCGGTGCGTGCTTGAATCTTGGTTGGGTGTTGCGTTTCGATGCCCCCGGGTAGGTTTTGTAAGTTCTGTAGCTTCTGTAGGTTCCGTAGTTCTAAGCGTTCCGGGTGCGTTTTTCTCTTGCTCAAGTGAACCCGATTCACGCGCTCGTTTTTTCGACGCAGAGCGAGCTACTCGACGTGAACGAGTTGCCTTGGGCGCCTGAGTTGCTTGGGATTCCTGGGATGCCTGGTGGGAAGGAGAAGATGACGACGGCTGAGTCGAGGTATTTTCTGACGGGGTAGTGGCGTTGCCGTCAGGCCTTGCCGCTCCCGAAAAACGTGCCATAAAACTTTCCCTCCGTACAGAAAAATCTGACCTACTAACATGTTGCCAAAATAGCGCAGAACCTTAAAAACCATTGCCGTGCATGTTGGGTGAGCATTCCATACACGCTAACACACACTACTCTGAATGAGTGTGTCTTATCCGTAATGATCACGCCCAGACATCTTACCGATAATGCCAACCTTAAAGATGCCAGGCGCGCATCGGCAACACATGTACGTGTACTACGTACGCAACAGCTCTATGTCGTCGTAAAAACATTCTACCGTGGTGTCAACCTCATGCCAGAAATTATCCACCGGTTCAGGCTACCCTTGAGAGTATGACAACACGCACAGAATACGATTCCATGGGCGCAATCGAGGTTCCTGCAGAGCATTACTGGGGTGCCCAAACACAAAGATCCATTAACAATTTCAACATTGGACGCACACTTTTCCTCATGCCTACCCCGGTTATTCGCGCACTGGGCGTGTTAAAGAAAAGCGCGGCACTCGCGAACCAGGCCCTCGGTATCCTGCCTGCCCCTATAGCATCTGTAATTTCGGAGGTCGCCCAGGAAGTTATTGACGGGAAGCACACGCAAGAATTCCCTCTCGTTATTTTCCAAACGGGTTCCGGAACGCAGTCGAATATGAACGCGAATGAGGTTATTGCTAGCCGGGCTAACGAAATTCTTCGTGGAGAGCGGGGTGGAAAACATCCCGTTCACCCCAATGATCACGTTAATCGTGGCCAATCATCGAACGATACCTTCCCAACAGCGATGTACGTCGCTATTGTGGAGGAAGTAAGGCGTATTCTTTATCCCTCCCTGGAATCGCTTATCGCCAGTTTTGACTCCATTGCTGCACGTTACCCCGATATTGTTATGGTTGGCCGCACCCATTTAGAGGATGCCACGCCGATTCGTTTTGATCAGGTTGTTTCCAGTTGGGCATCTCAGCTTCGCCACGCCCTGACGGGAATACGCCGCGAAGAACTTCCTCTCCATCAGCTGGCAATTGGCGGAACAGCTGTGGGAACCGGGTTGAATACACACCCGGATTTTGGGCGTCTTACCGCTGAAAACATCAGCAAAGAAACGGGGATTGAATTTTGGCAGGCCGACGATCTCGTCGCGGCCCTCGCCTCCCACGATTCCGTTGTGGCCTTTTCCGCAGCGTTACGTACCCTAGCGGTGGCGCTTGTGAAAATCGCGAATGATATTCGCTGGTACGCATCCGGGCCTCGCGCAGGAATGTCCGAAATGATTATTCCCGAAAACGAGCCGGGATCCTCGATTATGCCCGGCAAAGTGAATCCCACCCAGTGCGAGGCGCTCACCATGGTGTGCGCACAAGTGATGGGAAATGATACGACGGTGGCTTTCGCGGGAAGCCAGGGGAATTTCCAGTTGAATGTATATAAACCAGTTATGGTGTGGAATGTGCTGGAATCCCTCACATTATTGGCGGAAGGCATGGATTCTTTCCGTACGCATTGCGTAGAAGGACTCGCCCCGCACAAGGAAATTATTGAGGAGCACTTACGTAATTCGTTAATGAACGTCACCGCTCTCACCCCACATATTGGGTATGATGCGGCCGCATCCATAGCGAAACTTGCGGAAGAAAAAGAGTTACCGTTGAAAGACGCAGCCGTGCAAAGCGGTTACGTTACCTCTCAAGAATTCGACGAGTGGGTGGATTTTGAAGAAATGACGCATCCGGGCGAATAAAAAAATCTGTTTGTTTTATTCGCGTGTTGCTATTTTGAGTAGCTTGTGAAGGATGAGTATCCGAAAACGACGAATGGGTGGGCGCTAGAGGGTATTAAAAAATGACGCATCCGGGACAGTAGGCAAAACCCCGCGCGGCACCGCGGTTCCGGGGCGCGTGAGGACTTCATAACGGTAGCGGATTCCGTTTGTTGAGGTGTGCCAGGAACCTGTTTGTGGGCTGCGTGCCCACGTTTCCCAATCCTTGTCGAGCTGTGGAGCGAAAACATCCGCGTTGTCCGGGGTCATATCGACGTGGGTGATGACGCAGATGTCACAATATTTTTGGGTTTCAGCATAGATGTGTGCGCCACCTAAAATCCAGGCGATCGGTGCCTGTGTTTCCCGCAATTTTCCTAGCGCTTCATCGAGTGTCGAGCAGCGCGTTGCCCCGGGAGTCTCGTAGTTTTCGTTACGTGTTACAACATATGTATCGCAACCGGGGAGGGGTTTGCGCCCACACGCCTCCCACGTCACGCGCCCCATAAGAACGGGACAGTTACTCACGGTTTCCTTAAAAAAACGGAAATCTTCGGGGATACGCCACGGTAACTTGTGCCCGACCGCAATCCCGCGATTATGTCCTTGCGCCCAAATCGTTCCAAGAAGCATGGGAGTCCTTTCCTGCGTTGTGTGCTTTAGACAGCCACGGGAGCGCTGAGCTTGGGGTGGTGCTGGTAGCCTTTCGTTGCCGAAATATCGTCCATCTGATAATCGAAAATCGACGGAGCCTTGCGCAATTCAAGGGTGGGGAAGGGGTAGGGTTCGCGACTGATCTGTTCCTTTACCTGTTCAATGTGGTTCATGTAAATGTGGCAGTCCCCGCCCGTCCACACGAATTCGCCAACATCCAAGCCGACCTGCTGGGCAACCATGTGGGTGAGCAGAGAATACGAGGCGATATTGAAGGGAACGCCAAGGAAAAGATCGGCGCTACGCTGATAGAGCTGGCAGGAAAGTTTTCCGTCCGCCACATAGAACTGGAAGAAAGCGTGGCAGGGTTGAAGCGCCATATTATCCAAATCCGCAACATTCCATGCCGAGACAATAATGCGACGCGAATCCGGGTTTGTTTTCAACTCCTCAATAACGCGCGCAATTTGGTCAATGTGTTGGCCGTCGGGGGTGGGCCAGCTACGCCACTGATAACCGTAAACCGGCCCCAAGTCGCCATTCTCGTCGGACCATTCATCCCAAATCGTGATGCCCTGCTCCTGGAGCCAACGAATATTGGTGGAACCCTTCAAGAACCAAAGAAGCTCGCCCTTAATGGATTTCATGGCGACGAATTTCGTCGTAATGCGCGGAAAACCTTCTTTTTGTAGATCGTAGCGAAGTTGGCGCCCGAACACGGATAGTGTTCCTGTGCCGGTGCGATCGCCTTTGTGCGCACCATTTTCGAGAACATCGGCAAGTAAATCTTCGTACTGACGGTTAATCATGGGCTTCCTTCCGGTCTAAACCTTCCCAGTGATTGTACCGTTTTTCTTCTGCCAGCGCTTCCGAAATATTAGACGCTCCCGAAATATTCTATGAGCGACGTTGGGCAGGAGCGTGAGGGGCACGTTGTAGCGCCGGGGCGGGGCGACTGTGCCGTGGCGCCCCGGCGGGGAGAGTGTAGCGTTGTTGATTTTTTTCTGTGTGCTTGGGGTTTGCCTCGCCCGGCGGGTTAATCCTCAGTATCGGTAACGATGCTACGCACGATGTCGGCATCGAGGGAGATTACTTTCCCAACATGTTCGACAATCAGTTGTTCGACCTTCTTCCCGAAGAATGGAATGCCAACTTTCACATATCCGCTCACGGTCACGGTGGACGAGTTTTCGTCGTCGCAACAAACATCCATCACAATACGCGCAGAACCGGGAAGTTTCGGGGGATTAATATCACTCACCACACGAGAACCCTCACGAAGGAACGGAATATCAAGGTCGGTGTTATCCGCAAGAAGTTTCGTTGCCATTGCCGGCAGTTTATCCGTGGGAATCTCAAAATGAAGAATCAATTCATTATCCGACTGCGTGAAGCTATAGCTGGGGACAGACAGCTCCTTCATACGCTTTTCCATGAGTTGAGGAGAAATGAGTGCGTCGAGAACCTTCTGCGCGGGCGTGGCAACCCCGTAACTGTCCGAAAAATTCATTACTTACCCTCAACTCTTTATTGTCCTTTGGCCACAGTGTCCGTAGCTTGTCCTTCATCTACAGTATCGGCTGTTGCACTCTCTAATGCGAGTTTTTCTTCCATTGCCAAATCCTTTGGCGTATCCATATGCCCGAAACGGTGAAGAATCGCGTAGGAAATAAACAAAATCGCGATGTAAGGAACGCCGGCATACCAGGCAACCGGCAGCAACCACCACAGGCCACACATAATTCCAAAGCATCCCAAAATAACCGCAATATTTGTGTACGGGGCGCCCCATAGCTTTGGCATCGCCTCGGGAAGTCCGAGTTCTTTACGACGGCGCCGGAAGGCAAGATGGCTGACCATAATAATGGTCCAAGTTGTCAAAATGCCAACGGTCGCACAGCCAAACAGATAGGCGAAAGCTGATTCTGGTGAAACGATAGCTAAAACGCAGGCAATAAGCATGCCGATAGACGCCAGTGCAACAGCGTTACGTGGAGCACCATTATGGGATGTGTGTGCGGCAAAACGTGGAGCCATTCCGGATTCCCCGAGAGAATGAATCATGCGAGAAGCGGCATACAGGCAACCATTTGCTGCGGAAAGAGCCGCAACTAAAAGAACTGCATTCATAATATCGCCGGCGTAAGGAACATGCGCGGCATCCAGGGCCTTTACGAAAGGACTGTGGGAAATATCGTGGATAGGTTCGGCAGTTACCGTCCACGGTTGAATCATGACGATAACGCTAATGGCACCAATATAGAAAATAAGGAGACGCCAAATCATTGTGTGGGCTGCGCGGGGGAAATCCTTCGTCGGGTTCCCGGATTCTGCAGCGGTAACGCTCACGTGTTCAATACCGCCGAAGGAGAAGGTTGCCATACAGGTTGCTGCCAAAATACCAACAACGCCGTAAGGAGCGAAACCGCCGTAATCGACGAGGTTGTGAACTCCCGTCGCTTCTTTTCCGGGGAGCCCCACAGTAATCATGACAACACCCAACAAAATAAAGACGGTAATTGCTACGACTTTAATCATGGAGAACCAGTATTCGGAAAAACCATAGAAGTTCACGGCAGCAAGATTCAAAATAATAATGAAAAGTGCGCACAGAACAGTGCCTGTACCGCGATCAAGCCAGGGCAACCAACGTTGAAGATAGGTTGCCGAAGCCGTCACTTCTGCGCCCATTGCCACACATGCTGTAACCGTCAAATTCCAGCGACCAAGAAAGCCACCGAGTTTTCCAACATACGATGCGGTAACTGTTCCGTGTCCGCCGGGAAGAGGATGGGTGGTAACCATTTCCGCAACTGCCCACACAACCCCGAGCGCAAGCAAACCGGCAAGCGCGTAGGAGAGAATAGTGGCAGGTCCGGCCAATGCAACCGTTGCGCCCGAACCGAGGAACAGCCCGGTTCCCAACGCGCCAGATAAAGCAATCATGCCGATTTGCCCGGAGGTCAAATTCCGGTGGAGATCGGTTTTCGGTTTCCCGTTCGAATCCGCTGTTGTCCTTGTAGAAGTCATAAATTCCCTTGTGAATGTTGAGGAGGGAGCGTTATTGGTATAGCGCCATCCCCGAAATGCTTTAGGAAGTGTGGGGAACGAATCTGATGTAAGTTATTCAGTAAACGTGCCCGTCTATACCCGGAAAAGTTTACATCAGCTAGAACATTGTATGAAAAACTGTCCGAATGTTAACGGTGAGGCTCCTTGTTACCTCGAGATATTGTGTTGGGTTCCCTTATTTCTAGATATTGTGCAAGGTTCCCTAAACTCTGGATATTGTGTTGGGTTCCCTAAATTCTAGGTATTGTGCTGGCTTTCTAGGTTCGACTTAGTTTCCTGCGAATATGAGTTTTAATGGGTGACTGATTTCTAGTTTTTATGTGGGAACCGGAAGATTAGAGTTAAGGGCCGCCGATTACCATTTTTAACGCCGGAACCGGATGATTTAGCATTGCCGCGCAACCAGATACGTCTGTTAGAACCGCACACAGGAAATCTAATATTATGTGTACGAAAAGCGTGTGGCAGTGTAGCCTTTAAACATGCCTTCATTGAGCAACATGCTGGAACGTTCATCGCAACTTGAAACACGTAGTCGCGAACATATTCATCACCTGGTCGGAGATTGGCAACTTATATCAGATTTTTCCTTTGCTGATCTTATTCTTGCTGTACCGGAACGCGAGGGGCGTTTTATTATTGTGGCGGCCTGCCGTCCAGCAACAAATTCCACAGCTTTAGATAACGATGTTGTCAACCTTGTGTTCGATCCCGAAACCTCAAAGTTTTTCCATCGCATTATGGAAACCGGGAAAACTGACACAACTAAAATCCAGGCTCTACGTTACGACGGCTACCCGGTGCGTTGCCCCGAAGGTGGCGTGATTGCGGTGATGTGCGCGGTTTATTCGCAACGTAGTCGCAAAGAAACTGTGCTCCGTCACCCGAGCTACCAAGAAATTGAAGATTTGCTATTCGGCATGGTTACGACGGGCGAGTTCCCCTTGGAGGGAACACCCGGCGGTTTGCGGCACGGTGTTCCGCGCGTTACAGACGGGTTTACTCATATCGACGCCGAAGGTGCCGTGCTGTTTTCCAGCCCAAACGCCGTATCAAACTTCCACCGTTTAGGGATTCGCGCAACGTTTGAGGGACAGTTACTTGCGGAGCGTATCACCTCAAGTATTGACGCGACGACGGTGCTCGACGACGCCCTTCCCGTCGTCCTTATGGGAAGAGCTTCGTGCGTAACAGAACTTGAACTTCACGGAGCTGTTATTTCGTTACGCTCTGTACCGTTAACGAAAGATGGCAAACGCCAGGGAGCCGTGATTCTTTCCCGCGATATTACAGAAATTTGGAGACGCGAGCTGGAGCTGGTGAGTAAAGACGCCATTATTCGCGAAATTAATCACCGCGTCAAGAATAATTTGCAAACGGTTTCTGCGCTACTTCGTATGCAGGCACGGCGCACAAAAGATAAGGTGGCAATCGAGGTTATTTCCGAGGCGCAGCGCCGCGTGGAAACCATTGCCGTCGTACACCAAATTTTATCCGAATCCATTGACGAAAACGTTGAATTTTCAAAGGTTATCTCAATAATTGTCTCTATGGCGACGGATATCGCAACAACGGGGGCGAATGTCCAAAGTAGCATCGAAGGCGATTTTGGAAAAATGGGTGCGGACGTAGCTACCCGCCTTGCTATGGTAGTGAATGAGCTCGTATCCAATGCCGTGGAGCACGGAGTCCCGCATGGTGGAAATGTGTGGGTGAAAGCTCACCGTGAGGGAAATATTTTGCGTATGTCCGTCGAAGATAACGGTGTTGGGTTCCCCGACTCCAACACGACTTCCGGTTTGGGAACGAAAATTATTCATACCCTTGTTGAAGGGGAACTGCACGGGCAAATTTCATGGAGTAAACGCGAAGAGGGCGGAACCCGTGTGGATGTCGTTATCGATTTAAATTATTACGACGATACTAACGACTAGCGCACTAACGACTAGCGCACTCACCACTAGCCCGTGAAACTCAATTACACCACTGCGCTGTTAGTAATGGGGTGAATAATTGTCTTTTTGCGACGCATTTTTTTACGTTCATCTTCGGAGCGTCCGCCCCACACGCCAGAATCTTGTCCGTTTTCGAGTGCGTAAGAAAGGCACTGGTGCACAACAGTGCAGGAACGGCAGATACTTTTTGCGCGTTCAGTTTGTTTGATTGCCGCCGCAGAGCTTCCCACCGGAAAAAACAGCTCGGGATCCTCACTGAGACATTCTGCGCGTGTACGCCAATCCATTAAACTTCCTCCATTAATCAGCTTTAGGCAGATTATCAATATTTGCAGAGAATGCCCCTAAGGTAAAGGTAGTAGCCGTGTGACATTGAGCAATTTTCTCATTCCTACATGTCAACATCGCCTCACGCTATGGACACCGTCGAAAATCTATATGAGACAATAGATGGCGTGAGTGATAAATCTTCAGTTTCAGGTACCCTATTTTCTTTCGACGACGTTAGTGGGCAGATTGTAGACGTTAGTGGGCAGATTGTAGGCAATACTGGGCAAGATAATTCTACGGACGCGAAAAAAGAGGAAGTGAATCACCATGATCTTGCCGCGCGATACAAGAATATCGTCTCTACATATTCGAAAGAACACGCCCGCAAGCGCGTCGACGAGTTAACGCCACAAATACGCACCGCTCAACTTTTGTACACCAATACGGCAGAGTACGGTATAGACGATAACGAATACGACAAACTTCGCCACGAATTGAGCGCCATTGAAGCGCGTTTCCCCGAGTTCGAGGCCAAAGATTCACCCACTCACACGGTTGGTGCGCCTATTGACCCGAACGCTAAAGCCGTCGAACATATTGAACGCCTTTATTCTCTCCAAGACGTTTTTTCCTACGACGAATTACGGGACTGGTACGACGGTGTTGCCCGGCAGGTTGGGCAAGGCGCCGTTTACACTGCGGAAGCAAAAATCGATGGATTGGCGTTAAATCTTCGATATGTGAACGGGCATTTAGATGTTGCGGCCACGCGAGGCGATGGGGTAACCGGCGAGGACGTTACCGCAAATGTTGCCTATATTAGCGTTATTCCTCAAAATCTTTCCGGTTCCACAATCCCGGAAGTTGTGGAAATTCGCGGTGAAGTGTTTATGCCACTCAAAGAATTTAAGCCTTTTAACGAAGGGCAAAAAAAGATAAAGGCAGATTTAGAAGATCAGCTCCATCAACTCCATTCACGTATCGAGAAACTCCAGAGCGATATTGAAGATATTGACGAGGAACGACGCAAAGACAAACGCGCTAAAAAAGAAATGCCACTTGAGGAATATCAGGCGCGCAAAGAAAGACGAGAAGAGATGAAAGCTAAGAAAGGCGCCATCTCGGAAGAATTAAAGGAACTTCGCGCAAAAGCAAAAAGTGTGCTTGGCGAGATCTCAAGCATCCGCACATTCGCTAACCCCCGCAATGCGGCTGCCGGATCCCTGCGTCAAAAAGACCCCCGAGTTACCGGGCAACGTCCACTATCTTTTATCGCTCACGGAATCGGGGCGCTTAGCGGGGTCAGTGATGAACTAGCCAAACACCTTGGAACCCAAGAAGGTTTCTATCGGCAATGCCGTGAGTGGGGTATGCCCGTTTCCCCCTACACCCAGGACGTCACCACATGGGAAGAAATACGCGATTTCGTCGAAAAAATAGGGGAGAAGAGGAAAGACCTCGAATACGGGACGGACGGATCGGTTATTAAAGTCAACAACCGAGAAGATCAGGAAAAACTCGGATACACCTCGCGTGTGCCACGCTGGGCTGTTGCTTTCAAATATCCACCGGAAAAAGTGGAAACAAGGCTTCTCGATATTCAGGTGGGAATAGGGCGAACCGGGCGCGCAACACCCTACGCCGTATTGGAACCCGTTTTTGTGGACGGTAGCGAAATCCAGCGGGCAACCCTTCACAACCAGTTCGAAATTCAACGCAAAAACCTCATGATTAACGACATCGTTATTCTTCACAAAGCCGGGGATATTATTCCCCAAATCGTTGAGCCAGTTGTGGATAAGCGTGATGGAATGCAGCGCGTCTGGCATATGCCTAAGGCGTGCCCCGCGTGCGGAACGCAGCTTGCGCCAGCCCAGGAAAAAGACCTGGATTACCGTTGCCCCAATCAAAAATCCTGCCCTGCACAGCTCGTCGAACGCATCACCCACATTGGTTCACGCAAGGCGCTTGACGTGGACGGGATGGGTGAAAAAACCGCGCTCATGCTGTCCAATCCGGACGCAAACCGGCGCGATGCCCTCATGGCACTCGCAACAGGTGGCGTACTTTTCCTTCCCGATGATAACGGACGCGGTTTTCGTCGTCTCCGCTTAACAACCGAACAAGCGATAGACTGCGGAATTATTGATGACGACGGCGGCATTGTTGACAGCCAAGCTATTATTCCTGAAAAAATCTGCGAACAGCTGGGTATACCCAGCCCGCAAAAGCCGCTTCTTGAAACGGAAGCCGCGTTGTTTGACGTGACAGAAGAATCCCTACGCGACGTCTTTTCATGGTCGCCCTTTACGCAGAAGTCTGGCGGAATCGTCGTGGCACAAGGATACAAGTATGCGCGTGTAGCGTGGACGACGTCTTCGCAAAAAAATGAGGAAATAGCCCCAACGTTAAATACCCGCGCATTTTTGGAGAACCTCAACCGAGCAAAAACGCAACCGCTGTGGCGAAAACTTGTTGCGCTATCTATACGCCATGTTGGCCATACCGTGGCACGCAGTTTAGCTGACGAATATTCCAGCCTCGACTACATCCGCAACGCGAGCGTGGAAGACCTCGGCGCAATAGAAGGAATCAGTAGCGTTATTGCCACATCGATTAAAGAGTGGTTCGACGAGGACTGGCACGAGGACATTATTGCACAATGGCAGAAAGCGGGCGTTACCTTTAGTGATGTGCCAGCAGAAGAAGGCGGTAGCGTACTTGATGTTTCTGGCGTGCACGGCGCTCATGGCGCGCCCGGCGCGAACGCAGATGTCACGCAGGCCGGTTTAACCGGTGTGGGCGCTCGCGAAACGGTTCCTCAAACTCTGGCGGGAATGTCCATTGTTGCTACGGGTTCTCTAGAGAACTACACGCGCGACGGCGTGGGCGAAACTATCCGTATGTATGGCGGGAAATCGCGTTCTTCGGTCAGTAAAAGCACAACACTTGTTGTTGCGGGAGAGAAGGCTGGTTCCAAGCTACAAAAAGCCGAAAAGCTGGGTATACCCATCCTTGACGAAGTCCAATTTGAAGAACTTTTACGCACCGGAATTATTCCCGGTTAAATAAGTACGAGATTTCACCGTTGCTCATGTCCGTATGCTGTTTAGGGCTTTGGGGTGCCTTATTCTTCGCCTTGTGTTTCTAGCCGTGTACTGCATAGCTAATGGAATATCGTATTTTCAGCCACATTATGTGGGGGTGCTGTATCGTCGTACAACTAGAAAATGCACGAAAAGATGAGCACCTATTGAAAAACGGGAGAAAACATTAGAAAAAAGTAGAGAGGTGGCGTTACAGAAGCGGGGCGAAAGGTTGCAACACCGTTTCCGTAAAGCGCGCCAAACGCCCGCGTTGCTTCCATTCTTCAAGGTCAAGTTCCCGCGAATTTTTCAAATCGAACTCGAAAATCTTATCCATCACATCTGCGAAACCACGGTGATAAATCGACATATTAATTTCGAAATTACCACGCAAACTCAAACGATCAATATTCGCTGTTCCAACAGTTGACCACTGCCCATCCATCGTCATAGTTTTCGCGTGAATCATAGCGTTTTGATACAAGAAAATTCGCACACCGCTACGCAATAGGCGCTCATAGTGCGTGCGCGCCACCCAGTCCGTATAAATATGATTCGAATATTCTGGAATGAGGATCCGAACATCAACCCCGCGTTCGGCAGCGTTTGTTAACGCCATCATCATTGGTTCTTCCGGAATGAAATACCCCATGGTAATCCACGCCCGCTTCGAGGCACGCCCAAGCGCGTCCATATATAGTGAAGCAATCGGATACACATTTTGCGAAGGCGCATTCGTTACCGCACGCACCGCAGAATCCCAATTATATTGCGTATTTCGATGCAAGACAGGATGATTTTTCTTCCGGTAGTTATTCCACATGTCCACAAACGCGGTGTCGAGCTCCCATGCGCTTGGACCTTCCAGCCGAATATGGGTGTCCCGCCACTCGTGAATATATAAACGACCAATATTGTAGCCACCCACATACCCAATTTTTCCATCGACGACGAGGACCTTCCGGTGGTCACGTCCCTTATCTCGCGTGCGTCCCGTAAAAATACCCGTACGTACGAGAGGGAAATTCATCCAGTGAAGATTTGGTTGAGGCTGGGGGTGACGGAAAGAAATGGGCTGGTTGAGAAGATTTCCCCAGGTGTCAATAAGAACATGAACCTGAACGCCCCGAGCGGCCGCTTCAAAGAGGGCGTCGCGGAAAGTTTGCCCTACGTCGTCGGCCTTCATAATAAACCACTCGAAATAAATGTAATCTTTCGCCGAGCGAATATCCTCAAGCATTGCCTTGTAGAGGCTTTCCGCACCCGTGTAAATCGTGGTGGAATCTGAGTTGAGCTCGACGTCCTGAGGTGGAAGATGCGGGTAGGAATCAATGGTGGGGGTGCGGCGTTTGCGCATTTCGTCAATTGCTATGACGGAAAGGGCTGCGCCAACAGGAACCAAAGAAGTTCCCACAGCAAGCCACTTCGCAATGCGTTTTTTTGTCCACGCGCGTTTTTTTGCCCGGGCGCGCAATTTTTTTTTCCACCAACCCATAGGGGTATTGTAGCGATGAAACGCTAGCCTGCACATCTTTATCACATGATGTCATATTGAGGCGCAAATGCGAGTATTCTTAGCCAAGGAAAAGCCGGAACAGTAAACCCGGAAGGGGGTTTGAGCTCAGCGCTTACTATCCGGATCGGATTACAGTTGGAAGGGTGTTTATACCCAGCGGTTACTATCCGAACGGACTTTGCAATCGCGTCTCTCTTGTGATGCGGGCGATACGGTCGCGGTTACAATCCAGAATTGACGCTACAATCACGTCCTTTCTATAATAGATATTCTTAAGTTTTGTGTTGCTACAGTGGTGGCGCCCAAGGGATAAGAGGAAAAATATGGCCGAGGTGGAACAGGAATCTTACTATCCACAAAACCTCCACCCCGGTTTAGCGCCGGGAATCGATGTGGAACGCAAAGAAAAGACGTACCGCGTCGATATTCTCATGGTGAGTGTGCTTGGTGTCCTCGTCACCGCCTTCGTTATTTGGGGAGTTCTCGACCCGAAAGGCGTGCTGAATACGTCAACTGTTGCTATTGATTGGATTATTAGTAACCTTGGCTGGCTTTTCACCGTGGTTATTGCAGGGGCGACAATTTTCCTATTTTGGCTAGCTTTTTCGCGCTACGGACGCATTCCTTTAGGTGTTGATGGCGCCCAACCGCAGTTCACAATGAAAGCATGGGTCGCTCTTCTTTTCTCTGTAGGGCTGTCCAGCGACGTTATTTTCTTCGCAACCTACGAGCCACTCTATTATTATCTTTCCCCTCGCCCCGGAACGGTTGACCCGGCAACGACAGAAGCTGTGAAAAAAGCATTATCCCAATCCGCTCTCCACTGGGGAATTAACGCGTGGGCACTCTATGCTATTGTGGGCGTTTCCGTCGCATATGTTTCCTTCCGAAAGGGACGGCTTCCCCTTATTTCCAGCGTTATAGTGCCACTTTTTAAGAAAAAATATCAATCTCCGGCCGCGCGCATTATTGATGGTCTTGCCATTGTTGCAACACTTTTCGGAACCGCCGCCTCCCTCGGAATTGCCGCCATGCAAATTGCGCATGGAACCGAACTTATTACGGGCATTGGACGTGCCGGCAACGGCGTTTTGGTGGGAATTATTACCGTATTGACGATTATCACCATCGCCTCCGCAGCCTCCGGAATCGCGCGCGGAGTTCGATACCTCTCAACAATCAACCTGTTTATGTCCGTCACCCTCGCCTTCTTCATTTTCGTTGTCGGACCAACAGCGTTCCTCACCAACATGATTCCTTCCGTCATTATCGACTATATCGGCGGTATGCCGGACGCCCTGTCCGCAACGGTTGCGGAAAGCCCGCAAATGAAAGCCTTCCTTTCAGCCTGGACAACGTTCTATTGGGCGTGGTGGGTGAGTTGGGCTCCCTTCGTTGGAATTTTCGTCGCAAAAATTTCGCGTGGTCGCACAATTCGCCAGTTTGTGTTGGGCGTTATGCTGATTCCCGCGTTTATTGTCATTATTTTCTTCACGATTGTTGGCGGAACAGGTATTTTCATGCAACGCACCGCATGTGGTGGGGGAACGTGTTCGAAGGCCGCTCTCGCTGCAGATAATACCGTCGGAACCCTTCCCGCTCCGGAAGAAATCTTCTATCGCATGATGGATAATTTGCCCGGTGGCGCAATAGTTTCCGTTCTCGTCGTTATTCTTTTCGCGTTGTTCTATATTACGTCCGCGAATTCTGCAGCTATTGTGAATGCCCAGATGAGCGAAAGTGGCAATCCTCGCCCGCGTAATTGGATGACTGCATTCTGGGGCGTGTGCATGGGCGGTATTGCGACGGTGATGCTCCTGGCCGGTGGGCATTATGCCCTGCAAGCCTTGCGAAATCTCGTGGTTATCACGGCGTTACCTTTCGCTGTTGTCATTATCCTCATTTGCGTTTCTTTGTATCTTGAAATACGACGGGACCCGTATTCTATCCGCCAGGTTTATCGGACGGTTGCGATGGATAACGCCATTAAAGAGGGCTTGGAAAACTATGGCGATAATTTCGCTATGGACATTAAGGAAGTGCCACAGGGGTCGCCACTAGCTGCTGGTGCCTATTTTGACTCCACGGCGGAAAAATTCACGTCCTGGTATCAAGACGTCGATATGGGCGGAACCGATATACCGGCGGAACGAGGTGCGGCTTCGGTAGCCGTCGTCGACAATAAATCGCTAGCCGTCATCGACAATAACAAAGGTGCGAACAGCGTAACCGGAATGTCTGCGAATGCGACCACGGAAACGGAATCCGTCCCGGTGGCGCAAGACGCAACCGGTAAAGATGAGGGGTCTGCAAAGTAGCCGTTAATAATGCGGTGGCAGAATCGGTTTCGATAGCGGTGAATATTTCCGGTTCAGGTGCGGTGAAACTGTGACAGGCGTGGATAGTTTGTCTCATGCGGGCGAGCCCACACAGTTTGCGCGCAAAAAACTCTTCACATTCCGATGTAGGTACGCACTGGGCCGAAAACGATTCTTCCGAGTAGACTATGTGGTATGTCGTCATTTTCTAAGGAAGAAGTTGCGCGCTTAGCCGGTTTGGCTCGTATTGCGCTCACGGAAGAAGAAGCAGAGAAAATGGCTACCGATTTGACAGCAATTGAAGAAACGGTTGCTGTTGTTTCGCGTGTGGCCACTCCGGATATTCCATTTACCTATAATCCGCTCCCCATATCGAATGTTTTACGTGAAGATCGCGTTGGTGAAACGTTGAATCGCGAAGAGGTTCTTGCTGCTGCCCCGGCGGCTGAAGATGGCAAGTTCCTTGTTCCGCAAATTATGGGAGAAGAATAATGAACAAACTGCTCATGAAATCTGCGGCCGAGATGGCCGATATGTTGCGAAACGGCGAGATTACGTCGGTTGAATTAACCCAGGCGTGCCTGGATCGTATTGCGGAGATCGACGGAAAAGTTCACGCATTTTTACATGTGGATGCTCAAGGTGCTCTCGCCACCGCGGCCGAAGTGGATAAGGCTCGCGCGGCAGGGGAGGAACTGCATCCTCTCGCGGGTGTCCCGATCGCTGTGAAAGACAATATTGTGACGCGAGGGGTTCCTACCACGGCAGGATCGAAGATTCTGGAAGGTTGGAAACCACCGTATGATGCAACCGTGGTCGAAAAAATTAAGGCCGCGAAACTCCCCATCGTCGGGAAAACAAATCTTGATGAATTCGCTATGGGTTCCTCAACGGAACACAGCGCATATGGTCCGTCGAAAAACCCATGGGATACGGAACGTATTCCCGGCGGTTCCGGTGGCGGAAGCGCGGCCGCTGTAGGTAGCTTCATGGTTCCTTTGGCTCTTGGTACCGATACGGGTGGCTCGATTCGCCAGCCCGCAGCTGTGACGGGAACCGTTGGGGCAAAACCAACCTATGGCGCGGTTTCCCGGTACGGTGCGATTGCGATGGCATCATCTTTGGATCAAATCGGCCCGGTAACACGCACTGTTGAAGACGCGATTTTGCTCCAAGATCTGCTGTCCGGGAATGATGTTCACGATTCGACATCTCTTGCCGAAAAAGTTGAGGTTCTTTCCGCGTTGGAGGTTGCAGAAAGTAGCAAGCCACTGGCGGGGATGAAGGTCGGTTTGGTGAAAGAACTCGGCGGTGAAGGCTACGAAACCGGCGTCGTCGAAAACTTCAATAAAGCTGTGGACAAGCTACGTGACCTTGGCGCAGAAATTGTGGAAATTTCTTGCCCAACATTTGAATACGCGCTGTGGGCCTACTATTTGATTATGCCCGCCGAAGTTTCCTCGAATTTAGCTCGTTTCGACGGCATGCGTTACGGCATTCGAGTTGAACCGAAGGAAGGCCCTGTGACGGCGGAAACGGTGATGGCGGCAACTCGCGCGGCCGGTTTCGGGCCGGAAGTAAAACGACGCATTATTTTGGGTACGCATGTGCTGTCTGCAGGTAATTTCGATGCTTTCTACGGGGCTGCGCTTCGCGTACGAACCCTCGTTCAACGCGATCTTGACGCGGCGTTTTCGAAGGTTGACGTTTTTGTTTCGCCTTCAACTCCCGGCGTTGCCTTCAAATTCGGCGAAAAAATGAATGATCCGCTCGCCATGTATTTGAACGACGTCACCACAATTCCCGCGAACCTTGCTGGAACCCCGGCGTTATCTTTGCCTTCTGGATTGTCGGAAGGCCTGCCAACCGGTATCCAAATTGTTGCTCCCGCTCAAGAAGATGCCCGCATGTACCGTGTGGGGCTTGCCTTAGAAAAAGCTTTGGGGTTGGAGCTTCCACAAGATTGCCCCGCGAAAGAATGGGAGAAGTAAGCAATGGACGAATTAATGGATTTCGACGAGGCAGTTTCCCGCTTTGATCCCGTGATTGGGCTTGAAGTACACGTGGAGCTGTCTACAGTGACAAAAATTTTCGACGAAGCTCCCGTGGAGTTTGGTAGCGAACCCAATACGGATGTTCAATCTGTATCCTTGGGGCTTCCGGGATCTTTGCCCGTGTTGAATAAGGCAGCCGTGGAATACGCGGTGAAACTCGGTGTTGCACTGGACGCGAAAATCAACGAACTTTCACGTTTTGAACGCAAAAACTATTTCTACCCGGATTTGCCGAAGGCCTACCAGATTACCCAGAATGTTTCCCCTATTATTTTGGGCGGACATTTAGATGTTGAACTGGAAGATGGCACACAGTATCGTTTCCCCATCGAACACGCGCATTTGGAAGAAGATGCCGGGAAAAACACCCATGTTGGCGGGGAAACCGGGCGTTTGCAGGGCGCAAAATATTCACTCGTGGACTACAACCGAAGCGGTGTGCCGCTCATTGAAATCGTGAGCGACCCGGCAACAGGTGTAGGGAAGAACGCCCCGGAAATTGCGGGCGCGTATGTTCGCGGTATTCGCGACGTTGTGCGTGCGCTGGGAATTTCTGAAGGGCGCATGGAGCGCGGAAATATTCGTGCGGACGTGAATGTGTCTCTTCGTGAAAACCCGGATGCTCCGTTCGGAACACGTACGGAAACAAAGAACGTGAATTCCTTCCGCGGTATTGAAAACTCGATTCGCTACGAAATTTCACGCCAGGCAGCTATTTTGGCGAAGGGCGGGAAAATTCAGCAGGAAACACGCCACTATAACGAAGAAATTCAGGGAACTATCGCTGGCCGCGTGAAATCCGATGCCGACGATTACCGTTACTTCCCGGAACCCGATCTTGTTCCCGTGATTTGCTCTGCGGAATACGTGGCTGAGGTGAAGGCGAATTTGCCGGAGCTTCCGGCCGCCCGCAAGGCGCGCATTGTTAAGGAATGGAATCTCAGCCCCGAGGAACTTCGCGACGTTGTGAGCGCGGGTGCCATGGATGTTATTGAAGATTCTATTAAGGCCGGGGCAACTCCTTCCGGTGCTCGCAAGTGGTGGATGGGCGATATTGCCCGATTCGCTAAGGAAAACGGGCTGGAACTTGAAGATGCTCCGGTGAGCGCAGCCGATGTTGCTGAACTCGATGGGCTTGTTCAAGAAGGCAAGCTGAATGACAAGTTGGCGCGTTCTGCTTTGGCGGGCGTTCTTGCCGGTGAAGGAAGCCCAAGCGAGGTTGCGAAAGCCAAAGGCCTTGAAATCGTTCAAGATACAGGGGCTCTGGAAAAGGCTGTTGACGATGCTCTGGCCGCCAACCCGGATGTTCTCGACAAGATTCGAAGTGGCAAAGTCCAGGCTGCGGGCGCCATTATTGGTGCCGTCATGAAGGCAACCCAGGGCAAGGCAGACGCCGGCCAGGTGCGAGCCATGATTATGCAGCGCGCCGGGGTTTAGCTGTTCCTGGTAAATTCCAGCTTTATGGTGCTCAAGATTATGTGGCGCGCGTGATCTGTTTTCGTAGTGTGCTTTGGTTTATGCCATTCATGACTATGTGGCAGCGCGCCAGAGTTTAACTCGGTAGGCTGTTAAGCCATAAAGGTTATGTGGCAGAGTTACAAAGCTATGTGGCAAAGCCGCAATCGAACGTGTTGCCACTTTGCGTTATTGTAAAGTGGCAACACGTTTTTCATTCACATGACACAACAGTGAGGAATAATGAGGACTCCAGAAGAATTCACGGAAGAAGTTTTTGCTGCACACGAAGGCGGGAAACTTTCCCTCACGCCCACCGCGCGCATTGATAACGCCGACGATTTAGCTCACGTCTACACTCCCGGTGTTGCGCAGGTCTGCACGGCAATCGCCGAAAAACCGGAGCTTGCCCGCCACTACACCGTGAAATCCAATACTGTTGCGGTTGTAACGGACGGAACGGCAGTGTTAGGGCTCGGAAATATTGGCGCGCTTGCATCCCTTCCCGTAATGGAAGGAAAAGCGGCTCTGTTTCAGCGGTTCGCTGGCGTTGATGCCTGGCCGGTTCCTCTCAGCACCACTGATGTTGACGACATCGTAAAAATTGTTGAGGCTATTGCCCCGGCATATGCGGGAATTAACCTTGAAGATATTAGTGCCCCGCGCTGTTTCGAGATTGAGGCGCGACTCCGTGAGAAACTCGATATCCCCGTTTTTCACGACGATCAACACGGCACAGCCGTTGTCTGCCTGGCCGCGTTGATTAATGCATTGCGTGTTGTGGGGAAGAGCCCGGAAAATGTCCGAGTTGTTGTGAACGGTGTGGGAGCGGCCGGGGTCAGCATAATTCGCCTGCTCAGCCTTTACGGTGTGCGCGATATTATCGGTGTTGATCGCCAGGGCGCGCTCGGCGTTTTCACTGAAGAAACTGTTGCGAATCAAGGTCAGGAATGGGTGCGTAAGCATACGAATCCGCACGGCATATCCGGCGATATTCATGAGGTTATTCGTGACGCGGACGTGTTTATTGGCGTTTCCGGCCCTCATGTTATCGACGCAACAGACGTGGCATCCATGGCTTCCAACCCCATCATTTTCGCTATGGCAAACCCCGTTCCCGAGATTGACCCCTCGGTTGCGCGCGGAATTGCGCGAATTGTTGCCACAGGCCGCTCCGATTATCCGAATCAAATCAATAACGTTCTTGTTTTTCCCGGTTTATTCCGTGGTTTACTTGACGCACACGCAACGACCATTGACGATGGAATGCTCCTAGCCGTCGCTAACGCTTTAGCTGGTCTCATCGATAACCCCACGGAAGATAACGTAATTGTGAGCGCTTTTGACGAACGCGTAGGGCGCAGCGTAGCCAAAGCCGTCGTTGATTATGTGGACAAAATGAAGGATAAGTAGCGGCTAGCGTCGTCGAAAAAAATACGTAATGTAGAAAAGAACAAGGAAAGTAAAAGATAAACAGTGACACGCAAAAGGGCGACCCTGTACAACGCAGAGTCGCCCTTATTTGTGTTTTATTTTCGCGGTATCAACACGAAAACTATTGACGTGCAGAATTAATATTCTCAGGTAATTATCGTGAAAATTTCCAACCGTTCTAGTAGAAGGATCGGTGTGGAATTGTGTAAGTGTCTTCGTATACGTTGCCGGTTATACGTTACCTGCGCGTAATGGGAGCCATGTCGCCGTTGGAGAACTCCCTTTTCTTTGTTCAACAAGTAGGAAGGGAATCCGGGTTTTCATTCTTGCGTGCCACAACTTGTATGGCCACTACTTATCTATGCATGTAGCCCATCTTTAATTATTGGCAGGATAGGGGATTTTTACACGCATAATAAGAAATCTTTACTCGAATGAAATTACTTGATACCATTAACCTAACTTAAACGTTGGGTTTAACTACTTAGCAATCACGAAGGAGTGATGATTATGAAAAAGATTATGGGTGCTGTTGTTAGTGTGGCGACGTTAATTTCGCTAGGTTCATACGCCGCTGTTGCTGGAAATCATAGATCTGAGATACCTGGTTCTGTGGCATATTCCAGGGGGAGTGTGGTTTATAGCCAAGATACGAGATGTGATAATCAGGGTACGAGAGCAAATTATTCTATTCCTGGTAATCGTCGTGGTGGTGTGAGTAATCATTCGGGTTGCAATTCTACGGCATCGCGAAATGCTGGAAGAACTATTACGGCAGTTCAGGCGTGTATTTCCCGGGGTTATAGACCAATGCTGTGTTCTGAATGGAATAATCGCTGGTAAAGCGAAGGAGGAATAGTATGTGGTGTGTCCGGGCTTTGCCTCGTCCGTCAAGGATGTTTGCTTTCCTTGTTGTGGTGAGTACGATGCTGTGCGTGTTGTCGCCTTTAGCCCTGGCGGTGATGGATAGTACATATAAAGCCCGGGACACCTTTATTTCTGAACTTGGTTTAACAAGGGAGGTTCCTTCACAAGAAGCGGATGTTAAATGTCGTATATATTTCGCTAGTTTGGGGAAACGAACTACGCATGTTCTTGCTATGGTGCCAGCTAAGGAAGATGCTCCGGCTCCTTTTGGGCATAGCCGTTGGCAGGAGCCGGGTTCCTTTAAAGTATCGGAAGATTTACAAGATTTTGTTCCAGAGTTAGAGGCAAGGTTTGGTACGTTTGCTGGGGTTTTAGATGCGAAGGGCACGCCTTCTGCAACATCCAGATTTGTGCTATATCGGCCAACTGAAGCAATGGGGGACGGGTGGACTGATAATAAAATCCAACCGGGTCAGGGCACTGTCGATCCGGGTTTTTTTGGCAATGATCGTGTTGAGAAGCGCCATGTGGTGTGGTTTTGGCTTGTGGTGCTTGTGGTGCCTGGGGTGGTGTTGTTCTACACGGTTGTGCGGACGTGGATGCATGGTCATAAGCAGTCTTTGGCGACGTTGGAGATTATAGGGTTTACTCCCTGGCGTATTCAGCGTTTAGTGTGGAGGAGGTTACGGGGGCCGATTTTAACAGCGCTGGGGTTGTCTGTTGTGTGTGTTGGTGTGTTGTTTGTTGCGGATGTTCCTTTGCCTGGTGCGCAGTTTACTATTCGTCGTATTGATACGTGGGTTGCATGGTCAACGTATGTTACGTATTTGATTGCGGGTGTGGTTCTTGGGTTGTTGGTTATGTTCCTTGGCACTGTTCCGCATAAGCTTGCTCGGGTTAATCGTCCGTATGAGGTGGCGTTTGGTCGGTTGGATCGTGTGTTAGCGTTGGTTGGTTTTGTTGCGGTGTGTGGGTTTTCTATCCAGGCTGTTTACCAGTTACGTATTGCTGTTCAGGGGGCTAATGTAAATTCCCCTCATTTTCTCTGGTTTTGGGCTGCGGTTGTGACGGCGTTGGTGTTTGCTCCGTATATGTGTCGGTATGTGGTTCATGTTGTGGGAAATTTGGCTGTGTGGTTGGCGCATAAGAAGCAGTCTGCATCCTGGGTTATTGTGGGGCGGCATTGTGTGTCTAGTCGGGGTAGTGCGAGAGTGGTTCGTAATGGTGTGATGTTAATTGTTTTGGCTGTTACCTCTGCCTCGTTCGCATTGGCGGGTGACGCGTACGTTATAAATATTGAAAATAATATAAAAATACTAGATGACAAAGTGGCTCTGGTTACTTTTCCCCATTATGAGGAGCGTTTTGATGGGCAGGGGCGGTGGAAGTCTTTGGATATTCCACCGTATGTGTCAATATCGGTTTATTCTCCTACCCCAGAACTGTCAAGTCGTCAGCGCCAAGACGTGCAGGGAGATGATCGGGGGCAAGGCTCGCAGGGTTCTGGTGATGAGGGACGGGTGTATAGGCCTCCGTTGCGTCTTGTATCGGGTTCTTCAGAGGCGTTGCGTGTGTGGGGTTTTGTTGCGGGTAAGACGTATAGGGTGAGTCATTTGCCTGAGTTTATACAGATTGCGTTGGGTCCTGATTTGTATGAGATTAAGGTTGTGGGGGAGTTGACGCGTGATGTTATTCTTCAGACTTATGGGTCGACAGAGGGGTATGTTGGCAGTATTTATTTTAATCGTGATAAGTCGCCTGTTGATCGTTTAGTGATGGTTCGTGCGGTATCTCAAAAGATTTCCCCTTTTGTGCAACCTAAGGTTGGTGGTGAGGAGTGGATTGTGGGTGCCTATGATGAGGCTTTCCAGTTTAGGTGGTTGTATATCGGGACGGGTGTTATTGCGGTTGTGTTGTTGGGGGCGACGTTGGTGTCGTCTCGTCGTGATCACAACGAGTTGCATCGGAAGGTTGTGAGGTTGGATTCTGCGTATGGGACGGGTGGTTTACCGCGCCTGGTAGCGGTGTTGAATGGTGGTGTGGTGGCTGGAGTTACTCTTGTTGTGGGTTCTGTGTTGGCTATGCCGATTTCTATGATTGCTTCTGGGGATCATAGTGTTGTTGGTGGTGTTGGTATGGTGATTGGTGGGATCTTGTTGGCTGTGGGTGTGATATTTCTTGTGGGTATTGTTGGGGTGTTATTCGCAACTAGTCGTGTCCAACAACGCCATTGACAAAGACTTTGTCAGCATGGCGGTTGTTGGATAAGGGGTCTGGTTGGCAGGGTTATTGTTGAGAGAAATGAAGAAAGGTGAGTGTGTGATGAAAGAATCAGTGTTTGGTGTTGAGGGTATGGGTGGTCAGCGTTTGGCTGGTGGTGATGATGGGGGTTTGTCTGTGTTGAGTGGTGGGCCTGTGGTGTGTGTGGAGGGGGTGTCTCATCGTTTTGGTAAGAAGCAGGTGTTGTCGAATGTGAATCTTGTTATTGGGGCTGGGGAGTATGTGACGATTTCTGGTGGTTCTGGTGAGGGTAAGACGACGTTGCTTTCGTGTGTGATGGGGTTGATTCGTCCGGAAGATGGCAGTGTTACGGTGTTGGGTAGGCGTGTGGATCGTTTTTCTCGGACGAGGTCTGCTGTGTTTCGGGGTCGTCATATGGGGATTATTTTCCAAAATGGTGAGTTGTTGGATGATTTGACTGCTGAGGAAAATGTGTTGTTACCGGTGTGGATGAATACGCGGGGTAAGAAAGACACGCTAGATGATTTGGATAATGCTGATGCTACCAAGGTAAGGGATGGTGGTGTGAGTGATGCTGGTGTGGGTTCTCGGGTTGTGTCGTTGTTAGGGGAGTTGGGTGTTCCTGTGGGCAGGCGGGTATCGACGTTGTCTGGTGGGGAGTATCAAAGGACGGCGTTGGCTCGTGCGTTGGTCAATGATCCGGAGATTATTATTGCTGATGAGCCGACGGCGTCTTTGGATCCTCGTCTTCGTGATGAGATGTGTGGGTTGTTGGTCTCGTATGCTCGCAAGCGTGGGGCTGCGTTGATTGTGGTGACGCATGATCCGTATCTTGTTCGGCAAGCTGATCGGCAGTTTTATTTGAAAAAAGGCGAACTTTCGCAGATAAGTCCTGAAGAGCTACAACACTACACATAAAACTGCGATGAGTGGCGAGACTATCGTCGTCGCAGAAAAACACACGCACTCCAGGTGGAGAATTGCATGAA
>NZ_ATUY01000014.1 GCF_000420445.1 Actinotignum urinale DSM 15805
TTTAGAAGGTCAAAAGGTTGTCGTGTTTGAAGATGTGAAGGATGGCAACGATATTGTTTCTGTCCATCATGATATTAAAGACACTGAACAGACCGTAACAGTTGAAGGTAAACCCACTCCGCCACCCCTTGCTCATACGGGCGTGACGGGTGTTGTTGCGGGTATCGCTACTGCTGGTGGTTTGTTTGGTGCGGGCGTGGCGTTGAAAGCACGTTCGCGTCGTAAAACAACCGATGATGTGGTAGAAGACGATACTGCCGTAGTCGTTAAAGACTAGGTTGGTTTTGGGTGTGCGTGGGAGGTCCGCATGTTTCCTCCTCATAGTTTGGTTGCCTGTCACAACTAAAGGGATGGGATCTCCCGCGTATCCAACTACACCAAACTCGACAATCCATATGGTGTAGTTCACAGGGTGTGGGGAAAGAAAGTTGTTCTCCATAAACTTTCCCTTTCTCTCCCCACACCCTTTCTCATATCTTTCTTCAACGCTTGTGCGTTCCATACGTGAAAGAGAGTCCCTATGTGTGATGTTGTGATACGTCATATTACTTGTCCCGATATGAGCGAAGTGGGTGAGCGGAAAAATCTTTCTTTGGCTGCTTTGGGTGCTTTAGTCACGCTACTTTCCGGGGGTGTGATTACTCCTGGATATAGGTCGTTTAAAGGTCGTGGTATGCGAGAACGGGACATTCGGGGCGTGTTGAAAGAACTTGAACAAGCTGATCTGCGGTTCCGGTTTACGTTAGGCGACCATGATCATAGCGTGGGCGCGGTGGTGGTATCGGATACGCCGTTAACGGTTGATGAGGCAAGCAATCTTGCGCTTGAACAGTTAACCCCAATTTTTTCCACTCCAACAACTGCTGTTTTGGAGTGTAACTCTCACGTGCGGCAGATAGCCGCACCTAGTTAAAAGATAAGGACACATAATCATGAAGCGAAAAACATGGATCGCCACTCTGGCTACTGCCGGGTTAGCGTCATTAGCTCTCGCCCCGTCCGCGTATGCAGACACGTCTAATAGTGACACGCCACAAAACGTGACCACATATTCTACTACTCGCGCGTCTGCATCCAGCTTGCCTACAGTGGCTGGGACACTCGCCACCGCTCCGGCTCCTAGTGAGGGTGGGGATAGTGACACGCCTCCTACCCCTCAACCTAAGCCTGATCCGGTTCCACAACCCGCTCAGCCTGCTCCTGATCCGGTTCCTCAACCGGATACTCCTCCTGCTCCGGCTCCTAAGCCGGATCCGAAGCCGGTGGAGCCTGATATTCCTCCCTCGCCTCAACCCAAGCCAAGCCCGGTTCCTTCTGATCCTGCCCCACAGCCATCCCAGCCTGTTAACCCGGTAGCGCCTTCCACGCCACGTGTGGTGCACAAGGATACGTCCCGTGTGGATACTGGTTATTCATCTGCGCGGGTGTATAAGTCCACTGGTCGGCATGTAGCCGCATCGAGTTCATCTGCACGTCTTCCTGAGACGGGCGTGGGTGATGTGATGTTACCTGCGTTGGCTTCTGTTGGTTTGCTTGGCGCTGGTGTGGGGTTAAAGATCCGTGGTCGTGGCGGTGTGGCTAAAAAATCTCGCGGGCGGCACGCTGCTGAATAAAACATTTCTATTGTTCTACGTCATATTGAAAGGAAATCTGTTATGAATATGCTCGCTCAAGCCCTGGATATGTTTTCCAAGTTCGCCATTATTGGTGGTGGTATTTGGACGGTGTGGGGAATTATCGTGTTGGCTGGTGGTTTGAAAGAACAAAACGGTCAACAGATCCAGTCGGGTATGTGGCAAGCGGTGGGTGGTGGCATGATTATTGCCGCCGCGGCACTGTTTAAAAGCGTCGCGATATAAAGGCATGATGAGTTATGTCTTTGGAAGTTCGTGTGCCACGTGAGGTGACCGGATACCAACCAAAGATTATTTTTGGTTTAACGTGGCGGCAACTCGGGATTGTCATGATTACACTCCCGGTTGTCGCCACCGTGTTTGGTGGGTGTTTCTGGTTGGGCTATACAGATTTAGGTTTAATTCTCACCACGTGTTTAGGTGTTGGTATTGGCGCGTTGGGTTGGGTGCGCCCTATGGGGTTGCCGGTAGAAAAATATTTCGCGTATATCCGCACCTGGTATCGGGGTAGAAAAGTGTTTGTTTTAGAAACAGTGGAGGTGGAAAAACATGTCAAGAAAAATATCGACAGTAAAGAACGTGCCCGGCGATGCGCGTGGGAAAAGAGCCGTTAAAAACGTTCGGAAAAAAACAAAGAGTGAGAAAAAAACAGAGAAAACTATTCAACGTGCCCGTAATAATGAGAAAAAGTCACGTATGGGCACAGCCCAGCTTATCCAATATGAGGGGATAGCGGATAGTGGTTTAGCGTATTTAGGGGACGGTCGTTATAGCGTGACGTTAGAGCTGGAAGATATTTCATATCAGCTTGCCCCCGAAGAAACTCAACAAAATATTGTGGAAAGTTATGCCCGGTTCTTGAACGGGCATTTAGCGGGCCAGGATATACAGATTAGTGTGATTAACCGTGTGTTAGATGCTGACCGTGTGGCTGCAGATATTCGTATGGATATGCGTGGTGATGGGTATGATATGCAACGCCAGGACTACAATAATCTGATTAACCATCGTGTCACGTCGCATGGGAACACTCAAACCCGGAAATTTATTACGTTGACAACAAAAACGGAGAGCGAGGACGAGGCACGCACGATGCTTTCACGCCTGGCGACCGAAGATCAGGCGTTGTTACGTAGCGTGGGTGGGTGTAAAGCACGTTTACTGTCTGGCGTGGAGCGCGTGAATCTGGTCCAGTCCCTGTTACGTCCATTGGCTCGCGAGTTCACGTATGAAGACATGGTGGGTTCAGGGTTGACCACGAAAGAAATTATTGCCCCGCTAGTGATGGATGTGAAAGCTAAGGATCGGCTGGCTGTCACGAGTGAGGGTACACGGGTGTGGAAGATGATGATTTTACGTGACCTTCCCGTGTGGATGAGTGACAGGCTGATTAAAGAAATCACGGATATTCCTTTGGATTGTGCGTTATCTCTGCATTTAAAGCCGATTGATCAAGCCGAAGGGTTGGCGTTGGTCAAACGCCAGATCGCGTCGATGGATATTCAACGCTCGAACACTCAACGCAAGCTCGCTAAGCAAGGGTTGGGTGAAGAACATATGAGCCATGAGTTACAGCATTCGTATAGTGAAGCGGTGGCGTTGCGAGAATTGATGGAAAAGTCAAACGAGAAACTGTTTTCGGCAACGATCATTGTGGGTGTGTGTGCCACAACGAATGATGAACTTGATGAGGCAGTCGAACGTATCAGGCGTGTGTGTGGTAAACATTCGTGTTCTTTGGAGGACACACGGTATATGCAGATTGATGCGTTTAACGCGATCCTTCCTTTAGGGGTGTGCCGTATCCCGATAGCCCGTACTATTACTACGGCTGTGGGCGCGGTGATGGTGCCGTTCACGACACAAGAACTTATGGTGAAGGGTGGCATGTATTACGGGCTTAACGCGCTATCTAAAAACGTGATTGCTGCGGATCGTACCAAGGGCATGAATTCTAATGCGTTTATTTTGGGTACGTCTGGTTCGGGTAAAAGCCAACATGCCAAGTTTGAAATGATGCAACTGTTTTTGCGCCGCCCTCATGACGAGATTCTTATTATTGATCCAGAACGAGAATATGTGCCGTTATCGCGTGAACTTCACGCTAACCGTGTGGTGATTAGTGGTGGTAGTACGGATTGTATTAACCCGTTAGCATTGAACACTGATATTGCGTGGAGTGAAGGCGACCCTATCCGTGAAAAAACGTCATATGTTGTGACGTTGTGTGAAGTGTTGTTGGGTGGCGTAAATGGGTTGTCGTCGATTAAACGATCCTTGATTGATAGGGCGGCGGGGGCAATGTACCGCGACTTTTTATCGGGCGCGTATGATAATCAGCCCACGTTGAATGATTTACGTGAAAAACTAGCCTCTTATGAGGAAAGTGAGGCACAAGAAATTGCTGTCGAGCTTGAAATGTACACGAAAGAAGGATCGGGTGCCGGGTTTAGCGGTCAAACAAACATTGACCGACGCAACCGTATTACCGTCTACGATATTTCCGATCTTTCGTCGGATTTACAGACTTTCGGGATGATGGTTGTGTTAGATGAGGTGTGGAGTCGGATTGCTTACAACAAGTCCCGCGGGGTTCGCACCTGGCTATATATTGACGAGTTCCATCTTTTGTTTGCTAACGATAAAGCAGCAGAATATTGTCAAGCGATCTATAAGCGTGTACGTAAATGGGGTGCTGCCGCGACGGGTATCACCCAAAATATTGAAGAACTACTCGCTAACGACCGTGCCCGGTTAATGCTATCGAACGCTGACGGGCTTTTCTTACTCAATCAACAGTCAACAGATGCCGATGCGCTAGTGGATTTACTCTCGCTGTCTGCCCAACAACGCGAATATTTCACGAATACCCCGCCTGGTAACGGGTTGTTACGTATGGGCCCGTCTGTTATCCCGTTCGATAACACAATGGATAGGGATTCCCACATTTATAAGGTGTTTAGTACGACGTTTAGGGAAGTGGAGGCGCAAATATCATGAAGAATAATATTCCGGATAATGCTACACCACGTGACTTGTATGAGATGGCTCAACGCCAATCGTGTTGGGACGAGAATAGCCTTAAAAGATTCATGCACCACCGTAACGCATATCCAGAATTGAAGGTGTGGGCGGTTACGGCGCTGAAAGAAGGTCCTGGCACATATAAGGTCCCACAAGTGCCGGAAGGGTTTATTCCAACTCCGGTTCCCGACACTCAACCTGCTAACCCTGCACCCCAGGCAGATACTTACCCCGCGCCGAAGCCTCAGCCTGGCTCTGCACGTCCTGCGCCTGTCCCTCAACCAGATCCTACGTCTGAGGTAAAGCCGGGTTTAACACCTATTCCCGTTTCGACTCTTTCGTCGGTGGTGAGAGCCGAGTGGGCGGGCCCTCACATGATGGATAGGTCAGAGTCGCCTGTGGATAGTGAACAGTATTCTGGACAGTTTACTCACCACATTATTGAGGGTAACGAGAATGAGGAGAAGTATATGGAACCTTCATCTTTGCTTATAGAGTCACACGACGTGGAGTTAGAACGGATTGAGGGAAGGGATTGGAAAAAAACTATAATTTTTCTTGGTGTTGCGCTTGCGGCACTGATAGCTATCGGCATATCTGCATGGATGGTATTCTTCCATCCCACTACACCAGGCTCGTCCCCTACTGTGACGGATAAGCCAACCCCAACACAACCCCGCACAACCGCAACTCGCCCACAAACACCTGATAAGAACGATGTGTCTTCCCATCTATCCGTTAGCGGTGATAAATACACGTGTAGCGTCGTAAAAGATGGTGTGGAATGTGTAGGTAGCAACACCCACGGTCAACTCGGCATACCTCAAGGCGATAGCCATTACAACAAGATACCTATGAAAAAGGTAGTTTTGTTGGCGGGTGGTCAAGATTTTGTGTGTGCATCTACCGGTAAAGGCGTGACATGTTGGGGGGACAACAGATGGAGTCAAGCCGGTCAACAACCCAATTCCCACGTTGAACCTACCGCCGTGAAAGAACTTGAGGGTAAAAAGATCGTGTCTCTATCGGCTGGTGTTGTCCATGCTTGTGCTATCACACAAGATGAGGGTACGTCATTGTGGTGTTGGGGTAGTGACTATGCGGGCCAGCTAGGTTCGGGTAAGCAAGGCGATAAAGCAACGGGGGCGCGTGAGGTTCATCTGCCCAATAGCCGCCAGGCTGTCCGTGTGATGGCAACCGATTTTGGTACGTGTGTTGTCGATGATAAGGACGCATTGTGGTGTTGGGGGTCAAACGATAGTAAAACGTTCACTAATGGGGATGAGCCTATTGTAGGGATAACACTTATGACACCTCCTGATACGTCCACGTCTTCTCCCTCGCCTATAGAACGAGATAGTGTTTCGGATGTACATAAAAACGCGGGTTCGTCATGAGCCAGTTCTCTATACGGCCCTCAGGCTCTACCTCACTAATCAGCAAGCACATCCGTCCAGAACATAGGATCGGGCAAGCCTCGCGTGCTTTACGCCAGTTAGATGAGGAACACGATCCACAAGATTTTGTGGGGCGCGGGGTGGGTCTTGCTGGTCAACGTATCACTGGTGGGTTGTTGAAGGGATCAACAAAGACTGCTAGTAAAACGGTGAAGATTACCTACCGTTATGGCGCGAAACCTATTGTGAAGTTTGGTGTGGGTAAACCCTTAAAGTATGCGGGTAAGGGTGTGGCTAAAGGTGGCAGGTATGTTGTGCGCAAGGGCGCGAATTATGCGTATAAAAAATATGTACGCATGGTTCAACGTATGCCTCAAACTGCCCGTAAGGTGAAACTAGCGCTCAAAAATAGTCAGCAAGCTATACGTATGGCAGGTAAAGCGGTATCTACTGCCGTGCGGTCAGTGATAGCTGTACTTAAAGCTATCGGAACATCTATTGCTTCTCTACCGGCTGTACTGCCCGTTTTGGTCACAATGATGATATGCCTGGTGGTTGTCAGTATTTTACCGACGTTCATCACGAACTGGTTATTTTATGCGAAAGTGAGCGAAGAAACAGCGAGCCAGTATGAGGTTAATGATGATTACCACCCCCGATTTACTACCGCGAAGGATGCTGTCTTGTTTTTACAGTCGGGACGGTTTGATGATTATCCGAGCGACTGGAAAGCTATTGGTAAAGAGATTTTTAGTAAGGAACCTCCACCTCAACGTGCCAATCCGGCTACTCAATATTTTTATGGGAACTGTACAGATTTTGCGTTTTGGCGCGTGAATAAAATGATGGGGGCGACGAAGCAACCGTGGAAATATACGCGCAATAATCTCACCCCTGGCGGTGCTGGGAGTGGGAATGGAGAAAATTGGGGTAAGGGGCTTCCTGGTTGGGAAACGATTAGTGATCCTTCACAAGCAAAATATGGTGATATTGTTTCATTTGTCCGGGGTACTGAGGGACATGACTCGTATGGCGGTCATGTTGCTGTTGTGTATGGCGTGGTTGGTGGGGAACTTGTTACGGAAAATTATGGTGCTGGTAAGTATTATGCAGAATCTATCCCGTTATCTCGTGTTAAAGGACATATATCGTCAGGGAAGATAGTGATTAAGCGTAACCCCGAGTTTAAAGGCGCACCTGGTGGTCGCCCCGCGATGGCGCGGGGTAAACACCCGCCCGGGGGCGGTCCGGCTGGTAGGGCATGGAAAGGTCCTAGCAGGGGTAGTGCCATGACTGCGGTTGGGTTGAAGGGTGTTCCTAACCAATACCGCCAACATATTATGCGGGCTGGCTCGATTTGCAGTGAGATAACACCGGCTCTTATCGCATCCCAACTGTATGCCGAGTCAGGGTTCCGCGCCACAGCAACATCTCACGCGGGCGCGCAAGGTATTGCCCAGTTTATGCCTGGTACATGGAGAACAAAGGGCAAAGATGGTGATGGTGACGGTAAAGCAGATATTAATAACCCGGCTGACGCGATCTTTTCGCAAGGACACTTAATGTGTGAACATATTACGGCCGCGAAGCGTCTCATTGGTGCCGGTCAAGCACAAGGCGATATTCTCGATCTGGCACTTGCTGCTTATAATGCGGGTCCAGATAATGTTCAAAAGCATGGAGGGGTTCCACCTTTCAAGGAGACTCGTAACTATATTGCGAAGATTAAACGGGACGTGAACAGGTTCGCTGAAAGTATGTCTGCCCCGGTTGCCCCACCACGAAATGAGACGGGATGGACGGCTCCATCGTCTATTAATACTGATCCTGGTTCAATTGCGGCTATCGCGTTAACGGGTGAAGGGCGACCCTATAAGGCAGCGGGTACAACACCTAACGGGTGGGACTGTTCAGGATTCACACAGTGGGTATATAAACAAAAAGGTATCAACATTCCTCGTACATCGGGTGGGCAAAGAAACGCAGGTAGGCGGGTCTCTGCTAGTGAAGCACGTCCAGGAGACTTGGTGTGGTGGCCCGGTCATGTTGGTATTTATTTAGGTAACGGTCAACATATTGCTGCACGTAACCCCGCTAGTGGAACAAAAATAGGGCCTGTATATGGCAGCCCGGAATATATACGGATTAATGGCTAGGAAAGATAAGGAGGGTAATTATGGGAGACGCAATTATTAGTATGATTGGATTCATTCTAGGCACATCTGTTGATACGTCCGATCTCATGAAAAGCGCCGCGTCCTATAACAGTTCAGCATATACGATGGCAACATCTATTAATGAAACTGGTGTGAAACCCGTTGCTGCAATAATTGTGGGAATCATTTGTTCACTTGAGCTTGCCCGAGTAGCAAGCCGTGTAGAAGGGGATGGACAGTTGGGTGTGCGCCTGGTTGCTGGTGTCATGCTCAAACTCGTGTTAATGGTTATTGCTATCAAGAATTCCGACATGATTCTTAAAGCTATCCAAGGTGTGGGTGAAGCTGTTACACAGAGTGTTTCAGTATATAAAGAATCAAAAACATCCAATGTGGTCTCACGGCTAGTAAGTGTTGTAGATAATATGTCCTGGTATGATCAGTTCTTCCTTGTCATGTTGCTTTTCCTTCCCTGGATTGTTGCGTGTGTAGCAAATATTGCGTTAACCGTCATGATCTTTTTACGGTTTGTTGAAATATATGTCCTCACATCTTGTGCGACACTACCTCTAGCATTTATTGGTCATCCAGAAACAAAATCAATCAGTGTTACCTTCCTACGGCGGTATGCTAAAGCTATCTTGCATGGAGTCGTGTTGATTATCGTGATCGTGCTCTATTCAAAAATAAACCCCTCCACTGTTGACTTTGCGGACGTAACAAGCGGCAGTATTCTCAGCTATTGCGTAAAAAATATTGGTAATCTTCTTGTGGCACCTATCGTGTTCGCCATCCTTGTTGTATCCAGTAACAAGTTCACCGGCGCACTCGTGGGAGAATAACCACCGCAACCGGCACGCAACGGCTCCACAACCCAAGGGGGGGCAACCATAGTTGTTGCCCCCCCCTTTGGGTTGTTATATGTATTCTTCTGGGTGTGCCGGGGCGATAAAGGGCGCAATAATGGGATTATGACGTGTTGCGGGCTGGATGGCTGCTTGTACGCATTTTCCAAGATAATAAGCCAAATTGACCGGGACGGCGTTACCTATCTGCCGGTATTGGCTCGAAAGGTTACCCATAAACTCCCACGTGTCAGGAAATGTTTGTATGCGTGCATATTCTCTAATATTTAACGGACGTGTTTGTTCAGGATGGCACCGTTCTGTCTGTTTTTGTGCTGGTGAGCATGTGAGAGTGAGCGAGGGTTCGTCCCACGATAAGCGACGTGCCATCCCTGTTTTACCTCCACTGAGATGAAAAGATCCACCAAGGTATTCTTTTTGAATATCTAAAGGTAAATCTTTCCAATATCCTCCGGCTGGTACAAGATCAAGAACGTGTTTCTTTTTCGCCGGGTATTCTTGCCCCGGTCCTTGCGGGTAATCCCCAATAGCGTCCCACAACGGCACAATATAGTCCCGTTCACGTGGAAAATACACTGTATTACCAATATCTTCTCTAATTCCCATCATGATAAGCCGTTCTCTTTTTTGAGGAACATCATGATATTGAGAACGCACAACCCTAATAGCGACCTTATAGCCCACACCCGTATGAGGATCACGAATATCTTTCAAAACATTTTTCATTGTCGCTAACGTTTTACCCTTATCGTGCCTTAGCAAGCCTTTAACATTTTCACCAATAAATGCTTTCGGCATTACTTCTTGAATAGCGCGGGCAAATTCAAAGAATAGTGTTCCGCGAGTATCGTTAAACCCTAACGAACGTCCCGCGTAACTAAATGCTTGACATGGAAAACCACCTTCAACAAGATCAACCCTCCCATAATAAGAACGAAAATCAATATTCTGTACGTCCCCGCTAACAACATTCCATTCAGGCTTGTTATACCGTAACGTCGATACCGCATTTTCATCTATCTCAGATAACAAACAATGGGTAAACCCGGCGTTCGATAACCCAAGGGCAGTGCCCCCGCCACCTGCAAATAAATCTATAGCAGTCAGCCCATTGGGTACTCGATCAGAAAGAAACGTCATGCCAGGCTGATCAGACATGTCTGTTCGCCGTGCTCGCTGGTTCATTAAATGGTGAATTTCGTTAAGATTGAACTGACGTACTCCTTGAGCATTGCGGGTAGCACGTAAAATCCCGCCCTTGTCCCAACGTCGTAAAGTATCAATAGATACACTCATCATTCTCGCAGCATCTGAAATATGTACACGTGTCATACTAACAACAATATTGTGTAACCCTTACATATGCAAGGGTTACATAATATTGTTGTGGTTGTTTATTTCTGATTGTATTCTAAACTCATGGGTTCAACATTTTATGGGGTAGATTTCTTCCCCGAGGGTGTGCTACAAAAAGAGATTGATAAGGTTATTGACCGGGTTCACCGGGCAAAAGAAACGAAAAACATTCACAAAAACGTCCTTGATCCTTTTGCTACTGTTTTCGAGGCGGCGTTAACACGCCTAAGTGTTGAACAATGGCTAGAACAAGAAGTAATTCGTCAAACAAATAAAGCGTTGAGTAATGCTATAGGTGACTTTCACCAGGCAATGATTGGATTCCTTCCTGGCTGGCAGTCACTAGGCGGGTCGGGTAAAAGATTCGATGTTGTCCATGAAGGATCTTTTGGGGTAACACAACAACCTGTTATCGCTGATGTTAAAAATAAATTCAACACCTTAAACGCCTCTGGTAAAGAAAAACTTTATCAAGAATTTATGGAGGCAAAACGTTTACCGGAATATAAAAAGTACACATGCTATCTGGTAGAAGTTATACAAAAACATCCTACTGGGGATAGAGAATGGGCACCTAGTGATTTTGGTACACGTCCCGATATTCGTATTATTGGTGCGCGTGAACTATACGAACGTAGTACGGGTGATAAAGATGCTTTCACCAAGTTTTTTAACGCAATAGTTCACTATCTTCACGACACGTATGGGCAACAAGGCTCCGCCCTTACCTCACCACTCATTACAGAACTATTTACCCGCGCCTTTGAATAAATGTTGACAACCTAGACGAAAACACTTTCGCAACACAAACGTATATAGGTTGTAGGCTCAGTGGTCGTTATCGTCTCAATGATTGTTTTGTTCTTTTAGTCCGTGTCGGAAGGCTGATTTAGTAAAGGGAAATCATGAAATCGGTTCTGCCGATTCTCGTGAAATCTGTTCTAGCACCCGCTGCGCGCCTGTAATGCCGTTGTCGTATTTGTGGTGTAGAAACCGGGCTAGTTGGTTTCGTTTTTCTTCCGTGAACTCGATTCCTAGATTCGATTCTAGGATTGCGCCTACTTGTATTAGTCGGCGTGTTCGTTCTTTGCGGGCTTGTTGGTTTAGTTTTGCTTTTTCTCTTTGGATGCGGGCGTTGAGCTGTTTGCGCTGTTCTTCGAGTTTTTTTAGCTTTTCTTGCAGCGTGTTTTTCACGTCGCGTACACCTGGCGTGTAAGATGTACCGTCGCGCCAGTATTCGATCCGTGTGGTGCCGTCGGGGTCATAGTTGATAACGGCGGGTGCGTCTTCGCGGTGTAGTTGCCCGTCGCGGTAGTAGGCTTCGCATGTGATTTTGCCGTCTTTGTTGTAATAGATTTCGGCGGGTCCGTCTTCCCGGTGGAGTCTGCCGTCGTGCCAGTATTGTTCGCGCCATATGTTGCCGTTTTCCCGGTAGTTGATGAGCGCGGGTGCGCCGTCGCGGTGGCGTTGCCCGTGTTGCCAGTAGGCTTCGTAGGCGATGATGCCGTCGGGGTCATAGTTGATTTCGGCGGGTGCGCCGTCGCGGTGGAGTTGTCCGTCAACGGTGTATGCAATATATTCAATGTTTCCGTTGGGGTAATAGGTTTTGGTTGGTTGTGTCATGAGAGTGTCCTTCCGTGTTTACGTTCCATAGTGGGTTGCCGTTTTGTGTTGCGTTGTTTAATTGCTTCGAGTTTCGTGTTGAGTGTGTTTTTTACGTCCCGTGTGGTGGCGTAGTATTGTTTCCCGCCCTGCCAGTACTCTTTGTGCCGTGTGGTGCCGTCCTGGTTGTAAAAAATGCGTGCGGGTCCATTTTCCCGGTGTAGTTTACCGTTCTGGCAGTAGTCTTCTTGATAAACGGTGCCGTCATCGCGGTAGCTTATGGTGGCGGGTGCGCCGTCGCGGTGTAGTTGCCCGTCGCGGTAGTAGGCTTCGCATGTGATTTTGCCGTCTGAGTTGTAGCTTATGGTGGCGGGGCCTTTGTCGCGGTGTTCTTTGCCGTGTTGGTAGTAGGCTTCCCTCCATACGGTGCCATCTGGGTAGTATTCGATGCGGGCGGGTCCGTTCTCGCGGTGTTCTTTGCCGTGTTGGTAGTAGTCTTCTTGATAAACGGTGCCGTCCGGGTAGTAGTCAATGAAGGCGGGGCCGTCTTCCCGGTGTAATCGCCCTTCATTATCGCGCCATTCTTCTGTTCTGTACCCATATTCGTCTATAAAGGTTTTGGTGGGTTCAGTGTTCATTATCGTCTCCATGATTGTTTCCGGCGTTGTTGTTGCACGCGTTTCTTACGTTCCGCGTTATTTTCTCTAATCGTGTCCAATTTTTCTTTGAACGTTGTTTTCACATCGTCAACCGTGCGGTGTGGAGTGTGGGTAATGCTTGGTTGAATAGTTTTCATCGTGTCAAGAATTTTCACGCTGGTTTTTTGCACGGTGTCTAACACGCTTGTAAAGACTTTCGTATCCCCGCGCGCCCATCCCTTGATATAACCAACAGAATAATCACTCGTGTCTATCCCAATACTTGAGGCGACAGTGAAAGCGACGCTTTCAGCTTCAACTTCATATCGTCCACGATGGTTATGATAGGTATTCCCTATTTTTTGAGGGTCGTGAAGTAGCATGTGGGCGCACTCATGAATGAGTGTTTTCAGGCGTTGGGCTGCGGACATGTCCTGGCGTATCGAAATGGTTTTTGTCGTATAATTTGTTTGCCCGTTTGCGCCGTTAATCGTTCCAGCAGACGGAACATCCTTGACGCTAAACCCGTGACTGTTAGCAAAACTCACCATGTGGTTATATACAGCATCATTACCGTCGCCTTGGAGTAGTTCAACCTTATAAGGAGATAGGTTAATGGGTTCCCCATCTGTTTGAGATAAGGAAAACACTGGGACGGCTCTAAACCCGACTACGCGATCTTCCATCGTGTAGGTGGTGGGGTCAACACCGTCTATGTTGTCGAGAATTTTCTTGGTTTTTTTATCGACGGGTAGTTTTTTCGTGTAAGGCGCGATAATACGGATAGATTTTTGTCCCTTAGCTACTTGCCGTCCCACTTCTGCCCATTTCTTATATCCAGCAACAGGTTCACCAACGGTTAGACCACGGTGGCGTTGCTGGCTGGCGATAAGCAAAGCATTACGGAAAGAATAATCAGGAAGGGCTGCTTGGAGTTCTAAGAATTTCTTGAATTCTTCCGGGTCGGTAGACGATGCAAGATTCTCAATTTTTCTTTCCAGTTGGGAAGAAAAATATTGAGCTAGTTCTTTCGTATCAACATTATCCATATCCTCAAGGTCAACAAACACAGATCGAGTAGTCTCGGCTAATGGTGTGCCTTCACGGGTAGATCCGTGTTGCCCATCGAGTGTTGCATCAACACTATCTGCTTGCCCTAAAGGTTCATCATGAACTGGTGCAAGTTCGGGTGTTGGTGTGGGTAAGCCGTTGACATAATAATCTTCACGTATAACCCTGCCCTCGATGTCATATTCAATATATGCCGGTCCGTCCTCGCGGTGTAAATCATCATTAATATAGTAGCCCTCATAGCGGATAGGGCCTTGCGGGTAACTTTCAATATATGCCGGTCCGTTCTCACGATGTAACAACCCGTGACGACGATAATCTTGACGGTCAATAGCCCCATATTCGTCAAAGTGCGTATATGCCGGGCCGTCCTCGCGGTGTAATCGCCCTTCATTATCGCGCCATTCTTCTGTTCTGTACCCATATTCGTCTATAAAGGTTTTGGTGGGTTCAGTGTTCATGAGAGTGTCCTTCCTGGCTTACGGTCGTGTTTTACGACGGGTGTTTTCGTGTTGTTGCGCTGTTTAATCGCTTCGAGTTTTGTGTTGAGTGTGTTTTTTACGTCCCGTGTGGTGGGCGTATATTGTTTCCCGTCCTGCCAGTATTCTTCTTTCCATATGGTGCCGTCATCGAAGTATTCGATGCGGGCGGGGCCGTCTATGCGGTGTAGTTGCCCGTCGCGCCAGTATTCTTCTTTCCATATGGTGCCGTCATCGTAATAGACGATCCGTGCGGGGCCATCGTCGCGGTGTTCTTTGCCGTTCTGGTAGTAGTATTCTTTCCATATGGTGCCGTCTTGGTTGTATGTGATGTGGGCGGGTGCGCCGTCGCGGTGGAGTTGCCCCTCACGATAGTAGGTTTCACTCCATGTGGTGCCGTCCCTGTTATATTCGATCCGTGCGGGGCCATCGTCGCGGTGTTCTTTGCCGTGTTGGTAGTAGGCTTCTCTCGATATGTTGCCGTCTTGGTTGTATGTGATGTGTGCGGGTGCGTTGTCGCGGTGTTCTTTGCCGTGTTGGTAGTAGATTTCGCTATAGATGTTGCCGTCTGGGTTGTAGCTTATGATGGCGGGTCCGTATTCCCGGTGGAGTCTGCCGTCGTGGTTGCGCCATTCTTCTGTTCTGTACCCATATTCGTCTATAAAGGTTGTGGTGGGTTCAGTGTTCATGAGAGTGTCCTTCCTGGTTTACGTTGTTAGTTAGGTTTAAAGGTCGGCTGTGCGGGCAGTGGGGGCGGCGGTTGGTATGTATGTATAAGGCGCTCCCTCTGGTGAGGTGTGGCTGTTCGACGTGGTGTTGTTGGGTGGGATGTATGCGTAAGGCACTACCTCTGGTATTGGTGCGAGTTTGTGGGACAGGGCGGGTGGCAGCCCACGTAGCATGTAGATGCATTGTGTTGCGTCAAGTCTGCCTATTTCATCGGGGGTAAGCAGTTCACGTCCAAGTAAGCTCTCGCGTTTAGATGATGATCCGTTACGTCCTTTGGTGATGGATATTTCGGTGTGGGCTATGGTTTGTTTACCAAGCATTTTTGAAATATATTCTGTGGTTGATTTTTCGTTACCTCCGAGAAATAGGAGAGAATCGCAGTTACCGACGATGGTTTCCCAGTGGTCTTTGTAAAGGGCTTTGCCTTGGGCAAAGTTTTGAACGATGACGGCGACTGATATTCCACGTGATCGCATGACGGCGATCTTTTTTTCAAAGGAAGGCATTTTGCCGATGTTGGCGAACTCGTCCATATAGCATTGGAGTGGTATGGTGAGTCTGCCTGTAGGGCTTGTGTCCGCTATATATAGGTTGGTGGTGAAAAGTTGGTCGTAGAAAATGCTGGCGATAAAGGTGAATGTTGAGTGGCTGTCTGGCATGATGAGGAAGAGAGCCGTTTTTTCTTTTCCGATCATGTCTAGTTTGATACTGTTGCCGGTAAATAGTTTGCGGATGTTGCTCATGTTGAGTGGTGCTATTCGTACAGCGAGAGAGATAATAACGGATTTTTGGGTTTCTCCCGCGCCTTGTGTATAAGTGTTGTATTGAGAACATGCGAATTGGAGCATGTTGATAGCGTTTCGTATTTCTGTGTTGTGTTCGGCTTCAAGGGTGTAGTCTTTAATGGTTTCCAGGGCTGCTTCAAACATTTCGTCAACGGGGGATTGGGCTTCTTCGTCGTTTTCAAAGGCTTTCATTTGTGCTACAAGGTCGGCTACTTTGATGAGGTTACCTTCTTCGCCTTCTAGGGCATATACGTAGGCGACAAGCCCGGTGAGTAGGGCCCGTTCGGCTTTTTCAAAGAAGTCACCGTTTTTTCCTGCGTTTTTTGCGTCCCCGCTGGTGTTGGTCACAAAGTTTTCTACCAACACGGCGACACTCACTTCGGGTTGGTGGGGGTCAAAATAGGCGAACGGGTTGTAGCTATCGCTTCTTGTGAAGTCGATAAGGTTTAGGCATCTGATTTTGTATCCTGCTTTTTCTAGCCCGTCCCCTGTTGCGCGTAACAGTTCTCCTTTCGGATCCGTTATCGCGAACGATGTGTTATGTTGGTTGATGTTGGGCATGACAAAGTAGCGTGATTTACCTGAACCTGATCCACCGATTGTGAGAACATTGAGGTTTCGTTGTGTTTTCCGGCTGTCAAGGTTTAACCGTTCTGTTTGTGTAAACAGAATATTGTCTTGCGGATCCGGGTTGTGGTAGGGGCGCATGTCCGTTTTTGTTGCCCAGCGGGCACTGCCGTGTTCTGCGCCGTGGCGGTGTGCACGGTTGTTGAAATATTTAGAGGCTATGACTGCTCCCACGATGAACACCGTGAGGAAAGACATGGCTATATCGGTGGGGTGAAGGGATATGTGCCATGGGTAAGAAAAGTCGTTCAACATCCGGTTGGTGAGTTCTTCAAAAGTCCAGCCAGATGATAGGTCTGTTCTTATTTGGTAACAGAACTTGTTGGTGATATACCATAGGGCGGTAATACCAAACGCGATAAGTCCGTATTTGATGGTACGGACATGTTTGTCTGTCATGAGAGTGTCTTTCGTGTGGCTAAAGGACGCGGTTTATTTTTTTCGTTTTTCACGTCTTCTGCGTCTGTTACGTTTTTTGATGGCGTGAAGGTGTTCATCGTGGGTGGCTTTCACGTCCGCTCGTGTGGACGGGCGGGGCGGCTCGGTAGTCATGCGTGGTTCCCTAGTCAACTTATTTCAGTTTGGGTGCGGATGGTTTGGGTGGTTTGACTCCTCCGCCTTGTTTCGGTCCTCCCATTTTTCGTGCTTGGTTACGCTTGTGTTGGTTACGTTCAGCGATTGCTTTTTTATTTTTTTCTTGTGTGGCTTTTATACGTGCGCGTGCATCCTTTTGGAGGTTCTTCGCGGGTGTGGGTTGTGGGGCTTTTTCTGTTACCGGGGCTTGTGTTCGTTCCGGTTCGTTAGTGAGCTGTAAACCAAGCTTTTGAAGGCGTTGTTGAACACGATCCACATCTTTTCCTTTGACGTGAAGATAATATTGGTCTTCACGTTTAAAGTTATTGCTACGTTTGCGTGCTCCTTTTTCGATAGCGAATGTTATTCCGCCTTTTTTCATGTCCTTTTTAACCCTTTTATAATCTCCTTTAGAGAAAGGCATTTCCTGGACGTTTTCTCCTTGTCGCCCTAGTGTTTTCACTTGGATTTTGCCGGTGGTTCTATGGTTGTGTGTTTGCTTTTTGATAAGGTCGGCTACGGCAAGGCATGTGAATCCTACGCCTTTGCCTGTCAGTTTTCCGATTGTAGCTATGACGGTGACAACACCTTTTGCAAATAAAACTGTTATTTCGGTTGCGAGTTGTTCGCCGGGTATTTGTTCCATGAGAGTGATCCTTTCAATGTGTTGTTGTGTGGTGGTTGGGGTTGTTTACAGAGTGTGTCCGTGTTTACGTTGCTGTGTTAATTCGGGTTGTTTTGTGGTGTTGCGGGCACGTATGGTGTTGAGTTTTTCTTGCATCGTGTTTTTCACGTCCTGTACACCTGGCGTGTAAGGTTTGCCGTCGCGGTAGTAGGCTTCGCACATAACAGTGCCGTCTGGTGCATAGGTGATGACGGCGGGGCCTTTGTCGCGGTGTAGTTTCCCGTGCTGGAAGTAGTATTCATCCCGTATGGTGCTGTCGTCGCGATATTCGATCCATGCGGGGCCGTCTTCCCGGTGTTGGGTGCCGTCACGGTAGTAGGCTTCACTCGATATGGTGCCGTTCTTGTAATAGTTGATTTCTGCGGGTGCGTCTTCCCGGTGTTGGGTGCCGTCACGATAGTAGTATTCACTCCATGTGGTGCCGTCGGGGTTGTAGATGATTTGGGCGGGTCCGTTGTCCCGGTGTAGTTTACCGTTCTGGCAGTATTCTTCTTGATAAACGGTGCCGTCTGGGTTGTATTCGATGCGGGCGGGGCCGCCGTCGCGGTGTTCTTTGCCGTGTTGGTAGTATTCTTCGTATCTTTTGGTGCCGTCCGGTGCATAGTTGATAACTGCGGGGCCATCTTCGCGGTGGCGTTGTCCGTGTTGGTAGTATTCTTCGTATCTTTTGGTGCCGTCCGGTGCATAGTTGATAACTGCGGGGCCATCTTCGCGGTGGCGTTGTCCGTGTTGGAAGTATTCTTCGTATCTTTTGGTGCCGTTGGGGTCGTATTCGATGCGGGCGGGTCCGTCCTCGCGGTGGCGTTGTCCGTGTTGGAAGTATTCTTCGCTATATTGGGTGCCGTCGGGGTAGTAGTAGATGGTTGCGGGGCCGTCCTCGCGGTGTTCTTTGCCGTGTTGATAGTAGTATTCTTCCCTACACTCATCTCCAAAATCATCCCATTTATAAACAATGACGGCGGGGCCTTTGTCGCGGTGTAGTTTCCCGCCCTGCCAGTATTCTTCTTGATAAACGGTGCCGTCGGGGTTGTATTCGATGCGGGCGGGGCCGCCTTCGCGGTGGCGCTCCCCGTGTAGATAGTATTCTTCGCGTTTTCTGGTGCCGTTTTCCCAATAGTTAACGTCGGCGGGTCCATCTATACGGTGGAGTCTGCCGTCGTTGTCGCGCCACTGTTTGCCAGGTGTGCCGTCTATATAGATGTACGGTGTTGGTTGTGTCATGAGAGACTCCTTCTTGCTTTTCGTTGTCGTGTCGGTCTGTAATCGTCGTCCCGCCGTGGGTGGCGTGTGTGTGTTTCGTCGGTTTGTCGGGGTTGTAGCCAGGGTGGTAGGTATCGTTGTTCGTCGATGCGTTTCATCCATGCTTTGATTTCCGCGTCGGTCATTCCATATGTGGGTGGGAAATACTGCTTTCGTAGCTTGGTGAGTTCTTCTAATGTGCGGGTAAGGTAACGGATTTCGCGTCCGATTCCTTCAACTCGTGCGCTATCGAGAACGTTTTTTATTCCTTTATCCAGGTTGGTTTGAGCGTGAACGGTTGCGGTTTGCAGCTCGCCGTGTTTGGTTTCGAGTGTTTTTTCAACGTGAGTGATAAAAGCAAGCTGGTCATTTTCTGGTAGTTTTTTCCAGTGTTCTAGTTGCTGTACCACATACATTTGTTGGGAAATGTCCTCAGCCCTCAAACGTAGAGCGGTCTTGTAGCGTTCTTCTCTGCTGGCGTTACCAAACACGCCATAGGGTAGTTCGTTGCGGGGAGTGCGTTCTGTGGGTTTGTCAAAGAACTGGTAGAGAGCGCTAGGGAGGGTTGAGGCATGGTATTGATAGGTTTTTTTGTTCCCATAACGCGGGCGTGTAAACATTTTCACGTCACGGTTTACTGGTAGATACAGCCGGTATTGTCCGCGCCCGAGCACAAGTTGTGCTTGGTCAACGGCAATAAAATAGTCGGGGTAGTGGGGTAGGCGTATATGTGCGGTTCCGTCGTCGTGTTTTTCGACAAGGCTTTGAGCGATAGTGAATTCTTCAACCTCGCATCTGCCAATACGGGCCATAATATTTTTCAACCCATACATTGCCCCTAAACGTTCCCCGCGTATTCCTTTTTTGATAGTGGATGGGTGGAACGTGACTTGAGGGCCTTTTATTGTGACCTTAACTTGGTAGGTGTCAAGGAGTTCTACGAACTCATACCATGTGGTTGCGCGCGTGATTGCTTCGTCAATAACGTGGGCAAGGGATTGTTTTGTGGACATTCCACGCACTTTTGCATACAGTTCACCGCGCTTTATCCCGGTCTTGTGTCCAGGATTTTCTACCACGTTCAACCCGTATTCACGACACAACCGGTCAGAAATTTTACGTACCGTCCGGTACGTGAACGGGGTACACCTAAATTTTTTGCCAGTAAAAGCATTATTTGCACAAAAAATGATGTGATTGTGTGCGTGAGCACGGTCGGTATGGGTTGCCACTATCCAGTCATGAAAATTTCCTGTCAGTTCGGTTGCGAGTTGTTGACCGATCCAGTTTGCGGTCTCGTAATCAATGTGATCTTTCGGATCGAAAGACTGGTAGAGATGGTAGGCAAGAATACTTCCTCTTTTTCCTACCTTGTGTTCTTGTCGTGCCAGTTCGTATGTCGCGAGGAAACGGGAATAAACAGCATCAATATTTGTCGAATCTGCTACACAATTAGTGGCAAGAAGATGACCACCCTGTGTTTTTTCAGGGTTAGCAATATAGGCAAGCGACTTATTAACCGTCGCTTTTATTTCCCATATCGCCGTTGTTGCCATAGCCATTCTCACTGTTCTGGAAGATACGTAACAGATCTTCGATATTGGCTAGGTGACGTTTTGCCTGGGATAATTCACTCACCGCTACAGCATGATTTGTGTTCACATACTTAGCTATCTGGTTAAAATTATTCCCAATAGCTGCTATCTGCCGTGCTAAAACAGTAGCGTACTGTGGCACATATCGGACGGTTGGCGAACTATTAGCCAATGTCGATCTTGCGTAGGAAGAAAAATTCTTCCCACGCTTTGCACGTATCCGACGTGCCACCATTTCCCATTCCTCTGGAGTAAACCGTACCGTTCGACGAACCGTCCGGTTTACCCTTTTTTGCGACTCCGGCACTTTATCGTGCTGAGCCATACTTTTCCTCACGGGTTTGGGGTTGACCCCATAATATCTTTTTTTGCACACCGACGCAAAAAACAAGCGTATTTTGTCAGACAAAATGCAATGCTTGCTACCCACGCTTTTCGCGTGGTAACCTACCCGTGGAGGGTCGGATTTAAGAACCAAAAAGAAACCCCTATTGAGAACCATTCTCAACTAGAAATGATAATCATTCTCAGTAAGCGGAGATGGTAAATTCTCCCCGAAAGGCGATTTAGCCACACCGTAAAATTATGTTCATACGTCTTAACATAAAGTTCCCAACCGACTGTATGTAATTCGCGGCAGACCTTAATACATAAGGTTGAGTAAGTGGTAACACTGTTGGAGTGGAAAGGGTGTTATATTAGTGGTGTCCCTTTAGTTGTGGCAGGCACATCAGTAAGGACACTCTTTCATGACAACACATTCTAAAAATATTTCACCGCGTCGTGCTCAGCAGGCGATGGAATCGTTTTACGCTCCTGAACTAGAACAATATAGGAAAATAGCTTCTTCGCTCTATACTTTTCAAGACCTGTGTTCACAATTGAACACATTGTTAGAAAAACTCTTCACTGAACGTGACCACCTTAATGATCAAGGAATTTCACGGGCTATGCTTATTGACCGCATAGAAATGACCGCGCAGGTTGAATACCTTGTAAGAACACGCTCAACACAAAACACTGCTCCATCTAACACCAATACGCCCGTACAAGATGAAAACCAGGGCGATAACATACGAACATCTACAGATAATGATGAATACAATGATAGTGCCACAACTGATAGTGATACAGATACTCATTTCGATAATGACAATACTGAACTAGAAACATCAGGTAGTGAGTATGCGGGCTTTACCCATTAACCCGGTGTAGCCACATGATAAGGCGGTGTTCTTCCCTTGATGTGGGAAGAACACCGCCTTACTTTTTCTGTAGACAAGCTACTACTATCAGCTTCGGCAACTTATCATGTAAGGAAAAATTTATGAAGGTTACGTCGTCGTATCATCTGTTGCGCGCGCGGCTTGTTCCTTATCGTATGCTTCTTTCTTTTCACGCACCTGCTCCATAAATTCTTCCCATCTTTGACGGGCTTCTTCTTGCTGTTGCCAATACTTTTGTGCATACTCCGGATTATGCTTCACACGATAAGCAATAATTGATTCTTTTATCTCCTCATACACCCATTCACAACCGGACCATATCCATGTCAAAATTTTCCATAAACCAATACAACCCCATACAACAATGTTGAAAACTGCAACAACAGCTAAACCAAGAAAGCTCAACACTAACATTATTGGAACACCTGCCAAAGCAAGAATTCCCAATATAATACACAAGACAAAACCGATAGCGGCCAGGGTAATAACCCACACCAACACCGCCCACCAGTCGATAGTAAACCAACCTAAAATGTTTGTTTCCCATCCACTCTTCGTGTCAACTTCCGTAGCTAACATAGTTAGCATCACGCCCTCCCTTCATGAAATGTTGCGTCAATATCAACAATACAGAGTATTAGATACTATATGTATGACGTGAAGGCATTGGCAGAGAAAACAACGATATATTGTTTTCTCTACCATGCGCCTTCACTAACTACACCGCCAATGCCGCCCGCGCCTTAAAAATATGGGTTCTCTTCCAGTTGTGAGGAGGTTGGCTTTACTCGTATGAGCAAAGCCAACCTAGTATTAATTACCTTGTTAGCTTTCTTGCCGTTCTTTGGCAACATATTTATTTTCTAAGAAAATCCTCACATCCTCCACCTTAGCGCTTAACATATCTGCCCCATATGCACGGATAAGGTCAATGGGCGATAACAGTTTTACTACAAGATCGTAATACTGTTCCGCTTCGATAATATAGTTTTCGCCCCATTCGTCCTCCTTTATGTCAAGTTCGCGGGCGACAAAAGTATCAAAACATATCGCGTTTGGGTGTTTCCAACGTTCAAGTTCGTTAACAAGTCCATGTACCGTATTCGCTACATAATACTGTTTGCCATCTGTTAAAACATAAACCTTCTCACCATCTTTCATGGTTGTTGGCGCAGATTGTTGTTTCCCGTGTTGCCAGTATTGTTCGCTCGATATGGTGCCGTCCTGGTTGTATGTGATGTGGGCGGGTGCGTTGTCGCGGTGGAGTTGCCCCTCACGATAGTAGGTTTCACTCCATGTGGTGCCGTCCCTGTTATATTCGATCCGGGCGGGGCCGTTCTCGCGGTGGCGTTGCCCGTGTTGCCAGTAGGCTTCGTAGGCGATGGTGCCGTCCGGGTTGTATTCGATGTATGCGGGTGCGCCGTCGCGGTGTTCTTTGCCGTGTTGTCTGTATTCTTCACGCCATACGGTGCCGTCGCGGTAGTAGTCGATCCGTGCGGGGCCGTCTGTCCGGTGGAGTCTGCCGTCGTTGTCGTGCCATTTTTCGCATTTTCCACACACTGTTTGCGTGACGGTGGGTTGAGTGTTGAGTTTCTTGTTATCGGTTGTGTTGTTCATTGTTCTTAATCCTTACTGTTAGTACCACTGGTTTGTGGTGACTTTTGTTTTTGCCGTGGCTGGCAGAATGAAATGACGTGAAGTAGATAGACATACGCAACCCGAAGGGTGGCGAAAAAGAATGTGGGATAGCTGAACACGCCCTGCGTGTTGGCTATCGCATATTCTTTGAAAGCCAGTAGCTCGTCTACTTGCGTAGGGCTATCGGATGAACATAATGGAATTCCAGCCAAGGAAAACACATCCATAAAATGCTGCCTACCGCTACGCGGTAGCCCGAATGTTCACCCTTTAAGAGGTGAACATGCTAATAAAAATAGGTGTCCACACATGCATGTGTGGACACTCCGATATGCGCGGTGAGCGTTTTACGTTGTTCTTCTTTTCCTTACATGTTGTTTCTTCGGTGGTTTTCGGTGTTCTTGACGCTTGTATTCTTCCAACGTTACAGATTTAATGTTGTTAATAATTGTTTCAGGTGATGGCACATAATCGGCATACCGATAATGAAGCTCCCGTATGGTATCCATCGCGGCTGGCGAAAGTTCTACATATACTTCACCATCTTCTACGTATGCTTTGCCATCAAAATAGCGTGCTTTACGATTCGATATTCCATAACCATAAACGCTCGCACCGTAAATGTTTCCACTTTTGTAATAATTTCTTTCAAAACAAAGTAACGTTTCCAACCATCCGTTAAGGTAGTAGCGTTTTTTCCCGGTTTTAGGATTCTTCCACTCTGTCATCCACATCTTTTCCTCTTTTTCTAGTGATTGGTAAGTAAGGGTGTGGCTTTGCGTGGACGCAAGCCACACCCTTTACCTTATTTATCGCGTGTATGGGTTAGAGGTGCGATACCCTAACGGGGGTTCGTTATCGTAACCGTCGTCCATGTAGTATTCTTCGCGTTCTGGACGGTTAGTGGCTCGCTGGTCAAGGTCTTCTTGCAGCTCGTCACGGTCGCGATAGAGGTTAGGGATAATGAACAAGCGCGGGTTCATCACTTCAAGGTGTTGGCGTTCTTCACCTTTTTCTGTTGTCCATGCTTTCATCATGAGTGTTCCTTCAAGCCTTACCCGTTGTCCTTTTTCTAGAATGTCTGCGTAATGTTCTGCGTATTCATTCCAGAATGTTGCTTCTATCCAGATAGGTTCACCATGGTTTTCCCAGGTGTCGTCTTCCAGCCTTTTACGTGGTGTGGCGTTTACTGAAATGTTGAGAACGGGCTTGCCCGTCTTCGTGTATTTCAAGATTGCATCTTGTCCGATATTTCCGGTGATTGTTGCGTTAATAGCCATGGCTAGTATCCTTTTCCTTACTTGTTGTTATTTGTTGATTGGTTGATATTATGTGTGGGTTGTGAGGAATACCCGGCGAGATGTGCCGGATCTTCCTCTGTTACTGGGTTATTGACCTATCGTGTTTTTCGACAATTTCCCAGAATTCTTCTTCCGTGACTGTGACGATAAAGCCACATTTATTTAAGTCGTTACTCGATTGATATTCACTAATTTCAAAAGCAATTGCTTCTGTATCGAAGTCGTCTACGAACTCTCCAAGTGCAGGGATAACTTCTTGCCCTTCGAGGTCGCTAAGTGTTGTGTAAAGTTTCATTGTTTTATTCCTTATCTAATCGGTTAACCACTAAGTTGTGGTAACTTTTGTTTTTGCCGTGGCTGGCAGAATGAAATGACGTGAAGAAGATAGCCGTGCGCAACCCGAAGGGTGGCTGTAAGAGAATGTGGGCTAACTGAACACGAAGTGTTGGTTAGCGCATATTCTTTGAAAGCCAGTAGCTCGTCTACTTGCGCACTGCTAACGGATGAACATAATGGAATTCCAGCCAAGGAAAACACACCCAATAAAATGTCTACCGCGAAGCGGTAGTCCGAGGTTGTCCCCGCGATGGGGACAACACATCAATTGACATATGTGAACACACGGTGTGTGGACACTCCGATTCCCCGCGCCTTAAAACGTTAGGGAACGTGTAGCGTTAGCTAGTGGCGCGTCCCATGATTTTCTGTGCAGCGCGTGCGGGGCTGGCGGCATGAACATATATGCCACGACATGAACATATGCCTACATATTGTTCGTTTTGGCGGTATTCAATCATGTACTCTGTATGGCAGTATGGACAGATCGGCACCCAGCCTAGAGTGTTCATCAATAGGTGGTGGTGATTTGCGCCTTGCGCGCCCTGCCTAGCGAAAACGTCTTTTACTTTGTAAGGAAGCGCGTTTGTTGCGTACGACGTTGCGTTTTCAAAACCTTCCGCATGTCCAGCGTTAAACCCGCGTTCATACTCAGAACTAAACGTATAATCTTCTCCATAAGTATTCTCCTCATCCTGTGCGTCATCCCAGCCCTCTGTATATGCCTGTTTCCGGGTAGCTTCAATCTCCTCGCAGATAAAGCTGGCGATGTCTCGGCGGATCTCATCGTAGGAAATATGGTCAGAAAGATACGTATCCAGGATGCTTTGAATACAACTATCTATTTTATTTTCATAGTTACGTTGTTCTACTTGGGTGTAAGTGCTCATTTTGTGTCCTTGTCTGTGAGGTGTGAGAGTGTGCTGTTAATGAAACGGTGTGCATCATTGAGTGCGCACACATATTCTTCTGTTTCTTCAAACGTGGAGACGCGAGTTACATTATTGATTCGTATGAGAGTTGTTAGAACAACGGATAATAATCGTTCCAATTCACCTTGCGCGTCTTTACTATTGGCTTCTATATCCTTATTCCAGTCCTCAATGTCTTCTTTCCATCCTTTACATAGGGGTTGTTCAGCGAGTTCATCTGCTGTGGGTTTGCGTCCGTGTTCTTCCATGAACTCTTTTGCGTCGTAGTTCATGAATGCTGCGGTACATTCAGTTAGGTTTTTTAATGCCGTGTCGTAGTCGAGTTCGTAACCAAGGATCCGGATATGGTCGATAAGTCGGATATATGCCCTGTTATCATCTTGGTTGATACGGATACGTGAGTCAGTCAATAGCATGAGTCTTTCCTTTCAAGAGAGTGTTTAGTTGATGGAAAAGTTGGGTAGTACGCCGGGGCCGATAGGGGTAAAAGGTACGCCGTTGTTATATCGGGATTCGTAAGTTTCTACAGCTTTTTCAAGCTGTATCGTTGCCCACTCGGAAACGGATCCAATGTGTTCTATATGTGCAGCGGCGAACCATACGGCGCGTATGCGTCCGTGAAGGTCAACGGGTAACTGGACGGTCAGCTTAGATTTGGTAGTTCCGGCACTTGCGGTACGTCCAGTAGTGCCGGGGGTTACGGGGGTGCCTGTACTGCCGGTATTCCCAGTAGTTCCGGTACTTACGGGTGTGCCGGTGATAATGGGATCTGTGATAGGGGCTTTAGATAGCGCGTTTAAAGCGTTCATGTCGGGTTGTTTAGCCATGACCGTTTATCCTTTCTCTATGAGTGTTTGAACAAGGGCATTCAGCGCTGTTGTTACGTCCGTGTCCTCGTCAGTGATAGGCGTGTGTGCGCTACATGCTTTCGCGATAGATTCCCGCTCAGGAATAAACCTAGGTAACACATAATCGTGATAGTAGGATTCCAACGCCTCAGCCCATAACCTGCGGTCTACCCTGTCGCTCCTCCATTCGTTAATAAGAATTCCTGCCAAGGTTAAACGAGGGTTGTAATGCGTGCGGACGGTGGCGATAGTGTTGACCATTTCCGCCACCCCATCCACGCTGGTTTCACGCGGTGTGGTCACAATGAGCGCCTTGTCAGCTGCGACAAGCGCGTTCGTTGTGAGCATCCCTAACGACGGTGGGCAATCAATAACAATATGCCCATAATCATCTTTGACGGCTTCAATGATGGCTTGAAGGCGTGATTCACGTCCAAGAGACACATCAGTTTCACGGCTCGCTAATAAACGATTAGACGGCATAACATCCATGTTCCAAGCGTCACTAGCAACCCTGATAGCATCTTTTGCATGGCTTGCCGGGCTACCCGAAGCAACCGCAGCTAAAGCATCGTTCAGCGTTAAATCTTGCGGTGCAAGTTCTATTCCACATATGGTGGTCGCGTTACCTTGTGGGTCAGCATCAATCACAAGATTACGACGACGCTCTCCTGGATCAAGCCGATAAGCAAGATTAACTGCAACAGTAGTTTTACCCACCCCACCCTTTTGATTACATACAGCAACAATCACCATGTTCTCCTTACTTTGACTTACTGGACGTACCGGCACTTACAGCACTACCGTTACTTCCAGTAGTTCCGGTACTGTCGGGACTTCCGGCATTTTTATTTGTTTTGTTATTTCTAAAAGGTTTGCATGCATAAAGGTTGTAATAATCTTGTGTAGACATGATTGTGAGTAAAACACCGGCTTTACGCGCCTCCTTTTTTATTTTTTCGGCTGCAACAAGAGTAATAAGCGTCTTACGCCGCCGGTCAACTTCTGAGCATGTAAACCCATTTGCTTTCAACCACTCCTCTCCCTCGGGTAAAAGGCTCGGAGTAACATCTACAGCCCACACAAGCGGACTGCCCGCCAACGCTCCTACCGTCGTATATATCGGTTCCGTTTCTACTAAACGTGTCATTTTTCTTCCTTTTATAGTGTTAGTTCGATTGATTCAATTGCTGTTCGCATTCCTGTTTCGTTAGGTAATACGTATCGTTGTGTTGTGGATACTTTTTCGTGTCCTAGAAGTGTTTGGACTGCTAGAAGGTCGTGTTGTACGGCGTAGGCGCGTGTGCCGCACCTGTGACGTAGAGTGTGGAGAGTCCATCCTCGCGGTAGAGCTTTTGATCCGATTTTGGAAATCCAGCGTGGTGAAAGATGCCCATGAAAATTTCCAGGAAATAACCAACCTGTTACCGTGTTTACATGGAGTAGCATCTCCTCGTAAAAGGTTGTTGTAATCGGTATTACCCGGTCTTTATTCCCTTTTCCGTGGACGGTGAGGTAAGGTTCTGACGTGTCATTACCTATATCGTGTTGGTGAACAATAGCTATTTCTCCTGCCCTCAACCCGTAGTTACCCGCAAGTTTTAAAATAAGTTGTGTGCGTTTATTAGCACTGTGTAGAGCGTCTTTAAACACGTTTTCAGGGGTCGGGCGGGGCGGTGGTATGAACCGCCTAATTGACGGTAAATGTAGTGCCGGGTTCGTAATCTCATTGAGCGGGGAATACCAAGCGTAAAAACTGCGTAGCGTACAAAATTTTGAGTGGCGAGTTTCAGGACTCCATTCTTTTGTTCCTGCCCACGTAATAATGAGTTTTTCGGTGACTTCTTGGGGTGCGCAGTTAATTTCACGCGCGAAAGACCGTAAAGCAGACACACGCGTGTGTATAGTTGCTTTCGATTTACCGAACGCGGCGAGTCGTAACGTGTATTCTCTTACTGGTTCTTCCCACACATCGGGAATTTTCCATATCAATGTTTTAGACATCATGTGTGTAAGATTCACATTTTTACCCGCGTTATCGAAAAAGGTGAGTGCGGCTCGTGTCTTACGTTTTACTACCGTAAGTTCTGTAAGTATCGATACTACTGTAGGTACTGGCACTACTGTATGTGCTGGTAGTGCTGTATGTGCTGGTAGTGCTGTAAGTGCTGGTAGTGCTGTAAGTGCCGGTACTTGGTCAAAAAATAAAACGCTCATCGTTTTACCTTGTGACAGATAGAAACAAGCGTGTAAAAAGTGTTAAAAGTACAGTGTTGAGGTACATATACCCGGAGGTCGTTGGTTCAAATCCAGCCCCCGCCAC
>NZ_ATUY01000015.1 GCF_000420445.1 Actinotignum urinale DSM 15805
GATGACGCCAGGGTGCAAGCCAAGCGTAAGGCTGCCGAGGCGTTGGTGCGACGCCTGGTGGCTGAGGACGCTTATACCGGTCAGCACTGGGGCTATCTGATCGCCTACGAGCAAGACACCGCCCGTGCCGACTCGTGGAAAGACCTGAAAGCCCTCGCCAGCCCGGTCAGCAACGCCCTGTAGCTGCGAGTTCGGGGTAGTGCATGGTGGTGGCTCCTGTCATTGCGTCACGTACATACACGCTCTGATCAGGGCTAATAGAAAGTCGTAACCAGCGCTACCTTTTGGCGCTTGCCACACCTTTTAACGTAGCGGTGAGAAAATACCTTAATTTGGATAATGAGATATTAATAAGCCTGGCTACATGTTGAGAGCGCGCTGCCCGGCAACATAACCGGCGGCGGCCGCAGCCAAGAAGTTCAGCGAATCTTCTGTGAGTCCACGCCCCATGGTGGACAAACGCACCGGAGAAGCAACGAGTTCATCAACAAGGAGGGAAGCCTCAACGTCAACACGTGTTAAACGCTGGCAGGCAAAAAGCTCTTCAAGCCCGCGATTCACATCATCACGAACCTCCGAGCTAACCAACCGCGATAATTCGTCCTCACCCAAAACGGGGACCGGGCAGAGCGCAGGGGTGTGGGCAACCCGAAGTAGCGCCGTCGTCGTGTGGTGTGAAAGTGCGTGGTGGCGTCCGCGCGCATCGGCGTTGGACATGCGCAACAGACCAATCGCGCATCCACCCAAAACATTCACCGCATTAATCACATCACCCACATAGGTTCCCGAATATCCCCAACGGGTGCCGGTCCCCAGGTTTCCAGGACCTTGAGCCACAATAGCAATATCCGCTTCCCAAACGAGGCGTGCGGCAAGAAGAGCAGTATAAATATTGACGGCTTCAAGATCCCCGCCGAAGGCTTGCCCGCAAGAAATTGTTCCCATCATGTAACCGGCGGATTTTAATTCGGCTGCGGAGCGGGAAAACCATGCCGGGAGCGCACCGCCGTCGTTCATAATATACGCAATTTTCGCTTGTGGGTGAATGCTACGGATGCCTGCAATAGCGGCGGGGAGTGCGGAGTGAAGGTCGGCAACAATGACGGGCATTCCACTGATAGAGTCGGCGTTTTCCAGGAGTTCATGCCAGGGCGATTCCTGTTCGTCCACACCGAGCGTCATGTATTGGAGCGGTGTGTAGCGCGCCTTAACAATATGGCCCGGGGCTTGCGGGCTGTCCTGAGGAAGCCTATCGGGAATCGCGCAAATATACATGTATCCGCCGGTTCCTAGCCCGCGTTTCATCGCACTAGCTTGGAGAAGAACGCGGTCGCTAACTTCGGGCACACCCGTTATTTCCGTATAGGCAAGTGCCTTACCCTTTTCGCCCTCACACTCGACCATGCATTCTTGGGCACCCGGCCAATTTTTTCCTAGGGAAAGCACTGTTCCCTCACGCCAAATCATCACCTCTCCATTTTACCCATAGGGTAATCTTGTGAGTGGGAAAGCTCCAAAACTGCCGAGGCGAAGCTCAGGGATACGTATATCCTTGAGGTACGAGATTCGCCCGTTTGCCGTCGAGAATATGTGACGACGGAAAAGGCGCGAAACGTGCAGATAGGTGGAACGATAACATCGAAACGTTCCGACGATGTGCGGAAAGGAAGAGGATGGCTAAGACTCGAAACCGTGGCAAAATTACGGAACGCCATCTGTCCTTGCTGTCGTTTATACGCCGTGGCAACGGGGTAACTTTGGCGGATATGTATTCGCAAATTCCCGCATATCGTGACAATAACCTATCGGAAAGCACCTTGGAGCGCGATATTTTTGCCCTTCGCCAAGCGGGGTATCCGATTCGAACAACCGGGAAATACACCTATGTTTACGACGAGACCGCGCCTCTGTGGGCACATGTGAATCGCGCCGATGCGAGTGTTCTTAGGTCGGCTTTGAGCCTTGTTCACAAAAAAGATGCTTTGCATGATGCCGTTGTTCAGGGAGGTAAGAAGCTGTTGTCCTTTGTGGGAGAAGGAACAGATGCGCCGTTGCCGCTTTATACTGCGTATCGTTCACCGGAGGGTTCAAAATATGCGCCAATTATTGCTCGGGCGCTACAGGCAGGTAAGCGTGTTCAATATGCGTATAGAGGCAGCGCTTCTGTTCCGAGTGTGTATTGTTTGGAGCCTTGGCATATATCCAGTTTTTTGGATTCTTTTTACGTGACGGGAATGGCAGTCAAGGTAGGTGCGTCGGTACCCGGTTCGCAACAGCCGAGCCAAGCATGGGAGCTAAGAACGTTCAAACTCTCGCGCATGGCAGACCTCGTTGTTCTTGAGGAAGACACGTGTTTTCCTCGTCGTGACGTGACATTACCTATTTTTCAAACGGAATACGCCGATATTGCTATCGCTCCCGGCACCTGCGCGCCCTTGCGCACGCGAGGGGTAGCCCTCTCAACAACAGATGAAAATGCAACAGCAGTTCCCTTGGGCACCCGTAGGGTATCCACACATCACGTAGACGTGACAACAGGTTGGCCGGTGTATCGCTTTTCTCCCGTAACACTTGCTCATTTGTGGCAAAACCTTATCCTTTATGGCGACGATGTTCGACTCGTTGAACCGAATGAGCTTCGCGAGCAGTGGCATTCAAGATTGGCGTCTCTGTATGCATGTGTTTCAGGCCGGCAAGGCAACCCTCAGCTAGCAGGTTTTGAGCCACAATCAGCGGAATCGCCGGAGGTGTAGCATGTACGTCGTTCAACCCGTTGCGCTGGTAAATTTTGTGGCTCGCCACCCGCAAGGCGTCACGCTCCAAAAGATTGCCACCCATTTTTCAATAACGTGGCAAGAAGCGCTTGCTTCCCTGTGGTCCGTGAATATGGCAGAAGGTAACGACGGACAGTACGTCGCAACTCTCAATCTTCCCCTACCACCTCAAAAGGCGCCAAAGAAAGACTCTGCGCGCGTCCTCTCAACCCCGGAAAAAGGACACATTGTTGATTGTTCAACCACGGATTCGTATTCCGTCGTACTAGATTATGACGCTACTATCGCCACAGAATATGACGCTGACGCCGCCACCCCGGATTCCCTTGTTTCCCTCGTGGAAGGCGGGGATCTGGATATCCCGTTTATGTTGGATGAAGCCATAGCGTTAACGACGGTGCTCGACGAACTTCTCGCAATAACTCCACACGGGGAGGAATCAGATTCCCTACGCGCAACGCGACGCGCCATCGAGAAAGCCGTCGCACACGCTGGTTTTCCGGGAACGCTACCCGAGGAAAAAGAGACCATCGTCGATTCGCACACCGCACAAGAAACCGCGCGCGCACTGCACGAAGGCCGTTACATAACTTTCGAATATTACAAACCCGGCTTACACGCTCACGCAATAACCGCAACATACACGATTATTCCTTTGTCCATTCACGCCGGCGAGAGTATCTTGTGTATCGGCGACGATAACGGCACCATTAAACGGTTCCGTTTAGACCGCATGGCGAATGTAGAGTTGGGGGATAAGGTCAACCGACTCCATATGTCTGCGGCGCGCCGTCGCCACAATGCTGCAGATTCTCTCAATGATTCAATAACGTTCCTACAGCGCAACAGTGCTGATGTGCCGGAAAATTCCCAGAAAATCGATGCTTCTCACGCTACAGACGCGAGCGAAAACAACTGCGCATCCAACAATCTCGATGAGGGCACACATCAACAAGCCGTCTGCCGTAATGTGTTTGCGTATGGACAAATGGTTACGGTAACCGTCGGCCCCACATCGCGTTGGATTGCAGAACGTTTACCGGGTGCGAATACGTACACCAACGGCGATATATGTACCGTCACCTTCCCAGCACGTTCCATTGAATGGCTTACCACTATATTGATTCAGCTCGATGACCTGCGCTCGGTAGAACCGGAATCCGTTGCCTGCGCGGTCTCCCGCCACATTGCTCCTCTCATGAAAGGCCAGGATGTCACTCCACACCACGCCTAATACAGCCCGGTATCGCGAGAATCCGGATAGAGCCCTGTGTCGCGAGAATCAGGACACAGCCCTGTATCGCGACTATCGGGACAGCTATGCCTCACGAGGAATTATTCTCGACGAATTCCAACGCCAAGGCTGCCTAGCCCTGGAACGCGCGGATGTTTTGGTGAGCGCCCCAACAGGTTCCGGAAAAACCGTGGTTGCCATGTACGCCGTTTATCTTGCCTTAGCGCAAGGCAAACGCTGTGTCTACACGGCACCTATTAAAGCCTTGTCCAACCAGAAATATAACGAACTCGTCCGCGATATTGGTGAAGAAAACGTTGGTCTTCTTACAGGCGATCAAAGCATTAACCGCGAGGCCCAGATTCTCGTCGTAACAACCGAGGTGTTGCGAAATATGATTCTTCACGCCTCGGAAGATCTGGCAGATATTGGTTACGCGGTTTTGGATGAGGTTCATTTTCTGGCGGATCGGGAACGTGGCCCGGTGTGGGAGGAAACGATTATGTCCCTTCCCAGCCATATTCGCCTTGTTTCGCTTTCCGCAACGATTGCGAATCTTGAGGAGTTGACGGAGTGGATGCGCAGTATCCGCGGGGCGACGGAGGTTGTTGTATCCACTGTCCGCCCGGTTCCGTTATCTCATTTTGCCTCGGTTCGTCGCAAAATGTACCCGCTTTTCACGCCGGTTCCGAGTGCGGATCCCAAAGAAAAAGAAGTGAACCCCCGTCTTATTTATGCACTTAACCAGTGGGATGATCATCAAGATCGACGACGGAAAACAACGGGTCGAGACCGTCGTAAAATTATTCACCAACTTGCCGAAAACGATATGCTCCCGGCTATTGTGTTTATTTTTTCCCGCGCGGGCTGTGATAAAGCGGTGGACATGTTATTAGATTCCGGTGAGGTGTTAACGAATGCGGAGCAACGCCGGAAAATACGCGAAGAACTTGGCACGTTAAGGGCGAAATTAAGCCCATCGGATCGGCGTGCGATTCGTTTTGAACGCGCCGCCAAAGCTCTGGAACGCGGTTTTGGTGCGCATCATGCCGGTGTTTTTCCGGCGCTGAAAGAAATAACTGAGAAGCTCATGGAGCGCGGGCTAATATCCATTGTGTACGCGACAGGCACGCTTGCCCTGGGGATTGATATGCCTGTGCGCACTGTTGTGTTGGAGGATTTGCGCAGATGGAATGGGCAGGGTTTTGTGGATATTGGCGCAACAGAATATACCCAACTCATGGGGCGTGCGGGTAGGCGCGGGAAGGATATTGAAGGGTACGGAATTGTTCTCACTTCGCCCGAAACCGACCCGGAACATCTTGCGGATGTTGCCTCGGGCCGCGTTGACCCTCTTATTTCAGCATTTCAACCCTCCTACAATACCGTGGTCAATCTTCGTGCACGTATGTCTAATCAGGACGCCCGGGGGCTGATGGGGCGTTCTTTCGCTCAGTTCCAACGCCAGGCTGATGTGGCGAAACTGGAAGTCCGCATCCAAAAAATACGCGGGCGTCTTGCGAAAGAAAAAGAGAGGCTTCACTGCAACCTCGGTGACATTAGTGATTATTTGAGCCAGCTCGCCCAGGGAGGAAGGGCAGCGAAAAGTGCAAGAAAAGCGGCGAAACGCGAGTACCGCGAGCGCATCGAGGATTCCTTTGCAACGGCAAGAAATGGGCGGATATATGCCTATACGGTCGAGAAAGAACTTGTTTATGGACTTGTTCTTTCTCGGGACCCTCAGCGTTTGCGCATTATTGACATGTTTTCGGATATGTATTGGCTTTATGAGGACGAGTTATCCTCGGAGCTTCGTGCTGTGGGGGAGTTGGAGCTGCCACGCGGGTTGTCTTTAAAGCGTCGTGAGGTTCGAGTGGATATTGCACAATCTCTCATGGACGCGGTGGAGGATCGTATAGATGTGGGGCTTGATGAGGATTTGCTACGTTCGTGGTCGCGTTTTGCTCCTCCGCGTGATACCGCGCTTCTTCGCCACCCGTGTGCTTCTTGTCCCGATATGGACTCGCATATTCGCCAGGGGGAGTCCGTGATGTCTTTGGCGAAAAACCTCCAAGATCTTGAAGCGAGAGTTGCGGGGTTTACGGATTCTGTGGGGCGTGAATTTGATGCGACGGTCAGTATTCTTACCCAACTTGGTGTTCTTCAAGGGGAGGATACCCACTTGTCGGTAGGTGCCGAGCAACTGCGCCATCTTCATATGGAAGGTGATCTTCTTGCCTACCTATGTTTGTCCCGTCTCGAAGAAAACAGTCTGGAGCCTCATGATCTTGCCGGATGGGCATCGATTTTTCTGTGCGACGACCGCCTTGGTACAGCTTTTCCACGTACCGCGGTTCTTTTCGATGCAGCGTCAGTTGCTCGCCACGAAGCCAATTTCTTACGTTCTTTAGAATTACGTGCCGGAATTGAGCGCACCCCTGAACCCAGTCCAGGATGTGCGGATGCGATGCGGGCGTGGGCGCAAGGTTCTGGTTTGGAAACCTGTTTGGCAATGTCTCGTATGGTAGCCGGTGATTTCATTACTGCTGCTCGTCGCGTTGTCGATGTTCTTGGGCAAATCGCGCTCGCCATGGAAGGTACCTGGTTGGAAGGCGTTGCGCGTGATGCGGGGCGGTTAATGAGAAGGACGGATTTTCTGTGATGTTGCGTGTCGGACTCCGGTTATTGTGTGCTACGTGTTGCGGGATTCTTCTTTATCTTGCTTTTCCGCCGGTTTCTGTGGGTCTTATGGCAATTGCCGGGGTTGCTTGCCTTGCTGTTCTTACGGAATATTGTCGTGCGCGTGGTGCTTATGGTTACGGCATGTTGGCCTTGTGGATGTTCTTTTCTCTGCATTTTTCGTGGGCGGGGGAGGCGTCCAAGGAGCTGTTGCCACAGATAGCTCTTGGGCTTCTTGAGGCTCTTATGATGGCTTTTGCCCCTATGGGGTGGCGTTATTTGTCTGAGTGGAAGTATCGCTTCCCTGCCCTCGTCTACGTATGTGGGGGAGCGTTTGTTTGGGTTGCCTGTGAGCAGATTCGTTCCATGGTGCCTTTCGGCGGTATTGCGTGGGGGACTCTCGCGTTTTCTCAGGTTTCTACTCCTCTTGTTCGTTTGGCTCCTTGGGGGTCGACGCAGCTCGTGAGTTGGTGTGTTGTTGCGATTGCTTTATCGCTGGCTTATACCTGGCGTAACGCTAAAAAAATGAAGGTTATACCCGCCATGTCGTGTGCCGCATCCGGTATTACTATTTTTTGTTTTCCGTGGTTTATCCCGCTTCCTGCCCAGGCTTCAACGGGGAATGTTCGTATCGGTGTTGTGCAAGGAAATGTTACGCACGGGCAGCGTTTGCCGAGTAATGAAGCTGCGTTGAGTGTTACGTTGAATCACGTTAAAGAAACGGAAAAGTTTTTACCTGGGAGCGTTGATCTTGTTGTGTGGCCAGAATCCGCCTCCGATTTAGATATTAGAACAACACCTGAATCCATGAATCCTATTCTTACTCAGGCTCGTCGCCTAGGTGTTCCAATTATTTTAGGAACACAGGAATATACGACGCAGGGTAATATTCGGCATAGGAGTAATGATTATGTTGTGGTGATGCCGGATGGCAAAATTGCCACAAAATATTCCAAACAGCATCCTGTACCTTTCGGGGAATATATGCCGTATCGTGATTTTTTCCGAATGTTTTCCTCATCGGTTGATCTTATTAGTGTTGACATGTTGCCTGGCGAACAACCCGCTTTGTTAGAGGTTCCTCTTAAGACATCGGAGGGTGCTCGCACAATATCTTTGGCAACACCGATTTGTTTTGAGGTTGCTTGGGGAACGATTGGTTCTGAGGCGATTCGGGCGGGCGCTGAGGTCTATGTGCTTCCCACCAATAACGCTTCTTTCGGGCGTAGTGCGGAATCGGCTCAACAATTCGATATGTTGCGTTTTCGTGCCGTCGAGTATCAAAGAACAGGTATCCAAGTTTCGACGATGGGTACGTCCGGTTTCGTCTATCCACACGGCGCCGTTGGGAAACGGACACCGTTGTGGCAGTCCGCGTCTTTCGTCGTTAAAACACCTTTGGTCAATGGCGTAACCCCCGCAGCTCAACTATTTGTTGTCTACATATGGTTATATACCATAGCGGGTATCGTGTTCTTTGCCCGAGGGTGGTGGATTTACCGGGAAAACCCTCCAAAAAAGAAGGGGAAGGTGGCCCGCGCTGGGGGAGGGCGGTTCAGGAAAAAGATAGCCCGATCCCCTAAAAATCATGGTCATTCGAAGAAAAAGAAGTAAACTGCACCACAGGAGGAGTTTTAGTATGGATAAAATTAACGTCGTTATTGCTATTCCGACATATAACGAAAAAGACAATATTGAAAGCATTGTTCAGCGGTGTCGCACGTCAATTCCGCAAGCAGATATCCTCATTGTGGACGATAATTCTCCGGATGGAACAGGCGATATTGCTGATTCTTTAGCCAAAGATGATAGCAAAGTTCATGTGATGCACCGCGAGGGTAAAAACGGTTTAGGGCGCGCATATATTGCGGCATTCTCATGGGCCACGGAGAACGGTTATACACACGTTGTTGAAATGGATGCTGACGGTAGCCATCATCCTGAACAACTTCCGTTGCTTCTTGAACGTGCCGCCATGTCCGATCAACCAGATCTCGTTATTGGTTCGCGATATGTTGAGGGTGGAAAAATAGATGGGTGGTCCAAGCGCCGGCAGATGCTGAGCCGTTTCGGCAATATGTACATTAAGCTGATGCTCGGTATCAAGACGCGTGACGTCACTGCGGGATATCGTGTCTATCGACTCGATGCACTGAAGAAAATTGACCTGGATACGGTTGATACCGTGGGGTATTATTTCCAGGCGGATATGACGGACCGTTTGAATACGGCAGGTGGGCGAATCGTGGAAATGCCGATTACCTTCACGGAACGCGAATCGGGGGAGTCGAAATTATCTGGTTCTGTTTTCACAGAATCTTTAAAAAAGACGACGGTAACCGGCGTAAAACGCCGTTCCAATCAAGTCCTGCAAGCGGTGAATTCCTTGAAGAAAAACCGCAAAAAGGACGTCTAAATAAATAGGATGTCCTAATAACCTCATAGATAGGTAAACAGGATGTCTTAATAACGTCATAAACGGGTGAACAAGACGTCCTCAACCTTCATAAACGGGTGCGTAATATCAGGGTTATGTCAAAATGTCGCAATTTTGACATAACCCTGATATTTATTACATAACCAAATATTTATTAGTGACGACCTCGGCGCAAACGCCCGGTACGGAGCAAATCGAGGCGTTCTTCTAAGAGAACTTCGAGTTCTTCAATACTGCGCCGTTCCATGAGCATATCCCAGTGTGTACGAACGGGCTTAACCGGCTTACGCTCATCAACGCCTTCGCCTTCAAGAAGTTCTCCCTCTTGGCCGCATCTGCATTGCCACGCCACGGGAACTTCCGCGTTAACGACCATGGCAACTGCGAAAACGTGTCCATTGGGGCAGCGGTATTTAATTTGCTTACGATCAACAAAAGCGACGTTGGAATCTGTTTCGAGGGATTTTGTCCCGATGCTCATACCGCGAAGTGAACGTTCTGACATGATAACCTTTCGTAAAAAATGACATATATATTTTACAAGATATGTCCAGAGCGCCTTCTAGAATTATTGTTTTGGGCGAGGAAGGGCTGTGTGTAATGGCGGGTTTTCCTTGGTATCTTGCGGTTTTATCATGATGTGTACAAGATGAAAGACCGTATATGTATAAGATGGTTGTAGTTTTCTCACCCCTATCTAATGTTCCGATAATGTACATTATGTCAAATTGGAGGGGAAAATTAGTCCACATCCATTACCCCTCGCTAAGGAACCGGAGAACAAGGAATCTGAGAGCAAAGAAATGAGGGCTCCTACGTTCGCTTAGAGCCTGTAGGAACCCCTCTCCTGTTTCTTTTAAGCCTTGGAGCGCTTCAATGCACGCCGTTGAGCTAATTCATCAATAACTGGTGCTTCTTCTTCGGCACGTTCTGTTGGAAGCTGTGCCAGAGATCCTTCGACTTCACGCCAGACTCTGCCAACCGCAATGCCAAATACAGCCTGTCCACCTTTAACGAGATCAATAACTTCGTCGTCAGAAACGCATTCGTACACGGATGCGCCGTCGGACATTAACGTTATGCTGGCTAGATGTTCAATCCCGCGATTTTTTAACTGCTCAATAGCGAGTCGAATTTGCTGGAGTGAAACACCTGTATCGAGAAGCCTTTTGACGACTTTGAGAACAAGGATGTCTCGGAAAGAATAAAGACGCTGGCTACCAGAACCTTTAGCGTTCTGAATGGTTGGTGACACTAACCCTGTGCGATCCCAGTAATCGAGCTGGCGATACGTAATGCCCGCCGCTTTGGAAGCGACTGGCCCTCTGTATCCTGTTTCCTCATCGAGTTCAGGGAGTGGGTCGCCAAATAGCATTGGTTGCGAACGCTGGTATGTCACCTCTTGCGCTGTAGCCTCGGCCATCTGTTCTCCATTCACGTATCAAATAGTTCGTTTTCCCTTGGAACTTCTACAACTTTACCACCAAAAACCACGTTTTTGAGGGATTTACCAGGTTTTTCCAGGTTGTTTTGCCAATTTCTTTAACGTACGTGACCACAAATGGCGGAATGATGCCATTTTGACAGATGTTAAAGATGTGAATGTTGTGAAACTGTTAGATTTCCGTCGGCGTGTCGTCTTTTGCTCATACCGGTTATTACCCACTCGCGTCATAATATTTACGAAAAATACTGGGCATAACACTCCCCTAATAGGCACAATTTTGCTACACAACTACACAACAGATGGGTTCGTGTGTGATGCATTTGCTCTTCAAAAACAACACAACTGTTGACTTTTTACGTGAGGTCACTTCCCTACAATAATGCGCAACTCATGGGTTTATGTCAGACGCATATAATCAGCGCAATTCGGTTTCTAGATTTTCCGCAAGCAATGCCTCATAGAGGTGCGCCATGCTTGACGCATCTTCTGTTGCTTGATTCAGTGCTCGTTCCCTAGCGACAGTTGTTTTCTTTGCTATATCTGTTGAGAGATGGCCTGTGAGCATTACAGCATGGGCGTGAGCTGAGTTGCGAATAGTTCTAATTTGACGGACATCGTAGCCACGTTCAAGAAGCAACAAACTATATTTCACAACGTCAACGGCGCTGGAATTTACTCGCCCGCGCGGATCGACAGCTAAAATCCCCGCTTGTGCCATATCGTTAACAAGCTCTAAAGGTGCACCCGTTAATGCAGCAACTCGCGTAAGCCTGAGCCTCTCCCCTGGTTTTGGTGGGCGAAGATTATCATCACTTACTGCACGAACAGTTCCGCGTGGAGAATTTTCCGAAATAATTCCCGTATCTAGTTGATGCAAAACCTCTTTTATCTGCTTTAAAGGAAGATAACGGTCGCGCTGCTCGCGCAAAATATATCGAATTCGCTCAAGATCCGAGGGTGAAAAAAGGCGCTGATTTGTTGCAGTACGATACGGTTCTATGAGCCCAAAATCCTCATAATGACGAATTTTCGATAAGGAAAGCATAGGAAACTCGTCGTTTAATAATTTTTTCACTTCGCCAATGCGATGGGTGGGTTTATGAGAAACACTTTGTGGCCAAGAAAGCGGTTCTTCGCTACTTTTCGACGAACCAGAAACACGTGATGCTAAAACACGGCTCACTTATTCACCTGGGAACTGTAGAAGGTTAAACGGAATTTGCCGATCTGAATTTCGTCGCCGTCGTGTAATTCAGCCGTGTCAACAAGTTCTCGATTAAGATACGTTCCATTCAATGAACCGGAATCTTTTACGTAGAACGTATCTCCCTTGCGCAAAAATTGAGCGTGTTTACGCGAAACTGTTACGTCGTCAAGGAAAATATTGGTGCGCGGACTCCTCCCCGCGTTTGTCACATCCGAATCAAGCAGGAAACGAGCGCCAGTATTTGGCCCAGATAATGCAATGAGAAGGGCGGATGACTGCGGAAGTGCGGAAAGGGCCGTCAATTCTTCAGAAGACAATGTACGGCCAACTTTGGGAATCTCGCCTGTGACATTGGCACTTATAGCTCCAAAGCGTGATGTTTCATTGGGTAAAGCTTGAGTAGCATTCGGATCAAATTTTTCAATCATGGTTCCTCCGTTGCCTGAGCCTTGTTGCCTTTTACGCATGTACCATATTAGCAGGGTGCGCACCGACTTTTTCTAAGATGTCTATTTTACCAAAGTGAATGTTAGGGAACAATGTGGCCACAATATGCAGTGAACACAATGTACAGATATTGCAACGTACGCAGGTCACAATTCGCTACATAATCCAACATGTGTCCATTCTCTCCATGCCTCAATTTGTTATTTTTCGTGCCATGCGGTAGCTTAGTAAAGTCCGATACGGACGGGCTATGGCGCAGTTTGGTAGCGCACTTGACTGGGGGTCAAGGGGTCGTGGGTTCAAATCCCGCTAGCCCGACAACTTTTTCAGATGCTGTATCCCTGAGATGTTCAGCATTATCCATGTTGTCTATAGAAAACGAGGCATACAGTGAGCCTTCACGAAAACGACACATTCCTTGATTCGGTTGATAGTAGTTCTTTGTCACCTGAAGATATTGAAGCCCCACTTCGCGCGGAAGTGCGCCGTCTCATTACCCTCCTTGGTCAAGAAATTTCCCAGCAACACGGTCAAGATATGCTTGATCTCGTCGAAACAGTACGTTCTGTTTCCCGAACTTTCGACGCTAAATCGGCCGCTTCGGAAGTTCGCAAAACACTTGAATCTATTCCTGAAGATACCGCAGGCATTCTTGCGCGAGCCTTCGCAGAATATTTCCTTTTAGCAAATGCCGCGGAACAGACCTTCCGCATTCGTTCCATTCAAAATAAAGACGAGCAAGAACAATGGATTCCTCGCGCGATCCAGCGCATTGTGGACACGGTTGGAGTTACCGGCCTGCAAAAAACAGTTGATTCGCTTGATATTCGCCTTGTTTTCACGGCTCACCCTACAGAAGCCCAACGTCGCGCAGTGTTGACCAAACTTCGTCGTATCTCCGAAATCGTCGAAGAAACAACAGAAGAAGGCACACAGGAACGCGAGCGTCAAGATACCGAACTTGCACGCGTCGTCGAGAGTTTATGGTTAACCGACGAATTGCGTCGCGTGCAACCCACTCCCCTGGACGAGGCACGTAATGTCATGTGGTATTTACGTGCGCTCTACACTCAAACCCTTCCGGATGTTCTCGATACTTTCCGCTCTGAACTCGAAAAGCATGGCGCGCACCTTCCCGAAAACGCGGTTCCCATTAAGTTTGGTTCCTGGATTGGAGGCGACCGCGACGGAAACCCCTACGTTACACCGGATGTCACATCGGATGTGTTGAAACTCCAGTCCGCAACGGCAATCAACATTGCTACATACTTTATTAACCAGGCAATTAACACACTCTCCCTTTCCTCCCGTTTCATGGGTGAAGATAAAGAACTTGTTGCTTCTTTGGAGAAGGATTTTGAACACGAGGGTCTTGTTAATGCAACAGATTGGGCGCTCTATGCCGAAGAACCTTACCGTCTGAAACTCGGCGCCATGCGCGGAAAACTGACGAATACCGTCGCACGTATTAAATCCGGTACGCAACACGTTCCGGGCTACGATTATTCTTCGGGACAGGAAATTCAGGACGAATTCCAGCTGGTACGTGATGCCTTGCGTCGCCACGGTGCCGAAAAGGTTGCGGATTCATATTTGGCAACAGCCCAGCAAATTATTCACGGTATGGGCTTGGGGCTTGTTATTTTGGATGTTCGTGAACATTCGGAAAAGCATTTCGAGATTCTTGCGGAATTATTTAACCGTTTCGGCGATTTGGAAACCCAGTACGAGGATCTTACTCGCGAGGAACGTACGGTTCTGTTAAAGAAAGAATTAGCTTCCTCACGTCCCCTTGCTCCAGCAACAATTACGACGGAAGATTCTCCACTTTCCGAAGACGCTCAGCGTACTTTCGATGTGTTCCGCACTATCCGTGAGGCACACAAAACATATGGCACGGATGCGATTACCACCTATATTGTTTCCATGACTCACGGCGCGGACGACATTTTCAGTGTTGCTCTGCTTGCCCGTGAAGCAGGACTTATTGACCTCGAATCCCAGGTACATCGTGCAGATATTGGTTTTGCCCCACTTCTTGAGGAAGTTCCCGAACTTCGCCAGGCAGGCGAGATTCTCGATGCTCTTCTTTCAGATCCGAATTATCGTGAAATTGTGCGACTTCGCGGAAACCGTCAGGAAGTGATGCTCGGGTATTCGGATTCCAATAAGGATGCTGGTGTTCTCACTTCCCAGTGGGAGATTCACCAGGCACAGCGCCAGTTGCGTGATGTGGCCAACCGTCACGGCGTGACCTTGCGTCTCTTCCACGGACGCGGAGGAAGCGTTGGGCGTGGTGGCGGACCAACCTACGATTCCATTCTTGGACAACCTTTCGGCGTTCTTGATGGCGAAATTAAATTCACCGAACAGGGCGAAGTTATTTCCGATAAATACATGTTGCCTGAGTTGGCGAGCGAGAATCTTTCCCTAACCCTCGCGGCCGTATTGGAGGCTAGCGCACTTCACCGCGCACCACGTAATACGGATCGTTCCCTTGCGAAGTTCGATGAAATTATGGACTTTATGTCTGAGGCGGCATATGCGCGGTATCGAACACTGGCGGATGATCCTGATCTTCCAGCCTACTTTGTTGCCTCTACCCCTGTAGAACAGCTTGGCGAGTTGAAGATTGGTTCACGTCCCTCTAAGCGCACCACATCTGAAAAGGGCTTAGATGGTTTGCGTGCTATCCCCTGGGTTTTCGGTTGGACGCAATCTCGCCAAATTATTCCGGGCTGGTTCGGCGTGGGAAGCGGTTTGAAGGCCGCGCGTGAAGCCGGATATGAAAAAGATTTGACCACGATGCTCAACATCTGGCAGTTCTTCCGCTCCACGATGTCAAATATTGAAATGACACTCGCGAAAACAGACATAGAAATCGCTGGTTTCTATGTGGAATCCCTTGTTCCCGAGGAACTGCATCATATTTATGATCTTATTCGTGAAGAATATGAGCTAACTCTTCAAGAAGTTGAACGTCTTGTTTCTGAGTCGAATTTGTTAGATAAACAGCCAGTTCTGCAAAGAACATTGCGTATTCGCGATCTATATTTGAAACCGATTCACTATATGCAGGTTGCCATGCTTGCGCGTGTGCGCGAAGCCGAAGCAGAAGGCGATGTTGAGCAAGTTGCCGGATTACAACGCGCATTATTGACGACGATTAACGGCATCGCCGCCGGCATGAAGAATACCGGTTAAACCCGTGTCAGATTGACTGGTGGGGGTGGTACGTACAACGTACCCCCCCACTTCATTCGTGCTTTTTATACTCACGCAACTGGTGTTGCAATATTCGAGCATTTTATACTCACGCAACTAGTGTCGCAATTTTCGAACGTTTACACACGCGCAACTGATGTTGCAATCAATATCCAAGCCTTCTACATTTAATTAACAGATGTTGCAATATCCGTGCGGTACGTGAGAGCTGGGCAGTGAATGCGTGAAACAAGGTTATAAGCATTGTTGCGCGCCTGCGCCTGGGTGGAAGCCTTCCCCATCGCTGTCAGCACACGGCCGCTGAGTTCACGAGCGTAGGTGTGCCTGAGCCGTCGAAAACCTCCTTCTTCACCATGGAGGTGCCGTTGTGGAAAAGAAGTTCGCCGTCGCGCAAAGACGAAGGTAGGGTTATGGGCTCGTCTTTCGTGTAGGAGCCGGGATAGCCGAGAGAAGTGAGAATAACGGCGACGACGAAGTCCTCACTCCACGTAATATCTTTTTCCTGAACGGTGCCGTCAATTGTGGATAAGAGAAGCTCGGCAAGGTCGGATGTCAGGCGCGCAAGAAGCACTTCTGTTTCAGGATCCCCAAAGCGCACATTGAATTCCAGCACTTTTGGAACACCGTCAACCACCATGACACCGATAAAAAGAATACCTGTGTAATCGTACCCATCAGCTTCTAACCCCGCGGAAATTTGGGTGCACATATCGTCTAGAGCGCTGTGGAGCTCCGGGGAAACGCGATACGGCGAGTATGCTCCTACCCCACCCGTATTCGGGCCGGTATCGCCCTTGTAGGCTTTCTTGTAGTCGCGCGCGAGGTCCAGTGGAATGAGGCGGTTATGGGAAACTAGGCAGAGCAGTGACAGCTCCTCCCCCGCCAAAAATTCTTCCATGACAACCGTTGCGCCGGAGTCGCCAAAGGTGCGTTGGCGGAGCATCCGGTCAAGGCTGGCGCATGCTTCCTCGAAAGAATCGACGATCTCCACGCCTTTTCCTAAAGCCAAACCGTCCGCTTTAATAACGAGTGGGTAGGGGGATGTGCGGACAACATCCAGGGCTACATCGTAGTCGGTGACGCCGGATTAGCATTCACATAATACGCTGCGTTTTGGTGGGGATTTTCCCCATAACGTAAGGTCGTGGCAAATTCGTAACCAAAAGTAATGGTGTCGGGGAATTCCACGCCGTTTTCCTCATTAAAGAACGCCGAAATCTGTGAATCATAGAAAGCGGTGTGTGAGAAGGCCTTCCCTGCAAGGCGCTTACGGGTTTCAAGCGTCGTCGTTCCGTGGAGACGAATATCGTCCAGTACCGTATCATAATCTGCCGTGTCGACGAGGACGGTTACGTCCGTATAATTCTTAGCAGCCGCACGAATCATGGCCGGCCCACCAATATCGATCTGTTCAATCATCTCCGGTGTGCTCACGCCAGGCTTTTTCAGAGTCTCAACAAAGGGATAGAGGTTCACCGCCACAAGGTCAATCCCCGTGATGCCGTTATCTTCCACGGTTTTCTGATGTTCAGGGTTGGAACGCTGATAGAGAATTCCGCCGTGAATGGCCGGATGTAAGGTTTTTACCCGACCATCGAGCATTTCAACAACGCCCGTAACATCCTCCACCGCAGTGACCGGAATTCCAGCTTGCGCAATAGTCGCGCTGGTGGAGCCGGTTGAGCTGTTTGTTGACGAGCAGGAGCTGAGTGCAACTGTTAACGCCGGAACGAGAGATGCTAGTTCTAATTTTTCGACAGGTTTTTATTTATAGATATACATTACCTATTTTTCCTGGTACTTGTGGGTCGATTCCTAATCAGGACACTCTTCATGTGAGACGTGGACAACACGAATCCGCAAATCGAGCGTGTTATACCCAGTTTTTAAACCGATTACAAGGTCGGAAAAGTAACGATTTGATAACGATACGTCGTTGAATTTTAATTTTTATAGGAGAAAAAATATAAAATTTACTGGATTTTTCTTGGGAGTGTCGATCAAAATTTCCCGATTTATCAGATAAAAACGAGTTTATGAGGTCATCAAACTAAATAAAGACCTTGTTTTTCGCAAATGTTACCCAATTGTTATAAAAAGGGATTTTAACTTCGCTTTTTCCGCATTTGTCATTTAACATTGATACGTGGAAAGAAAGCATGGAAAAAAAGTCGGTAGGAAACAACGTTTCAATGCGGATGATGTCATCAAAGCTGCAACGGAAGTTGGAGTACACGACTTCACAATGACAGAAATAGCAAACAAAATTGGTGTGGCAGCTCCTGCAGTCTATCGTCTTTACGACGGACGCCAGGCTGTGGTTGATGCAGTCGTTAAACGCGCTGCAGAAGAGATGCCAGTTACCTCTACGGAACTCCCTTGGAAGGAAGCGGTTGAAACATTTATTAGTAATTATCGCGAAACCTTAACGAAATATCCTGGGTTGGCTGAAGAAATCTTAGGCAATCCGATTTCGGCGCTCTATTTTGTTCGCCAATGGGAAACTCTCACCAAAGCGCTTGAAAATAGTGGTTTCTCCGTTGAAGGGTCGGCTTCTTTTGCAATTCAAATAACGTCAGACACAACAGCTCGTTTCGTTCTTGAACAGCTCATCCCCACGGTTCAGGACTATCAGCTTGAACTCATCGAAAAGACGGGTCCGACGTTCATTGAATTCTTAGAGCACGCGCGTGACAACATTGGCCAAGCACTTGATGCTGCGGACGAAGTTGCAACGCAGTGGAGCGAATATATTCATCAAAAGTAAGTAATCGATAATTCATATAATTTCACCACAATTATGTGGAGAGGACCGGGTTCCCCGATCCTCTCCACATTTTTATTTCACTTATTGGTGGTTGGCAGATACTTTATTTATTCGCCCGCGGACTGAACCACGTCAAAGGTGAGAAGGTCAATACTCAAACCACGGTTTTTTGGCTGATCAGCCGTATTGTGAGGATGCTGTTCACGATCCTTTGCCCACGCCTCGTAGGCCTCTTTACTCTCCCACTCCGTCATAACGAAATAGCGCGTCTCTCCACTAACGGGACGCAATAATTTAAACGAACGGAAGCCCGGCCACTTATCAACGGCTGCTTTACGGTTAGCAAAACGTTGTTCGACGACGGCTTCCATGCCTTCCGGATAGGTAAGTGCAACAATATTTACGAAACCCATCACATCTCCTTTTATCGTTTCTCGAAGAATGAAGTTCTTCTCCCCTATTTATACCAAAAAATGAGCCACATCATTGTTAAAGGAACTATGAAGAGATGTTGTCATAACTCGTCGAAAATACTACTTTTATATGGAATACGTTCGTTTGTGATAATAGGAAAGCATATGGATACTAAAAAATGTTCCGAAATATACACGCATGTACTTGACGATTTTCCCGTGGTGAAAGACTCAACGGTAAGTCGCGTTGTTACGAACACAGAGAATCTTCGTTATGTTCTTTTTGCATTTGCCGTGGGGCAAAGCCTGCCGGAATATGCCAGTACACGTCAGATAGTGCTCCAGGTTCTCAGCGGACAGATTCTTCTGCATATCGATGGGCGCGAAGAGCACATTTTAGGTACTGGAGATTTTGCGTATATTCGTCCGTCTACAGCGCACTGGGTGCGTGCAATTGAGGAAAGCCATGTGGCTCTCACAATGCTCAAGGTCGCAGATGAAATCGGTTCTGACGATACGTATTTCGACGATATGAATTCTGGAATTAAGAACAGCTAACTGGGATCACTGGAATCACTGGAATTAAGAACACTTAACTAGAATCAACAGCGCGAATACTTCAGTGCGAAGAATTTATTTCTATGCAAGGGATACGGACAGAGAAACAGAGCATAAGTGCAACTGAACAGTCTAGTTATCATGTAGCTACGAAATACAATAAAACAATGTAAATGTAACAGAACGCGAATATAGGGCGGCAATAATGGATAACATTCATGAAACGAATCAAGCTAACGAAACAGGCGCAAGGGAACGCGGTAAGCGTTTAGGCCCCGAAGAATCACGAATGCAAGGGCATTGGCTTCTAGCCAAGATTGGGAAAACCGTGTTGCGCCCAGGCGGGCTTGAGATGACGCACCGGATTTTGGACAACGCTCATATTACGGATAAGGATCGCGTTGTTGAGTTTGGCCCCGGTGTTGGGCGCACCGCGAAGTTCCTCTTTGGTAAAAATCCGGAATCATATACGGGTGTTGACAGGGAACCGCGTGAGGAAATGCGCAAGCTCGTTGCCGAACATCCTAAAGCGAACCTTGTTTCCGCCGACGCTAAGGACACCGGGCTTCCTCCGGAAAGTTGCGACGTTATTGTTGGAGAAGCCATGCTTACCATGCAACCGGATGCAGCTAAAAAAGCCATTATGGAAGAGGCTTTCCGCATTCTTGCGCCCGGTGGCCGCTACGCGATTCACGAAATGGGGCTTGATTCTTCCCTCACGGATGAGGACATCACACGAGTGAAAAAAGATTTATCGACGACGATTAAAGTTGGCGCGCGCCCACTTGTGGCGAAAGAATGGGTGAAACTGCTCGAATCCGTGGGTTTCGAGGTGCCCTACCGGACGCATAACGAGATGGCGCTTCTTAAACCCCGCAGGGTTCTGGCAGATGAAGGAATTTTCGGGGTGATGCGCATAATGAAGAATCTGCTTAAAAATAAGGCTGCCCGTAATCGCGTGAAGAAAATGCGTGCCGTGTTTAAAAAGCACGAAAAAGACTTGCGCGCTGTAGGTTTTGTTGCAGTGAAGCCAACCGCATAGGCCACTGCCCTGCACTGAATAATTCATGGCGGGAAAAGAAACGAAACATTTCGTTTCTTTTCCCGCCATTTCCAAAGCAGATAACAAAGAGTTCTCACTATCCCCTGCATATTCCCTTCATAGGAAAAACAGAAAATAGATAGTGAGAACCCTTGTTGTGTAGCTTATGAGTGGTTGGGGTGAGACGTTGAGTGAACATCTCACCCCAACGTTCCATTACTTCATAACATGACGTGCAACCCTAATGTTTAATCGGTAAATGCAGGTTGAAAGTCTGTTATGTGTGTGGAATGAAATTAGCTGAGTTTAATAAGTACCTTGGCGGAGCCTGTGGACTTATCTTTAGCTGTTTCAAATGCCTTCTGAGCATCGTCAATATCGAATTCATGAGTGATGAGCGGATGAACATCCAAACCATTAGCCATTGCTTCGATAGCGTCCGTAATCTCGTCAATAAAACGGTAGGAACCCTTATAGGTGATTTCGCGGGTAACGAGCTGACCAAGCGCAACCGGGCATGCATCTGCAGGAAGATTACCTACCTGAACAATCGTTCCGCCACGTTCGGTTGCCAGCAACATATCCGGAATCACTGCAGGAACACCAGAGGCTTCAAAAGTGACGTCAATATGGTTGGGAAGTTCGTCGCCGTTCGCGCGATTAATAACGTGATCGGCACCCATCGCCTTCGCAACCTTCAAAGGAGCGTCAGCAATATCGGAAGCCCACACTTGTTTCGCGCCCGCATATTTTGCAACCGCAACGCAGAGTGCGCCGATAGGGCCTGCTCCGTTAACAAGAACATTCTTGCCCGTGAGATCGCCGGCAACATGAATGGCGTGCATAGCAACCCCGAGAGGTTCGGCTACAGCGCCCTCTTTTGTGCTTACATTATCCGGGAGCTTACGAATCTGATCTTCACGAACGACGCGGTATTCGCTGAATCCGCCTTGTTCGTGTGGTAGAAATGCTGCAGAACCGAAGTAGCGGCATTCGGGCCACAGGTTATCACGGCCTTCCAGTTGGGCTGGCATGGTGTGATCGCCAACCAGGGTGGCCGGGTGAACGGTAACGTTCTGCCCAACCTGATAGGAGGTAACGCCCTCCCCTAGTTGGGCAATATGCCCGGCAACTTCATGGCCGAGAACCAGTGGTTCACGAAGGATAGCTGTGCCTGAAGCACCGTTTTGCCAGTAGGACAAATCGGAACCGCAGATGCCACCCCATTCCATTTTGATAAGAACTTCACCAGGCCCGGGTGTGGGCTGGGGAATATCTTGTACTTCCAGGTGTTGTGCTTTTTCAACAACGATTGCTTTCATTAGAAGGCATCCTCTCGGACGGAAAGATCACGTCCTGTAATTTCTGGCATCATCCACGCGGTGATATGTACCGCAACGGTGTAAACGAACATCATGATTGCCAAAGGAATCCAGCTGTTGAAGTGTGCTACCAGGGCTGCAGCAATGAGCGGGCCGAAACCAGCTGTAATCATGTTCGGGATTTCCTTAGACAGCGCAAGCTGTTCGTAGCGGTGTGCTGAACCGAAGCATTCTGCCATCGTAATGTTTTCCAGGGAGAACATGGCAAGAACGGTAATATTGTGCAGCACAATGTAGGAGATAAAGAAGATGAGTGTTGGGGCTGAGTAGTGTGCAACGCCCTTTTCCATCACGGTTTCTGTTCCGAGGAACTGTGGTGATACTAGGCCAAGGAAGCACGGAATAATGAGAAGAATGCCAATACCTGTAATGAGGCGGTAGGTTCTTTCACGACCGATGCGATCCCCGATCCAGCCAATTACGGGAACGGTGAGGAAGCCGACGATGGAGGAGTAAACAACGATGTTTGAAGCAACAGACTTAGCCAACAATACTTCAGCGGTAAGGAAGGTGATGATGTATGTTTGCATGATACCGGAGTTACCGGACTGACCGAAACGAAGAACGGATGCAGCGAGGAATGCCTTAATAGACTTCGGTGTTTTCTGAAGTTGTTCTTCAATCGCTTTGTGATCAGCAGCTTGCTGTTCTTTCAGTTCTGCCTTGCGTTCTGCGCGGGGTGCCAGAGGCTTATCATATTCGGAAACCAGTTCTTCGTCGGAAAGAATAATGCCTTCCTGTGTTGCTTCGAATACGGGTGTTTCCTTGAGGTGCAAACGAATGAATACGGCAAGGCCCATAAGTACTGCGGATGCAATGAAGGGAATACGCCAGCCCCATGCGATAACGGTATCGGATCCCATGGTTCCCAACATGATGGCCCAAATAAGGCCAGCGCCCAGGGTACCGGAATTTGTTCCCAGGGCGACGAGGGAGGAAATAATGCCGCGCTGGTTGGAGGGAGCATATTCTGCCAACATCACGGCAGCACCAGCAATTTCAGCGCCGGCACCAAAGCCTTGAACTAGACGGAGAATAACAAGCAGTGTGGGTGCAAGAATACCTACCTGTGAGTAGGTGGGGAGGAAGCCGATGAGTGTTGTGGCAACACCCATCATGGCGATGGTAATAAAGAGAACCTTAGTGCGGCCTACCCTATCCCCCATCCTGCCGAACTACCATGCGCCAAGTGGGCGAGCAATATAGCCTACGCCGTAAATTGCCATGGCACCGAGGATTGCCATGGTGGGGTGGCCTTCAGGGAAGAAAAGATCTTTGAAAACAAGTGCGGCAGCTAGTGAGTAAAGTTGGAAATCCATGAATTCCAAGGCTGTGCCAAGCCAACCGGATACTGCTGCTTTAACAAGATCACTGGTTGTTCTTGATGGCGCCTCAGCTGTTACCTGCTGTGGTTTATCAGACATATTATTCAACTTTCCTGTAGTTTCAAGGGCGAAACTATGCATTATATTCGCCCTTGAAACATGCATTATTTATACAAGAATTGTTATCTAAAATTTATAAAATAAAGTTTAGATAGGAAAACCCTGAGAATTTCCATATAAACATAATAATAGACGGCTTGAATATATACTATGAAAATTCAAGCCGTCTATTGGTTAATATGAAATTTTAGCGACGTACGCGTGCAGATCCGCCTGCTGCAAGTGCTTCAATTTCCTTCAATGTGGCCATGGTGGTATCCCCTGGGGTTGTCATGGCAAGTGCGCCGTTGGCAGCGCCAAGTTCAACACCCTTCTGGATATCGCCGTATTCCATGAGGCCGTAGATCACGCCGGACGCGAAGGAATCCCCGCCGCCCACGCGATCGTAAATTTCAAGATCGTCACGCTGACGTGCCTGGACGAAGCCCTGGCCTGCAGCCCAACCCACAGCACCCCAATCATTGATGGAAGCCGTTCGTACCTGACGCATGGTGGTACCGATGGCCTTGAAGTTCGGGAATTCCTTGGTTGCGGATTCAATCATCCGGCGGAATGCATCTACTTCAAGGTTATCCAGGTGTTCGTTAGCACCTTCGATTTCCAGGCCGAGGCAGGCTGTGAAATCTTCTTCGTTACCAATCATGACATCAACGTAGCGAGCGATTTCGCGGTTGACTTCCTGTGCACGTTCCTTACCGCCGTGGAGGTTCCAAAGGGATGGACGCCAGTTCAAATCGTAGGAAACCATGGTGCCATGTTCCTTGGCCTTCTTCACGATATCAATACAAGTTTGTGAGGACTGTTCGGACAGTGCAGCATACACACCACCGGTGTGGAGCCAGCGAACACCCAGTTCACCAAACAGGTAATCAAGATCGATATCTTCAGCCTTCATCTGGGAAATAGCTGTGTGTGCACGATCGGAGCAGCCAACAGCGCCACGAACACCGAAACCGCGTTCTGTGAAGTTGATGCCGTTACGGGCTGCGTGGCCAATGCCATCGCTTTCTACCCAGTGAATGAACTTGGTATCCACGCCACCGTTGAGGATGAGATCTTCAACAAGCATACCTACTTCGTTCTTAACCAATGAAGTAAGAATGGCGCTACGCATACCGAATGCACGGCGGAAACCACGAGCTACGTTGTATTCCCCGCCACCTTCGGAAGCTGCGAAGTTACGTGTGGTGTGAATACGACGATCGCCTGGATCGAGGCGAAGCATTACTTCACCAAGGGAAACAACATCATATGTGGTTTCTTCAGCTGACTTTACTTTAATCTGAGCTGTCACTTGCGAATCTCCTTAACTTTATCTGTCGCTTCCCGAGCAAGGCGGGTGATTTCATCGAACTTGCCCTCATTAATGAGGTTGCGCTTAATCATCCAGGAACCGGAGACTGCTGGAACGGCTGCGTCGCCGAGCCATTCTGGCATATTACCCAGGTTAACGCCACCGGATGGAACGAAAGCGGTTGTTGGGAAGGGACCACGTAGTGCCTTCACCATTTTGAGGCCACCGGCTTCCCCACCGGGGAAGAACTTCACGGCTTTGGCGCCACACGCCAGAGCCATCATGACTTCGGTTGCGGTTTGAACACCCGGAAGATACGGGATGCCCAATTCTGCTGCAACTTCAGCAACTTCTTGACTCCAGCCCGGGGAAACATAGAACTTTGCACCAAGTTCTGCTGCCCTGCGAGCCTGTTCGCCATTAATAACTGTTCCTGCGCCAACGGTCATTCCTTCAACAGCGCTCATTGCCTTAATGGCATCGCCACCGGCAGCTGTACGGAAGGTAACTTCTGCACAGTGAATGCCACCCTTAACAAGGGCCTCCCCTGCATTTACGGCATCTTTTGCATCATCAATAACGACGACGGGAACAATCGGATTTTCTGCCAGGAATGGTAGTGCGTCTGGGAGTTGAATGCTCATTTATTTTGCTTCTTTCATTCGCTTGAGGCCGTCCCACACGCCGAGGAGGTATTCGGCGCCCAGGGCGCGATCATAGAGTGGGTAGCCCGGGCGTCCCTCTTCGCCCCAAATCATGCGACCATGATCAGGACGGATGTAGGTGTGCGGAGACAAATCGTGAATAACTTCGACTGCGCCTTCAATGTCGAGGTCACCATCGGCGGACCAGTGTGCGGCTTCCTTGAACTTGCGTGGGCCAAGGTACTTGACGTTACGCAGGTGGGAGGCGACAAGGCGATCACGGCCGGCAACATACTTGAGGATTTCAACGACGTCATTATCCGGGTTGGAACCCATGGAGCCGATGCAGAGGCACAGGCCGTGGTTGCGTGATTCGTGAAGATCAAGGATGGCCTTCACATCATCAATGTTCTTGTATGCACGCGGAATGCCGAAGAGATTCCATGCCGGATCATCAGGATGGCATGCCATGCGGATACCAACACGTTCACAGGTTGGCATAATGGCGTCGAGGAAGTACTTCCAGTTTTCGCGAAGTTTTTCGACCGTCATATCCTTGTAAAGTTCCATAACTTCATCAAGGCGAGCAAGACGTTCGGGTTCCCATCCAGGAAGGGTAAGCCCCTTGGAATCTGCTTCTGTCTTTTCGACGAGATCGCGCGGTGTCATGCCCTTAATGACTTCTTCGTCGTAGTAAAGGCATGTGGAGCCATCTTCGTTAACATGCTCAAGATCGGTACGGAGCCAATCAAAGACGGGCATGAAGTTGTAGACGACTACTTCAATGCCGAACTCGGAGAGGTTTTCCAGAGTCTTAATGTACGTCTTGATGAGTTCATCACGGGTTGGAAGACCGAGCTTGATATCTTCGTGGACGTTAACGGATTCGATAACCTTGCATTCCAGTCCGACTTCCTGGACCTGGTCAACCATTTCCTTGATTTCATCCTTTTCCCACACTTCTTCGGCGGCTTTGCCGTTCAGTGTTGCCATAACGCCCGTGACGCCGGGAATTTGACGGATGTACTGCGGGGTAATCGGATCCTGACCGGGTCCGTACCAACGGAAAGTCATCTTCATTTGTGACATTAGTTAATCTCCTCGTGGATGGTGGTGCGTACAGCGCCGGGAGCGGCGATGAGACGGGTGAACAGTTTTTCGACCTTTTCAGCCAATGGCGTAGTGTAAAGGTCAACGCCAAAGATATTGGCATTGGACAAAATGGGCTTAAGAACTGCGTGAGCATCCACGCTATCGCCCAGGTTGATTCCTTCGACATGCTTCTGGAGTTCTTCCAGGAGCGGATCGGAGGAAGGTGTGAAGGGCTCGCCATCGTCGGCAACGCCCATCAGGTAACGAACCCACAGTGCAAAGACCAAAGGAATCACCTTGAGTTCGTTAAGATCCATTTCGCGCTTGATGTATTCCTTAATGGTTTCACCAAAACGAATTGGAAGCTTTTGAGATGTATCCATAGCGATACGTGCTGGATTATCAGGAAGTGCAGCATTGGGGAAACGTACCTCAAGAACTTCACGAAGGAATTCTTCGGGATTGACGATTCCAGGATCAGTTACCACAGGGAGGGATTCCTTGTAGCTCAAAATGCTGACCATCTTTGCCAAATCGGCATCGCGCATTTCAGAATCGATTGTTGGGAAGCGAAGAAGGCAACCCGAAACAGCCAACGCGGTATGCAGTGGGTTCAGGCAGGTTGTTACCTTCATGCGTTCGAACTTATCGCACGTTTCACGATCCGTAATATAGACCCCGTAATCTTCGAATGGAGGACGTGGGGCTGCGAACTTATCTTCAATAATGAGATATTCCGTGGGTTCTGCATTCACGAAACCAGCAACCGGTTTGCGCCCAACGTGATCAATACCCATATCTTCAAAGCCAAGCCCTGCAAGATATTCGGATACTTCTTCCGACGGACGCGGTGTGATCTTATCGATAACGGAGATGGGGAATGCTACCTTGCTACCATCTTTGAGCCATTCGACGAAACCATCTTCAACGGCTCCCTTTGCCTGCCAACCCTTTGCTACGGTAAGCACGGAATCACGTAGCTTATCCCCATTGTGGGAGAAGTTATCTGTGGAAACCATATTTATGGGAGCAGCATTGGCCTTGTAACGGTTGTAAAGTAAGCCTGCAGTCAAAGACATCGTATTCTTCAGGTAACCGCACGGATCCGAATCAATATCTTCCTTGACTATGTCAAGAAGTTCACCGTGGGAATCATGAATGGCGTAGCCTTTTTCTGTGACCGTGAACGACATCGTTGTCATACCGGGATCTTTGAAAATTTCGACTAGACGCTTGAAATCTTCTTCACGACGGCTTGTGAGAGCTTCACCTAAACCACCAAGAACGCGGATTGTACGATCCTTGGAAAGAATAACGCCGAGCGTGAGTAAATCAAACGGTGCAAGCTGTTTATCAATCTCTTCCGGATTCGTAAGAACGACACCGGTGATGGGCCATTCCTTACCGTCAGCAAGCATGTCATCCGCAACACGCTGAATAAAAACTCGGAAAATATTTCCAGGACCGAAATGTACCCACTTGGGATTTGTTTTTGCCTTGGCCTGCATTGCTGCGACATCGTATCCAGGTAGCTGGATACCTTGCTTTTCAAAAGCTGAAGCATCCTTGAGAGCTTCGAGGTTCAACTTCATATACATCACCTTTGATTGTGGAACTTAATTGCCTCGAACGCATTGTTCAACGTTGAGACAAACGCAATTGTGGCAAGCACTTTAATAAAAGTACCTTTCCAGCACTCCCAGTATATCCTGAATAGTGTTCTGTGCCACTTTAGAAAAAGGATTGCTTCAGATTTCTACCAGCTGACTTCCCCGAAGCCCAACGGTTTCATATTCCGAAACGCCCGTTTCGCACTTTTAAATACTATATGATTTTTTCAAAAAAAGAAAGGGGAAAAGGATGTACTGAACCCCAATTCTTGGACAGTGTGATTCTATCCGATGGTTGTTAGTGCGTGTTGCCGGTATTCGTTTGGGGTCATCCCTCCGAGCCGTTCTTGCATACGCTCAGTGTTGTACCACTGTATGTACTCGTCAATCGCTGCGCGCAGCTCGCTGATGGAAACGAATGAGTCATTGTTGAACATTTCTTCTTTCAAGTGAGAAAAGAAGTTCTCCATCACGGAGTTATCGTAACAGTTGCCCTTACGGCTCATGGATTGAACGCACTGATGCTCAACTAGCTGACTGATCCATGACTGGTGCTGATAGTGGTAGCCCTGATCAGTA
>NZ_ATUY01000016.1 GCF_000420445.1 Actinotignum urinale DSM 15805
AGCTTCCTGCTGGCACAACGACGGAAAAGTTCGTCGAGAATCCGAAGCAGCCAGATATCTACACCCTCCGTAGCGATTATCGGGTTGAGAGAGATGGAGACTATGCCATCAATTACCAGCCCTATGTGGCGACAGTAGGGGCAGATGCTACTCAAGAAGAAAAAGACAAGGTAAATAAGACTATTAACCTCCCGGATTTCCTGGGTTACGGCAAGCCTCAAGATAATTTCCATATCAACTACGACACGGTGGTTAACGAAGCTAAAACTGGCGAACAGAGTGGCGATGATGTATGCGGAAAGACCTATCTGAAAACTCGATCCTTTGACTACGCGGCTGCAAAAAAGGAAGTCAAGATCAAGCATGTTTTTCAAGACATCAATGATTTTGAGAAATACGGTACAAAACCCGGGGAAACAGAAATAACTGAAACTACTGAGGAGGGTAGCGTCGGTTCCGATCTAAAAGTTACGCCTTTAAAGGATGATCAAATAGCGGGTTTTATTCCAGAAGTTGATTCTATTACGGTGCAGGTTCCCCAAGACACTACCAATTTTTCCGTGGAATATCGTTACAACCGTAACCACTATGACGTCACTTTCAACACCGATGGGGGTACGGAAGTTCCTTCCCGCACCCTCTACTACGGACAGGCCATCCCCAACCTCGAGCAAAAAGATATCCCCACTAAAGTGGGAGCCGCCTTCCAAGGTTGGAAACCTTCGATGGACCTAAAAGATGAATCTGGCAATACGACCTTTAAGGCCGGCGAAGTTATTAAAGACAACAGCGGTAATGCAATTAAAAATCTAAACGCCAAGCTGATTATGCCGGCTGAAAACGTCAAGTTCACTGCGGTGTGGAAAGATAACGAGAAGGCAGACTATGCAATCCAATTTTGGACAGAAAAAGCCGACTACCCCGAGGGTACTTCTCTTTTAGAAAGGTACGACTTCGTGGGTACCCATGTATATAAGAATCAGGCCACCGGTACTCGACCAGACCTTGCAAATGAGACCGTAAAAGGGGTGGAGTTTCCGGATCTAGACCAGGCACGGTTAAATAAAATATGGAACAACGAAAGATTTTACAAAAACCTCTTCCTTTACCTTAATAAATTTTATAAATACAATAAAGATTTAACCGATAAAGAAAACGCTGATCCAAATAGCCCAAACGTAGTAAAGGCGGTTTCTTCCACCGGCAAGACCGTCTATAACATCTATTATGATCGCCAGGTGTACGACCTTTACTTTACGAAGTCGAATGCTAAGACGGGTGATGCGACCTTCTATCCAGAAATTTGGAGACACGGTAAAAAGTTAGGGGGGCCGGGAAACCCCTACCACTTTAAGGCCCGGTTTAACCAGTTGATGACAGAGTGGCCAGATGACGCCCAAGAAGCCAAGGGGTTTTCCGAGGGTAAGCAAAGTTTTGGGTGGGGACCAAACTTCGATGAGGCAAATTGGCGGTACCGCGATACTCCTCCCTACCGGCTATCGGCTGAAGAGTTCCTAGATATGGACGACTACGAGGTCCGAGGCGGTTACACTAACGAGATTGATGCCGGAAATGGCGTCACTCTGAACGTCAACTGGAATGCTAGACCGAGAACTTTCACTACTCTTTCCTTTGGTATCGAACAACGGGGGGGTCCTACAGAAGTAACCCAGCCGATGCCTCACCATATGGACTTTTGGATGGATGGGTTTGAACCCGGAGAGACCATCATTGACTACAATCTTTACCGAACCAAATCGGACACCGAATCGGATACCTATGGCCACAAGTACCCAAAGGTGCAGGGCTTTACCCCTTACCGTACATCCGAACTCTCGAAGAAGCTTGACGAGGATAAGCTTGCTGATATGAACGAGGAGCGGGAAGCGAAAACTCCCCTTCCTGAGGAAACGGTAATTGGCCCCTATAAGGGTGATGTCCGAACCAAGGGCGAAATGCACTTTATGTACACTTTCTTCAACCGTGCTGATGAATGGGGGGACGTTGCCGATGGCAGCGACGCATTTGAGACAAACGGATATATCAGATTCGAATACAAACGCAATAAATATAAGTTGCGATTCAATAATGATCCCGCAAAGCTCAAGGACGACAGCGAGTACAACGAGACCAATCAGACAGAGGTCTTCTACCAAAAACCCTTAAAGGATTTAAACCTAGATGACCCGCAGACCTTAATTGATCTAGGTCTGAAGGACCTGGTGGAAAAAGATGACGAGGGAAAGGACAGGATTAAAAGACCAGAGGGACTGGCTCCCCAAATGGTATTTAAGGGTTGGGCGCTAGACCCGGCGGGGCAGAAACTGGTTTGGGAAAACAAGGAAACTATGCCCGCGCACAACCTGGTTCTCTACGCCAAATGGGGGGAACCAGACTATAAGTGGAAGGTAACCTTTGACCCCAATGGGGGCAAGTTAGATCCCATTGCGGAGAAGAATGCTACCACCGCCCCTAAGACAATTAGGGAAGGCGATATCTCTGACCAAAAAGAAGTCACTTACGCGAAAAAGGGTGAAAACGAAGGGGATAAACAAGTCTTTACTGTTGTGCAGCGGCAACAACTGGTAGAACCGAAAAAACCAACCCGGAAAGGCTATAGTTTCATGGGTTGGGAGGTACTGCACTATCAGAAGGATGCCAATACCGGCGAATACACCGAGGAAGTGGATACCTCTTATCGGGACACCTATAAAGTTCCGGAGCTTTACTCCTACGGTAACGACGTAGTAAGTCCCATTTACCTGAAAGCCATTTGGGTAAAAAATGATATGCAGGATGTAAAGGTTTTCCACCACTTCTTGGATAAAAATCTCGCAATTGATAAGACCGTGAAGGATAATCCGGCTATAGAAACTAAAGGAAACCAGCGGGCCGATAAATACGTGGCCGCCATTGGTTCTAAGCAAGATGCCAAATGGATTTTGGCTTCCGGTGAAGAATTGCGGAACACCAAAGACAAAGAAACTAAAAAACTCTATGAGGATTATCAAAAGCTGGCTGACGAGCACCGGGCAACGAAAGGTAATACCTATTTCCAGACGCTTAGGGTAGAACCGAAACAGATTCTAGAAGACGGGAAGTTAGTTGAGAATCCGAAAGCCAAGGACAATGAGTTCCACTTCTTCTATCGCCCCTTCCGGACCCGTGATTACAAGGTTAACTATGTGGACCAAAGAGCTAAGGCAGAGCTGACGAAAGCCACTACCGATGCGGAAAAGAAAAACATTATAGAGAAGTACCGCATCCTGGATCAAAAACCAGTCACCAGTGGGGCGCGGCATTACGATGCTTGCAACTACACGCCGATAAACGGCTGGAGGCTGACTTCAGATCGGCAGCAGCAGCTCTTCTACGATGTAGATGAAGATACCCATGAATTCAAAGGAATCAACGGTACCGGTTCCGATGAGATTACCTTCTACTATCAGGATGTCAGGGTCATTGAGGTGCCCTCAGGTAGTCCTACTCCTCCAGACGGGTACGTCCGGGTAACCTTTAAGGCCAGTGAGGGTGGCTCCCTCGGTACCGACAAAGATGGGAACCCCATCAAAGAAATTAATTACGATGTACTGAAGGGTCTTAAGTCTGATTTACTTCCAGTTCCCCAAGAATTGGAGAATGGAAAAAAGCCGGATGAAAACAAGTACTATCTCACGCCGGAAGAAGGCAAGAGCTTTAAAAAGTGGGATAAGGAACCACTTTTACCGTCGGGCACGCAGATAAACGAAAACCATATCTTTACCGCACAGTTCGATTGGTCAGATCTGATGACTAAAGGCGTGGCGACTACCGAGTCCTCTAAGGCACCCGATGGCACCTGGATCAATAATTTTGTGCCCACTCTGGATGAGCTGCGGGCAGCTATTCAGCTACAGAGCAAAGACAAAACCAAGATAACGAAGCTGCCTGATGACGCGACGGTAGAGTTCGTAGATGATCAAGGTAACGTAGTAAATACCCCGGATGATCTTTACAAGCTGGTAAAAGAAGAACCGGATTCAAACGAACTTGTTCGTACCGTGAAACTCAAAGCGAAAGTTAAGTTTGCGGGCCGAGAAAAGATTGAAGAGATTGAGTTGCCGATAAGGGTTTATAAGAACCGGTACGATGCGCCCCCTACGGGAGCCATGCCAGACTTCTTGAAGCAGGCAACCGGTCATCATGGCGATTTGGCGAAACTCTTGGATGGAAAAACCTATGTAAAGGTGACGGTGAAGCCCTCCAGTCGACTGGGCAAGCTGCCTCCTAAGAGCTATTGGGTTAACCCCAAGGCTTGGGTAGAGATTCCCGAGATTGCAGTCAGCGATAAAGATAAGGCCGCAACCGGGTTGAAGCATTGGTCAGCTAATAAAGCTACCCAAAATGAGGGGCAAGCTAAATTGGGAGTTTATGACTTCATGAAACGGCATAAGTTCAGTGAGGACACGGAGATCACCCCGGTATTTGCAGAAAAAGTGGTGACCCCCGTACCGGAAAAGAAGCCCAATAAACTGATTGTGGCAACCGGAGCTAATGTGCTGGTTTATCTCTATGCGGCAACCTTGTTTACTGTAGCTGGCATTGCGCTGGTGATCAGCAGGACCAGGAGGAAAGCGTAGCGGGCATAACCCGTAATCACCCCTGAGGGTAAAACTAAGTAAGTGAAATAACTTTGAAACTAGCGGCTTTGCGGGCTGGAAGCATTCCGCAAAGCCGCTTACTTGCTCACTCAAGCCCACACGATTGGTTTTAGTGGTGAGCCTGGCATGTCAGGTATCTTAAACACGTCAAAATATCACCAGCAGCGCCTTCGCTGTCCACTTGGGTAATGTTTGAAGCCGAGCTTTGCTGCCAGCCGTTTCGTATTTCAAGAATCGAAGTCCAAGGTAACTGACGTACCTTGTAGAAAGGACTAACCAGATGATTACGATTCACGATCGTAGCGCTAACGATTTCACTGCCAGTGGGTTAGCGGTGCTAGATCGCCACCTTATCGACCCGAAAGTCACTCAGGAACTAAACGGAAAGTTTTCCCTAACATTTTCATACCCCCTTGATGGGCCAGCAGCAAACCTGTTAGCAATCGAAAACATCGTGGCCGCCCCGGTTCCAGGAATAAGCGGTAGGCAAGGATTTCGTATCAGCGAACTCGCCACCAGTCTTGATGGGACGCTCAAAGTAGTTGCCCATCACGTGTTTTATGACCTTTCTGCGAACCTTATCGCTGCCACCTATGTGGTAAACAAAACCGCTAAAGCAGCCCTAGCTCAACTGCTAGGGGCAGCCAATAGCCCGTACGGTTTTAGCTGGGAAGGCTTAGAGTGCCAGCGTCAAGCCATGGAGCGAACCGCGCCTTGGGCTCAGCGCCGGGAGAAATCAAAGTGCCGACCTCGATTGTGCACGGAGAAGAAGACCCGGTAATCCCGGCAGCCACCGGTCAGGAGCTACATCGCTTCATTCAACACTCTCAGCTGCATTTAGTTCCCGGAATGGGACACCAACAACCAGCAGAAGCCGATGATTTGTTTGTGCAAGCAACACTTGAGGCCGCAGGTTTTCCTGCGGCCTCAAGTTAGCGTTTCAGTTATTTTATCTAGGTGGAAACAGCTTTAAGAAACCAGGAGGAAAACTCCGCTGGTCAGCAAGAATCCAGTTACGCCGAACACTGTTGACAATACGGTCCAAGTCTTCAGTCCGTCTTTAACTGTCAGTCCTAGATATTTGGTAACAATCCAGAATCCGGAGTCATTGATATGGGATAGTCCCAGGCCTCCGAATCCAATAGCGATAGTTACCAGCACGTTTTGCAGATCGGTGTAACCCGCTGCCGCGATGGGCTCCGCCAGTAACCCCGCGGTGGTTAGAATCGCTACCGTAGCCGAGCCTTGCGAAGCTCTCAGCGCCGCCGCGATAAGGAACCCGGCTAAAATAATCGGCATATTTAGGCTGATTAACGCATCAGATAGCGCTTTCCCAATACCCGATTCCACTAGCACATTAGCGAATACCCCGCCTGCTCCAGTTACGAACACAATCACGGCGACATCGGGCAAAGCGGAATCCAGTACCGAGCCGCGTTTTTTCAGACTCCAACCAAGTTTTTGACCCACCACTAGATAGGCCACAATTACTCCAGTTAGCAGCGCGATGGCCGAAGAACCCAAGAAGCCCAGCCACTGTTGGGCGGTAGAACCTTCCTTTAATGCGGTATTGCCTACGGTTCCCAGCATTATTTGTAAAATCGGCAGCAAAATCAGTAGCACCACGGTGCCGGCTCCGATGCTTTCGATGCGCTCTTTTACCGCCTCGACGCTTTCCTTTACTACCTTGCCGCCGGTAGAACCAGAACTCTCGGCGACTTCGGCCTCAACCGGATGGTCGGCAGGAGACTCCAGTAGCTCGATCCCCTCAACCTTCAACAGTTTGGCCGCGAAAAACCCGATTACTGTGGTAACGGCGGTTAACGGCAGCCCTACTAAGAGCATGCTCCCTACGTCAGCTTGGGTAATTCCGGCAGCCGCTACCGGACCGGGATGAGGAGGTAGGGTAACGTGTACCGTCAGCAGCGCACCAGCTACTGGTAGCGCAATCTTTAAGGGGTTTATCTTAGCCACCCGGGAAAATCCGAAGACAATGGGAGCCAATATAATAAAACCCACATCGAAAAATACCGGGATTCCCAATACGAAGGCGGCGGCAGTAACCGCTGCGATTACGCGTTTTTGCCCTAGAACCTTGGTAAATTTACGTGCCAAAGCATCGGCTCCGCCGCCGACTTCAATGGTACGTCCCAGCATGGCACCCAGCCCGACGATAATCATCACCGAGGACAAGGTATTGCCCATACCCTTTTGCAGCACCGGAACAATATCTCCGACAGAGATTCCAGTAGCTAGCGCAGTACCGGCCGCTACTAAAAGCAAAGATACAAAAGCCGAAAGCTGAATCTTAATAACCAATAGCAGCAAGACGATAATCGCGCCCAGCGCTATTCCTAGCAAAGCTCCCGTACTCACTGTTACTTCACCTCCGGTGCTACTACGTTAATTACCGAAGAATCGTCCATCGCCCCCTGCCCTTTGGCGAAGCCCAGCAGGTATTCTTGTTCCGCCGCAGCGGCTACCGGAACCGCCATCCCCGCAGCTTTAGCTGCTGCAGTTACGATTCCCATATCTTTAACGAAAATATCCAGACGCGATTTCACCTCGGGTTCTTCACCGCGCGAAGCTACGATTGCTCGCGGCCCGCGGTCGCCCAACATGAAAGACTCGGCAGCTCCCGCCATGAGGGCTTTGAGAACAACTTCTTGATCTAAATCCAACTGTCCTGCAAGCGCTAGCGCTTCGCCGGCGGCCGCAATATGAACTCCGCAAAGCAGCTGGTTTACGGTTTTCATTGCCTGACCTTTACCAGGGGCTTTCCCTACCCAAACCAGGGTGGAAGACATGGCATCCAGTACCGGTTTCGCAAAGTTGTATTCTTCCTCAATCGCGCCCACCACAACTAACAGGTCTCCCTTGCCGGCGCGCGCAGGCCCTCCGGATACCGGGGCATCTATCAGACCAATTCCGTCTGCCTTGAGCTTAGCGGCCACGGTTTCTACGGCCTCAATCCCAATAGTGGAAGTGAGCAGCAAACAGGATCCGGTGCGCATAGCGCTAGCGATCCCGCCCTCGCCATAGAGCAAATCGTTTAGCTGGGCGCTGTTACGCACTGCTACCAGCACAACGTCAGTGTCTTTTACGGCTTCCCGGGCTGAGGGGGCGGTTTTGATCCCCTCTTTGGCAGCCATTTCCATTTTTTCCGTGGCGATATCATAGCCAGTCACGGTGAAGTCGTTGTTTAGCCATGAGCACATTTGGTAACCCATTGCGCCCAGACCGATTACCGCAATTTTCATTATTTTCTCCTTTGAATGAAGTTTCTTAACTCTTAAATAAATCTGCTATTAGCTCGAAAGTTTGCGCACCACCTGCGCGAGAGAATCCTCGTCACCCACATTTCCGGCAAAGACGATATAGGGGATTCCAGCGGCGGGACCGGCAGATGCAGTCCACAGGGAAACGATTCCCTCCAACATGGGGCCAATCACCATCGCGCGACGGATTTCTAGCCCTTTCGACGCCGTATCTGAGGAGGTGATTCCCCCCCCCTGGCAACTACGAACCGTGGGGGAGTAGCCCGTAGAATCTCTCTAGTGACCCTGACTACTGCCGCAGACGCTTGCCGGGAAATCTCTAGAGAAGCATCTCCATCAACCCCGGTAATCAGTTTGCGGGAAGTTCTTACCACTACGTTGCCATTTTTGATTGCGGAGATAGCCTGGTCGGTTACTGCTGTTAGGTGCTTGTCGCGGCGCTCGGGATCGATTACCTGCTGCACCTCGATTTCCAGCTCGGTGAGTTTTTCCTGCTCACGCAACCGATTTAGCTGGCGGGTAGTCAAATCAACATGGGATCCTACGACGATTAGTCCTCCGGTAGCTAACTCACGATTCCCCCGGGCGCTGGCAATTTCCTCGCGGGTAAGTGGAGGATGTTCCTCTTGGCCAATGCGGGCTCGTACGAAGGGGGGTCCTACTCGATAAACAAAAGTTTTACCGCTGGCCTCTGCTTTAATTAGGGCGAGGGCGAGCTGACGTAAATCTTCTTCGGTTACGGTATCGGCAGCAAAAACTTGCCCATTTTCTGCTTGCTCAAGCTGCTCGCTGATTTTAGAGAGGTTTCCGCGTAAATCCTCAAGTTTGAGTACTTCTACTTCTTCAGCTTTAACCTTGCCTGCAGTTTTTTCTGCTACCCACCGCGGCAGGGAGGACTCGCGGTATCCGAAGGTGGCATCTTTGGCGAACTCGGTTTCTCCCACCGGAACAAAGCCCTCGTTTTCGGAACCGGCATAGTGAATTCCGTCTACGGTAATCCGTCCGGCATCTCCGAACGCGGGAACCAGAATGATTCCATCTGCCGGGGCGGCTCCCGCTTTTTCCATTTCATCCATAATGGTTTGCGGCTCTAAGGGAAAATGTCCGCGCAAGGTTGAGTCCGAACGGGAAACAAATGCTAATTCAGATTTGCTTTCTTTAACAGCTTTAAGCGCAGAAGAAACCACTTCGCGATTTACTTTTTCGGCATCAGCGGGGGATAGGGAGCGGGAATTGGTCATTACATAGACTGCGGCTTTGCCGCTTTCAAATGCCCAAACAAAGTCTTCTACGTCCCAACTGGTGAGAATCGGTAGATCGCTAACTGACTGGGTGCCGGTAGGGTCGTCATCCAAAACCACGTAGACTCGGCGATCCCCAGCAGCCTCACGAGCTTCTCGTACCTGCTGGGCGGTGGTTGCGGGGTTTTGTGGCTTTCCTTTCAATATTTCGGAAAGAGATACAGTCATATGCTTGCTCCTTTTGCTAGCTTTTTAAAATAGTCATCTGAGGTCTGATGTCTATATAGTGCTAACAGAAACAAAAGTCCAGGATAGAGAGCAGGTGGTGCCTTTGTGCACTATTTAGTTTTTAGTTTGTGCAAATCTTCGGCGGTTTGCGACAAATGTGCGCGCATAGCTTCCTTCGCTTCGTCCTTATTCGAGTCTTTAATTGCCTGGTAGATTCGGCGATGATGCGATTGCGCTCGCATTGCAACCTGTCGATTCGCGGCTGTCGCTAGGCGTGAACGTTCTAGCGCTACCTCTAAGGGTTGCATCAGCGCGCTAATAAAGGGATTCCCGCTGGCGTTTTGGATCTGTTGCTGGAAGCAACAAGAATGGTGATGGCGCCGTTATAGCTTCTAAATCCCTTAAGTCCGGGAAGCTTCCGGGCACTGGATATGCTGGGATGCCGTATCAAGTTGCAACGATGCTTCTTGCAGCCGGCGGATTGCTAATCGCTGGTAGGAAGAAAATCGAAAAGCACTAAAACTAAGAAGTTAAAGTAGCCGAAACCGCCCATATGAACGAATATGGGCGGTTTCGGCTACTTGGTAGGCGGGGTGGGCGCCTACGGGATCGCGCTGGCGTTGATTTAACTTTAAGCCACTCGTTGAGTATTGCCGATAGCACAGCCGAAATTATCCTTTAACAACTTCTTTCCCAAACGGGAAACAGGTGATCGGGATGAGTTTCAAGTTTCCCCACGCTAAAGGCAAACCGATGATCGTTATTGCTTGTGCCAAAGCTGTAACTAAGTGACCCAAAGCTAGCCACCAACCAGCAATTAGGAACCAAACTACGTTCATAAGTAACGATCCAGTACCGGCTCTGGGTTTATCCACGACTTTGCGTCCAAATGGCCACAGCACGTAACCCGCAATGCGGAAACTGGCCACTCCGGCGGGCAGAGTAATTATTAACAGGCAGGAAATCATGCCTGCTACCACATAGCCTAAAAACAGCCAGATACCGCCGAGTAGTACCCAGATTATGTTCAGCAACAAGCTCATGGAACGCTTCACTCTTTTATTGCGAAAATCTGGGGGGGGGACAGCAAGTGCTTCCCCCAGATTTACATGACTGGCTATCTTAGCTTCTGCGCCGTGCCAGCAAGACACCAGATCCTGCCAGTGTAGCGATTACACCAACCGCCGCCAAGGGAGCAACGGCCGAACCGGTGTGAGGCAACTTCTTGCCCGGGGTAGCCGGCTTCTTCTGCGCTACAATCGGGGTCGTAGGGGCTGGAGTGGGTGTAACTCCGGGAGTAGTTGGCACAGGATCCGGGGTTGGCACGGGAGTGGGTTTAACTTCATTGGTTACAAGAATCTCTTTCTTCGTAACCTGAACCGAAACCAAGGTGTCTCCGCTACCTGAGATCTGGTATCCGGCAGGGGCCTCCAGCTCCTCCAATATGTAGTTGCCGCGCAATAGTCGAATGTTGAGCGGGGTGTTTTCACCAGGCAGACACAGCTTGCCGTCGGCGTTGGTAACCAAGTTTTCGAGCTTCACGCCGGCTTCAGTTTGCGCCACTTCTGCGCGTTCGCCGGTAGCGGTGGCCTTGAAGATTGTGAACTTGGCGCCCGCAAGTGGCTTTCCGGCAACATTTTGTTTGGTGAAATTGAGGGCCTGATACTTATCGGTTTCTGCCACTAGCCCCGGCGGAATAGCGGTGACCTTAGCCTCGCTAGCCTTCACCTGTGCAGGATCCATGCGTTCCATCTCAATTGGTGTGCAATTTTGCTGTATGGCTGGGTTACAGGTGGGTATTTCCTGGGCATAGTAGGAAAATGCATTGAAATAGATCGGGTTGCCATCTTGATCAATTGTCAGAGAATCATTAACAACCCGCATGTGGAAGGCCAACACAATGTTGCCGCCTTTGGCGAAAGAGTCATTGCGATGATTCTTTATGCGAAGCTTGAATCCCTTGCCCACCTTTTCGTGTAAACCGCCTGCATCGGCGATGAGCTTTTGTTCAGCTTCGGTGAGCGTGCTACCCGCAGGCTTTTCCAAAATCACGTTCTTTGGTGCGACGACCGTGCCCATGCTGGCTACCGTATTAGACCCATCTATCACGTTGTAACGTGGGAATGTCAAAGACTTTTCCTCATAACCAGCCATACGGGAGGTGACCTTCGACGCAGGATCGTCAGTTATGTAGTAGACGTCCTCCAAGAACATCTCGGTTGACTTATCGGGATCGGCATTTTCGCTCTGGAAGTTAGAAGCGAACTTACAGTCCGGGGCACCCGCATATGACTTGCACTTTTCCAGTCCATACTTGTGGAAGGAATACACTTGATTATCTTTAATCCCTGCGCGCGGAGTGAAGTACACCTGCAATGAACGTGAGTCATCTAGTTCGAGATTCACATCTGGCATATCGTAAATTACCATCTCGTTGTTATGACGAAGTTTCGTGCTTGCATGAATCTCGTAGTAGATGGTACCCCGGCCGGGCTGATCGTTCCCACTTTCGGTATATCCGCTACTTAATTTCTTCGCACTGAAATCTGCCGGCGCTGACGCAAGGGCCTTCTTCAAAGTCCAAGTTTGTGTGGCCCCGGTGGGTTTGCCGTTTACATGCAGATCGTAGCTGAACTCAACCTGTTCAACACCCGGATTACTCCTAAAATACTCTTCAGCCTTGTAGCTTGAAACGTATAGCGGAACGTTACCTTTCGCAGTGAACGGCAGATCGATGTCCTTGAAAGTCAAATATACGACGTTGTTTTGGTTACGCACATCCGCTAGTAATTGCCCACTGGCGCTATCTTTTAGCGTCTTAATTTTGTCGAACCGATTGCCGATCCTTAGAAAATCTAGATTTACATCGCGCGGAGCGAGTCCGATGTTGACCGCGTCGCCGTTTTTAATACTAAACCCATTGACTGCCGGATCGTGTTTCAGGCTGAAGATAAACTGGCCGGCATACTCATCGGCAGATACCGTTTTGTCGTTGTTATTCAGCTGGAAGGAAGCGTTATCGACGATGGCGGAAATATCCTTGCCCGTTGATTGCGGGTTGGCCTGTGCAGATGCGACACCAGCCCCAAAGGTTGCAAAAACCGTGCTCGCAAAAAGAGCTAACAAGGCTAAACTGACTACGATCCGATAGCGGACATCACGCGTAATAGACATCTATGACTTTCTTAACTATATGGATATCATACAAATAAGACTCTAATTGGTAATTTACTATAATGTCCACTTAGACGTCGGATTTGATAAGTACCCTTTTGCGTTAGCGAGTATCGCTTAGGGGGCGAAAAATCGCTTGCGTTAGCGGGTTTGGGTTTTGCGTTACCTAGTATCTTGTTTTCCCTGTTCAGGTAGGGTATTGGGGTTTAACTCGCTAACGGATGGCGGGTGGCGTTCGCTGTAGTGCTTGTGATGGTAGTTCTATTTCTACATTTGAATCGGATCTATTTGCGTTGCCCGTGTTTGGCTTTTAGTTAAGTTCTACTCTGTTGTATATGTAAGTGGCGGTGAAAAGTAGCGCAATGATTAGCAGTAGGCTGCTGGTGATTGGCCAGCCCCAAGGCGCCTCGAGTGTGTCTTGAGCGAGGTTGTTGATTATGGGGGTGAGGCCAAGGGGAGTTTTGTTGCCCTCCTGGATAAATATTGCTGACATCGTTATTAGTAGGTAGGCTCCAAATCCGGATACGTTTCGCGCTCCAGCCGATTCACGTGTTGAACAAAACGCTCAGAAATGAAACGGTAAAACAGCATGCCAAGCACGTACTGTTTGAAATCCCAACCATCTACAGACCCGCGTAGATTATTAGCAATACGCCAGATAGTCCGATGTAGCTCTTGTCTTTGAGCGTCGCTACCCACAATAAACTCCCCATACCACTAACCAGTTTTAACGCCGCAACGAGCCACTTTCATAAGTATAACGGGGAGTCGGACAAAGATTGTGCGCAACATGCTTTAAATGAGTTTGGCCGGCCACTTCACTTGAAGTGGCCGGCCAAACTGTTACGCGATGCGCTGCCTGGTTTATTAGGCCGCGCGTTAAGTGGTGTTATCCCCGGTTGCGCCTTACTAGCATTACGCCACCGCCAAGCAGGCCAAGGGCTAGGGCAATAGCGGAGCCAATCTCAACGCCTGTGCGTGGCATCGGCTCGCGTGGCTTCTCGGGCTTGGGTGGGGTAGGCTCCGGAGTTGGGGTAGGCTCCGGAGTTGGGGTAGGCTCCGGAGTTGGGGTAGGCGTTGGCTCGGTTGGCGGGTTCTGCACGTTAGTGATGGTGAAACCATCCTTAGCATCGCCCGTAACGGTGGAGGCGAAGCCCTTAACAGAGAGCTCTTCAACCGAATACTGGACCTCTACCTGATTTCCGTCAACGGTCTTAGTCTTGGGTAGGTCCTTGAACGTATGCGTCCACTTGTTGTCCGCATTCAGCTGAGCGGGTTGGCCAATGTTGAACTTGTCGCCGCCAACTGATCCCACCAGTTGCACCTTGACCGAAACCTTGGACGCATCGGCAAGGTCTTTGCCCTCAGAATCCTTCCACGCCTTGGAAACCTTCACCTCGGTCTTTTCTGGGGTTCCAAACTCAAGGCCACCGTTCGAGCCAATACCGCCACCACGCGGGGCCTGGTTCTTCGTGATCGTCAACCTCGCCCAGGACTTCGCGTTGTCTTTTGCGCTCTGGTCAGTAATGGTCTTTAGGCCCGCATTGTGAAGTGAGGTCTGGTAATCGCTGGTCTCATCGGATTCTCTCTCCTCACCATCGAACACCTGCTTCTTACCAGGATTATCCGCATCGAAACGAGGCTGGCGGAACCCACCGTCCTTGTAGAAACTCGGTTCGCCACCTCCTAGCATGCGCGAATCGATAAGCATGCGTGCGGAAGTGGACCCTCCATAGGCGTCATGTGCCATGTCGTCGCCCCAGTGATGATCTGCTGCAGTCGTTGGGGATTCGTTATCGAATACTGCCACGCCGTTCGTTACGTGTATCAGTGTGCTACCTGTGGGGCAGAGCCAAATGCCTCCGCCAACTGCAACATAATCTCCGTTGGTATTGCTGTTCGCAGTGATGAGGGTGTCCTTGAAATGGGCGGTGTACGACTTGGTTGCAACGTAGACGCCGCCACCCTGATCGTCGGCACGATTCCCTTCAATCAAGCCAGCGTTAAGGTGGACACCGTTGGAAACCACGTTTATGCCACCACCGGTACGGGAAGCACTGTTGCCGACAACGCTACCGCCGTTCATAGTGAAACCACCGGGCCGAGCCTTGGTCCACGCTTGTGCATTTGGTTCGCCGTATTTAGCCTTGGTGCAGTTGAAGCCGTCCCCGGGAACTTCTTTCCAAGAATCCTTCGCGCCCCACACGAACAGATCCATGGCGTTCACACCGCCGCCGTTGCCCGCATGGTTGTTTTTGATGGTGCCACCATTCATCGTGACATCGGCATTTCCGAAGATGTTTATGCCACCGCCTCCAAAGCTTGCATCACCGTTTGAGATTTCACCGTCGTTGAACACAAACGTTGAGCGCCTTAGCGTCGGATCTTCGTCGGCCGTTGGACAATCCCAGATCCAGGAGAACACATTGATATTTCCAATCCAGCCGGTGTTTTGAGTGACTTTGCCACCGTTCATTTCCAAGTGAGCTCCGTTAAAGACGCCGATTCCGCCTACTTCACCGTAAGCGCCCGCCGATGCATCTGTTTCGCCCTTGGAGATCTCGCCGTCGTTCAGCACCATCGTGGCGCCGTTATTCAATGCAATGTTGGCTGCACCTTGTTGCACGCTGGTGGCAGAGTCTTTCTTGCGATGGTTATCAGTGATTGTTCCACCATTCATAGTGAACTTAGCTTCGCTACCATTCACCGTGACAGCACCCTCGTGTCCACCAGTCAGCTTCCGCGCACCAGTAATGGTGCCGGCGTTCATCACCAGCTCGCCCTCCACGAGAATCGTGGGGGAGAAACTAGATCCTGTTACAACATTGTCGTATTGTGCACGGGAGTCAATAGTGATGCCCGCGCCGTTTCCAGTCCCGTCAGAAAGGGTTAGTTTTGCGCCCTTTTCAACCTTCAGTAGACTGCCGGTGAAATTACCGTCATCACGAATAATCTTGGTTTCAGAGGACCACGCATCTATGTCTGTGTCCACTAGCTCAATATCTGCGCCAGCGGGAATGACAATAGTCTTAGTTAACAGCGTCTCGGTGCCGTTACCAATTTCGATTCTGGTCGGGGTGGTTCCAGCCTGCGCAATGAGTTCTTCGAGGCGGTCCGGCTCACAGTACAGAACCCGACCCTCCTCATAGCACTTTAGTACCTGCCGGTCGGAGGAACCGGGAGTGGCGTCGGCAACCGACGGAAGGCCAGAGCCCATCAGCACTAAAAATACTGTTAGACATATTGCCCGCAAGGCTGGAATAAACCTGTAGTGCTTTATGCTTTTCATTTTTCCGCTTTCTTTTGAGCGCAATACCAGCCTCGGAAAACGGCCGGGCACTATAGAACTACAACAATTCTGTCAGAGAAACCGTGACGAAACAATGTGAAATTGCGCATTAACTGAGTTCGCGCAGTAGCAGTATACGACCCACTTACCTAGAGCTCGTATATGATCTGACCTGTTGTGCGGAGTGAAAAGTGGCCGGCGACACGGAAAGTTCCGTCGCCCAAAAGACCCTGAAGCACTTGAGAATCGAGCCGTAAATGTGAAAAAATTTAAGCAACGTTGCGCGTAATCTAGCCCGTTAAAATACAGACCAGAGGTCGCTCTTGTTAGAGGAGTAAATAATAATGTGCAGATTGGTACGATCATTGGGGATTATGCTGGCCGCAATGCTGGCAACACTCGGATTGTCCGGGGGCGTAGCTCAGGCATCCGGTATTAGTTCTTGGGACGACGTTATTGCTGCGGTTAATGGGCTTGGTGACAGCGAGTCAACCGAACTGTCAATCGCATCCGAAATAACGGTGGAAGGCGGAGCTCAACCGCTGGTTGTACCCGCGGGGAAACAGGTCACCCTCAAGGGGAGTGGAAAGATCAGCGGAAATAGATCCCTTCTGTTTACGGTCGAGACGGGTGGAGCGCTCACCCTGTCCGGCCCGACTGTTACCAACGCCCAATTTAGCGTAGCGGGAGATATGAGCCTTGTGGGCGGAGCGATCCGCGACACTGCGGTAACAGGCCCGGTCATTTTTGTTAATGGCGGAACGCTGACAATCAGCGGAAACGCCGAGTTCTCCGGAAACAACGTTTCAGACGAGTCCGGTGAACTTCGCCCGGCTGGGGTAGAACAGCAGAAGTACGCTCCTATCACCGCATATAACGGCAAGGTGCGAGTAAAAAGTGGAACGCTTAGCGGCAACCACGGGTTGCGCTACGGCGGCGCGATTGGCCTTTGGGCGCGAGACGGCGGACAACCAACCTTCGAGATGACAGGCGGAGCCCTAACAGGCAATGTTGTTCAAACCCGCTACTACGGGGAAGGCGGTGCAGTTTACGGTGATGGCGCCTTAGTAACAATAACCGGAGGGGTTCTACAGCAAAACTCTACGGAGTATGGCGGAGCTCTTTCCTTTCTCCATAGCGACGTTACTATGTCCGGAGGCGTTGTAGTTCACGAGAACAACAACGGTGACTATAAGGGAGCCGGTGGTGGTTTATTCCAGGAAGGAGGCTCTCTGACGATTAAGGGAGCCAGGTTCTCGGCAAACGTAGGCAATGGCCACGGCGGGGCAATCTGCACGATCGGCGACACCAAGGTTGAAATTTCCGGCGCCGAGATAGCCGACAATACCTCTTTGTTGTCTGGTGGAGGCATCTCTTTCAACGGAACTACGAAGGCCGTACTAAACGCCGCAAAATTTAGCGGTAACACCTCGCAAGGTTTCTGGGGTGGCGGGGCAATATACAACGGCTCCAACGCTGAGACAACGATTCGCAATGGTCTTATCCGTAACAACGTCATTAAGCAACGCTACCTGGTTCAAGCTGGAAGTTGGCCTGTGAGTGCTCAGGGAGGTGGCGTGTGGAACTGTCCCACGGGTTCCACCGTTATGCACGTGACTCGCGGTGTAGCGATTTTCGATAATGTGGCTCCAAATGTTTCACAGGGGCAGAACGCCGGTGCAGGTGATGATTTTGCATCCGTAATGAAACATGAATACGGCAATCCGACCCCGGTGGATGGCCATCCGGTCGTCGTCGCGGAAAGGATGCTTGGTGGAAGCCCTCGAGCTTGGTTCCAGGACGGTTCGATCTACAACATTCATGCTAATTGGTCCTCTGAAGGGAAGCTTCCGCGTTACTCTAAGGAAGGGCCTAACACCGCAATTGAGCCGAATGTGACGATTGGAGACAATATTGCCTTCAAGTCTGTCCCAACCGAGGATGCAAAGGCGATTGCGGAAATTCTCGCGGCTGTGAGAATCGAGAATAATACTTCAACTAGTCCTAGCTCACCGACTGGTGCTAACGGAATATCGGGTGCTGGTATCGCGAACAACGGAAAGCTGATCTTCGGCGAGCCGGATACGTGGAAACTGAAGGTGGAAAAGAAGTGGGCTAATGATGATCCCAAGGATCGCCCCGAGAGCATTTTGCTGGAAGTGAAGCTGAGGGACAAGGTACTTGAGACCATCAAGCTCACAAAGGAGAATGGTTGGAAAGCTGAGCTAACCAACTATCCAGATCCAAGCACCCTCATTGATGCCAAGACGGGCGAGACCATCCCACTGACCTTCGTTGAGCACAAAGTCGACGGCTACATGTCTCACGGCGCTGTAGTGACGAAAAACAAAGACACAAAGACGATCGAGGTTGAGATCGTTAACGAACCTCCCACATCGGTTGATGTGGAGAAGAAGTGGTCTGGCGGTGTGGAGGCTGACCGTCCTGACTCTGTGACTATCAAGTTGTTGGCTGATGGTAAACAGACGGATAAGTCTTTGGAGCTGACTGCCGAGAATGGCTGGAAGGGAACCTTCAAGGACCTGCCGAAGTACGTAACGGTTAATGGCGAAAAGACTGAGATCGTTTATACGGTGGTTGAGGTAGAAGTTCCTGGCTACACCCCCTCCATTAGCGGTAGCGCAGCCGACGGGTTCGTAGTCACCAACACCAAGGAAGCTCCACCAGTTACCTCGGTACCTGTGGAGAAGAAGTGGTCTGGCGGTGTGGAGGCTGACCGTCCTGACTCTGTGACTATCAAGTTGTTGGCTGATGGTAAACAGACGGATAAGTCTTTGGAGCTGACTGCCGAGAATGGCTGGAAGGGAACCTTCAAGGACCTGCCGAAGTACGTAACGGTTAATGGCGAAAAGACTGAGATCGTTTATACGGTGGTTGAGGTAGAAGTTCCTGGCTACACCCCCTCCATTAGCGGTAGCGTAGCCGACGGGTTCGTAGTCACCAACACCAAAGACACCCCGCCTCCACTGGTTCGCACCGGTACAGCAGTTGCAGGCTTGGCAGCAGTGAGCATAGCTCTGCTCGCTGCAGGAGTCTGGGCTGTATCCAAGCGTCGCCGCGCATGAGCAAGCAGGTGGGAGCCCACTAAACTGCGGGCCTGCTGGCTAACAGTTGCTGGCTCCCTCGCTATTTAGGTAGCTAGTCCATTCAAAAGATTTCGCCTCCCGTAATGTCGGGAGGCGAAATGCATATTGCTATCCGGTCACACGAACTGCGTGCGGTTAGTCCCCATCAGTATGAACCAGCGCCACACCAGTAGGGACCTGCGCCGCGAAAAGGTTGATTCGCGAGGCGCACGAAAGCATTAGATACAGTGAACCCCCGGAAAGAATCTGAATAATCTCAGCTTTCCTTCCGGGGATTGCTTTGCAACTAATGACTGTAGGCAGGCTACATGTTGCTAGTTGGTTAACTTGAACCTGCGTGTGGCTAGCGCACCGCCTGCAAGGAGCAGTACAGCGGAAAGGCCAACTAGGGAAACGACCTCAACACCAGTTGAAACAAGCTTCTTCTTAGGTTGCTTATTCTTCGATTGAGCCGGCTTGCATGCTGGGTTCATTGCAGTATCGTGGCTGTCCCAGGTCCACTCAGTTACAGCGTCTTCAGCAAAGAAGTAACCGTCCAATGCGGAGGCCTTAACTTCTACCTTCGAGTTGTACGGGTAGATGTACTTGCCATCCTTGTTAGCCTTCAGCTCAACGCCGTTTGCAGTAACAGTGTAGGAAACACCCTCGGTTTCCTGGACCGTCACGTAAGGTTCGACGGTGCACGAAGAAGGATCATCCGCGGAGGGATTAATCAGCTTAGGAGCAGCAGGAGTTGCCAACTCTTCAGCTGGACCTAGTGTGCACGGCTTGGAAGCAACATCGAACTCCCACGCGGTTTTTCCATCAACTTCGATCTTGCCCTTGTAATCCTGTTTCACTAGGGCTGCTACCGAAACTGTAGTTCCCCTGCTAACTACTTCGTAGTCAAAGTACTTGGAGTCGGGAAGCTGGACGGTACCCTCAACGCCACACTTATTAGCCTCTACTAAAGTAGGTGCTTCGGGAGTCATCGTACGGACAGCTGAGCTTACTTTCACAGTCCAGCCGTCAAGGTCATTACCTTCAACGCTTTCAATGCGGAAGAGCTTGGCTTCTTCGGGATCGTCAATTGAAGCGGTCAACTGGTACCACCTGTACCGACCCGTGTAGCCCGAGAAGAGATCCATACTATTGTTACCTGAAGCGCGAGTAATAGGGGTGTCTACACCGTCCGCAGTACCATCGGCAGAAGGCCTATGGCGAGCCCCGTCGGCGAAAACATAGGTGTTTGCCGCATGGTCCCCGCGATTGGTTTTAAGAGGCGTATAAACTTTTTCGCCATTTTCTGTAACCGCGCCTCCAGCCTTATGCTGCGACACTCCGATAGTGATTGTGGGCGCCTTGCCCTCGGGAATTTCACCTAGATAGGTTTCCCCATCCCATTCGCCTTCAACCAACTCGAACTTGAAATCAGTGTTGGCCTGTTGGTTCATTGCGAGCGTTTTAACACCACCAGAGTAGCCAGTGGAAAAAGAGAACTTGGACGGCCCCCATCCGCGATCGCGGTAGTTCCAACACTCTTGAACCCCAATTTTGTCAACGCCCTCGTACTTGTTGAGGTCTAGATTAAGGGGAATTTGTTCATCGTGGCCAACAGTGAGCTGGAGCCTTGGCCACTCATAGCCAAGCAGGGGACCTGTTTTCTCACCATTTTTAAATTCGTAGACCGCGCAATAAAAGAGCATGTTAACTTTGGTACCCTCAAGGTTTGGGTCGTACCGCTTGACGTTATTTTTCCAAGTAACATCGAAACTCTTAACGTTACTACCATCATCTACGCTAGTTGCTGCTACAGCGGCAACAGCCCCTCCCAGTGTCAAGGTTGCCACGCCTGCGAAAGTAGCCATGGCACGCAACCAATTCTTCATTATTTCTCCTGATTCTGATTGAGATATCCATAACAACCATACCAAGGAAATTGCCCGGTGGTCACTACTCGTGCCACTATTACCCCCACAGGAACCACTTAAAGCGATCAAAAACGCATGCTGTATGCTAACTTGCCTGATGAAACTATGCAAAACTGGCATGGGCTGGTTTTTTCGGGCCGGTTGACTTGAGTGTTGTCCATTGATGCCTCGCCACTAGGTGGGGAGAATGGAGTAATGGTGAGAAAGTTTAGTAAACAAAGGTTGTGACAATTGAGGAAAAGGCCGATGAGCCGACGTCCCACGATGCCCAGGCAAGAACCTTACCGTTTATAAAACCGGTGCGTTTACTAGTATTTGTCGAGGTGCTAATACTCATAACATCCAGCATAGGAAGAAAAGGTAAACAACTGGTGTTCGTCCCATACGGGCTGATAAGTACGACGATACCTACTAATTACGACGATAGCTACGCCGCGTTGCATGTGAGGGCTGCGATAGTTGCGTTCGTGTCGTAAACGGCGACGACAGCTACGTGTACCACGCAAATGCGTACGACAAGAATCGCGTTTACGTCGTAAATTAAGAATTGGCATCTAGGTATTTGGTCATTTTTTCGTAACAAAATGTTCATTTTTATTCAAGAAATTGTTGTGATTTTTGCAAATTGTCTTGATTCATTTTCAATTTACCCACCATGAATACTAGAAGTGTAAAATTGCGCCCATAGTTCTTAAAGGAGGAAATATGGCAAACTCAGGTGCTACGGCACCCGCACAAGCCGGGACTGCTACAGATACGCAGTCCAATCCGGTCAAAGAATTAACGATTCGTGGCATTATTATTGGTGGCGTTATTACGCTCATCTTCACCGCCGCGAATGTTTATCTTGGCCTGAAAGTCGGCCTTACCTTTGCAACTTCAATCCCTGCAGCCGTTATCTCCATGGCAGTTTTGCGCGCCTGGAAGGATCACACGGTCCAGGAAAATAACATTGTGCAGACGATTGCCTCCGCAGCAGGCACGCTCTCCGCGATCATCTTCGTTCTTCCCGGTCTTGTGATTATCGGATGGTGGAACGGATTCCCATACTGGACCACGGTAGCAGTCTGTGCTGTCGGTGGCATTTTGGGTGTTATGTACTCTATTCCGCTTCGCCGCGCACTCGTCACAAACTCAGATCTTCCTTACCCGGAAGGCGTTGCCGCGGCTGAAGTTTTGAAAGTTGGCGATAGCCACCAGGCAAGCGAAGAAAACACCCGCGGTTTGAAGATTATTGCCGCTGGCGGTATTTCCGCAGCTGTGATGAATCTTCTCGTTGCGATGAAAGTTATTGCCGGTGAAGTGAGTACTGTATTTCGTGTCGGCCCCGGCGCGACCATGCTGGGAAGTAGCCTTTCCCTCGCTCTCATCGGTATTGGGCACCTTATCGGTATTACCGTCGGTATTGCGATGATCGTAGGCCTCTTGCTGTCCTACGGTTTCTTCCTTCCCTTCTACACCTCGGGGAAGCTTAACGAAGCAGGCGCGAATATCCAAGATGTTGTTGGTGGGACATTCAGCACAGATGTTCGCTTTATTGGTGCGGGCGTGATGGCTATTGCCGCCGTCTGGACGCTTATTAAGGTGATGGGCCCCATCTTCAAGGGCATGAAAGAATCCATGGAAGCTTCACGTAAGCGTCAAGCTGGTATTGCGGTTGCTCGCGAAGAACAGGACATTCCTGTGAACATCCTCGGCGGAACCATTCTTGCCCTTCTTATCCCCGTGGGAGCACTCATTTACATGTTCTTGCGCGAAACACACCTTGAAGGCCACACAGGTAAGCTTGTCACCATCTCGGTGGTGTATGTGCTCGTTATTGGTCTCTTTGTTGCGGCTGTGTGCGGTTACATGGCGGGACTTATCGGTTCCTCCAATTCACCGATTTCCGGTGTCGGTATTCTTATCGTCATTATCGGTGCTCTTCTCATCCTTGCTGTTCACGGTAAGTCCACAAGCGAAGGTGAAACAAATGCGCTGATTGCATACACTTTGTTCACCGCAGCCGTCGTCTTCGGTGTGGCAACAATTTCTAACGATAACCTTCAGGATTTGAAAACCGGACAGCTCTGTACTGAACCCCAATTCTTGGACAGTGTGATTCTATCCGATGGTGGTTAGTGCGTGTTGCCGGTATTCGTTTGGGGTCATCCCTCCGAGCCGTTCTTGCATACGCTCAGTGTTGTACCACTGTATGTACTCGTCAATCGCTGCGCGCAGCTCGCTGATGGAAACGAATGAGTCATTGTTGAACATTTCTTCTTTCAAGTGAGAAAAGAAGTTCTCCATCACGGAGTTATCGTAACAGTTGCCCTTACGGCTCATGGATTGAACGCACTGATGCTCAACTAGCTGACTGATCCATGACT
>NZ_ATUY01000017.1 GCF_000420445.1 Actinotignum urinale DSM 15805
AGCTGCCTCGCAGTCTCTCCAGCAAGGAAACGAGCGACAATCGAGCGCTTGAACTCCCACGAGTAAACAGCTTTCGTATCACGTGTCACAAGCACCATTTTCCCATGAAGAACCCACCTGTCATAAAGCGAATTCACCGGCCGAAATGGCAAACCAAGTTTTCTGGCTGTGGCTCGAGAGCCATAGCCCGCCTCAAACAAATCAACAGCCACCGCCCGCTGCTCCACCGACAACGAACTATCAGAACGCATAACACCCCTAACCCTAAAAACTGAACAAATAAACGTCCAACTTTCAGGGTTCAGTACACTCGTTGGGGCAACCCCGTGGAAGCAGCAGGTCGCTCTCGTTATCGGTGTCGGTTTCGGTTCACTCGTTATTCCACCGGTTCTCGACCTCATGGCAAAAGCCTTCGGTTTCGGAACCGACCCGGGCCAGTTGGCAGCTCCGCAGGCATCCTTGATTTCTGCTCTCGCTAAGGGCGTTTTCGGCGGTAGCCTCGCCTGGGATAAGCTGTGCATTGGTATTGGCGTTGGTGTTGTCATCATTATTATCGACGAAGTCCTTAAACTCACCACACGTGCCGCATTGCCCCCGCTGGCTGTCGGTATGGGTATGTATCTGCCGTCATCCTTGACGATTATTATTCCCATCGGTGCCTTCATTGGATTCTTCTACGATAAGTGGGCTAATAAGACAAAGAATCCCGAAATGACAAAGCGTTTCGGTGTTCTCTTGGCGACGGGTCTTATTGTGGGTGAATCCCTGTTCGGGGTTCTTAACGCAGGTATTATTGCCGCGGCCGGTACAGATACGGCGTTGGCGATTAAAGCGGAAGGTTTCGGCGTTGTCTCCGATATTGCAGGAATCCTTCTCTTCGTCCTCGTTATTTGGGGAACGTACAGATGGGTTAAAAAAGTTAGTGTAAAGCCACTGGCTACAGACGCGGGTGCTTCCGCGAATGTACAGGTGGGTCAAAATAGCTAGTGTTAAGTAGCTATTTAGGGCTCAGAAGTTACCGCTCAGGCATGAATGCCGTGTGAGGACAATAATCTGTTGATATAAACAGAGTTGGTCGGCGGGGAGGCTGGTTCGGAAGAACTTGGCTCCCCGCCGTCGTCGTATATGCATTGGTTGCTGCGCAGTATCAGCACAATCTGCTTGTAGTACATTCAGTGCATGGTGTGCCTGGTGCGTAAACATTGAGCACACCGAATACGTGTATGTTTCGTGTATGTTTTCGGGTGTGCAAAGTTGTTACACCCGGGGGCAGTTGCTTACTTGATAGCCTGAATGGGATTTCCGGCCTTACTCTTGTGAACCTTGCTCTTAGACTTTTTGGCTTCTTTTTCGGGCTTCTGAGCAGGTTTTTCCGCGTCGTCTGAATCCGTTAAGGTTTTCAGCTCCGTGAGCGCAGATCCATATTCCAAAGGAATAGCACCTTTTGAACGGTCGGGCTGCTGGATAGCGTCAAGAAGTCCGAAAAGCGTGGTGCCGAAGGTTGTGGCACGAGTGTACGCCAAATAACGCGAATCCCAGTTCGGCTTAAACTTTTCTTTATAGGAACGCAGACCCTTAAAGTTGTAAATACGATCGCCGAAATCATAGACAAGGCGGACAATACGTTCACGAGTACGCGAAAAACGCGTATTTCCCGTATTGGACATGGGCGCCATGCCGAGATTAAAGAACTTGTATCCGTTTTCGCGTGCCCATTCAATGAGCGAGACGAAAATGCCGTCCATGGTTCCACCGGGAGCATCCGGGCGGATACGCATCAAATCAACACTTGCAGTTCCGTTTGCCATAGGCATAATCGTCGCAAACCCTTCGATGCGTTCACCGCGAATAATTGCGACGGGCGCACGGCCGATATAGTTTTCGTCGAAATAACCCAATGAAAACGCCATTTCTTGACGTTTCCCTAACCACTGATCGGAAACATCCTTCAAATCATTAATAAAATCGCGTGTGAAGGGCGGGAAGTGAACCTCAAAATGGGTTCCTTTTTCACCCATACGGTTCTTCATGCGCCGGAACACCTTACCCTTGTTACCTACATTTGAATAGGTGGCGAGGTCAACCGTCGCATCTTCACCAATTTTTACGAAACTCAAACCGATATTTGCGCAAGAACTCAAATACTCCCCATGAATTTCGTACACGGAAATTCCGCAACTGAAACTATCCGCGTACTCTGCAAACTCTTCAAAAAGGTTGTCGAAGGCATATTTTTGCCCAATCGGATCGCCCAACACGAGGAAGGTTGAACGGTAGGGACGGTAGAGCAACGCAGCCTTGCCGTCGCTGGAATAGAACACTTCCTTATCGCCAAGATAATAGAGATGGGTAAAGGCACCGTTAGCTTCATTATCGGACAGGAATTTTTCGTATTTTTCGACGTCGTCCTTTAACTGTTCCTTAAAATGTGGGGCCTTGCTACGAGAGAAGGTCAGGGCGCCAGCAATTGCGGAGACAAGGAATGTGTAGACGAGAACTGTTGTCCAGGGACGCCCGGATGGATAGGCGTGGTACAGGGTATCAATTTTGATGTATCGCCACGCGAAAACGCCTAAAGGAACCCCAATAATGAAAATCAACGCCGGGATAAATGTTTTCCATTTGAAGGGGAGAGGTTCTCGATCGAAGGAACCGCGGGCAAGGAACAGCAAGAAAATAAAAATAAGGAGAAGCGCCATGGATTGCATATCAAAACCACGGGCAACACTGGTAATAGCCGCGAGAATAAGGACGGAAATCGTCATGTAGTACACGCGGGTAATACGCTGCTTAATGCCACGCGAAAGAACAATCAGCATAATTCCCAACATCATGGATGCTAGGCGAGAACTATGTGTCATTCCACGCGGGCGAATAATACGCAACAGGGGGACACGCGAATAGAGAGTCGGTGCAAATGCGTCCAAAATACAAATAATCCCGAGAATAGCGGTGCCGATGGCAAGCATCATAATAATGATACGGTGGCGGCGGTCTTCGTCGTGAAGATTGATGCGATGTCCGGTAAATTCAATCATCCAGTAGATGGTGGCGAAAACCCAAGGGATTGCGTAGTACGTAATGCGGTAGACGATAATGGCGAGAAACAGTTTTGAAGTGTCGTATCCCATGTGCTGGAAAAAGGCGATGACGGTGAGGTCAAACGTTCCCAGCCCCGCGGGGATAAAGGTAAGAAGTCCGACGAGTGTTGCCGTGGAATACACGAAAACAGCTGCGAGGAAGGAGACGGGTTTGCCTAAAAAGACGCTGGTACAGCACCAGAAGAACGCTGCGGCAGCCAGCCATTCGGCAACCGATACCGTGGACATTTGGAGCTTTTGACGCACGTTTTGAAGCCCGAAAGCGCTGTTGCGTAGGTCAATTTTTTTCCAGTGGAAACGGCCTGCCAGGAAATAAATAGGAATATAAAGACAGGCAAGAATGGGGACAATGAGGAATTTTCCGTCGTACTTCGCGGCGAAAGGAAGGGTTGCGAGGAGCATGACGAAAAGTCCAAGAAGGTTTGCGGCCCATACGCTGACGGTTGCGTTGAGTGCCTGTTTCGAATCTGCACCTTCACGACGATAATAACGCGAGCGGATAGTTCCGCCGGTGAGGCCACCGAGGCCTGCGAAATTATTGAAAGCCTGAGCAATCCACCCGATTTTCAAGGATTTTCGTAAGGAAATATCGACGCCAAAATGTTTGGCAGCAAAAATATCGTATAGTCCGGTTGCCGTGAAGGCGAGGAGTCCAAGGAGGATAAGTCCGCCCAGTGTTGTTTGAGGTGTGGAAGATAAAACTTCCTTCATCTTTGCGCCACTAAGTTCCTGTAGCTGACCGTGTGCAACAAAAATAACGCCGGCAATTATGAGAATGTAGAACAATGATTTGAGCAGTTTCGAATACTTTTTAGCAAAGGCGACAATAGCTTTCACAGTGTTCCTTTAAGGGTTGAGAGTTAGATAACAATAAAAACCGGACTCAGAGATGGTGGCATCTCTAAATTTGGGCATATAGATAAAATTATACTCGCTCAAGACGTAAGAACGCCAATGAAAAAATAAACACTTTAATAGTTATACAATCGTTATAAACCGCGAATTTAAGCCCCTTACGACAACATGGAATTTTTTTCAATATGGCGATGTCAACACGAATAAGTGTTAAGATTAATGAGCGAAATTTGTTTTTTTCCGCTAACGTGTAACATGTAATGGTTTTTCGCAACCATGTACTTGTATATAAATCGAGAGGTATAGGTATGTCTATTAACCGTACTGAGCTCATCGGAGCTATTGCCGAACGCTCCGGACTTTCCAAGTCCGATTCTGATAAAGCTATTGCCGCACTTCAGGAAGTGCTCGTTGATTCGCTTGCTAAGGGCGAAGCCGTGAAGATTACAGGTCTCCTTTCCGTAGAACGCACCGAACGTGCCGCCCGCAAAGGACGTAATCCCCGCACTGGTGAAGAAATCCAGATTCCAGCAGGTTTTGGTGTCAAGATTTCAGCCGGTTCACACCTGAAGAAGGCTGTTGCAAACAACTAGTTGTTGTCTCTAAGGTAAACTAAAAGGACGCTGATATTGATTCAGCGTCCTTTTAGTATTCTTGCGAAAGCCTGCGACCTTTGTTTGGGTGCATTGGCCAATAACTCTTTGTTTGCGAATTAAAGCCTCCTGGTTTTTTGAACTGCTCCACAAAGTTGGAGTGAGGAATCAGCCACCTACTGGTGGGGAGCACTTCTATGAAAACCCAGTACAGCTCAGCAACACAGAGTGTGAGTGTTAAGAAGTGTGAAAAATGCGATTGACGAAACAGCCGGGAGGCTGCCTACAATACACCCATGAGTACTTCTTATCCCGATCCCTTAGGCGCTCCAGAAACACCCGGCGCGCCACTGGAGCCACAAGCTCAACCAGGACAATCCGTTGGTGTTCTTGAAAGAACAGAAGAGCAGGTCACACCGGGAGACGAAGAACGTTTCGCCCACTATGTGCGCAAGGATCGAATGGTCGAATCCAGCGTCTACGGCAAGCCCGTCGTCGCACTATGCGGAAAAATTTGGATTCCTTCACGTAACCCTGATAAATACCCCGTGTGTCCAACATGCGCAGAAATCCTTAAACAGATGAACAACCAGGGCAACGAATGGCCCTTCGGGAATGATATTCCAGGAAGCGGGAAGTGAGAAGCGGAAACCTTCCGCGAAACACCCCAATAACGCCATCGCTCTTCGCTGTGGAAAACCTTTCCCCAGCCTTTCCGGCGCGCGCGGCATGGGGAACAACTTCATCATTGCGCACGTGGCAAGCGGAAGCCCTTGAACTCTACCTGCGCACATCTTCCCCAGATTTCCTCGCGGTGGCGACACCGGGAGCCGGAAAAACAACATTTGCCTTGCGCGTCGCCGTAGAGATGCTCTCCCGCGGGGAAGTGGCAACAATAACCGTCGTCTGCCCAACAGAACATTTGAAAACACAGTGGGCACAGGCAGCCGCGCGCGTTGGCATACAGCTCGACCCCGATTTCACCAACGCACAGGTGATGGAAGGAAGCCACTTTATAGGCGTGTGCGTCACATATGCGCAGGTCGCAGCCAACCCGAGACTTCACAAACAACGCACTTCGGCGCGTAAAACTTTCGTCATTCTCGACGAAATCCATCACGGAGGGGACGCACTATCCTGGGGAGACGGGATCCGCGAAGCTTTCACACCCGCAGTACGACGACTTTCCCTCACAGGAACGCCTTTCCGTTCCGATACCTCGCCCATACCTTTCGTCACATACGAACCCGACGGTTACGGAAACATGCGTTCACGTGCTGACTACACGTACGGTTATTCGCAGGCCCTACACGACGGCGTTGTCCGCCCCGTTATGTTCCTCAGCTATTCTGGGCAGATGCGTTGGCAATCAAAACAGGGCGATGTTATGGCTGCGCAACTCGGTGAACCGTTATCTAAAGATATGACTGCGCAGGCATGGCGGACGGCACTTAACCCAGAAGGCGAATGGATAGGGGAAGTGCTGTCAGCGGCAGATGCACGGTTGAGCGTAGTGCGTAAATCCATACCGGATTCGGGCGGGCTGGTAATCGCCTCCAACCAAAAAGACGCACGCGCCTACGCCACAATTCTTCGTGACGTTAGCGGAGAAGAACCAACCGTCGTCCTTTCCGACGACGCGGGTGCGAACGATAAAATTGGCGAATTTGCCGAATCTACCGCGCGATGGATGGTGGCTGTACGCATGGTGTCGGAAGGTGTGGACGTTCCACGCCTCGCGGTCGGAGTGTATGCGACCTCAGCGTCAACGCCACTGTTTTTTGCCCAGGCAATCGGACGTTTTGTGCGCGCACGCAGACGCGGTGAAACAGCAACCGTATTCCTACCCTCAGTGCCCCAATTACTTGAATTGGCTGCGGATATGGAAAAAGAACGCGACCACGCGATTTCGAAACAATCCGTACCCGAGGGGTGGGATGAGGATCTTATCGCGCAGGCAAACAGGGAAGAAAAGGTGGAAGAACAACTCGCCCTTCCGGGTTTCCAAGCCTTAGAATCCGGGGCGAGTTTCGACCGCGCGTTATTTGATGGTGGCGAATTCGGCATGGCCGCCCAGGTGGGTAGCGACGAAGAAGCGGACTTTTTAGGAATCCCCGGGTTGTTGGAACCCGAACAGGTAACTATGCTTCTGCGTCAACGCCAAGCCGAACAATCCAAGAAATCTGCAATGCAACGCTCCACGGCCCCCAGGACACCGGACGATATTCAACGCAGACGCAAAGCCCGCAAAGAACTATCCCAACTGGTTTCCGCATGGGCACAACGCACCGGAAAACCGCATGCTCTAATCCACACGGAACTGCGTAATGTGTGTGGTGGCCCTGAAGTTCCGCGTGCGAGTGCCGACGATATTGAAAAACGTATCGCCCGCTTGCGTAACTGGTTTGTTGGGCGCAAATAGATTGCTTGTTCGACGAACAAGTTAATCTTGTTGCGCGCGCCTTGTTATTACTCGTGAATGTCTATCATTTGGGGAATAAACACCGGCTCGCCTGGCGATAGACGCCAGCCACTATACGGAAGCGCATTTCGTGAATCCTGGTGGCGATTGCGAGCACTTTCAAGAACAGCGCGTCCTCGATACTTATCGTTAATAACGCCACCATCAATGAGCTTGACTTGGAGCGGGCGTGCGCCCTGTTTCTTCACGTACTCCAAACCCTTTTCGAAACTCTCGGCAGCTACAATAATTTCGCCTGTTGCACGCCCATCAGCCTCGGTTCGTCCCGCAACCTTCAAACCGCCGATAGAATGCTTGTTCTTCGAGGCCTTCGCAACTTCATGCATGGTGCCGTCGGCGCCTTCACGTTCAACAAGTTTGTACACCATCTGAGCCGTCGGGACACCGGATCCCGTCACAAGGCGCGTCCCTACGCCATAAGCGTCAACCGGAGCCGCACCAAGAGCAGCGATAGAAAACTCATCGAGATCGTTCGTTACCGTAATCTTCGTTTCCGAGCTTTTCAAGGCGTTAAGCTGTTCGCGCGTCTTAAAAGCGTGAGCAATTAAATCGCCTGAGTCAATACGTACGGCACCAAGGGTTCCTCCGGCGGCTTTCGCTGCGGCAACGGCACGTTCAACGCCACGTTCAACGTCGTACGTATCAACAAGAAGCGTTGTATTGGCACCCATCGCGGCGATTTGTGCGCGGAAGGCTTCTTCTTCGCTGTCGTGAAGAAGGGTGAAGGAGTGTGCGGAGGTTCCCGTTACAGGGATGCCGTATTGGCGCCCAGCTTCAAGATCCGAGGTTGCAGAAAAACCGGCGATATATGCTGCGCGGGCAGCTGCGAGAGCTGATTTTTCGTGTGTACGACGGGCCCCGAAATCAGCGCAAGGCCTGCCGTGAGCTGCGATTGTCATGCGCGAAGCAGCGGTTGCGACGGCAGAATCATAGTTCAAAATAGAAAGTGCAAGTGTTTCAATAATGCAACATTCTGCGAAATTGCCTATTGCTGTCAAAATAGGGGAGCCTGGGAAGTAACATTCGCCTTCCATGTATCCCCATAAATCACCAGTGAAGGAATAATTGGCGAACCAGTCGCTTGTTTCTGGCGAAATAACGTTATTTTCAAGAAGGTATTCAATATCGGTGTCGGTGAAACGGAAGTTAGCTAATTCGTCGAGCAGACGCCCTGTGCCGGCAACAACACCGTAACGGCGCCCACCCGGGAGGCGACGCGCAAATGCTTCGAAAACTGCTTTGCGTGATGCTTTACCCGACTTTAGGGCGGCATCAATCATCGTCAGTTCATACATGTCAGTGAGAAGTGAAGAAGAGTAAGAGTTCATATAAAAATCATACCCCTAGAGGCATATATTACTGAGGGGTCTGGCAAACTGGTGGTATGATTCAGAAGTTCGTGTGATCGTTCATAACTAACGAATGTTGCGTCCCTACGTGAATTGCAAAACGAGCGTGAAGGTTCGATAGGTACAGTAAGCGTGAGGAAGTATTAAGTTCGCACACGCATAAAGTGGCTTTCGCCAGAAAAGTGGTGTGCACTACGGGAGAAGTGATGGATAACAGGCCTATTGGCATTTTTGATTCCGGTGTAGGCGGGCTCACCGTAGCGCGAGCAATTATTGATCAATTACCGCACGAAAACATCACTTATATTGGTGACACTGCACACAGTCCCTATGGAACAAAACCTATAGAGGACGTTCGTAGATATTCCATGGACATTATGGGAAAACTCGTGAATTCCGGTGTGAAAATGCTCGTTATTGCCTGCAACAGCGCCACATCTGCGGCACTCGCGGACGCCAGGCAACGCTTCGAACTGGAGATGGGTATCCCCGTTGTTGAAGTTATCCGCCCAGCCGTTCGACGCGCGGTAAGGACAACGAAAAACGGGAAAGTTGGGGTGATTGCCACTCAGGCGACGATTAACTCCGGATCGTATCAAGATTCCTTCACGGCTGCTCCGCAGATAGAATTGACGACGAAAGCCTGCCCGAAATTTGTCGAACTTGTTGAGGAAGGCATCACGGCCGGAGCGCAGGCGCAAGCCGTTGCTGAAGAGTATTTGGCGGATTTCCGCGACGCCGATGTTGATACATTAGTGCTCGGTTGCACACATTACCCTCTACTTTCCGGCGTTATTTCTTATACGATGGGAAGCGGTGTTGCCCTCGTATCCTCCGCCGACGAAACTGCGCGTGATGTATATCGAGAGTTAGCCACACGAGATTTGTTTGCGGATAGGGCAGAACCTACCCGTGAATTTTTTGCAACAGGAAATCCTAAGGGATTTGGTCAACTTGCTCGGCGCTTCTTAGGGCCGATAGTTGGGCAAACCCGCAGCGCGAAAGAACTGCTTTCATGAGATTGACGATTATCGGCTGTAGTGGCTCAATGGCAGGGTCTGCCTCACCGGCATCCGCCTACCTTATCCAAGCCAACGGGGTTGATGAGCAGGGGCACCCACGTGAATACTCTGTCATTATGGATTTCGGCTCCGGAGCAATGGGATACCTGTTACGCTACGTAGATCCGGCCATTATTGACGCCATAATGATTAGCCACTTCCATATCGACCACTGCGGAGACATTATCGGTATGCAGGTGTATCGCAAATGGTTACCGGCAGGTCCGCTCCCGCAAATACCGCTCTATACGCCCGGAGATGGGCAAGAACGTATGCGTCAGCTCGACGGCGGAGAAGATGATAGCAATTTTACAGACGTCTACGATTTCGTAACGGTTATGCCGGGGGATTCTTTCGATATTGGCCCTATACATGTGGAGGCTTTTGAAGCGCGCCACACCATTGACGCCCTCTGCTACAGAATTACCGCACCCTCGGAAAACGATCCAGAAAAAACGGTTACTCTTACCTTCTCTGGCGATACAGATACTTGCCAAGGCCTCTTAGATGCATCCATCGGTGCCGATGTGTTACTGTGCGAAGCGGCGTATGAAGACGGACGCGATACGGTACGCGGAGTTCATTTAACAGGTTCACGCGCCGGGAAACTTGCGAAAGATGCGGGAGTTAGTTCACTCTTCCTCACCCATTTACCGCCGTGGACGGATCCACACAGGGTGAAAAAAGCTGCAAGCGAGGAGTACGACGGCCCTATTTTCGTCGTCAAAGCAGGGGACGCCTACAAAATCTAACGTCATTGGCGTTGAGCGTTGAGCGTTGAGCGTTGAGCGTTGAGGTGCCACAGTAGTGGTGTGGCAGGTTGTATCCTTGAGGGTATGAGTGAATTTCAACGTCAAGATGGACGCGCTGTTAATGAGATGCGGCCTGTTAAAATTATCCGCCACGCATTTTCCACAGGTGAAGGAAATGTTCTCGTTAGCTACGGAAATACGACGGTTCTATGCAACGCATCATTCGAGGACAATGTTCCGCGTTGGTTGAAAGGAAGTGGCCGTGGCTGGGTAACCGCCGAATACGCAATGTTGCCACGCGCTACGGATTCACGCTCACCACGCGAATCGGTGAAGGGTAAAATCGGGGGACGCACCCACGAAATTTCTCGCCTTATTGGCAGGAGTTTACGAGCCGTAGTGGATTTGAACGAACTTGGCGAAAACATGATTACGCTCGATTGCGATGTGCTCCAGGCAGACGGCGGTACACGAACCGCATCCATCACGGGCGCATACGTTGCCCTGGCGGACGCCATCGCATGGGCGAAAGAACAGGGAATTATTCCGCCACACGCTAAGGTTCTCAAAGACTCCGTATCCGCAGTATCCGTGGGGATTGTGGACGGAGTTCCCGTTCTCGACCTGCCCTACGAAGAAGATAGCCGAGCCGACACAGATATGAATATTGTTGCTGTGGGCAGTGGCGGGCTCGTTGAAGTTCAAGGAACCGCAGAAGGAAACCCATTTTCACGCGAAGAACTTTCCACATTGCTAGACCTTGCCACGCAAGGTAACCGTTACCTCGCCCAGCTTCAACAATCCGTTCTCAATAATGAAACACCGGCGCATATCGAACACGTACACATTGACAGAAGCGAAGGAAGTGGTTGGGAACAACATAGCCCAAGCGCTGGGGACGTGAGAGCGACGGCGCCGGATGTGATAGCGCATGATGCCACGGCACAAGCTGAGAGTCTTATGCCCGCGACGCAAGATTTTACGTCCGGTATGCAGAGCAATCTGCGCGCGACGCAAAAAAATTTGCCTCAACCAACCGTCGTCGTTGCCACCCACAACACCCACAAAGTCGACGAAATCCAGGCGATTCTTTCCCCGCATCTTCCCGGCGTTCAGTTCGTCAGTGCTCGCGAATTAGATGCGCCGGAAGCGAAGGAAAACGGGACAACATTCGTCGAAAATTCTGTGATTAAAGCGGAAGCTGTGGCAAAAATATGTGGCGAGGTCACGATTGCGGATGATTCGGGGCTAGAAGTCGAGGCTCTTCACGGCGCGCCTGGCATTTTTTCCGCACGATGGGCGGGTAAACACGGGGATGACGTGGCAAACCGCGAATTACTTTTGGCGCAACTCCAGGATTGCGAGCCAGAACAGCGTAAGGCACGTTTTGCATGCGCCGCGGTTGCTATTGCGCCTATTGGGGACGCGGTTGCCGTCACAGAATATATGGATGGGCATATTATTACTGAGGAACGTGGGCAGGGTGGTTTCGGATATGATCCGATTTTCGTTGTCGGCGGCGAAACGCGGACAAATGCGGAGCTTACGGCCGATGAAAAAGACTCCATATCCCATCGCGGGAAAGCCTTCCGCGCACTCGCCCCGTATGTGGCGAAAATGCTGGGTGTTACGTATGTTCCCTAAGCTCGGGATTCCCCGCCTCACATAGTGTTGCGTTGTGCGCGTTCCATATGCGCGTTCAACATGCGCGTTCAACATGCGCGTTCCACTCAGATGCGAAGCATTGCGAGCTTGCCGTATGTGCCGAGTGTTGCGTGCCATCGCCTTGTGTGAAACATACGCTACATGTGCTACATGCGTGTATTGCATAGAGCGTAGTTTTCGTCGTATATAAAAACGTTAACGCAGTTCGCCGAGGTGGGCGAGGGCTTTACGCAAGAGGACCGCGTGCCCTGGTGTTAGTTCAGCTTGAAGCTCGGGCGTGCGAGCCTCGCCGGGCGTGAACCATGAAAATTCAAGCGCATCCGTCCCCGGATTTGCTTCCCCCTGAATTGGCACAATATATCCCAAATCCACGCGGTGCTGGCGCGGATCATAATATCCGGCATCCGGTTCCAGAGTGGGGAAATATTCTTCGACGGTGAAGGGCGTGAGATTTGCCGGCAACTGAGCAATCGCCATAAGCCCAAGTTCCTTATCAATGTGGCGCATCATCGCGTCGCGAATAGGTTCGTGGAAAAGAATACGCCCGGAGGGGAATTCGCGGGTAATGCCTTCAGAATCTGCACTAAGTAGCATGCCGATTGCCTGAAGCCTGCCTGTTTCATCAATACGTACGGGAACAATATCCACATAAATCATGGGAACTTTCCTGCGAACAAACTCAAGTTGTTCAGGGTTTAACCATGGCCCCATATCCGCTGAATCGATTTCGCTCATGTAACAAGTATTTCAGGGTGTAACCATTTCGCGTTGAGGTTGGCGTTCTCCTCGCTATGCGCGAAAACGGGATACTGAAGCGTACTGGGTTTTGTTCCGCTTCTTATACGGGGGTCAGTTGACTGACCCGGTGTTGATTATAGCTTGCGATAATCTCCTCTGGGGTAGCGTAGCCTAGGGATTCGTGGAGGCGGTGGTTGTTCCACCAGTACACCCAGTTCAGGGTTGCCCACTCGACCTCGCTACACGAGCGCCAGGCGCGAGAGTAGATCAACTCGGTCTTGTATAAACCATTTACGGTTTCTGCTAGGGCGTTATCGTAAGAATCACCAACAGTTCCGGTCGATGATTTGATACCGGCTGTTGCCAGGCGTTCACTGTATTTAATGCTTGTGTATTGTGACCCGTGATCGCT
>NZ_ATUY01000018.1 GCF_000420445.1 Actinotignum urinale DSM 15805
CAACTCGGCATTCTCACGCTTAAGACGCTTAATCTCAGCATGCTCCTCACGAGTGAGTCCTGGACGCTGCCCTGCCTGTACCAATGATTGCTCATACCAGCGTCTGAGCGACTCCACCGCCACTCCCAACCTCGGAGCAATCTCGCTAACAGCCCTCCACTGCGAACACGAGCCATCCTGGCTCAAACGATCACTAACCATCCGAACCGCGCGATCCTTAAAACCCTGCGAATACCTCTTAGCCATATTCCCAATCCTCTCAAAAACAGACAGGAACAAAACCCAGTACGCTTCAGTTCCGCTCGCGTATGTTGTGGAGACTTTGGTTGGCGGATTCTCGAAAACGATTGGTGGCGTTGCGCTACTCGTTGGTTTCGGCGCGGTTCTTGGTCGCATTATTGAGGTTACAGGTGGTGCCAAGGTTCTTGCCGACGCCATGTTGCGCAAGTTTGGTGAAAAACGCGCGCCCTTTGCGCTTTCGGTTGCGTCGCTCTTCTACGGATTCCCCATCTTCTTGGATGCCGGGTTCGTTGTGATGTTGCCGATTATCTACCAGATTGCACGACGATTGGGGGGCTCGTTCCTCCTGTACGTCCTGCCGTCAACCGGTGCGTTCTTGATGATGCATGCTTTGGCTCCGCCTCATCCGGGTCCGGTTGCTGCAGCAATGGTTCTTGGGGCTAATGTTGGTTTCGTGCTTCTCGTGTCCCTGATTATTGGTATTCCGGTCTGGTACTTTGCTGGCTACAAGCTTGCTGTGTGGCTTGCAAAGAAAGTTCCTCACATGGAAGTTCCCAGTATTCTCGGTGAATACCATGAAGAAGAAGGTAAGAAGCTCCCCAGCTTCGGATTGGTTCTAACGCTTCTTTTGATGCCACTGGTGTTAATCTTCATCAACACTGGTTTCTCAACATTAGGTAAAGCGGGCATTATCCCGGATAAAGGTTTCCTGTACGATTTCGGTTTGCTGATTGGTAATACGCCCATTGCCCTTCTTATCACCTCCGTTGTTGCAATGATTACACTCGTTGTGTGGCCGAACCGCAAGAACCTTGGTGGCAAGCTTGAAGAAGTTGTGGATGATTCCCTTGCACCGGTCTGTGGGATTATTCTTATTACAGGTGCGGGCGGTATGTTCGCTGCTGTTCTGACGGCAACGGGTATTGGGCCAGCCTTCGCTGATGTTCTTTCACATTCAGGGCTTCCCATTATTGTTGCTGGATTCTTGGTTGCGGTTATTCTGCGTATTGCGCAGGGCTCGGCGACGGTTGTGGCAACAGCAGCTGCGGGGTTGATGCAAGCATCCGTGGAGGCCGCTAGCCTTCCAACGATTCATCATGCACTTGTTGTTGTGGCAATTTGTGCAGGTGCTATTTCATGTTCACACGTTAATGATTCTGGTTTCTGGCTCGTCAGTAAGTTCTGCGGAATTGATACAAAGACGATGCTGAAAACCTGGTCGGTTATTTCGACGGCAGTTGGATTCATGTCCTTCGCCCTTGCCGTAGTGGCGTACTACGCCATCCCTATGACGATGTAAGGAAAAATTAATGTACACAGCAGAAAACTGGCCGATTGCGGCAAAGATGTCCTTCGGCACAGTAACGGAAACAGGACAAGATATTCGCGAAGCCGGCCCGAAGGTTTGGCAGAAGCATCTGCGTCAAGTAAAGAATAAGGGATTCGATTGCATCGATCCTATCGATGAATGGGTTCCCTTCACAGAGCTCAACGACCAGGAATATAAGGACTTCAAACAGGTTCTTGCCGACGAAGGACTTTATATTTCCTCACTGTCCATGGGACGTCGCTCAGTCATTGATGAAGTTCACGGCGAAGAATACTTGGCTATGGCACACCGCTACGTTGAAAAAGCGGTTGACCTTGGTGCAACAATCGTCAATGTTGGCTTTATGCAAGGATTGACAGACGCGCAAAAGAAGGCGTTGTGGTTCTGGTACGAACAGGGTCACGTTGATGATCCCAAGAATCGTGATCTTGCACTTGAGCGTATTACCGAACTCGCCGACCACGCGAAAGAAGTTGGTATTCAAATCAGCCTGGAAATGTATGAGGATACCTTCATTGGAACACCGGAAGGTGCAGTCTCCTTCATTAAGGACCTCAACCATGATGCGGTGGGAATCAACCCCGATATCGGTAACCTTATTCGTTTGCATCGCCCGATGCCCAAGGGTGAAGAAATGTATTCCCAGGTTCTCCCATATGCCAACTTCTGGCATATTAAGAACTACATTCGCGACGAAGATAGGGCAACCGGTGCATATTTCTCAACACCGTCAACCCTTGAAGAAGGAACAATCAATTACCGCTTCGTTATCCGAGAAGCACTGCGCCTCGGTTTCAACGGACCTTTCCTTGCCGAACAATACGGTGGCGACTGGCTCGGTGTGAGCTGGAAGAACGCCCAGTATATTCGCGAAATCCTTCGTGACGCTGAGGAAACAAACCTCTAAAGAAACAGGAAATCTAGCGTTAGAGTACATGTTTTACCTCTCGTTTTACATCTAACGTTAATGTGGGGAACGTCTGCGTAAGCGGGCGTTCCCCACACGTGTGTTTTAAGCCTGGACGCTTTCCTTCTTGACGCGAAGGCGGGGGCCGTTGCCCGCACCGGCGTTGAGGGCGGGTTTGGTGAGTAACGTTGCGCGGGTTCCTCTGGGGCGTTGGTGTTGGGGAACGTTACGGATGAGAGTTCTTGCGCGGGTTTTCCCGTCGCGGTGTTGGGGGGCGCTTGGCTTGAGGAACGCGAGGCGCAAGGCCACGAATTTTCGTCGTCGAAAAACGAGAAAAGCACGAGGTGTCGCGGTAAGCTAAATGTGAGGTCGCGATAACACACGCTCACGGGATTCGAGGGGGAACAATGTACGACGGCATCATCGGCGAAACGAGTGGCGACGATAGCGCGAGAAGCGAAGCGGGTGGCAACCAGAACGACGGAAACCCAACACAAACTTTCCGTAACATCTACAACGAAACTGATCCGGAACTTTATAATGTAGAAACACATGCGGAAGGTCCGCGCGGGCGCCTGCCCATTACCGCCCAGCAACTGCGCTACGAACCCTCCGGCGTGCTCTTCCGCCAAACACAAAATGTGGGAATGGGGTGGGCGCCAGGAGAACAAATCAACTCAGACGTCGCCATCATTTCCACAATGGGCGGTATGCGCAGGGAGGACGGAACACCTGTCGCGCTGGGGCTACACACCGGGCATTTTGAACTCAACGAACTTGTGCGCTGCGCCTCCGAAGAACTTGCCACGCATAACCGCATCCCGTACGCCATGTATGTTTCCGACCCGTGCGACGGACGCTCGCAGGGAACCGTCGCCATGTTTGATTCCTTGCCCTACCGCAACGATGCCTCCCAAACAATGCGGCGTCTCATTCGCTCCCTGCCCACCCGCAAAGCCACCCTCGGAATTGCCTCATGCGATAAAGGGCTACCCGCAACGATGATGGCGCTCGTTGCGCAACGCGACATCCCTACGATTCTCATTCCAGGTGGCTCCACAAAAATGCCAATCGGTGGAGAGGACCTCGGAACCGTTCAAACCATTGGTATTCGTTACGCTTCAGGGGAAATCACGCTCGACTACGCTACCGAAGCCGGGTGCCGTTCCTGCGCCTCGGGCGGGGGAGGGTGCCAATTCCTCGGAACCGCGGGAACGTCCCAGGTTGTTGCCGAAGCCCTCGGGCTAGCCATTCCGCATTCCGCCCTCTGCCCCTCAGGCACGCCGATTTGGCGCGCTATCGGTCGCGAATCCGCGCGCGCACTGTCCGCACTCATGGACGCGGGGCTCACCACCCGCGATTACATCACCGATAAAGCCATTGAGAACGCAATGATTATGCACGCGGCCTTCGGTGGTTCTACCAACCTCGTTCTCCACCTCACCGCAATCGCCCACAGCGCCGGCCTCAACATGCCCACGGTTGACGATTGGGTCTCGATTAACAAGCGCGTGCCACGCATCGTGTCGGTGACTCCCAATGGCCCGGTACATTTTCCGACGGGAATGGTGTTCAAAGCTGGTGGTGTTGCTGAAGCCATGCTACGAATTCGCGATTTGGGCCTGCTTCACGAAGATGCGCTCACGGTGACCGGGCGAACATTAGGTGAAAACCTCGATTGGTGGGAACGTTCTGAGCGCCGTCGCCTCTGCCAAGAAAGCCTTTTGCGCGACAACCATGTGCGTGCCGACGACATTATTATGACCCCGGAAGGTGCGCGCGAGAACGGCTTAACCTCAACCGTTACGTTCCCCGTCGGAAATATTGCCCCGCAAGGCTCCATCGTAAAATCCACGGCAATCGACCCAACGGTTGTCCAGCCGAACGGCATCTTCCACCACGTCGGCCCGGTACGCATGTTCACTCGCGAAAAACACGCGATGGCTGCGCTCAAAGACGGCAAAATCACGGCGGGCGACATTATCGTCATCTCGGGAGTCGGCCCGCGCGGAACCGGAATGGAAGAAACCTACCAGCTCACCTCCGCCCTGAAAAAACTGCCCTACGGCAAACACGTCTCTCTCATTACCGACGCCCGCTTCTCCGGCGTTTCCACCGGCGCGTGTTTCGGGCACGTCGGCCCGGAAGCCTTGGCAGGTGGCCCCATTGGTAAACTCCGCGAGGGCGACCTCATCGAGATTGTTGTTGACACCGTCAACCTAGAAGGCTCGCTCAACTATATTGGCGACGACGCCTCGCGCCCCCTTTCGCCCAAGGAAGGCGCGCGAGTCCTTGCACAGCGCAACCCGCACCCCGATCTTTCCCCCGATGAAGATCTGCCGGCAGATACTCGATTGTGGGCGGCTCTGCAGGATGCTTCCGGTGGAATGTGGCGCGGTTGCGTGTACGACGTAGACAAAATTATTGAGACGCTCGAAGCAGGAAAGAAAGCGTTATCGCGCGAAAAGAAGTAGCGCCCACGCGAGTATGGCTGGCGCGCGTGCGAACAAGGTTAGGACGCGCACTTCTTAGAAGTGGTGGCGTAGCGTTGTCGTGTCTGGCGTTTTGGGCGCGTTCATACATGCGGATGTCGAGTTTTCACAGCAGTGGCAACGTATATGAAACGAATTGCGGGTGGCTTGTGATGGTCTGCACATTCTGATATTTTTGGGGAGAATAGGCTTTCGTCGGTACGGCGCTTTGGGCGCAGGGGATGGGTATATGCGCAATTCAACATCGGTGTACAGCATTGAACATGGTGACGTTGGCGTCGATTTCTGCGCACAGGGCGGAGCTGTTTTTCCGCGTTTCCACACGGGTGGCACATGGCGCTCAATTCTCGGTAATCCGCAACCTTTCCCCTCTGGAGATGTTCTTGCGATCCCCTTTGGCACCCCGGTTCCTACCTCCCCGGAGCCGTCCGCACATTTTTATCACGGATACGCTGCGAATAACTTGTGGACCGTCACCGAAACTACCGACACGGAAATGTGCGCCTCCATCACCTACCCCGAAACCTCCGCAATTGAGCGCATCGATAAACGCGTCTATTGCGACCGCGACGCCATTGTCGTAGAAGATCGGGTCAGCGCACGTCGTAAAATCAGAATACCCGTGGGGTACAGTTGCGTTATCGACCTGCCCGATGCTCCGGGCTCCCTCAATCTCAGCATTCCGCGTGGCGCATTTTTGGAAAGTGACCCAAGGCAAATGGCGCCTTCACGCATCGCAAAAACTGTAGATTTTGAAGAGTCTCACTACACGGAGAAGTGCTTCGCTTCCGTATCTTTTCCAGCTACGCAACCCGGTAGCGATATCGTTCAAATCGTTAATATCGACGACGGTGTTCTCCACCTTCAGCTTCCGGGTACGGGAGAAACGGTGTCGATGATGTGGGATAGGGACGCGCTGAGCCACCTCATGATTCATGAACACACCGGCGAGGAAGGACAACGTCATTGGGTTGCCCTGTCTGCCATGCAATCGATTTTTGATTACGGCTTAGATAGATGCGTGGAGATTCATCGAACGAACGCCAAATACGGACGTGTGGCGTTGCGAATCGAACCCGACGAGCCCTTAGAACTATCCCACTGGTACACCCTACATCGGGAGTAACCATTTAACTGGCCGTTATTATTGTCCCGCCAAACTGTCTCTCAACCGTAACTAACTCACAAGTTTTTGGAGCTGTAGAACTAAATTGGAGGATTTAGGCAGTCCCATGCGTTAGCCAAGGGTGTGCGGTGTAGGCCGGTCCAGTGGGTTGTGTGGTGTAGGTTGGCCGGGGCGTCGCCATTTTTCCGCACCACAAAACTGCGCGCCTTAAATAACACGCATGCGATCCCCGTCGCAATAAATGATTGAAGCGCTCAATTTAAATTATCGTTATTGCCATGAAACGCGCGATTAACTAACGTACAAAAGGCATCTTTAGTTTTACTACGACGCAAAATGATTGTTTCGCTCAAACGCGATGGTGCGTTTGCTGAATTATTAAGGAGTATAAATGGTTACAGATCCGCGCACAGCCATGAAACCAACAAAATACCGTTGGGTTGTCATGACGGTTATTTTCTTAACCTACGTCGTCTGCATGGCAGACAGGTCAAATATCGGTACGCTACTACCGTTCATTGCGGAAGAATTCCACATTAGTAACTCCGAGAAGGGCTTGATTGCATCAATGTTCTTCCTGGGTTACGCAATTTCCCAGATTCCCGCAGGTCTTATTATGGGACGCTTCGGAACCCGAAATATGGTCACCTACGCAGTCCTTTCTTTCTCCATTATTACCTTCCTCATGGGCTTCCCAACCACGGCAATGGGGCTGATTATCCTCCGCCTCCTCCTCGGTCTCACGGAAGGCCCAACCCCGGTCGGTATGACCTCAACCATTAACAACTGGTTCCCCAAGCGTGAAAAAGGCACAGCAACAGGTATTTATATTGCCTCCACACAGCTCGCCCCCATGCTCGTTCCGCCCCTCGTCGTCCTCCTCGTCCACTACCTCAGCTGGCGCCACGTATTCTGGGTCTTTGCCGTTCCCGGCATTATTATGGCGATCGTGTGGCATTGGCTTGTACGTAGCGCCCCGCGCGAATCCTCCCGCGTCAACGCAGCCGAACTTCGCCACATTGAACACGAAGAGGCAGAAATCAAGGCGGCCACGCGCAAAGAACCAGGCTGGATGAAAGGCGTAGACAAAGCCATCCGCTACCGCGAAGTCGCCCAGCTCAAAACCAACAAAGATGTTATGCGCTCCTGGAACGTGTGGGGTGACACCCTCGCATACTTCTTCATGAACAATGTTCTCTACGGTATGCTCACATGGATTCCGCTCTACCTGCTCGAACAGCGCGGATATGACGTGTTCAAGATGGGCTTCGTGGCGGCCTGCCCCGCACTCGGCGGTATCCTCGGCGCCGTTATCGGCGGTTGGGTATCAGACCGCATCTTCTTCGGACGCCGCAAGCCAACCATGCTCATTACAGCATTCTTCACCGCCGTGATGTTCGTTGTCGTCCTCCTCGTTCCCAACAACGTTGCCCTCGTCGCCCTGAGCCTTATCCTTACAGGCTTCTTCCTCAACCTCGGCTGGCCCATGTTCACCGCATTCGCCATGAACCAAACCACCGAAAAAACCTACCCCTTCACCATCTCCATTATTAACTCCGGCGGAAACCTCGGTGGCTTCTTCGCCCCCATCGTCGTCGGTATCCTTCTTGACAAGACCGGTAGCTACAACGTGGCATTCAGCTACTTCGTAGTGGTCCTGCTTATCGCCTTCGTTATTCTCCTGACAATGAAGGAACCCAAGCCACAGGAAAAAGTTGAAGGAGCCGCAGCGTAATGACGACAAAAGTTTTTTCCGCAATTGTTGCCGATGACCTCACAGGTGCGACGACGACCGGCGCGCTCCTCGCGGCCCGTGGCGTGAAAAACGTCGTCACTATCGGGGACGTGAAGGACGTACCCGCCGACTCAATTGATGCGCTCCTCGTCTCCACAGATTCGCGTCAAATGGCGCCTGAGGATGCGTACAGTGTTGTGAAAAAAGCGACCGAAGAACTCGTCGCCCTCGGTGGAACACATTTTTCCAAACGTACCGATACCACAATGCGAGGCGGTATCGGATACGAAATCGACGCCATGCTGGACGTCCTGGGGGAGGAATATGTTGCGGTGATCGTTCCCGCAATGCCACCCTCAAAACGCGTGGTTGTGGCAGGATATTCGCTCATCGATTCCGTGCTTCTTTCCCGCACAGGTGTCGCGCAGGATATTCTGTCACCGATCACGGACTCCTACCTTCCAACACTCCTGGGTAAACAAATCCGCGGTGATCTTGCCTTCATCGGCATCGGAAACGTCATGAACGGACACGATGCGATTGAAGAAAAACTCCGCGCATACCGCGAACAAGGCTACCGCTACTTCCTCTGCGATTCCGTATCCGACGAAGACGTTGCCGAAATAGCACGCGCGGTTACGGATCTGGGATGGAAGACACTGTGTGTTGACCCCGGAATGTTTACGACGGAATACGCCCTCGCACAGGGAATTGCCTACGAAGAGAAAACACCCAAAGCTGCGTTGCGTATCGATTCGTCCCCAACGGATCGAGGAACAGTTATCGTCGTCGCCGGTTCTGCAACCGCAACAACACGTATGCAACTCGGGTACCTGCAACAACTCAAGGGAACCAGCACCCTGGAAGTCTATTCCGAATCGATGATTGAGGGAGGCTTCTGGTGTGAGGAGGAAACCAAGAAAGTTGTTCGGCGCGCAAGTCAACTTCTGGAAACCAACCCTCCGCGTATTCTCCTTATCACTCTAGACACAACGCTCAGCGGAGCGATCGTGAACTTAGATAAAATTGAAAAAGAAAAGAATTTGGAGCACGGGGAAGGAGCCCGTAACCTCGCCAAAAACCTTGCGCATGTGGCGCAACTTGTGATGGAAATGTACTCCGAGCGCTTAGCGGGACTGTACTGCACAGGTGGAGACACGCTAGTGAACACCTGCGAAGCCATCAACGCTGGAGGTATCAGCCTCGAAGATTACGTTATTCCCCAATCAGATCAAGGAAGAATTGTGGGTGGGCCGTTCGATGGTCTGCCCGTGGTGGGTAAAGGCGGACTCACCGGAACAGAACACACCGCCGTGAGAATCGTTAATCGTTTATTCGATGAAAGGAAGATCAATGACTGAGGTCAACCGTCGTCCCATTACCGCTATTACGCTGGGAGATCCTGCTGGCGTCGGGCCAGAAATCGTTCTTGGAACGGTGCTTACCCCATCCATTTATGAACAGACACGCCCCTTCGTTATCGGCAACAAGAAAGCGCTCGAACGCGCCGCACGCGATGCCGGTAAGGAAATCGTCGTGAATCTCATTAACGATCCCGAAGAAGCAAAATTCGAATTCGGAATCGTGGATGTGCTCGACACTGGGGTTCACTCGGATGCCGATATTGAATTCGGCAAAATCCAGAAGGAAGCCCAGGAACAGGCATATTCCTACATTATGAAGGCTATTGAGCTGGGTAACGCCGGGAAAATTCACGCCGTGTCCACCGCGCCAACCCACAAGGAAGGCATGAAATCTGTTGGCGTGAAGCACGCCGGGCAAACGGAAATCTTCCAGAAGGGAACGAATTCCGAATACGCCCTCACCATGTTCCACGTCCACAAGCTCCGCGTATTCTTCCTCACCCGCCACATTTCCTTGCGTGATGCCTGCGATGCCGTCACCAAAGACAACGTGTTGAACTTCGTTCGCAACATCCACAAGGAATTCGAGCGCATAGGTTTTGAAGATCCTTCCATCGCGGTTGCCGGCCTCAACCCGCACAACGGCGATAACGGAATGTTCGGCATGGAAGAAATCGACGAAATCGAGCCGGCGGTGAAGGCAGCCCAGGCTGAAGGCATTCGCGCTCGCGGTCCGTTCCCCGGCGATTCCATTTTCGCCTTCTCTTTGGACGGACGCCACGACGCCATTCTGTCCCTCTACCACGATCAGGGCCATATCGCCTGCAAGACCCTCGATTTCGAAAAAGCTATTACGCTTACCCTCGGCCTTCCGTTCATGCGTTCCTCCGTTGATCACGGAACCGCCTACGACATTGCCGGCAAGGGGATTGCGAACACCGGTTCCATGGTGGAAGCCACCCGCGTATGTGCAGAATTTGCTTTGCGCAAGCTCGATGGCGACGCACGCCACGCCACTGCTCAGGCGTAGGTGCGTGTAGGTGCCATGCGTTGCGCCGCGTAGCGCTCAGGCCTACGCTACAGTATCAACGCTTGAACATCTGGCGCGTAACCACAAGTAAAAAGTGTTACTTCAGGCGTAGGTGCGTGTAGGTGCCATGCGTTGCGCCGCGTAGCGCTCAGCGTAAGGCACACACATAGGCGTAAATGACAGGAAAGCGGGTGCGGTGAACGTGCCCGCTTTCTTCATCTGTTCACTGCGATAAAAAAGATTTACAATTCCCTAGGGGACAATGAATGAGAGGAGAGAAGCTGTGAATAAGGTAGTGGAGCGGCATCGTCGTATTATCAACCTGTTAAGCGACGGACGCTACGACAAAATCCACAACACAAAGCTCGCGCAAATCTTGAATATTTCCCTCCCTACGCTACGCAGGGACCTCATCACCCTGGAAAAAGAGGGCAAAATTATCCGCAAATATGGCGCGGTGAGCCTTCCCCAACACAAAGCTTTCCCCACCGGGCGCGAGAGCGTTGTTCGTAATATGGGTGCGAAAAACCGTATCGCCCAGCGCGCCGCCCAATTTATTCACGATGACGAATTCATTATTTTCGATGCAGGGACGACGACGGAGCGACTCTGTATCGCCCTCAACAATACAAAGAAATTGACTGTCGCAACCAACGGCTTGCGTGCACTGAACGCCCTCGCCCTGCAAGATAAGGTGAATGTGCTGGTGTTAGGTGGCTTCTTGCACACAGAGTCCGATAATATTCACGGCAGTTCCGCGTTGGCAATGTTAGACAATGTTCACGCACACAGTGCGTTTATGGGAGCCCAACATATCCATCCCCAACAGGGGATTGCCTCGCTGAGCTACGAACAGGCGAGTTTGAAAACCAAAATGATGAGCCGGGCAAATATGGTGTATGTGCTCGCCGATTCAAGCAAATTCATAGATAATCGCTCGCCCTACTGGTCCGCTTTCCCCGAGAACTGGGTGCTCATCACGGATAAAAACACCGACACTGCCAAGCTCGCGGAGCTCCACCGCGCGGGCGCCCAAGACATTATTTTGGTGTAGTGCACGGCGCCGTGCTGAGTTGTAGCTAGTCGTTGAGGAATTTAAAGACGCGAATTTTCGCAGTTTGCATGTGGACGCGCATGGCGGCGCTCGCGGTTGCCGCGTCCCCGCGCTTTATCGCCTGATAAATAACCTCGTGTTCGTAGAAGGCAATATCTATGTCCTCTCCGCTACGAACCCGCTTATCGAACCAGATTGAAATCAACGAGCGAATCGTTGAAAGCAAGCCCTCAAGTACCCGATTCCCGGCCGTGGCGGCAATGTGCTTATGGAATTCCAGATCGACTAACGGGAAAACCTCGTAATCGTTCTTGGCATCGCGTAAACGTTCAATAATCTCCCCGAGTTCCGCGATTTTCTCGGGCGTATATTTCGGGAGGGCTTCCTCCACAGCTTCAACTTCCAGAGCCGCGCGCACCCGCGCCTGTACTGAACCCTGAAAGTTGGACGTTTATTTGTTCAGTTTTTAGGGTTAGGGGTGTTATGCGTTCTGATAGTTCGTTGTCGGTGGAGCAGCGGGCGGTGGCTGTTGATTTGTTTGAGGCGGGCTATGGCTCTCGAGCCACAGCCAGAAAACTTGGTTTGCCATTTCGGCCGGTGAATTCGCTTTATGACAGGTGGGTTCTTCATGGGAAAATGGTGCTTGTGACACGTGATACGAAAGCTGTTTACTCGTGGGAGTTCAAGCGCTCGATTGTCGCTCGTTTCCTTGCTGGAGAGACTGCGAGGCAGCTCGCGGCAGAGTTCAATTTTTCTTCG
>NZ_ATUY01000019.1 GCF_000420445.1 Actinotignum urinale DSM 15805
ATGTCGACTGCTCCGCTGTCGTGGTTTACCCGCGAGGGTGAGGGTAAGATCCGCAAGACCATTCAGGATGATACGGCCACGGTGCACACAGTGATCGCGCACGGGCCGATCGAGAAACTGAACGCGATCGTATCCCCGCTCGCCTTGCTGATGTATGCCTTTGTGGTGGATTGGCGACTCGCGTTGCTGTCGATTGCGACGATTCCGATCTATGTGGGCATGTATGGCATGTCGATGCGTGGGATGAACGAGAAGACCGCACAAATGGACACCAAGCTCGCTCAGGTTTCGGCAACGATGGCCGAGTTCGTGGCCGGTATCTCAGTGGTGAAAGCGTTCGGCAAGGTCGGCCAAGCACATAAAGCCTATTTAGATGCAGCTAACGAGTTTTCCAAGTTCTACCGAGCGTGGTGTATGCCGTTGGTGTCGATGGCGGTCGCCTCATTTTCGTGGGTGTCGATCCCGGTGTTGTTGATCGTGAACCTTGGCGGTGGTGCGTTGATGATGAACGCCGGTTGGGTGAGCATCTACGAGGTGATAACGACGACGTTGATCGCCTTGGTGCTGCCGGGAGCGTTGATGACAGTCGCAACCATCGCCTGGTCGTACCAGCTCGCAGGGTCTGCGGCAGTGAGGCTGGTGAACGTCATGGAGCTACCGGCGTTGAGTCAGCCCGATGCGCCACAGACACCACACGGTCATGATATCGAGATTCGGGGTGTGTCGTATGCCTATGACGACACCCAGGCATTAGACGAGGTGAACCTGAGCATTCCGGCAGGCACGGTGACCGCGCTGGTTGGCCCGTCGGGTGCGGGGAAGTCGACGTTGGCGAGTTTGATTGCCCGCTTCGATGACCCGGACGCTGGCACGATCACCATCGGCGGGGTTGGTCTAAAGAGCATTTCCCAGGATGTGTTGTATTCGACGGTCGCATTCGTCCTGCAAGATGCACAGCTTATTCGCGACACCATCCACAACAACATTGCCCTGGGCACGCCAGACGCAACCTTGGATCAGGTGCGGCAGGCGGCGAGAGCAGCGCAGATCGACGAGTTCATCATGAGCCTGCCAGATGGTTACGACACCGTGTTGGGGGAGGACACCCACGTTTCGGGCGGGCAGGCAGCCCGTATCGCAATCGCACGGGCGCTCATGGTTGACGCCCCAGTGTTGGTGCTGGACGAGGCGACGGCGATGGCGGACCCAGAATCGGAATCAATAATCCAACAAGCCCTATCCACGCTTGCCAAGGGCAGAACCGTGATTGTGATCGCCCACCGACTGGCCTCGATCAGAGGGGCAGACCAAATCGTCGTCATGGAACGCGGGCGCATTGCTGTGGTCGGTAAACACGACGAGCTGTTGGGTAATGCGCACTATCAGGCACTTCTTGCCCAAGGCGCATGTGAGGAGATGACACGATGAATCAACTATTGCTGCCACGCTTTAAGCGTTTGATGGAACCCTCCTCGTGGCGAGATCTCTCGGTCGGTCAAGCGTGGGGTGCGGTCTCGGGACTGTGCCACGGCTTTGCCCTGCTGACTCTGCTTCCCGCAGCAAGTGCCCTAGCGACCGGAATGCCAGTGTGGGGGTTATCGTTTTGGGGTTGGCTCATCGTCCTGGCGGTAATCGCGGTAGCGGGTGTAGGCACGGAGTTTTATGGCATGCGCACCGGCTATATCGGCGCGCTCGGATTCATTCACGACGTCCACCAAGCGGTCGGCAACAAGGTAGCCCGCCTACCACTGGGCATGTTCGATTCGGGTAGTTCTGGCCGACTGTCGCGCATGGTCACCCAGGAAATGATGAACTTGGGCGAGTCGGCGGCACATTTCATTTTCTCCCTCGTCCAAAAACTCTCGGCCGTGCTCGTAGTCACTGTGGGAACCTGGTTCTGGGATTGGCGGCTGGGACTGACCTTGACGATCGCGTTCCCAATCATGCTTGCCTTCCTCCATATTTCCCGTGTGCTTCTTGATAAAGGTAAGCAGGTTTCCGAACCAGCCGAGTCAGAGTTGGCGGCTCGCATGGTCGAATTCGCCACCTGCCAAGGCGCATTGCGTTCCTGTCACGTCGCCGACGACTACCCGGCCCTTGATCAGGCTTTCGACCAGGCTGACCGCAAGGGCCGCAAAGCATTGTGGATCGAAACATTAGCAAACCTGATTAATGGGATGTTCGTCCAAGCGCTCATTGTGGTGATGATTTGGCTGACCGCCCAACTCGCCCTCGGCGGGCAGATGAATGCGTTGAACACTGTGGTCACCATCGGCATGTGCCTGCGGTTCACCACCATGCTCCAAGACATTGGCGGAAGTATGTCTGGGCTGGAAGAACGCCGCCAGCAAATGAACCACGTCGACAAGGTCATGGACGCTCCCGAACTGTCCGAACCTGTCACCTCCACACCGGTGAGCGCTCCTGGTGATGTTCGCTTCGATGATGTGACCTTCGGCTACGATCCGGGCACCCCGGTTCTCCGTGATATTTCCTTCCATGTCCCGCAAGGCGGCATGTGTGCCCTGGTTGGTCCATCTGGGTGCGGGAAGACGACGATTGCCCGGTTGGTTGCACGTTTCTGGGATGTGCAGTCCGGCAGCGTGCGCGTTGGCGGAGTGGACGTGCGCGAGCAGACCACCGAAGATTTGATGCGCCAGGTGTCTCTCGTCTTCCAAGACGTCTACTTATTCAATGACACGCTCGAGGCCAACATTCGCCTTGGCAACCCAGAAGCTACCGATGAAGAAATCAGGTGGGCGGCTGACCTGTCGGGCGTGACGGAAATCGTCAACCGCCTCCCAGACGGCTGGAATTCATTGGCGGGTGCCGGCGGGCGTGCACTGTCAGGTGGGGAACGCCAACGAGTGTCCATCGCTCGCGCCTTGGTGAAGAAGGCCCCGATCGTGCTGTTCGACGAGGCCACCAGCGCGTTGGACGCGGAAAATGAAGCCAACATTGTTGCGGCGATGAACGAGCTACGCAAGCACTCCACGCTGATCGTGATAGCCCACAAACTGGAAACCATTCGCCAAGCTGACCAAATCATTGCGCTCTCCCACGGTGGGCGTATTGCCCAGCGCGGGTGCCACGACGAGCTGGTCAACCAGCCGGGTCAATACCGCGATTTCTGGCAAGAGCGCATCAACGCAGCCGGATGGCAACTCGTCTAAACACAGCACTGTTCACAATCATGCAATACTTTTTGATGACTCGGTTTCGTGTGTGGTGACTCAGCCAATTTATGGAGATCGACTTTATGTTTCGTGCGAACACAGAATAGCTACAGTTTTGGCCTCTGAGCTTGGTGACGTTTTCCCTGTTTCGTCAACTGACCCCTTGCCAGATTATCTGCCATATTAACCTCTCGGTGTAGTCTCAGCCAGCTCGTGAGGACGGACGATGGGGCAAGCCTCGCCTCAGTAGGCGTAAGTGAGCGAGCTTGAACTGGGGAAACGTTACTGTGAAATAACGCTGTTTTACGGCGATGGCATGGGAGCAGGAGTAGCTGATTCCATTCGCTCTTTGTTCCAGTAATTACTATCATCGACAGGTGCTTGCGTTGATGTTGGAGAGTCCTGCACTGGAGTAGCTTGCCGTGAATGCAAAGCAAGAAGAACTAGCTCAATCACAAGGCAGATGATAATTATTGCGCCCAATATAGGCAACGAACGCCTCCTTATCAGGCTCATTAATGATACCAATCAGTGCTTTAGGCGTTGGACGGTGACAAACGCCTCCGCATAGCAGATTCGAAGTGGTCAGCCTCTAGCCCGGCAACAAGGTGCCAAACCCCAGGCGAGACCGCTATTGCAGCAGGCAAACCAGCCTTGCGCAAAGCCTCCACATCTACCTTCGAGGAATCTGCGACAGTGACCCGCAGCCGTGTTTCAGCTAGCAGCTCAACATTTTCGACATTGTCCTCGCCGCCAAGCGCCTCAATCCACTGTTTCGCCTGGTTGGTTTCTACGTCCGTGACGACGATAACCTCTGGCTCGCTCTGGACGGCATCCAAGTCTTTACCGGCCTTAGTTGCTTGACGCTGCTCAGGAGTGCGGTAATCGGTAATGAGAATAGCCAAGAGGGATGTGATAAACGCTAAGAGGATAGCCACCACGTAAATCCACATTGGCTTGAATACTGGGATCGTCAAAATCGAGGTGAAAACAAAGGCATTCGTTTGCAGACCGGCGCTGCCACTAATCATGGACAACACGCCGATAGTAATGCCCCCAGCCAAACAGCCGGTAATCATTCTCGGATAAATCCGCTTGTAGCGCAGGTGAATACCGTAGAGAGACGGTTCAGAGATACCGCCTAGCAGACCAGCTGCTAAAGCACCGGTTGCCGTTTGCCGCATGGTTTTTTCTTTATCTCTAATCGCTATTACCAGCACCCCGGCAGTAGCACCAAAACAGGCAAAGTTCCATGCGCCCATCGGTCCTTGAATAAAGTCGTAACCCAAGGTCTGAATATTAGCAAGCATTAAAGCATTTAACGGCCAATGCAAACCGAGAGGCACCAAGAACGGATACAGCAACGGAATCAAAATGGCGAATACCAGCGGCGCATTTGTATTTAACCATCCGAGTCCACTACCTAGACCGGTACCGATCCATACCCCAAGTGGACCAATCAAGAAAGCGGTTACTGGAATCATCACCAGCATCGAGAAGAATGGCACGAAGACGATATGCAGACTTTCTGGAATCACTTTCTGCCACAGTTTATAAACTGGAGCTAACACTGCAACCATGATTAACGGGACGAAAACCTGTCCACCGTAGGAATTTAGCTGCATACTCAACCCGAAAACTTCGGCGACACAACTTTCAGTGCCTAGGGCTTGATTTGTAGTACACACCGTGTCTGCGGACTTAGCAAGACTGAGAAATTCTGGCGTCATTACTGCCGCCATAACGGCCGTGCCTACCCAAGGGTCAACGTTGAGTTTCTTCGAGGCATTATAGGCAACCATCAATGGCATGAAATAGAACACCGAACGCCACATCGCGTCCACAAAAATCCAGGTCGCTGTTTTATCTGTAGCACGCGAATCGACAATTCCTAATGCATCCAAAACGGCGACTGCCGCTAGTACTAAAGAGGCGCCTAACAGCACCCCAAGCATGGGTCGGAAACTATCGGATAGATATTCGAAAAAGTTATCTATCCAGGCAGCTTTGCCACGAATGCCACCAGCGCGAGCCGCAGCCTTTATATCGGCGTCAGACATTTCTCCATCAGCAGCCGGTGCTTTACGGTTAGCCATTTCGGGCAAGTTATTGATCTCGTTGAATACGCTAGCCACACCGCCACCGCAAATAACCTGGTAACGGTCACCAGATTGGGGCACTGCACCCATTACACCTTTGACTTGTTCAACTTTGGCGCTATCAACCAATTTGGCGTCGTAAAGCTCGAAACGTAGCCGGGTGGCACAGTGAGTTAGGGATTTGATATTTGTTGATCCGCCAATGGCGGCAACGATTTCTGCGGCACTGGACATTGTTAGTCCTCCTTTAGCGGGACGAGATTACGAACTTCTTGAGCGGTTGTCTTGCGCTGCGCGCTTTGCGCCAATGATTTACACCGATCGTACGAGTTAGCTCGAACTTGAGCCTTGACGGATGCGATAGCTGGTAAAGAACAGCTCAGCTCGTCCACTCCTAGGCCAAGAAGCAACGGCACTGCCTGCTCGTCTGAGGCAACACCGCCACAAACCCCTATCCAGCGGTCATAGCGGTGAGCAGCGTCGGCAGCCCTGCCGATAAGCGACAACACCGCTGGATTGAGGGCATCAATTTGTGGAGCGAGCATCGGGTGACCACGATCCATCGCCAGAGTGTATTGCGTCAAATCATTCGTGCCGACACTGAAGAAGTCTGCCTCACGAGCGAATTGCTCGGCCATTATTGCCGTAGATGGCACTTCGACCATGATGCCTAACGGCACTTGCGGCACCTTAAGTTTTGCCCGTTCTGCCTCGAAAATCTCTTTAGCATTACGGAAATCAGCCAAGGTGGCCACCATTGGGAACATCACATGAATCTGCGCACCAGCCGAAACTGCATGCAAAATTGCCCTTGCTTGGGTTTGCAAAATACTTGGCCTATCCAAACCAACACGCACCCCACGCAAGCCTAAGAATGGGTTTTCTTCTGGGGCGATGGGTAGATACGGCAGTGGCTTGTCACCGCCAACGTCTAAAGTGCGGATGACTAGGGGCTTACCCTTAAGCTCGCTGGCAATTTCGGAATATATCTGAGCCTGTTCTTCCTCGCTTGGTGCCTGCTGGCGACCCAAGAAAAGGAATTCCGAACGCAACAGCCCAACCCCGTCACCGCCCATAGCGACAGCTTTCTTGGCGTCCTCTAATCCACCAATATTTGCCACCACCAGCACCTTGTGGCCATCTGTAGTGACCGCAGGTTCGTGGGCATGCGCTTCGGCTTCGGCGCGCCGCTCGGCAATTCTGCTTTGCCTGACCCTAATGGTGTTAACTTCTTCTTCGGATACGTCGGTACGCAATTGACCACGAGTGCCATCCAAGAAAACCAATTCACCATTGGGCACATCCAGTGCTGCGGCCTCTATTCCAGCGATCGCTGGAATACCTAGCCCGCGAGCCAAGATAGCCACGTGGCTAGATGATCCACCGCCGACCGTAGCAAAACCGGCAATTTTTTCTGGATCCAGCTTTGCCGTGTCGGAGGGCGTCAAATCCTCGGCAATAAGAATGGTGCCCGCTTCATGGCTTATCTCATTTTCGCTCTTTTCGCCAGTGAGCTCTTCTAGAACGCGGCGCCCCACGTCGCGTACATCGTTAGCGCGCCCGGCAATAACCTCGTTATCTACTGCCGCTAATTGGTCTGCATAGGACTGATATGCGCCACGCCAAGCAAACTCAGCAGTTTTACCCTTGTCAATGGCGGAGGACGCTAGATCCAGCAAATCCGGGTCAGCCAATAATTCGCGGTGAGCCGCAAAAATCGCCGCTTTCGAGGCGTCAGAGATGGAAGATTCTAAAGCCTGCAATTCCTCTAGCGAACGGTCAATCGCAGTATTTAATCGACGCCGCTCCACATGCTTGTCAGCAGCAGATTCTTCCTTAACCTTAATTTCTTCCCGCCGCATCTGTGTGACTTTGCCAAACCCAAGCCCAGGAGAAGCGGAGACGCCGATAAACAAATTCGGGTCATCACTGCGTCGCTTTTTGCTGACACTCTCTTGCTTTGCCGGCGCCTTTTCGGCTACCGGAATGTCGGTGACAGCAACAGTTTCCTCGCCCAAACCGTCTGCTATAGCGACCTGCAACTGTTTGACGGCGTCCTCAGCATCTGGGCCGGTAGCAACCACCCGCACCCTATCTCCCAAAGCAACAGCCAAACCTAGAACACCAACCACTGATTTGGCATTGGCTGAATCTTCGTCACGATATAGCCGAATCTTTGATTCAAATTGTTTGGCGATGCTCACTAAGGTGGCTGTTGGCCTGGCGTGCAGCCCGGTTGGGTTACCAATGACGATAGCGTCCGAAGAAACAGTGGCGCCACCCACTTCTTCACCGTCAACGCTTGCTTTGACGTTCATAGTGGCTAGCTCATCGCCGACGCTAACAACACCCGTCGCGGCTGGCGCGAAATCTTCAATCACATCTGAATTAGAGATGACCACCTGAGTCAATAAACTCTTGGCCTTTTGAGCCACAGAATCCATATCGAAATCAATCAGCCGGTCACCGCATTTAACCTGCTGGCCAGCCTTGACTAGTGGGCTAAATCCGTCCCCCTCTAATGAGACGGTCTCTAAACCGATATGCATCAACACTTCAACGCCGCTAGCGTGACGCACCGTCACCGCATGTCCGCTGGGCTGGACGAGCACGACTTCCCCATCGCACGGGGCGCAAAGGTGAGCCTCGATAGGGTCTATCGAAATGCCTTCCCCAACCATTTTTTTAGCGAAAACCGGATCGGGAACCATTTCTAATGGAACGATAACGCCACTCATCGGCGCAGATAATACAAGTTGAGTCACTAAAGCTCCTAGCCACAACGGTCCTCTTTGACCTTGCTAATCTTAACATGCTAATTAGGGTTTGCAAAGCAGTTCAACAAAGACCCAGATTGTTGTCCTAGCAACCGAAACTGACGTCTTATAGATGAGGGCGTGCGCCTGTCCACTTCCTCAACCAAACAGGGCGGATTCTAGGGGTGTTTGCATCAGTTGATGGTTTTAGGCTAGCAGTTTGAGGATCGCAGAAGAAAACAGGCTCTTCGGATTTTGGTGGGGTGGGGGGTTTAAAAAGTGGTGAAGGTAGTTCATGATTAGTGTGTGAATAAAAAACGAAAAACTACCTTCACCACGTCTGATTCTACCGAAATTTTGGCTTGTTTAGTAAGTTTGAAAGATGTCAGGCTTATAGGTTATAGGCGTGATGGGCCTCGACAAGAATTATGGATAGAACAAGTTGTGAAAACACCGGTGAGGTGTTCTGCATGTTCTAGTAAAGCTGTGGTCAAAGATCGTCCTTGTGTGCGTTATATCGATCTTCCTGTCTACGGGCGGCCTATCTATCTTGTGTGGCGTAAACATCGTTGGTTGTGTTCTAACAAGGATTGTGGGGTAAAGAGTTGGTGTGGTAAGGATA
>NZ_ATUY01000020.1 GCF_000420445.1 Actinotignum urinale DSM 15805
CAGCAACGCGAGTCGCCAATCCACCACAAAGGCATACATCAGCAAGGCGAGCGGGGATACGATCGCGTTCAGTTTCTCGATCGGCCCGTGCGCGATCACTGTGTGCACCGTGGCCGTATCATCCTGAATGGTCTTGCGGATCTTACCCTCACCCTCGCGGGTAAACCACGACAGCGGAGCAGTCGACATGCGGGCGGCAATCTGCCGACGCATCTGATTACGCAACGACAGGTCAATAAAATGCGTCACGCCCAATGCAACAAAATATAAGGTCAACCGGGCCATGTATGCGCTGACGAGGAGCATCACGATCCAGTTCACCAGCGCCGCGTCCACCCGGTCTTGCATAAGCGCACCGCCAAGCTCCACCAAAGCCACATAGGGTGCGATAGCCAACACACCAGAGAGAAAAGCTAAAACCTGCGCGATAAACAGTTTGCCTTTCACCGGCTGCGATAGCTGACGGATCGCGTTCTGGCCAGCGACAGATTTTTCCTTCGCGGATCCATACTCGCCTTCAACAACCTGATCTGTTACACTATCGTCCACGTAAACACCGTCCTTATTAAGTAAGGCTAACCTTACTTTATTTCTGGGAGGTGTGTCCAACCCTGCATGTCAGCCGATACGAGCATCACCCTTTCAGGGCAATCCTCACCTGTTCACCGGTGCGGAATACGAATCGGATCGTGTCCTCGCCTACGATGGCGTGTCGATGAGTGCGCTCCACTGTGAGGGGCGGAACTCGCTCACAGGTTCGCCCGTGAGATCGTCGAGGGCTGTAGTCGCGGCCGCATGTTTGGCTGTCTTTGCTGTGTGTCGGCTTCGAGGCTTGTTTTGCGTGCGAGTGTCTTACGGTAGTACGCATCGAGCTCGGTGTAGCGGGCTTGGTAGGCGTTTTGGTCGAGTGCGTGGCGCTGGTTCTGCCCAATTAGTGCATCGATCTGCTCGGTGAGTTTCGCAAGTTTTGCCGGGCGTGTCGGGGTGGTTTAGTGGCCTGCCCAGCCTTTGCGGATGTGTAGGGATCCGAAGGGCTAATGCCCGAATAATACGGACTTGCCATAAATAAGAGGGGGTGGCTCATACTGTGTAGTACGAGCCACCCCCTCTTGGATGTATCCGTTGCTGATTATGTTCTGTATAATCCCCTGTACTATCGCCAGGTCTAACAGTTGTATTGGATCTGGCAGTTATCGTCCATCGGTGATGGTCAATACAGATTTATGCATCACATATCAGATTGACTTAATCTGCCTTTCCTATTCAGTTCGGCGTTTTCTAGTTCCAAGGAGGCTAATGCCTAGCAAAGTGATACCTGCTCCCACGGGTAATAGTGTGATGTCTGTGCCGGTATTTGCAAGCTGTTTTGCCTTTGGCTGTTGACTATCGGGCTTGTTATTCGAATTATTCTTTCGCACGCCAGACGGGTCTGTAGCCTCGGAAAGCATTCTCATAGCCTGCAGCTCAGCGCGTAGTTTAGCTAACTTGCGCTCTAGTTCTTCGCTAGATTTTTTAGCTTCGTTAAGTTCTGATGTGGCAGATTCAAAAGCAGTTCTAGCCTTTGCTTCAGCATTTCTCAAATCAGATAGGTCATGTTGCGCTTTTGTTAACGCCTCGTTCTTAGCTCCCCAAGTTTTCTGGGCTTCGGCCAAGTTCAGCTTCGCTTTCTGAAGCGCTTTGTTGGCAGAGGCGACAGGCGCATTCTTGTCCATGGCATGCTTCAAATCAGAATCCGCTTGGGAAAGCGTTTTGTCTGCAGCTAGCTTTCTCTCCTTGGCTTTTTCTTCAGCTACCTGATCTTGTTTAAGCTGATTGTCTTTTAATTTAGCGTTTTTCTCGGCCTGTAGCTTGTTGCTTGTCGCCAAATTCAGAGTATTTTGGGCTTCAGCTAGTAGTGTTTCGAATTGCTGCTTTTCCTGCGCAACTCCTTTTTCGTCTTGCTTGGCTTTTTCTAGCTTGTTTGCAACTGCCTCTAGCTCATCCGCGGCATGTTTTTTATTCTCGTAATCTCTTATGGCATCATCAGCTGCTCGTTTAGCTTCTTTTTGGGCGTTTTCGGCTTCGTCTGCTTTTTTGAAGCGATTCTCGGCAGCGGTCGTTTCCGTCTTAAGCTTTTTATCAAGTTCTTCGATGTCAACTTCTAGACTTCTACTTTCAACTGCCTTTTTCAGTATTTCCTGAATTAAGGAAGAATATTTTTCTTCCAAAGTAGTAATCTCAGCTTTTAGGTTATTAGCTTCCCCTTCGGCTGTCTTCTTATTATTTTCTGCTAGCTGTTTATTTTTTTCCGCATTCTTAATTTTATTCTGCGTCTCGGCGGTAGATTGCTTCTTGTCTTCGGCTAGCGCTGCTTCATAGTCTGCTTGTGCCCGCTTGATATCCTCGTCAAAAGACGCAACTTCTTGTTGTTTCTGCTTTAGATTAGCCTGGAATGTCTTTTTCTTATTTTCAAGCTCGTTTTTTCGCACAAGGTTCTGTTGGTTCTCTTCCGTAAGGTCCTTATGGCGAGCCCGTTTTTCTTCCAACTTCTTGGTCAGGGTTTCTACTGCGGACCTAGCGGATACCGCCTCTTTTACGAGCTTGTTATACTCGTTGGTCTTTTCAGTAAGGAATGCTTCCTTATCTTTTTTGGTTTTATCAGCTTCTGCTAGTTGACTTTTTGATTCTTGCAATTCACTAGCAATATTCGGGTGATTTCCCTCTAACAGCTCAATGGTTTCCTTGAGCGTTTTTTGTTTCTGTTCAAGCTGGTTCAACTGGGTTTTAGCTTCATCAACTTTTTTGGTAGCTGAGACAACTTCTTTTCCAAACTCAGCAACTTTTTCGTCGGCTTGCTTCTTCTCTTGCTGAGCTTTTTCTAGCTTCTGTTGTGCCAAAACCTCGGCTGCAGTCGCTTCCTCAGCCTCTTTTGCAGCTACTTTTTGATCCTCTTGTAGCTTCTTAAGATCGTCAGCGGCACCAGAGTTCTCGATAGCTTTTTTCAAATCATCTTCTGCAACTTGAACGGCTTTTTCAGCTTCTTCTTTTTGCTGCAATAAAGCTGCAGTTTGCGTTTGCAAATCTTTAACTTCGGCCTGTTTGGCTTCTACTGTCGAAACGGCCTTGTCATATGTTTTCTTTGCCTCATTCAATAAGGCAGTCTTTTCATCAAGATTTTTCTTAGCCTGAGCAACTTCGTTTGTAGCATCTTTAATAGCAGCTTGTAGCTGCTCACGGGTTAAGGAAATTTTAGTATTGGTCGAAGGAACTGGGGTGGAGTTCGGTGCTGGTTTATTGGCTCCGAAAGCATTCGTAGTGGCAATCGTGAAGCCTACACCCAGTGACAGTGCTGCAGCTAAGCATTTGGTTTTTTTAGTATTCAACGCGGTGTACTCTCTCTTTGTTGGAATATCTTGGTGAAAAAAATTTTACATAGCTCGCCGTGCAAGTCAACATTTCCCGGTTTCCAGTGATATACCTTGCAGATATTTCCCAAAAAAAATCTAGAGAATATATAGCTATTTGAATCAGAAGAGAGCGTCTGATTCTCTAGAGATACAGGGAGTAAATTTTTCCTGCCAGGCTCAACTTTTTACGGCACGGCTGTCTTGGAAAAATGCTCCAAAATTCTTAGGCAGTGAACCGATTTATGACGTGCCAGCCGTGGCCACGTGGATAAAACCTAATCCGGTGACGTATTCCGAACTTAACCTTATTCGACAATCAGTAGCACGGTTGCCAGCGATACTGTGGTGATCAGGACAGTCAAGATTATTCCGAGGACGAGGGCGCGCCCTCCAGACTTAATTACGTTGCGCAGGTTTATCCCGGCTCCCATTGCGCCCATCGCTACGGTGAGCAGCGTTGTAGCTACTGTGCCTCCTAAAATGCTGAACCTGCCTGCGAAGCGAGAGAGCGTGGCGGCCATATGATCAAAACCCGCGACTGTTGACAGCGAAGCCGCGTCAGTGACCCGGTGCCTGTTAGGGTAGTGGTTGTTGTTCTGCACGCCTGTAACCGTGGCGGCGAATCGTCGGTAGCGCTTCATCGAACACCCAGGCTTCGAACTTCTGCGCTACCGGGAGCTTCGAGGAAATAAAGTGATGAGCGCGTCCTTGGCTCTAAGCCAGGGGCTAATCTGGGGGACATCAGTCAGGTCTTGCATGCTTGATTTACTTCTTTATCGCGTTTGGTGCTGGGGTAGATGCGACTGATGTTGGTCGTCCAATTCCGGCATGGGCAAAGATGGATTGGATAGCAGCAACGGTAGGTGTGCTGGCTTTAATAAGTGCAGCCGTAGCTTTATGGTTACCACCAAAAACGCAAAGAATTATGGCAGTTTGAAGAAGTATCGCATAGCTCGTTTTAGGTAAGGGGAGGGTATCTGCTGATTTAGTTGAAGCGTACTGGGTTTTGTTCCTGTCTGTTTTTGAGAGGATTGGGAATATGGCTAAGAGGTATTCGCAGGGTTTTAAGGATCGCGCGGTTCGGATGGTTAGTGATCGTTTGAGCCAGGATGGCTCGTGTTCGCAGTGGAGGGCTGTTAGCGAGATTGCTCCGAGGTTGGGAGTGGCGGTGGAGTCGCTCAGACGCTGGTATGAGCAATCATTGGTACAGGCAGGGCAGCGTCCAGGACTCACTCGTGAGGAGCATGCTGAGATTAAGCGTCTTAAGCGTGAGAATGCCGAGTTG
>NZ_ATUY01000021.1 GCF_000420445.1 Actinotignum urinale DSM 15805
CGCCACCGCCGAACGTTGTGAATGGTCCTGGCTTAGTGTTACATCGGCTATCTCAACTGAAGTACCGTGATGTGCCTGATCCTTTTGTTGGCAACAGTTTTGAGGCGCGTGAAAAGCGTAAGGAACGTTTCGCCCTAAAGGCGCGTGAGGTTTTAGAACAGATCCGTGATGACACAACGGGCCTATCCAGGAATGAGCAATTTATGTGGCTTAACCGTACGTATTCGCTCACTTATGAGACTGCCTACAAGGCGTGGGCGAGAAGGTTGTGGGATCAAGCTAACGAGGCGTTCGAGGCTCGTAAAGGTGTGGTGTTACGGGCGTGAGGCTAGGGTTTGCGGGCGTGGCACACATGGTGGTAGTGAAAGAATAAAAAAGGTTTTTAGGAGGCGAGTGGCATGAGTTTTAAGGCTGTTGCGTGGGCGTTAGACGACGTGACATGGCTTGATGCTGAGGAAACGCTTGTGCTTGTGGCACTAGCGGAGTCGTCAAATGATGAGCATGTGGCGTGGAGGACTATCAAGTCCCTTGCTCAGCGTGCAAGGTGCTCGGTGAGTAGGGCACGTCGGCACGTAGCGACGCTAAAAAACTATGGTTTGATTTCGCGTCCCGTTCGGGACGCATGGCGTGATGGTGAGACGAGTACGCGCATGGATAGTCTTTCGTGCCGGTATAACACGGGTTCGTTCTATCAACTGAATGTTGATGTGGTTGAACCACCCGAGGGTGAGGAGGATACATCCACGCTCACCGTAGGTGATGGTAGGGGAGAAGGTCGCGGAAAGCGTGCTTCGCATCATGGCTCCGGTGGTACTCGCGACGCTACGGGTACTACTGGCTCTGTAAAAGAGACTGTAGGCGATAGCGAGCCTGTAGAGAACGCGACGGACAGTATGGCAAGCGTGGATAACGGTAACGACACTGCCAATACGGATGATGGAAAGGTGAATATGGGTAACGATAGTGATGGTGAAAAGACGGCTGCGGATACTGCTACGTCAAGCACGGTGGCAGATACCGTAGAGGATACGGATACCGATGTGTCTAATGAGGGTAGCTCTACAGACGATGAGGATACGGGCGAAAGTAAGGAAGATAAGCTAGTGGACTTCTTACATGCATGTCTTCCCGATAAACTTTACGAACTAAGTAGGGATGAACCTCATGCTATCGCTAAAGCCTTACGTAAGCTAACTGGTGCGGGTATGAAACCTCACCACATCCGTGAACAGTTGCGCGGTAAACATTTTAATCCAGTAACGGTCGATAATAATACTGCGTATTTGATTTCATTCATTAAGAAGATTACTGTTCCACACCATGTTACTCAGTCCGGGAAAACTACGGGTGAGGTGGTCGATTCCCATCAGTCTGCGGAAACCATGTCAGATGATACCAATACGTCCACTGGATCTGACACATCCAGCCGCGACGGTGACGGTAGAGATACGATGAGTGATCCGAAACGGGTACGCACAACTCTCAAACAAATTTATTACGGAGAAGGTGGGCTATCGGTAGAAGAACAACGTAAGTATGTTAACAATACGGCTCAATTAATGGATAAGGAGGGATATAAAGAATTACAACCGTTATGGGATGCTGCCTTTGAAAGGGTGTGTTCAAGTCAGTAGTTGCTTGTGTTGCGCTACATGGTTTGTTTGTGCTGTGTGGCGTGTGGGGTAAAGGTTAGAATTTATCTAAGCAACGTTAAATAAAAATTAGGTTTTCTTGTTTGTTGGAAAGGAGAACATGATGAACAAGACACAAACAGTCCGCAAAGGGTGGGCAAAAACAATATTGGCGGTACTCGCCATTACGGCGACAGGGTTGTCGGCGTGTGGTTCTGCAACCGATTATGCCAAGGATATGGATAAGGCATGGGCGACCTATTCCAAGGTTGTGCCTGGGGCGAAGAAAACGGTAGAGGCTGCAACAACACTTAACGATAAGTGTGTGGCGAATGCTCGCGGGGTGGCAACGGATGAGGAACTGTGCAAGGTTCTGGATAAGCAGTTGAAAACTGCGCGTGAAAAGCTACCACTTGTTAAACCCGATATGGGCAAGATGAAGAAGGATAGCGAGAAGAAAAAAGCTATCGAGACTATCACCACGGCATCTAAAAGTGCTCCTGGCGTGATGAAAGCATTGGTGAAAGCTCGTGATGATGCTCAGGGCATGATGAAACGGGTAGGGGATGAATATTTTGGTTCATCTACTCAAGTGAAGATCAAAGAGGCTCAAGAGGGTCTGGCTCGCGTAGGGTCTGGTATGGGTGATGCGGGCGTGAAAAAGGCTGCCGATGAACTCCAAGCCGTGTTAACGAAAATTGGTGATAAGCAGAAGGATAACGATAATCCAGGGTTCTATACGGATTGGGTAGAACTGGAAAAAGAGTTGACTGATAAGAG
>NZ_ATUY01000022.1 GCF_000420445.1 Actinotignum urinale DSM 15805
CCGAACCGCGCGATCCTTAAAACCCTGCGAATACCTCTTAGCCATATTCCCAATCCTCTCAAAAACAGACAGGAACAAAACCCAGTACGCTTCATGCAAGGGTATCGGGTTTTCTGGATAACATGCCCCCAAACCTGAGAGCATCGCAACCGGATGCGCAAAAATGTCTGGCATCAATTCATCGTGTCCGTGAAAGCGCAATGCTAACCTATATTCGAAAAGGCGTGTGCAATAATTCCTCATATGCAAAAGGGCGACCCTGCACAACGCAGAGCCGCCCTTATTTGTGTTTTATTTTCGCGGTATCAACACGAAAACTATTGACGTGCAGAATTAATATTTTCGACGGTTTCCTTCAACGCGTCGCTATCTTGAACAAGAGAACCGCGCGCGAAATGATCAATAACAATCGCGATAGCGCCGTCGCCGGTAACGTTGGTGGCGGTACCGAAGCTATCCACCGCAACATACATGGCGACCATAATCGCGTACATCGGATCAGTGAACGCCAACATTCCCTGCAACAGAGCCTGCGCGGCGGTAATCGCACCACCGGGAACGCCCGGAGCGGCAACAAGAATCACGCTGAGCATCATAATGAAGCCAACCATGTGCATAGGGTCGGGGTGAATTCCCATCATATGCTGGAGCGCAAGAGCGAAGGCCGTGATCTTAATTGAGCTACCGGCAAGATGAATCGTTGCGCACAGCGGAATAACGAAATCTGCGACCCCGCGGCTTACGCCATTATTGCGGGTGCAGCGAGCTGTGACGGGGATCGTCGCGGCCGAAGATGCAGTACCCAGGGCGGTAGCGTAGGCATCACGCATACCCCACAGCGCCTTGAACGGGTTCTTCTTGGAAATTGCTCCCGCCAGTGAGTATTGGATAAGGAGCAGAACCACGGTGAGAATGAAGGAGAAGAGGATAATTTTACTCATTGCCACAATGACGGTAACGAACTGGCCCGACTTGGACATGTTCATGAAAATACCGAAAATGTGGAGCGGAAGAAGGGGCACAATTGTTTTCGCGATAACGAGAGTGATGATGTCGCGGAAATCGGACACGGCCTTACCGAGTGTCTTTCCCTGAATCTTCGCAATACCGATACCAATCATGAACGCAACAATGAGCGCCGTCATGACGTCAAAAACAGGGGGAAGTTTGAAGCCCTTATCCATAATTGAAGCGACGGCATCTTCCGGTTTAGCAAGGTCTGGAACCTTTTGACCCGCAAGAAGTGAGGGGTAAATAAGTGTTGCGAGACCCCATGTGCCGAAACCGGCAACCAGGTTGGAGCCGTATGCGATGGCAACCGTGGAAAGAAGCCACTTTCCGCCGGAGGAGCCGAGTTCGTAAATGGCTGGGGCAACGAGACCGACGATAATCAGCGGAACGGAAAAACCGAGGTATTTGCCGAAAATATCGTTAAAAGTGGCGAAGGGGACAATCGCCCAGGAGGGCAGGAATTGGCCGAGCGCCGCGCCGAAAATAATGGCAAGTAAAACCCAGAAGAGGAGCGATCTTTTGAGTCGCGTCCAGGGGCTTGCTTGCATATGTACGTTTGACATATCAATTTCCTTTAGTTGTATGAACTCTAAGGAGTCTAGTTGAAGGGACAAATTAACTGGGATGAATTCTAGGTAGTGAGAATAATGGTGGCAAGTAATTGTGAGGGAATCGTGGAAGGGGTGCGGGGAATCGGGCGAGTGCCTGTGAGGGAATCGGGCAAGGGTTTCTGTGCTTTGTTGCGGGGCGGGTTTTCTTTTTCGACGACGGAGTACCGTTTTTCTGTGGTTTAGATTGCGCTTTGTTCTATTTCTGTGAAACATCGTTTTCTTTTTCGATGAAGCATAGTTTTTTGTAATCTATGTAGGACTCTTTCTGCTCTATTTCTATGAAGTATGCTTTTC
>NZ_ATUY01000023.1 GCF_000420445.1 Actinotignum urinale DSM 15805
ACTCCACCAGCACAAGTGTCAGCCACAAAAATCCTTAGAAAGGAGGTGATCCAGCCGCACCTTCCGGTACGGCTACCTTGTTACGACTTCGTCCCAATCGCCAGCCCCACCTTCGACCGCTCCCCCCAAAAAGGTTAAGCCACGGGCTTCGGGTGTTACCAACTTTCGTGACGTGACGGGCGGTGTGTACAAGGCCCGAGAACGTATTCACCGCAGCGTTGCTGATCTGCGATTACTAGCGACTCCGACTTCATGAGGTCGAGTTGCAGACCCCAATCCGAACTGAGACCAGCTTTAAGGGATTCGCTCAACCTTACAGCATCGCAACCCTCTGTACCGGCCATTGTAGCATGCGTGAAGCCCAAGACATAAGGGGCATGATGATTTGACGTCATCCCCACCTTCCTCCGAGTTAACCCCGGCAGTCTCTCGTGAGTCCCCACCACAACATGCTGGCAACACGAGACAAGGGTTGCGCTCGTTGCGGGACTTAACCCAACATCTCACGACACGAGCTGACGACAACCATGCACCACCTGTACACCACCAACCAAATGCACCACTATCTCTAGCAGCTCACAGTGTATGTCAAGCCTTGGTAAGGTTCTTCGCGTTGCATCGAATTAATCCGCATGCTCCGCCGCTTGTGCGGGCCCCCGTCAATTTCTTTGAGTTTTAGCCTTGCGGCCGTACTCCCCAGGCGGGGAACTTAATGCGTTAGCTACGGCGCAGAACCCATGGAAAGGACCCCACACCTAGTTCCCAACGTTTACAGCATGGACTACCAGGGTATCTAATCCTGTTCGCTACCCACGCTTTCGCTTCTCAGCGTCAGTAATGGCCCAGTGACCTGCCTTCGCCATCGGTGTTCCTCCAGATATCTGCGCATTCCACCGCTACACCTGGAATTCCAATCACCCCTACCACACTCTAGCCTGCCCGTACCCACTGCACGCGCGGAGTTAAGCCCCGCGTTTTCACAGCAGGCGCAACAAGCCGCCTACAAGCTCTTTACGCCCAATAATTCCGGACAACGCTCGCGCCCTACGTATTACCGCGGCTGCTGGCACGTAGTTAGCCGGCGCTTCTTCTGCACATACCCTCAACTTATTTCCATAAACCTTGATCTGTACCGAAAGAGGTTTACAACCCGAAAGCCTTCATCCCTCACGCGGCGTCGCTGCATCAGACTTGCGTCCATTGTGCAATATCCCCCACTGCTGCCTCCCGTAGGAGTCTGGGCCGTATCTCAGTCCCAATGTGGCCGTCCACCCTCTCAGGCCGGCTACCCGTCAAAGCCTTGGTAGGCCATCACCCCACCAACAAGCTGATAGGCCGCGAGCCCATCCCTCTTCGAAAAAACTTTCCCACACCCACCATGCGGCAGGAACAGAATATCCAGTATTAGACCCCGTTTCCAAGGCTTATCCCAAAAAGAAGGGCAGGTTACCCACGTATTACTCACCCGTTCGCCACTCACCCACACCAACCAAAGCCAGTGCTGTGCGTTCGACTTGCATGTGTTAAGCACGCCGCCAGCGTTCGTCCTGAGCCAGAATCAAACTCTCCACAAAAAACCAGTAGAAAGCCAAAACAGCTCCAAAAAACAAAAAACAACCCACAACAACACCACACACAACACAACCAACAAAAAGCCATGCCATGCACAAAAACATCATCGCGAGCCCCCAGCCACCAAGCCAGGAAAAAACAAAACCACCCAACAACA
>NZ_ATUY01000024.1 GCF_000420445.1 Actinotignum urinale DSM 15805
AAGCCGTTTCCGGTCATGAGGGGATAACGCGGGCAAAGATTCTTCTAGCTTCTTAAGGTTTTCCCGCGCTTCTCTCGCGTCTATAGCGGTCGCTAGTAGGTCAGAAACGAAAGAATAGCGATTTTGGGGCTTTTCTGGCACGTCTCTAGGGTATCCGGCTTCTTCCAGGCTTTCATCTAGTTCTCGTAGGCTGTAAATGCCCGTAGGACGGTCAGAAAGCACCCGATACCAGTCGTATCCTGCGCCGTCCGTAAACGGGTTTCTAGAGAATCCGTGAGTGAAATGAGTATCTGCCCCGTAGTATGCATTTAAGCGCTCAGAAACGCCCTTTAATAGCCGTTTTGAGGGGGGCGTAGGTCGTCCGTGCGCGCTGTAAACGGTCTCAATCAGATAGATGATTTGAGCCTTTCCAGAAGCGCGATTAATACCCAGCACATAGGGGCACATGTCCCGCCCTACAGCGTCCATCAGTGACCGCCGTACGTCCTCATGTAGGGGCTGTAGCGTCCCTGGATAGCCCGTGATGTCAATGTCTACGACTATAACGCTTTGCACCCATGCGGACGTGAGCCGGATATACTCATCATTCTTCGCCCGTACCTGCTCATACGTACGGTAAAGCGGGCGGGAATTCCCACATTTCACGTCTCCATGTTGGCACGCGGTACCGCGCTCTTTTGTCCCGTCCTTTATGCGCTGATAGCACTCTGTGCAATATCTGCGGGGTAAATATCCGCTCGAAAATGTGCGGTCTGGTGCGACATGATACAGTTCTTTGCCGATATGAGCGTGTAAATAGTCCCTGTCCTCGGCGGTGAGGGGAACATAATCTATTCCGGCTGTGAGCAGGTCTGCCGGCGTGTAGCTGGATTTTAGAGTTAGGTTCACTGTAAAATATTCCTTGGTTTATGACCCCGCCAAGTCGAACTTATTTCCGTTTGTGCGACTTGTGCGGGGTTTGTTTTTATTACCGTCCCTCACTTTACCGCGAGATTATACGGCTCCGGCAGATATACACGCCTTGGTTTGGTGTGTAATGGTTATTGGTAGATGTTTGACCGGTGTCCGATTTTAACAGCGGTGATTAGTAGCTGTTCATCTTCAATCCGGCAGATGATGCGATAGCTCCCCACGCGATAGCGCCAAAAAGACCCCCAGTTACCAGTTAGAGCTTTACCACGAGAACGAGGGTCATCGAGCAGGCTAATTTGTAGTAGCTCGTTGTGGATACGTTTAGCTATCGGGGAATCAAGTTTCTTGAGCGTTTTAACCGCGCTCTCGGAAATCCTAATCTCCCAAGCCAAGCACCTCACCTACTTCAGCAAGATTATAAGTTTTCTCAGCACCCCTGGACACGCGCTGGTAGGTTTCTACAGCTTCGTAATAGTCCTCTAAGTCCTCTAGGTAGTTTTCTAGAGCTTCACGCACGTAAATAGAAGCAGGACGCTTAG
>NZ_ATUY01000025.1 GCF_000420445.1 Actinotignum urinale DSM 15805
CAATCCCTCAAACACACCCACTCACAACACCACCAAAACACCACCCCAACAACCCCAAAAAACCACCCCCACCCCACCAAAATCCGAAGAGCCACTTGTCCTCGTTGCCGTCGGTGCAGGATTCGTTCACCGTCGTCGTCAAGCATAAAAGCGAAAGCATCACAGCTTATCGTGATAAAAACATACGCGAAACAAGGGGGAATTCTTTTCGGGTCTCTTTCGTAAATATTACGCTGCAAAAAGCATAACGAAAGTCCCGGCGACTAAAATGGCTAAACCGGACAAGGCCATTTTCGACTGTTTTTCCTTGAAGAAAATCCACGCCAAAGCGATTGTTACAAGAATGCTGAGTTTGTCGATCGGGGCAATAACGCTTGCTGGTCCGTCGTGCATTGCCTTCCAGTAACACAACCAGGAAGCACCCGTCGCGATACCGGACAACACCATATACACCGTTTCTTTCACAGAAATCGTGCGAAGCGGGACAAACTCTTTTTTCACAAACGTAACAAGATACGCCATTATAAGGACGACGACGGTGCGGATAAATGTGCCGAGATTTGGCTCAACATTTTCGATGCCGACTTTGCCAAAAATTGCGGTGAGTGAGGCGAAAATGGCTGAGGCGAGTGCGTATATCAACCAGCTACTTTTGTGTGGGAGATTGATATTTTGAGGGCTTGATGATGGGGTATGGGACGTGGTTTCGTGTGTGACGGCTCGTTTTTTCTTACGCTCCATCATCATGAACGTGCCGATGGCGATAAGTGTAATTCCAAACAGTTGAATCCACAGATGGTAACGTTCATTTAGCAGGAAAATGGCGAGAAGAACCGTCAAAATAATGCTGGATTTGTCAATGACCGCGATTTTGGAAACGGGGCCGATTTGAAGCGCGCGGAAAAAACAAAGCCACGAGCCGCCCGTCGCGATACCGGAAAGAACAAGGAAAACCCATGTTTTAGCGGAAATGGTGGCCATAGTGGGGAAGGAACCCGCAATAGCCACCATTAACCCGGCAAAAATGAGGACAACAACTGTGCGAAGAGTCGTGGCGAGGGATGAGGGAGTAGTCTTTACCCCCATTTTTCCTAAAATCGAGGTGATACCCGCGAAAAACGCCGCGCCCACGGCATAAACAATCCACATATAAAGGCCTCCTTATGTCATTATATGTGGAAGCATAATTTTGTATTAAGAGGTGCTTGGATAATGTATCTATTCGTTGAACATTATCCAAGCACCTTGGGCATGTAAATTAATGAGGGTTACAGGGTGTACTGAACCCTGAAAGTTGGACGTTTATTTGTTCAGTTTTTAGGGTTAGGGGTGTTATGCGTTCTGATAGTTCGTTGTCGGTGGAGCAGCGG
>NZ_ATUY01000026.1 GCF_000420445.1 Actinotignum urinale DSM 15805
GCTCAGTGTTGTACCACTGTATGTACTCGTCAATCGCTGCGCGCAGCTCGCTGATGGAAACGAATGAGTCATTGTTGAACATTTCTTCTTTCAAGTGAGAAAAGAAGTTCTCCATCACGGAGTTATCGTAACAGTTGCCCTTACGGCTCATGGATTGAACGCACTGATGCTCAACTAGCTGACTGATCCATGACTGGTGCTGATAGTGGTAGCCCTGATCAGTATGAACAAGAATACCTTCCGGATCGCCTGCCACACGGAAAGCCCTTTTCAGGCTCAACGCGGACACTTTCGTTGTAGGAGACACCGAGAGAGTGTGAGCAAGAATCGAATGATCACACAAATCCATCACCGGAGACAAATACAGCCGCTGCCCCGAAATCTGAAATTGAGTAATATCGGAGACCCACTGTTGATTTGGCTTTTCCGTCACGAAATGCCGATCTAAATGATTATCAGCCCGACGTGACGTCGTACCGCGGTAAGAGTTGTAACACTTACGCTTCCTCGTTTTAGAGCGTAAACCAAGCTGTCTCATCAGCTTAGCGACAAGCTTTCGCGACACACGCCACCCATCCCGTAACAACTGGAGCCTAACACGCCGATAACCATAGCGCTGATGGCTTTTATCGAAAATCTCCCGGATCGCTTGTTTCAGCTGCACATGCCGATCCTGGGTCTGCATCTGCTTGAGCTGATAATAGAACGTTGATCGTGCCAGTTTGGCTACCTGTAACAGTACCGGCAACGGGTATTCAGATCTGAGAGTGGCAACCACACGAGTTTTCAGCCTTGCCCCTGCTCCCTCAGATCTCGTAATTTTTTCAAATACGCTACCTCTGCTTTTAACCGCGTATTCTCCTCAATCAACGCAGCATCCGGAACCGTCGCGCTCTCTTCCTGATCCAGGCTGGCGATCAACGCTTTCGGCTTCCTGCCACGCCTTTTCGGGCGTAAGCCCTCATCGCCAGCTAAACGCCACACTCGTACCCACGAATACACCAGATCAACCGAAGAAAAATTGAACTCTGCCGCGAGCTGCCTCGCAGTCTCTCCAGCAAGGAAACGAGCGACAATCGAGCGCTTGAACTCCCACGAGTAAACAGCTTTCGTATCACGTGTCACAAGCACCATTTTCCCATGAAGAACCCACCTGTCATAAAGCGAATTCACCGGCCGAAATGGCAAACCAAGTTTTCTGGCTGTGGCTCGAGAGCCATAGCCCGCCTCAAACAAATCAACAGCCACCGCCCGCTGCTCCACCGACAACGAACTATCAGAACGCATAACACCCCTAACCCTAAAAACTGAACAAATAAACGTCCAACTTTCAGGGTTCAGTACA
>NZ_ATUY01000027.1 GCF_000420445.1 Actinotignum urinale DSM 15805
CCGAACCGCGCGATCCTTAAAACCCTGCGAATACCTCTTAGCCATATTCCCAATCCTCTCAAAAACAGACAGGAACAAAACCCAGTACGCTTCAATACATATTGACGACGATAGTTTTCTTTCGTAGTGGGTTGAGGGTGTGGTTGCGCCCGGGGCGTTTTGGGGTGTAGGGAAGGACGATGTGACTGAGGCGAGGGTGGTGTTGGGGTTGCAGGATTATTTTGTGTTGTGCGGATATGCCTGACTCTTGAAGGTGTGTTGTTGCAGAAAATTGTTCGGTTTTTCGGGAAAATGCTTCATCCACTACGGAAAACGCTTTGCCTCCTACGGGTTTATCTGCGTCTTAAGGTAGGGTAGAGGTTATGAGTTCGACGCCTCCTCACAAACGCATGCCCCGTTCAACACTGACCTCTATTATCCTCATAGTTTTTGTGGCTGGGCTTATTATTGGCGGTTGGTACAGCTATTTTTCGTTTAAAAATCAGCAGGGTGCAACCACGGATCCAAATGTTACTCGCGCATTTACATACTTCATCCGTTCCTTGTGGATTGGCTGCGCGGCATTCCTTGTTGCCTTGTTGGGTATGTGGAGAAAATGGCCGTTTGTTTTCGGTGGCGGGTGCCTTTTTGCCGTGTGGTTTATTCCTACGGCATTGTATATGTACACCCTAGCACTCGGTGTTCTTCTTATTATTGTGTGGAGTTATTTTTACGTGAGGGACAACAATATCTCGTTTATGGGAGACGATACGCCTTGATGAAAAAAGATTAACTTTGGGTAGGTATCCACAGAAAAACGAGTGTAGCGTGGTGGGGAGCGTTGAGGTTAATGCTCGCGGTATCCAGTTTCTTATACGACGACGAAAAAGTGGCAGCGTGACTATTGCCATAAATTAGGCATAATGCGTATTTTTCGCTAAAATAATCCGGTACGCGCGAGTGGCGGAATTGGCAGACGCGCTGGATTTAGGTTCCAGTGTCTTACGACGTGGGGGTTCAAGTCCCCCCTCGCGCACAACTCTCTTTATCAGCCTACCTTTTTAGTTACATACTTTGTCTATTGGCCTATTTTTTTAGCGGCGTACCTTGATCACCGGCCTATATTCTTTATCAACACACTTTGTCTATGGGCCTGTATCCGCGTCAACGTAGTGGAAACCCTGTCCCTGTTTGCCTATTAACCCACCTTGTTTCCCTAGCTTTTTATTGGCTCTTCGGATTTTGGTGGGGTGGGGGGGG
>NZ_ATUY01000028.1 GCF_000420445.1 Actinotignum urinale DSM 15805
ATACGCAAGTCGGGAAATCGATAAACGTGGAGGTATATCTGACCGGGCGGAAATCAACAGAGAAATCAGGCATGCCAATCGCGCCATCGCGGAAAGAAAGACGCTAGACGAGCGTATCCAAGCCCTCAAAACCGCGCTGAAACGCGCGTATATGCGCGCTAGAGAGCTGATAATCGGTATGGCTAGCCGGTATGTGCCACGCGCTCACGAGCGCGTAAAAAAGCGCCTGGAATGGACGTACGAGATGCTACATAGTGAGTGCATACCGGAAAACCGCGAGGGTGAGCTGGACAAGCTCCACGCCCTTACATATGAGTGTGAGCAAGCAAGCAAAAATGTGGATACGGCGCGCATGTGGCGCAAAAAGGGAAAGCTCGAATATGCGCAAAATCTCGCCACACTTAACACTACGCTTATGCATGAAATCGACCCGGCAACAGCAGGAATCACTATCCCAGCCCACGCCACACCAGCTGAGTATGCTCAGGTGCGGAAAGCAATCGAAACAGCAAAACGAGAACACTTTAGGACCGTGACCGCACCCCAAGACATCGCTAGGTATAAGGGGGAGGAGCGAGCCTGGAGCACATATGAGCGCGCATACGATGCTGTGCAACACCTTGCTTTAGGTGAGCCAGCAGAACGGCTGATAACGCGGTTTGAGCTGGAAAATATCCCGTCACAACCGCCGTTTTACCCCAACGCCGGGGAACGGGAGATTGGGCGTAAGCATATTGAAAATCTGCTTAAAGACGCTGACGAATACCGTACACAGGAGCTAATGCCAACGCGTGATGGGTATATCCACCCCGCGCACATGGAAAAGCGCTCAGAAACGCCCTCAGATGAACCTCAGAAGCCCGCTACAGTGAGCGACGTGCGGGCAAGCCTGAGAAATAATCTAGGCAAAATCCGCGATCGTAACAGCTCAAAACAGCCACGAAACGCGACCACGTATACGTCACGCAAGCGCGGGCAAACCCGCTAAAACCAGGCGCACCCAACCCTCTAATTGTGTCCGTGGGTGTATACTTGTTTACATGAGTGATGTTTTGAGTTTGCGTTTGCCTTCTGATTTGAAAGTGCGTTTGGACGCGTTGAGTGCGTCTACTAAGCGTCCTGCTTCTATTTACGTGCGTGAAGCTCTAGAAAACTACCTAGAGGACTTAGAGGACTATTACGAAGCTGTAGAAACCTACCAGCGC
>NZ_ATUY01000029.1 GCF_000420445.1 Actinotignum urinale DSM 15805
GTTATCTACGTCACATGGTTTATTTAGTGCTTAGGAAACAACTCAAAGCAGAAAGTTAAATGAGCCACGCCGGTATTTTCTAAACTAGGACATACCATATCAGTTAGTTACCCCTTGCGTGTGACCTAGGTCACACGTGAAGGCTCTCCACACATGCACGCATTCCCCCCCTCCCTCCTTGGGGGTTTGAGCACACTCGCGTGCACGCTTTCATGCTGACTGTAGGTATGCTTCCACTGCGTCGTTTACAACTTCCAGCGGGTCTAAGCCTTTCGTGCGCGCATAAGCTGTAACGCGCTCATTGAGCAGTGCTGAGGTGATAGGGGCGGGGGCTGGTCCGTAGGTGATTTTTGCTTTCTGGATTCTTTCCTTACTCCAGCCTTGCTCAAAGTCGTGAGCAATTGCTTCTTCTTCCGGGGTCATAGTATTTTTCCTTACGTTGTGTAGATGTAGCGTTTGCGGGCGCGCATGGCGTGAAAAATCTTTATATTTCCGTTGCGTGCAACCTGTGCACCAATTTCGAGTAATCGGGCGCGGGTGTCATAACCTAAGCGAATCACTTTCAGAGGTTCTTCTTCCTCAATAATCTGCTTCCAGTATGTATGCCATGCGCGGATAATATCTTCTTCTCTTAGTCCGTGTCGGAAGGCTGATTCAGTAAAGGAAATCATGAAATCGGTTCTGCCGATTCTCGTGAAATCTGTTGCCTAATCCACTGCGCTCCAGTAAAGCCGTTGTCGTATTTGTGGTGCATAAAACGGGCTAGTTGATTGCGCTTTTCTTCCGTGAACTCAATTCCTAGATTTTTTTCTAAAATTGCGCCTACCTGAATAAGTCGGCGTGTTCGTTCTTTGCGTTCTTTTGCTGCGTATTTTGCGCGTATTTTTTGAGCGCGTGCAGTGAGCTGAGCGCGCTGCTTTTCTATTTTTTCTAACTCGGCTTGCATTTTATCCATGATTTTAGTATACCGGCGAAAATCGTTGCCGTACATACCCTTATCGTGATATAAAGAAAACGCCGGGGTAAGTCCCTCAATAATTATTGAGGGCGCACTTACGGACAACCATAGGGTAGTCCTGCGCCTAGGGGCGTGTGCGTGCTCCGCAGGGACTGCCGTCGGCATTAGGGGGG